>NZ_CP076547.1:1285796-1928695 GCF_018889995.1 Subtercola sp. PAMC28395 | reverse complement strand
ACAACGCGTGAAGATGATCCGCCACCTCGGCTCCTCCCTCACCGACGTGACGTATGTGTTCGACGAGCCGACGACGGGCCTGCATCCCCACGACATCCAGAGCATGAACAACCTGCTCCTGCGGCTGCGAGACAAGGGCAACACGGTTCTCGTCGTCGAACACAAGCCCGAGACGATCGCGATCGCCGACCACGTCATCGACCTGGGCCCCGGTGCCGGCTCGGCAGGCGGCTCGATCTGTTTCGAAGGCACTGTCGACGAATTGCGATCAAGCGACACGATCACCGGAAAGCACTTCGACGACAGGGCGACCCTCAAGAACGAGGTGCGCACGCGCACTGGCAGCTTCGAGATCCGCGGCGCGGAAGCGAACAACCTCCAGAGCGTCGACGTCGACATTCCTCTCGGCGTGCTGTGCGTCATCACGGGTGTCGCCGGCTCCGGCAAGAGTTCGCTCATCCACGGTTCGGTGAGCCGCGCACCCGAAACCGCCCACGGCACCGTTGTGACGGTCGACCAGAGCGTGATCCGCGGCTCCAGAAGGAGCAACCCCGCCACGTACACCGGGCTGCTCGAGCCCATCCGCAAGGCGTTCGCGAAAGCGAACGGCGTGAAGCCCGCACTCTTCAGCTCCAACTCTGAGGGTGCGTGCCCGGTCTGCAATGGGGCCGGGGTCATCTACACAGACCTCGCCATGATGGCCGGGGTCGCGACCACCTGCGAGGAGTGCGACGGCAAACGGTTTCTCGCCTCGGTGCTCGACTACCATCTCGGCGGCCGTGACATCAGCGAGGTGCTCGGCATGTCGGTCACCGAGGCAGAACAGTTCTTCGGTGCCGGTGAAGCGCGCAATGCGCCCGCCCACGCCATCCTCGCCCGGCTCGTCGACGTCGGGCTCGGCTACCTCAGCATCGGCCAGCCCCTCCCGACGCTCTCCGGCGGCGAGCGCCAGCGGCTCAAACTGGCGACCCACATGGCCGAGAAGGGCGCGATCTACGTGCTCGACGAACCCACCGCGGGCCTACATCTCGCCGACGTAGCGCAACTCCTCGGCCTGCTCGACAGGCTCGTCGATTCGGGGCGATCGGTGATCGTCATCGAACACCACCAGGCGGTGATGGCCCACGCCGACTGGATGATCGACCTCGGCCCCGGCGCCGGCCACGACGGTGGCCGGGTCGTCTTCGAGGGCACCCCCGCCGACCTTGTCGCCACTCCCTCGACTCTCACCGGCGAGCACCTCGCCGCCTACGTCTCCGGCAGCAACATCCCGGCAGCCGCTGCGTCATGAGCGACGTCATCACCGAGTACCTGGACACCATCGCCGAGCCCACGCGAACGAGAATCGACGAGATCTACACGCGCGCCCGCACGATCGTGCCGGAGGCAGTGGCCGGAGTCAGCTACGGAATGCCGTCGCTTCTCTACCGAGGCAAGGGCCTCCTGTCGGTCATGAGCACGAGGAAGCACATCGGTGTCTACCCGTTCGGAAATCTGGGCGAACTCGCTGCAGAGGTGAACGCGCTCGGCCTCGAGACCACCAAGGGTTCCATCCACCTGCGAGAGGGCGAAGACCTGCCTGTCGAATTGCTGGAGAGGTTCCTCCTTGGGCGCAAGGCCCAGATCGAGCTCAGAGCGGGCTGAGCCCTGAAGCTGGCAGGCCCAGCCAAGCAGCCGATCAGGTGAGCCACTTCGACCGCACCTCGACGGCCGCGTCTTCGTACCCGAGGTGGTCGTAGAACCCGAGTACCTCCGTGTTCGACGACCGCACCATGAGTTGCACTTTCACTACGGCCTGTTCCCGCAGCCAGTCTTCTGCTCTCGACATCAACAGCCTGCCCAGGCCGATTCCCCGCCGACTCCCGCTCACGGCGAGGTAGTAGATCCAGCCGCGGTGCCCGTCGTGGCCGACCATGACAGTCCCGCACAACTCCTCGCCGTCGAACGCGCCGAGCACGGTCGATGTCGAGGTGTCGAGGGCCCGTTGCAGGTCGGTTTCGGGCGGATTCCACGGCCTCGTGAGCCCGGCTTCGTGCCACAGGGCAACAACGCCACGGGCATCGGCACTCGTCAGATCGCGTACGCGCATGCTCCTACAGATCCTGCGGCCCGAGAGACGCGCCCAAAGCAGTGCCGGCAGCTGCGCCCTTGAGTTCTACGAGAATCGTGTGCGTCGGCGTCTCGCCCGTGTTGGTGCCGGAGTGCCGTTGAGCAGGCAACCACACGGCCTTGCCACGGGGCAGGCTCACATCGGATTCGCGCCCACCCGAGGAGAGCCGCCGGTCGAACCCCGACAGAGTGACCATGACGGAGTTCGGATGATCGTGGGGGCTCGTTTCGGCACCGGGAACGTCGTCGTACTCCAGCACCCGCACAAACTCGTTCTCCCAGAGCGCCCTGTAGTTGGCGGGGTCTGTCACGGTAGGGTCATCGACACCCTCGCGCGTGCTGAGAGCGACGGTTTCGAGTCGACGTCGGTACGACTCCCACCAGGCCCGGTCGCCTTCCGGAAGGTTGCTGTTGTCTGCCCGGAGCCCAGCCGAGCCGTCGATGAGTTCACGAACGATGTCGGCGTGCCCGGCGTGGCGGTGGGTCTCGGCGATCATGTGCACGAGGATCTGCTGCAGGGTGACCTTGCCACGCTCGCCCGGCCACCAAGGCACGACGCCCGGTGCATCCAGTGGCAGGGCGGCGATGGTGGCATCGGAGTTGGCCCAGACCCGGTGGTACAGGCCGATGATGGATTCCGGCGATTCTTCGAGTGTCGCCCACATGTCGGCGTTGTCTTCGGCATCGGCGGCAATCCAGGGCAGTGGCTCAGCGAACGGGCGGTCGAAGACCTCACCGAAGTACCCGGCCTCCACACTCGCGGTGTGTTTCACGATGCCGAGCAGATTGGTTCCGCTCGTCACCATTGGTCGCCTGACGTCGTACTCGGAAAGGCCCTCGAGCTTCCAGAGCAGCGCGTCTCTCCCGGTCTGCAGATAGCGCTGGAGAACAGTCTTCGCGTTCACGTCGTCCATGACTCCAGCCTCACATCTTTGCCGCCCGAACGCGAGACCCGTCGTGCCGGCAGCTCGAGGCGGCGACTCCAGCGAACCGCACAAGGGCGGCCGGGCATCCGGCGCGGTGTAACGTCTTCACTGCAGACACGGCCCGGGGCGCGAACCCACGAACAGAGAGCACCACGTGAGCGAACCGGAATCTCCCCAGCCCGCAGCCCAGATCCCCCCAGCGCCACTCCCCCCAGCGCTACTTCCCGCAACGCTATTTCCCCCGACGCCGTTCCCTACGACCCCTCTTCCCCCAGCGCCACTTCCCGCCGCGCCACTCAACCAAGCGCAGTTCAATGTGCTCGCGATCGTGTCGTTCGTCTCGTCATTCATCGTCTCGATCGCCGGGGTCATCACCGGGCACATCGCGCTCTCGCAGATCCGGAAGACGGGCGAGCGCGGCCACGGACTGGCGCTGGCCGGTGTGATCATCGGCTACGTGCGCATCGTGATCGACCTTGCGGCGGTGATCGTGCTCGTGGTGATCCTGGTTCTCACTCTCAGCCACGCCCAGCGTGTCTACGATCCGGGCGGATTCAACCCGCTCCTGCCGACCGCGGCAGTTCCGGTTCCGCAGGGCCCGGCAGCCGCAGACCTCACGTTCGAGGCGGGTACCACCCTGACCCCTGAGTCCATCCCGCAGATCAGCGACGGCCTTCTCGGCACGGCTGGCTGGAAGGCAGGCCTGGCCAAGGGTGCCGAGGGAACGTGGACCTACATCTCTGCCGACAACCTCTGTCGCACCACGTTTCACCAGGGCCCGCTCGACCCGAAGGTGACCCTGACCGCGGGCGATGACCGCGCTACCACCGAAAGTTATCTCGCGCTGATCGACAAGACCACCGTCGACGATGTCTCCGCCAACGCGAGCGATGACTACATCAACCAGAACGTCGTCAACGCCGACTCCGTGGTCCAGACCCGCGCGATGTCTGGAACCGACCAGTCGAACAACAGCTTCATCACCACGGCCCGCGCGTTCGCGGCCTCTGGTCAGGGCGTCTTCGTGGATGTGACCTGTCGCCCGACAGCCGACATCACGTCTGTCATCACTGAAGTTCTGGACAGTTCCGCGATCCTGATCAGCTGAGGCGTTGCCTGGGACCTCAGCCGTTGACCTGAATCGTCACCGGTAGACTCGACCACATGAGTGCACAAACAGACCGACTGGTCTGGATCGACTGTGAAATGACCGGGCTCGACCTGGCGATCGACGAACTGGTCGAGGTGGCCGTCGTCATCACCGACTTCGACCTGAACCTGGTCGACCCCGGCTTCACCATCGTCATCAAGCCCGACGACTCTGCGCTGTCGAACATGAACGACTTCGTGCGCAACATGCACGCCACGAGCGGCCTCGACGCGCTCATCCCGAACGGCGTCAGCCTGGCGGAGGCGGAGTACGAGGTTCTCGAATACATTCTGAAGTTCGTACCGAACGAGATGAAGGCCCCGATCGCGGGCAACACCATCGGCACCGACCGCATGTTCCTGGCGAAGTACATGCCGCGGGTCGACGCCCACCTGCACTACCGCAGCGTCGACGTGTCGTCGATCAAAGAATTGGCCCGACGCTGGTTCCCGCCCATCTACTTCCACGCACCCGCCAAAGACGGCGGCCACCGCGCCCTCGCCGACATTCTCGAGTCGATCCGCGAACTCGAGTATTACCGCAAGGCCGTGTTCGTGGCTCCTCCGGGCCCCGCATCCGCCGACCTCAAGACCATTGCAGCAGACGTCGTGAACGAGTTCGCCGCAAAGCTGTAATAGACTTCTCTGGTTGCCCCGTTTGACGGGTCGACAGCCTGGTGGGTATAGCTCAGTTGGCAGAGCGCCTGGTTGTGGTCTAGGAGGCCGCGGGTTCGAGCCCCGTTACTCACCCCAGCAGAGAAAAACAGCACTGTGAAAAGTTGCAGAAGAAGAAATGGCCCGGCGCTTTCGGGTCATTTCTTCGTTAACCGCTTGTCTCCCGCATGAAGGGCCTGCTCCGGATGATCGAGCTCGACGCCGCCGCATTCGAAGCCCTTGTGGTCGAAGAACTCGACCTGTTGCCCGACGAGATGGTCGACGGGCTCGACAATGTCATCTTCGTGGTCGAAGACCTCCCCGAAGACGGCTCTCTCGATCTGCTCGGACTCTACGAGGGAATCGCGCTCACCGAGCGAGGTGACTACGGTTTCGGCGAACTGCCCGACCGCATCGTGCTCTTTCGGCTACCGCTGCTCTCGGTGTGCGAAAACGAAGACGAGCTCCGCGACGAGATCCACACCACTCTCGTCCACGAGATCGGCCACTTCTACGGCATCGACGACGAGCGTCTACACGAACTCGGCTGGGCCTGAGCGGAATACACGCACCGGCGGGTTAGCCTGACTTCATGCCGCTCACTCTCGCCCACCGCATCAGGCGTGGGGTGTTCGTGGGTCTCGGTGCCATCATCATCCTCGCGGTCGGCATCTACGGCCCGGCAACCCTCGTGGGCCCCCTGCCGGCCGCAACGGCAACCGTTCTGAATCCCGCCCCGCCTGCGGTCGCGTCATCGCCTCCCACGCTCCCCCAGACAGGCGCGAGCGGAATCTCCGTCGGAGACGACCCCACCGTTCTGGCGACAGCGGGCCAGGCCGACGCCGTTCCCCTCGGCGGCACGGCGAAGGTCATCCTGGCTCTCGTGGTGCTCGACGCCAAACCCGTCGACGCCGGCAAACCGGGCCCGTCGATCGTGGTGACCGCAGAGGACTATGCCGGTTACGTCGACTACATCGCGAACAGCGCCCGTGCCGTCTCGTTCATCACGGGGGAATCGTGGACCGAGCGTGAGTTCCTCCAGGCCATTCTGCTCGGCTCGAGCAACAATCACAGCGATGCGCTGGCCAGATGGGCATTCGGCTCCGTCGACGGTTATCTGACGGCCGCGAAATCCTGGCTCACCAAGAACGGGCTTGCCAGCACAACTGTTGTCGATGCGACCGGGCTCTCGGGAGACTCGGTGGGCACGGCATCCGATCTCACCCGCGTGGCACAGCTCGCCTTCGAGAACCCGGTCATCGCCGAGATCATGGCAGAGCCCTCAGCCACGGTGAACAAGAACCGTGTCGTCAACAATCTCGCAACGTATCTGCCCGAACAGGGCGTCACCGGGTTGTCTCTCAGCTACACCGACCAGGCGGGGCTGTGTTTTCTCTTCAGCGTTACGGTGACGGTCGCGGGCAACACCGTTCCGGTCTACGGGGCGCTGCTTCGTGAGCCCGACTACGACACACTGCACCAGGACATGGTCGCCCTCGTGGCGAGCGCGCCGCTCAGTCTGAAGCCCACTCCTGTCGTGACCGCAGGCGACACATTCATCCGCTACGACACGGCCTGGGGCCAGTCGGCAGAGGGCGTGGCACTCGCGGGCGACGACCGGATGCGCTGGGCACCCGTCACGACAGAACCGGTTGTCTCGGCCGCCCAGGTCACGACCGCACTCGCCGGAACCACGGCCGGCAGCGTCGCCTTCGACCTGCCCGGCGGGCCACTGACGGTACCGCTCAAGCTGAGCGCACCGATCACCGACCCCGGGCCACTGTGGAGGCTGACGCACCCGGTGCCGGTCATCCAGGCCTTCCTGGATTCACGACACTGAACGCGCGGGAGAACTGGATCAGACCAGCGCTTCGCCCAGGTCGGTGTCGTCGCCGCTCACGTAGGGGTCACTGTCTGCAGCGTCGAACGAGTAGCTCACGTGCAGTTCACCGTTGAGGGTGCGCTCTGAAACGGCCGTGTACTCGAAATTTGATTCGATGCCGTCGACGAGGGCAATCACACCGAAGGTCTTGTCGTGCTTGCCACCGACGAAGACCCGCTTGTCGAACTGGCCCTTGAGGGGGCCGTCGACGTATTCGACGGTGTACGACGTTGGGGTTGCAGCTGTCTCTGTCATACCCCCACCGTAGCGCTGTTGAGCGCCCAGCCCCCGGCGAGCTCACAGCCGTTTTGCGGAGAGGGCCGCATCGTCTATCCTTTCGCATCGCCTATTCTGAAGGGACGATGCCCCTCCTCCTGCTCGCCGCCGCCGTTCTGGTGGCTGTACTCTTTCTCGCCGTGTTCGCGCACCGCAGAATGACCGAGAGCTGGCTCTCACGGAACGGCACGCGTACCCGGGGCCAGGCCGTCACGGTTGCGCCTCCGCTCACCGCAGGGCTTCTCTCCCGGCTGACCTCAACGGTGACGATCATCTCGTTCACCGCGAGCGACGGCATCGCGCGCAGCCTCATTCCCCGCTCCGGCGGCTTCACGTTCAAGCTCGCGCAAGCCAGCGGCGCGGTGACCGTGCTGTATGACGCAGCGAGACCCGCCAACGACGACCGGATGCGCGTGGGTTTCGGCCCCGCACCGACCACGTGGCACCGCGTCAGATTGCGCCAGGCTGCCTGAACCACTGGACAGAGAGCCCGGCCGGAGCGCTAGTGCTTCAGAAGCGGTCTACTTCTTCAGTGACTTGATCACCCTCGACATGGCGTGGCCCCACACCCACATGGCCGGTATCGAGACAGCGATCAGTGACACCAGGTTCGGCTGGAACCAGGCACCCTTGCTCGTCTTGACGTACGCGCCGATCGGGATGCTCGCTCCCCCGCCTCCCCCGCCAGCCATCGGGCCGCCGAGCGCGCCAGCCCCACCCTCCGAGCCTCCGTTGTCGCCACCGCCGAAGCCGTACCACGCCAGGGCGACCGGAATGATGGTGACCCCTTCAAGATCGACCGGGTCACCGTAGATCGATTTGACTCCGGCGGACCGGAACGATTCAGAGAGCTGCATTGCGAGACTTGTCATGAGTCGACGCTACTCTTCAACCCCACACGGCGAAAGGGAGAAGTGTGTGAGGCTTGGTGTATGCAACTGCGTATCTTCACAGAGCCTCAAGACGGTGCGAGTTACGACGATCTCCTCGCGGTGGCCCAGGCCACCGAACGATTGGGCTTCGACGCGTTCTTCCGTTCTGACCACTATCTCGCCATGAACGGCGACGGTCTTCCCGGCCCGAGCGACGCCTGGACCTCCCTCGCAGGGCTCGCCAGGGAGACGAGCACCATCAAGCTCGGCACCCTCGTGTCGTCGGTCACCTACCGTCACCCCGGCATCCTCGCAATCCAGGTCGCCCAGGTCGACCAGATGTCGGGCGGCCGTGCTGAACTCGGCCTCGGCACCGGCTGGTTCGCCGCGGAGCACGCCGCGTACGGAATCCCCTTCCCCCCGAAGCGCTTCGGCCTGCTCGAAGAACAGCTCGAAATCGTGACGGGGCTGTGGTCCACCCCGCTCGGCGGGACGTATTCGTTCGAGGGTGAGCACTACCAGTTGATCGACTCGCCTGCCCTTCCCAAGCCGATCCAGAGCCCGGTTCCGGTCATCGTCGGCGGCTCAGGGGCCAAGCGCACCCCGGCCCTCGCCGCACGCTTCGCCACCGAATTCAACATCCCGTTCGCCGAATTCGACTCCATCGCTGCCCAGTTCGGGCGCGTCCGCGCGGCGTGTGAAGCCATCGAGCGCGACCCCGACAGCCTGGTCTACTCGGCGGCTCTCGTCGTGGCCGTGGGTTCTGACGAGAGGGAGTTCGCCCGCCGTGCGGCCGCAATCGGCCGCGAGCCCGAAGAACTTCGTCGGCACGGCATCGCGGGTACAGCATCCGAAGCCATCGATAGCATCGGCGCCCTCCGGGAGTCTGGTGTCGAGCGCCTCTACCTGCAGGTGCTCGACCTGGGCGACCTGGAACACCTCGACTTCATCGCGGCAGACATCGCGCCGCACCTCACCTCGCACTGACGACGCGTGCCCGCACGACAACAGGAGAATTCTTTATGGACAGCTGGCCAGGATCCGCATACCCGCTCGGAGCGACCTTCGACGGCAGTGGCACGAACTTCGCCATCTTCAGCGAGGGAGCAGAGAAGGTCGAACTCTGCCTCTTCGGCGAGAAAGGGGCCGAGACGCGCGTTCTGCTGAACGAGGTCGACGCCTTCGTCTGGCACTGCTACCTGCCCCAGGTGCAACCCGGCCAGCGCTACGGATACCGTGTCTACGGGCCGTACGACCCCGCCAACGGGCTGCGGTTCAATCCACACAAACTGCTTCTCGACCCCTATGCCAAGGCGACGAGCGGCACGATCGACTGGGACCAGTCGCTCTTCTCGTACAACTTCGGCGACCCGGACTCGCAGAACGACCTCGACTCGGCCAAGCACATGATGTACGGCGTGGTCATCAATCCGTTCTTCGACTGGTCGGGCGATCGCACCCTCAAGGTGCCCTACAACGAGACCATCATCTACGAAGCGCACGTCAAGGGCCTCACTGAGCTGAACAGTGCGATACCCAAGGACCAGCGCGGCACCTATGCGGGCATCGCCCACCCGGCGACCATCGAACACCTGCAGCGCCTCGGGATCACCGCGATCGAGCTGATGCCCGTGCACCAGTTCGTGCAGGACAGCACTCTGCTCGACAAGGGCCTGCACAACTACTGGGGCTACAACACCATCGGATTCTTCGCGCCGCACAGCGCCTACTCCTCTGCAGGCGAGCGCGGCCAGCAGGTGCAGGAGTTCAAGGGCATGGTGAAAGCGCTGCACGCCGCCAACATCGAAGTCATTCTCGACGTGGTCTACAACCACACCGCTGAAGGAAACCACCTCGGGCCGACGATCTCGTTCAGGGGAATCGACAACGAGGCGTACTACCGGGTCATGGATGACGACAAGCGGTATTACATGGACTACACGGGAACCGGCAACACGCTCAACGTGAGGCACCCCCATTCCCTGCAACTCATCATGGACTCGTTGCGGTACTGGGTGACCGAGATGCACGTCGACGGCTTCCGGTTCGACCTCGCCTCGACCCTTGCGCGCGAGTTCTACGACGTCGACCGCCTCTCGAGCTTCTTCGAGCTCGTGCAGCAGGATCCGGTGGTGTCGCAGGTCAAGCTGATCGCCGAGCCCTGGGATGTCGGGCCCGGCGGGTACCAGGTGGGGAACTTCCCTCCACAGTGGTCGGAGTGGAACGGCAAGTACCGCGACACCGTTCGCGACTTCTGGCGAGGAGAGCCCTCGTCCCTCGGCGAGTTCGCATCACGCTTCACCGGTTCCAGCGACCTCTATGAACATTCTGGGCGCCGCCCGGTCGCCTCGATCAACTTCGTCACCGCACACGACGGGTTCACGCTGGCTGACCTGGTGTCGTACAACGAGAAGCACAACGATGCCAACGGCGAAGACGGAAACGACGGTGAGTCAGAGAACCGGAGCTGGAACAGCGGTGTCGAAGGGCCAACCGATGACCCGGGCATCCGGGCCCTGCGTGCGCGCCAGCAGCGCAACTTTCTCGCAACCCTCCTGCTGTCGCAGGGAGTGCCGATGCTGCTGCACGGCGACGAGCTCGGCCGCACCCAGAACGGCAACAACAACACCTATGCGCAAGACAACGAGCTCTCGTGGGTGCACTGGAAGCGGGCGGATGAACCGCTCACCGAGTTCGTCTCTGCCGTCATGCGGCTGCGCAAGGAGCACCCGACGTTCAGGCGCTCGAGGTTCTTCGACGGCCGGCCCGTGCGTCGCGGTCGTGGCGAGCCTCTGCCCGACATCGTGTGGCTGAACACGGGCGCGGGCGAGATGGAGCCGGAGGAGTGGGACACACCGCTCAGCCGTTCGGTCGGCGTCTTTCTGAACGGCCAGGGAATTCGGGGGCGCGACTACCGCGGCGCCCGGGTCACCGACGTGAACTTCCTGCTGTACTTCAACGCCGACGACGTCGAAGTGCCCTTCACGCTTCCGAGCGCCGAGTACGCGACGGCCTGGGACGTGGTGATCGACACGGCCGGCCAGGCGACCAACGAAGACCCCAGCGTTCCGGGCGACGTGCTCACCGTGCATCCGAAATCGATGATGGTGCTTCGTGCCCACCGTCACGAGACGGTCGACCCCGACCACTCGGTGGCCGCCTCGCTGAGCTCGATGACCGGCGCGGTTCCGGTCATTCCGGCAAACCGGGCGTCAACCAGCTAGTTTCTCCCATCCACCCCCAGACAGAATCGAGCCGAACACCGTGCGCGTCCCCCAGTCGACCTATCGCCTGCAGATCACTCCGACCTTCACGCTTGCCGACGCGGCAGAGGTGGCCCCGTATCTTCGTGATCTGGGTGCCAGCTGGGTCTATTTCTCGCCACTGCTGAAGGCGGAGAAGGGCTCCGACCACGGGTACGACGTGATCGACCACGCGCAGGTCGACCCCGACCGAGGCGGAGCAGAAGGCCTCGACCACGCAGTAGGGGCCGCCCGAGACGCAGGGCTCGGCGTGTTGATCGACATTGTGCCCAACCACGTGGGGGTGAACACCCCACACACCAGCGCCTGGTGGTGGGATCTGCTCATGCACGGGCGTGATTCGCGGTACGCCGACGCGTTCGACGTCGATTGGGAGTTCGGCAACGGAAAGGTGCGACTCCCTGTTCTCGGCGACGCCCCGCTCGAGAGCCTCTCCACAGACGACTTCCGGGTCGTCGGCGACCAGCTGCACTTCTATGACAACCGTTTTCCGCTCAAACTGGGCTCTGCCGACGACGGTGCAGACGCTGTGACGGTGCATTCGCGCCAGAACTATGAGTTGGTGAACTGGCACCGGGCCGACTACGACCTCAACTACCGTCGGTTCTTCGCCGTGAACACCCTGGCCGGCATCAGAGTCGAGAACAGCTCCGTCTTCGACGAATCGCACGCCGAGATCGGGCGGTGGTTCACAGAGGGGCTGGCCGATGGGCTGCGGGTCGATCATCCTGATGGCCTGAAGGACCCGCGCGGATACCTCGACCGCCTGGCCGAGCTCACGGACGGCAGCTATGTGCTTGTCGAGAAGATCCTCGAGGGCCGCGAGAAGATGCCAGCAGACTGGGCTACAGCCGGCACGACAGGGTACGACGCCCTGGCCGACTTCGACCGGGTACTGGTCGACCCTGCCGGGCAGGCGACACTGGATGCCCTCGACCTGCGTCTCGCGACCGAATCCCGCCCCGCTCCCACGTCGTTCACCGCCCTCATCCACGACACCAAGCGCGGCATCGCCGACGGTATTCTGCGCTCAGAAGTGCTCCGGATCGTTCGCGACCTCGATGTGCCGACGCTCCCTGGTCAGCTCGATCCGGATACGGTCGCTGATGCCGTCGCCGAGTTGCTCACGTGCTTCCCGGTCTATCGCTCGTACCTGCCGTTCGGCGTCGAGGCTCTGTCAGAGGCGGTCGACCTCGCCGGGCAGCACCGCCCCGACCTCACCTCGACCATCGACGCCGTGCTTCCTTCACTGTCTGACCCAGAGAACGTCGCCGCCCAACGCTTTCAGCAGACCTCCGGCATGGTGATGGCCAAAGGCGTCGAAGACACCGCGTTCTACCGATTCAACCGTCTGACCTCACTCAACGAAGTGGGTGCAGACCCGGGTGAGTTCGCTGTTCCGGTGGCAGAATTCCACCACCGCCAGGAAACACGGCTCACCGACTACCCCACCGCGATGACCACGCTGTCGACCCACGACACCAAGCGAGGCGAAGACACGCGGGCACGCATCAGTGTGATCTCCGAGCTGGCGGCGGAGTGGGCATCCACCCTGCAACAGTTGCGGGTTCTTGCTCCGCTCGGCGATGGCCAGCTCGAGAACCTGTTGTGGCAGGCCATCGTCGGTTCAGCGCCTGCCTCTCGCGAACGGCTTCACGCCTACGCCGAGAAGGCTGCGCGCGAGGCGGGCGACTCGACGAACTGGCTGTCACCAGACCAGGACTTCGAGGCGCGCATGCACCGCGTGGTCGACAGCGCGTTCGACTCGCACGATGTGCGCCGGGTTCTCTCGGGCTTTCTCGAGCAGGTCCGGATGCCCGGCTGGTCGAACTCGCTCTCGCTGAAGCTGCTGCAGCTCACCGCCCCGGGCTCGCCCGACGTCTACCAGGGCAGTGAGCTGTGGGAGACCTCGCTGGTCGACCCCGACAACCGGCGGGCTGTCGACTACGGGGAGCGCCGGAGCATCCTGGCCCGACTCGACGCCGGAGACCTGCCGCCCATCGATGAGACAGGAGCGGCCAAACTCCTCGTGGTTTCGCGGGCACTTCGCTTGAAGCGCGAGAGGCCTGGGCTGTTCACGGGTTACCAACCGCTTGTCGCTGAAGGCGCTGCGGCCGGCCACGCCATCTCATTCGACCGCGGTGGCGCCATCACGGTCGCGACCCGGCTGCCCGTCGGGCTTGCGCGGGGCGGCGGTTGGGGCGACACGACCCTCACCACCGACTACCGGGCGACGGTCGACCTCATCACCGGTCGGCACTTCGCTTCGGCGATCATCCCGCTCACCGAGCTACTCTCCCGCTACCCGGTGGCACTGCTGGTGCCCGAAGAAGAGGCGTAACAGGCATGGCACTGCAGGAATTCGATGTATGGGCCCCCCGAGCTGAGGGCGTGACCCTCACCGTTCGCCGGCCCGGCTCCGTCGAGACGGAGCGCGTCACCATGTCGCCACGAGGAGACGGCTGGTTCGAAGCGCCAGGGTCTCTTCTGGCCGAGCTCGAGGGTTCAGGCGACATCGACTACGGGTATTCGATTTCCGGCGCCGACGGCGACGCCGATCTCGTCATCCCCGACCCACGGTCGAGGCGCCAGCCCGGCGGTGTGCACGGCTTCTCCCGCACTTTCGACCCCTCGCACTTCACGTGGACGGATTCCTCGTGGAAGGGCCGCCAGCTCGCCGGTGGCGAGATCTACGAGCTGCACATCGGCACCTTCACGCCCGAGGGTACCCTCGACGCGGCGATCGCCAAGCTCGACCATCTGGTCTCCATCGGCGTCGACTTCGTCGAACTCCTGCCCGTCAACGGATTCAACGGCACGCACAACTGGGGTTACGACGGCGTGCTGTGGTTCACCGTGCACGAGGGGTACGGCGGGCCTGAGGCGTACCAGCGATTCGTGGATGCCTGTCACGCGAAAGGTCTGGCGGTCATCCAGGACGTCGTTTACAACCATCTCGGCCCGAGCGGCAACTACCTGCCGATGTTCGGGCCCTATATCAACGATCAGAGCTCGAACACCTGGGGTTCGTCGATCAACCTCGACGGCGAGAGCTCAGAGGAGGTACGGCGCTTCATCGTCGACAACGCGTTGATGTGGCTCAACGACTACCATGTCGACGGTCTGCGGCTCGATGCCGTGCACGCCCTTCATGACGAGAGCGAACCGCACCTGCTCGCGCAGATGTCGACCGAAGTCGATGCCCTCTCGTCATTCCTTGGTCGACCGCTGACGCTCATCGCCGAATCGGACCTCAACGACCCTGTCATGTTCACCCCGCGCGAGAGTCGCGGTTACGGTCTCTCTGCCCAGTGGAGCGACGACTTCCACCATGCCCTGCACGTGGCGCTCACCGGCGAGATCTCGGGGTACTACGCCGACTTCGAACCTCTCTCTGCGCTCGGCAAGGTCATGACCGAGGGATTCTTCCACAATGGAACGTGGTCGAGCTTTCGCGAGAAGCCCCACGGCAAGCCCATCGACACCGAGCACACCCTCTCGTGGCGGCTCGTCGTTGCCAACCAGAACCACGACCAGATCGGCAATCGCGCCACCGGTGACCGGCTGAGCGCAACGCTGACGGATGGCCAGCTCGCCATCGCCGCCGTGCTCACGATGCTCGGCCCGTTCACCCCCATGCTCTTCATGGGCGAGGAATGGGCCGCATCAACACCCTGGCAGTTCTTCACCTCGCACCCGGAGCCTGAACTCGGCGAGGCAACCGCCAAGGGGCGCATCGCGGAATTCGCCAAGATGGGCTGGGACGAGTCGGCCGTACCCGACCCGCAGGACCCCGAGACCTTCGAGCGATCGAAGCTTGACTGGGCCGAGCGTGATCAAGGGAGGCATTCCCGCGTGCTTCGGCTCTACCAGGAGCTCGCCCGACTGCGGCGCAGCCTTCCGGAGTTCACCGACCCCCGTTTCACCGAGATCTCCGTGCGGTTGGACGAGGATGCCCACTGGTTCGAGCTCACACGTGGCCGCGTCAGCATCGTCGTGAACTTCTCAGACGCGCCGATTGCGGTCGGCGTTGCTGGGATCGGAGCGGGTGATACGGCGAGCACTGTACTGCTGAGCACCTCCGACGCCTTGGAAGGCACAGAGCTCAGTGGCGCTGAAGTCACGGCGGACTCAACGATCGCGCCCCACTCGGCAACGATCACCCTGCGCTCCTAACCCCCCTCCCCTCAGAATGGTGCTGGTTCGAGTGGTGCTGGTTCGAGTGGTGCTGGTTCGACATTCACGTCGCCGGGCGAAACTGCGCCTCCACCCGAATCGACTCCAGCATCAGGAAAGCGTGATTCAGGAGTAGTGACGTACTCACGACCGAGCGGTGAAGTCCACCTCAGCGCTCGGTCTGCTTCTTGCCGCACGGCCCACTTCGTCTCGTGTTTGAGGTGATGGTGCTTGGGGCAGAGGTGTGCCAAGTTCGTATGGCTCGTTTGCCCCCCGCGCGCCCAATCCACCGTGTGGTCGAGTTCGCAGCGTCGTGCGGCACGCGCACAACCCGGGAATCGACACGTCTGATCCTCGATCTCGAGAGCCGTTCGAAGGTCTGCAGGTGGTCGGTACCGTTGTCGGCCGACAGACAGAGTCGCCCCCGTCTCGGGATGCGTCAGGATCCGGATGAAACTAGGCGCATGCCGAGCCAGCTCTCTCGCGGTTTCGGCATCGATCGGACCGTACCTTTCGAGATCTCCCGGCTCTTCCGTGCGACCCAGCAGAGTCATCACAGGAACCGTGACGATCACTGTCGGTCGAACGCCCCTGCCCACGAGCCCCGGCGCCGAGCGGGATTGCCGCTCAGTGCCTCTCTGCCACAACCCTTCTGCCGTGGAGAGCTCGTCTTCGATTTCGGCGTTCAGGCCAGGCTGGGCGCTGTGACCAGCGCAGGATTGCAAATCGGATTCACCAAGATTGTCGGATCCATCAAGAACGTCGGATCCACCGGCGGTGCCGCCAAGAACGAGGTCGACCAGCACGTCGGATCGCAACTGGGCTACCGTGCGCGTCTCGTCGCCTGCCACGAGACCTCGCGCGAGATTCTCGACGGTGTCGTCGATCTGCAGCGCAACGGCGGCCGGAAGGTAGTGCGACAGCCAGGCCATACCGTCGCGTGCAGGCTCGAAACGCAGACAACGATCAGACGCCGCCTTCTCGCGTCGCGCAACCATCGACTCGGGGTGGAGGCGTTCACGAAGCTTGCGTGCGTGCTGGGTAAACCGGGAGGCCGTGGACGTCACCGCGGACCGGAGGGCGGCTCCTTCGAATCGGAGGCGCGCCTCCCGCGGCAATGACAAGGCGTTGTCGACCATCACCTGCGCGTGACGATAGCTGAGCCGCCCCTCCGCCAGAGCGTTCAGGGTCGAAGGCAACTGGTCGGCGAGGGTTTCACTCTCGGTGAGCAATCGCTGCACGCTGGCCTCAGGTTGGCGGAGCGCACAGCCCAGTTCGGCGACAAGCGACCGTCGTGCAAGGTGCTCACGGTCTTGGTTCGAGCCCGACTCAAGCACCGAAGGCATCAACACGACTTCCTCGGCCGCGACCGCGAGTTCGCGTGCCGATTCGACCAGCCGTGCCCGGCGCGCCATGCTCCGCGCTATCTCGGCCTCGACCTCGACGACCAGGTCAACCGCGCGACTCACGCCATCACAGAGCTGCGCATAGCTCGCGCGTGCGGAATCCGAGCACGCTGAGCAGCTGGACACCTCACAACCATTCGGATTGCCAGAGCAACTTGAGCCAGAACAACTCGAACCAGAGCAACTTGAGCCAGAACAACTCGAGCCACCGCAACTCGAGCATGAGCATCCAGCAGAATTTGCACCAGCATGTGTCTCGGCACCGAACCCAGGCAACGGCGCCGGACGGGTGAGCGAAGCGAACAACTCTTCGTCGCGAGCCATCCCGGAATACAGCTCAACCAGCAGTGCATCTGAAGCACCACGTCGCGAGTCTGTTTCGACCACATTCGAATTAATGAGCATATGTCAACACTACACCATCGAACACGCATTCGAAGCGTCGAATCTCGTCGAGAATGTCGCTGATCCTCTTGCGCACGGCAGCCTGGAGCGTAGTGTGAAGTTAACGGTTGGGTCTCGGACCCACAAGGAGCTGATCATGGGTGCGGTTATTGCTGCAGTTGGTGCGGGGCTCATCGGGGTGGCCGTCGTATTTGTGAGTTTGTTTTCGGTCTTGACGCGTCACAGCGGAGTCTCGAGGCGAGCAGATTCCGTACAACAGTCCGACCCGCAGCTCGCTGAGGAGCTGAGGAAGCTCCAGAACGATATCGATCGCGGAAACGGGCGCCGCGTCTTCTACTGAAGACAATCCACACCGATCGATTGAGCGGGTGAAGAACACGCCGAATGTGAATCGCCCCTCCCCGGCTGAGAGCGCTGCTTATTCCTGCGCCGCCGTAGGTGGCGCACCCTGCCGACCGAGCCCCGAAGGCGTGACCAGCGACGCCCGACGCACCGCACCGGCGCCGAATTTGTCTGCGACTCGATCAGCAGCGACCTCTGCCTCACGCCAGCTCGAGGGAGCCGCGGCCTCGTCGTCCCAGAGTGAGGGCTGGTGCACGGCTTCGGCCGCAGTGACGAGGTTCTCGACCCGCACGCCGATCAGGCGCACCCGCTGGCCGGCAAGATCAACCGCATCGAAGAGGTCACGAGCGGCATCGAAGATCGACTGGGCGAGGTCCGTCGGTTCTGAGAGCGTGCGCGAGCGGGAGATGGTCGAGAAGTCGGCGAAGCGGAGCTTGAGGGCGACGGTCTTGCCCGCCAGCCCTGCGCGGCGAAGGCGCACGGCAACCTGGTCAGACAGACGCAGGAGTTCGAGCCGGATCTTCTGCACGTCGAACACGTCGAACTCGAAGGTGATCTCATGACCGACGCTCTTCTCATGGCGCACCGTCACCACTTCACGGGTGTCGATGCCGTTCGCAAGAGCGTGCAACTTCTGGCCCGAAGCGGCGCCCACACGATTGATCAGCGTCGGCAACGGTGTGGCCGCGAGGTCGCCGACGGTTCTGATTCCGAGTCGGGTCAGGGCATCGGCTGTGGTCGCGCCGACGCCCCAGAGCGCCGAGACCGGCAAGGGGTGGAGGAACGCCAGCGTCTGAGAGGCAGGAACCAACAGCATCCCATCGGGTTTGGCCCGACCGGAGGCCATCTTGGCGATGAACTTCGTCGCGCCGCCCCCGACAGAGCAGGTCAGCCCGGTCTCCGCCTCGACGCGGCGCCGCACGAGCGAGCCGATGACCGACGGCGAGCCGAGAAGCCGGCGCGCGCCCGCGACATCGAGGAAGGCCTCGTCGATGCTCAGCGGCTCAACCAGTGGGGTGACGTCTCGAAAGATGCGCATCACCTCTGCAGAGAAGTGCCGGTAGCGGTCGTGATGGGGTGCGAGCACGATCGCTCGGGGGCACAGCTGCAGGGCGCGCGCCACGGGCATCGCCGAATGCACCCCGAATGCGCGCGCTTCATACGTTGCCGAGGTCACGACTCCTCTCGGCCCGTTGTGCCCGATGATCACGGGAAGGCCGACGAGTTCTGGATGCTCGAGCAACTCCACCGAGGCGAAGAACGCATCCATGTCGATGTGGAGCATCGTGGCGGTGCTGTCGGCAGCGCCATCTGCGCCCTCCCCGCCGAATACGGAGGGCCTGGGAGCAGCAGAAGCGATCGCAGCGACCGGCTTCGAGGCCCACCCTGCCGCCCTCTTCGCTCCATCAGCCACACCCCGATTCTAGGTTGCACGACTGACAGTCGACCCGTGAACCTGACGTCATCACGCGTGACTTCCATGCTGGCCCAGAGGATCGCCACGGTGATGGAACGGCAAGTGGATCGGAACACGACGAAAGCTCATTTATACTGATTCGGCGTCGATCTGGCGCGCAGGATGATCGATTGGAGGTGTGCATCATGGGAACTCTTCCACCGAAGCCCAGACCGGAGTAGGTCAATCCGGGCTGAGCGCCTCGCGAGGGGGGCGCGGGGACGCGAATGCAGCGTCGTCCGTCGCGACCGGCGCCCCAGTGACCCACCGGTCGACATCGGGCCCGACGATGACATGAGGCGGCCGTGGATCATCCTTCAACCAACCGGTGACGCCGAGAAGATCGAGCCTTCGCCTACCCGCCACGAGCACGACGTTTCCGTAGTTGTGGCCGCGCGCACCGACGCCACCGGCGTCACCGACCTCACCGACCTGACCGCGGCCACCGCAGCCACCGCAGCCACCGCAGCCACCGCAGCCACCGCAGCCACCGCAGCCACCGGCAGAATCATCAGGGCCGCAGCTGGCACAGCCGAGCATGCTCGGGTCACGAAGAACTCCCACATTCGGCCACACCCTGCGAAGTGTCGCGGCCTGCCCTCGCGAATAGTCAAACTCCGGGCCGCGGTCGAGCAGGTTCACGACCACCAGCGCCTCGGGTGCGGCGAGCTGGGCGACGAGCAGGTAGAACTCGAGCGTCGCGACGTGGGATGGGATACTCGCGCCGTCCCAGAGATCGATGACCACGACTCCTGCTCCCGCAGCCATCGCCCCCGAGCACGCAGAGTCGCGCCCACCTCCCGCGGTCGACCTGATCAAACGACGACGCAGAACCAGTCGCTCCGCCAACTCGCGGGCGTCGCCGAACAGGAGCCTGGTCGCATGGCCAGCAGCCAGGGGAAGAACCTCGAGAACACCCTCGACCATGGCCCGCTGCGAATCGATGACAAGCTGCTGTGATCCGGGTCGGGTCGCCTCGACATACCGCGCCAGCGACAACGCTCCGCCGCCCAGATGGATGCACGACAGCGCCTCCCCGGGTGCTGCCCACACATCGACCATCCTGGCGATGTGGCGCACGTAGTCGAACTCGAGTCGCGTGGCGTCAGAGACACACACCTGCGACTGCGGGATTCCGTCGACGGTGAGCAGATAGCTCGCCGACGCCTCGTCGACGAGCGACAGTTCGGCGACTGCACCAGAGCAGGGGAGCGATACAGTGCATGGGAGCGGCACAGGGCATGGGAGCGGCACAGCGCATGGGAGCGGCACTGGGCGATGGAGAGTGGCGCCGAGATGGTCGCGGAGCGGCAGATCACCAGGCGGGAGAAGTTCACTTTCGAGCATCCATCGAGCCTACAACCCTTTAGTGAAACAATCTCAGCTTATACCCCGTCAGCCAGTCATTCCCCGGCCTTGAGCCTCTGTGTGACCAGAGCCGCGAGCTTCTCCACGGTATTCACGTTCCGCGCCGTGTAGACCGGGCCGAGCTGTCTCCAGAACGACGCGGGCACGCGCGAATTCGAGATGCCGTTCGCGCACCAGACGTAGACCGCACGGGGGCCGACCGCGATCACCTCAGGCAGAAGCTCGGCAGCGTCGGGCAACGAGACCCCGAAGAGGTCGACGACGGGCTCACCAGCCTCGCCGAGCGGGACATACGCGACCACGAGCTTGGCCTTGTCAGAAGCAACGGCAAGCAGCGGGTTCTCAGCGGCGACGCCGAGAAACTGCTCTGCCGAAAGCACCACGAACCCCGCGCTGAACCCGGCGACCTTCGCAAAGATACGTTCGATCTCCGTGACGTCAGCCGCGGTGATATCGCTCGCCGAGGAGAACACCACGTTGCCGCTCCGAAGCAGGGTGACGACATCTGTGTAGCCCAGGTCTTCGAAGAGCTTCCTGAAATCGGCCATGGCGACCAGCGTGGATGACCCGACATTGATTCCGCGAACAAGACCGACGTACACGTGCATGCCGTTCGCGCCCGGGCCGGGTGCACCGCGAGCCATCACACCTCCACGACCTTCCCTGCGTCGACATTCCATTGGCGGTTCAGGGTGACGGTCTCGAGCATCCGGCGGTCGTGCGTGACGAGCAGCAGGGTGCCGTCGTACGATTCGAGCGCCTCTTCGAGCTGTTCGATGGCAGGCAGGTCGAGGTGGTTCGTCGGCTCGTCGAGCACGAGCAGGTTGACACCCCGTGCCTGCAGAAGGGCCAGCGCCGCGCGAGTGCGTTCGCCCGGCGAGAGGCTCGCAACCGGCCGGTCGACGTGGTCAGCCTTCAGCCCGAATTTGGCGAGAAGGGTGCGGACCTCAGCGATGGGCATGTCGGGAACAACAGCACTCACCGCTTCGAAGAGCGGCGTCTCGCCGTCGAGCATCGCCCTGGCCTGGTCGATCTCGCCGATCTGTACGCTGCGGCCGAGGGATGCACTGCCCTCGTCGGGCTGACGCGTGCCGAGCAGCAGCCTGAGCAGCGTCGACTTGCCAGCACCGTTCGGCCCGGTGATACCGATACGGTCGCCCCCGTTCACCTGCAGGGTGGCAGGCCCGAAGGTGAATGACCCCTGCCTGGCCACAGCGGAACCGAGCGATGCGACAACGGCACTCGATCGCGGAGCCGTGCCAATGCTGAACTGCAGCTGCCATTCCTTGCGCGGCTCGTCGACCTCGTCGAGGCGGGCGATGCGGCTCTCCATCTGGCGAACCTTCTGTGCCTGCTTCTCACTCGACTCAGTGGCGGCACGGCGACGGATCTTGTCGTTGTCTGGAGCCTTCTTCATGGCGTTGCGAACGCCCTGCGACGACCATTCGCGCTGGGTACGCGCCCGCCCGACGAGGTCGGCCTTCTTCGACGCGAACTCGTCGTACTCGTCTCTCGCATGCCTCCGGGCAGTGGCACGCTCCTCGAGGAACGACTCATACCCGCCGTTGTAGACGGCGACGCTGTTCTGGGCGAGGTCGAGCTCGACCACCGTCGTCACGCAGCGGGCCAGGAACTCACGGTCGTGCGACACCAGCACAACGCCGCCCCGCAGGCCCCTGACGAACGCCTCCAGCCGGGCCAGTCCGTCGAGGTCGAGGTCGTTCGTCGGCTCATCGAGCAGAACGATGTCGAACCTCGAGAGAAGCAGGGCCGCGAGCGCCACCCGTGCCGCCTGCCCGCCAGAGAGACCGGTCATCAACGCCGAGACATCGGTGTCGAAACCGAGTTCGGCGAGGGTGGCCGGCATTCGGTCATCCAGATCTGCAGCCCGGCTCGCCAGCCACCGGTCAAGCGCCACCGAGTAGGCATCGCCCGCACCGGGGTCATCGGAGCCGAGCGCTTCAGAGGCCAGCTCCATCTCGGTGGTCGCCGCTGAACAGCCCGTGCGCCGGCCGATGTACTCAGCGATGGATTCGCCCTCGACACGCTCATGCTCCTGCGGCAACCAGCCCACGAACGCATCGGTCGGGGCGAGCGAGACGGAGCCGGCGAGGGGCGCGTTTACGCCGGCCAGGAGACGCAGGAGGGTCGTCTTGCCTGCGCCATTCGCGCCGACGAGCCCCACGACGTCGCCGGGCGAAACCGTCAGATCGAGGTCGGAGAAGAGTACTCGGTGCCCATGGCCGCCGGAAAGGCCCTTGGCCACGAGTGTCGCTGTCATGAGACCAGTCTGTCAGGAGAGCATCCGCTCCATGGGATCACGGCCGCAGCCCTGCTATAAAGAATGCCAGGGCAGCATGCGCTCTCCGGTCAAGGGGGTAGTGACACCAGATGGATCAGTGGCTCGCGGCAATTCCGCCCATCGCAGTGCTCCTCGTCGTCTTCGGGTTCGTTTCCGTCGAGAGCATCGGTGTGCCGCTTCCCGGCGAGACCGTGCTGGTGGCCGCAACGCTCCTGTCGCTCGACGGCACGATCTCCCCCTGGGCCATCGGCGCGACCGCGGCCGTGGGTGCGATCGTCGGCGACTCGATCGGATACCTCATCGGGCGACGATTCGGCTCTCGCCTGCTGATTATCGGCGCCAGGCGGTTTCCCGCGCGATTCAACGCCCAGAGCATCCATTCGGCAATCGGCATCATGAACCGCTGGGGCATCTACGCGGTGGTCGCCGGTCGGTTCATCGCGCTGCTCCGCATTCTCATCGGCCCACTGGCCGGTACGCTCCGGATGCCCTACCGCCGTTTTCTCGCCGCGAACGCCATCGGCTCGGTGCTCTGGGCCGCGATGGTGACCACCGTCGTGTTCAGCCTGGGTACCGCCGCCATCACCCTGCTGCACCAGTTCACCTGGATCGCGCTTCTCGTGGTGGTGGCCCTCACGGTTGTGATCGCGATCGTGATGGTCTACCGCTCGCGAAAGGCCCGCGCGGCAGCGGGCGTCTCGGCAGGCACGTCGACCGACACCGCGCCGGAACTGCAGATGTCCGACCTGTTCGAAGAGGACGGCAGCCTCAGCCCGCTCGCCGCGGCGGCGGGAATGGAGTCCGGAACGACCGGGATCGCCGGAGTGAAAGCCGCCTTCGGTGTGGTTCTGGGCCCGGTCGGCCGGGTGCTTCGCCGCACACCATTCGCTGCGACCCTGCTCGGCATCTTCGTCGTCGCGGGGCTCGCCGCGGGCGCACTCTGGGACCCGCTCATTCACCGGCCCTGGTACCACGACATCGCCTACGGGTTGCCCTCGTTCCTCGACGGGCACTGGTGGACCCTCGTCACGGGCACGTTCTTCTCCCAGCTGCCCATCCACTACGCTGTCATTCTGATCGGGCTGATCGTGGCGGTCGGCTGGGCAGAACGGCAGTTCGGTTCGCTCAGGACCATCGGCATCTTCGCCGGCGGGCAGATCGTGGCCGTCATCGGCACCACGTTCTTCATGCTCGCGGCGCGTTCCTTCGACAGCGACTGGGCCAATCACCTCGCCACTCAATACGACGTGGGGCCCTCCGGCGGCATGTTCGCGTGCCTGGCGGCGGTGCTGGGCACAGTCCGCGCACCGTGGCGGCTGCGACTGCGCTTCGCCCTCTTCGCCTATGTTGCCGTGTCGCTCATCTACATCGGCACCCTGGCCGACGTGGAGCACTTCCTGGGCGTGGTCGCGGTGTTCGTCGCCACCCCGTTCATCCGCGGCCCGAAGTACCGCGCCGGCCGGCCGAGCAGCCGGGAATGGCGCATCCTGGCTTTCGCCAGCCTGATCACACTCGCTGTCGTCGAGATCGTGGGCACGATTCTGCCGGGCGACGATGCGACCGCATCGGCCACGCCCGGGACGAGCACGTGGGTCGATCTGGTGATCGATGTCGTCATCATCGCGCTGATCGCCAATGGAGTGCGCCTGGGCCACCGCCTTCCCTGGGTGATCGCTGTCATCCTCGGTGTGTTCAACGTGCTCGAGTTCGTGGGGCTCGCGATCTACGCGTTCGTCGCGGTCGACTTCCCTCCGTCGCTGTTCGAGGCGATGACCAACTCCTCATTGTGGATCGCCCTGCTGGTCATCCTCTGGCTCGGCAGAACCGCGTATCGGGTGCCTCTTCGCCGCTCGCGCCGCGCGATCAGGCAACAGCAGGATGCCCGGAAGACCCCCCTCGACATCTTGACGTCCGACGGCGGAGGCACCCTCTCGTGGATGACCATGTGGAAGGAGAACTCATACTTCGTCACGGCCGACGGCGAGAGTTTCGTGGCCTACCAGCGTTACGCAGGAGTGGCCGTCGCACTCGGCGACCCCGTGGGCCCTGCCGAGAAACTCCCGGCGACGATCTCCGAGTTCGTGGAAGAGTGCGAGCGGGTCGGGCTGGCCCCGTGCCTGTTCTCGGTCTCCGATGCGACGTTGGCCGCCGCACCGCAGGGCTGGACGCACCTGCAGGTGGCCGAAGACACCATCATCGACCTGCCGACGCTCGAGATGACAGGCAAGAAGTGGCAGGCCATCCGGTCATCGTTGAACAGGGCCGAGCGCGAGAAGATCACCTTCAGGATGACCTCACTGGCCGAGGAACCCTGGGCCGTGGCGTCACAGGTGCGGGCGATCTCTGAGGAGTGGGTGGGCGACAAGGCACTGCCTGAGATGGGATTCACGCTCGGCGGAGTCGACGAGGCGCTCGACCCGCATGTGAAGACGGCACTCGCCCTCGATGAGACGGGCACGGTGCAGGGATTCCTGTCGTGGCTGCCGGTCTACGGTGCCGACGATTCGATCCGGGGCTGGACCCTCGACCTGATGCGGCGCCGGAGCGACGGCACCTTCAAACCCGTCATGGAGTTCCTGATCGCCTCGTCGTGCCTCGCGTTCCAGGAGGAGGGCGCGCTCTTCGTCTCGCTCTCGGGTGCCCCTCTTGCTCGCGCCGACGGAGATGCCGCCGCAACCGGAATCGATGCCCTTCTCGAATCGCTCGGCACCATTCTCGAACCGCTCTACGGGTTCCAGTCCCTGCACAACTTCAAGACGAAATTCAATCCGCGGTATGAACGGATGAGCCTGCTCTATCGCGATGAAACAGATCTCCCGAAGATCGCTCTGGCACTCACCCGCGCATTCCTGCCGGGTGAATCCCTCGTGGGGATCGCGAAACTGGGCCTTGCTCGCTGACCGCGTGGGGATGACCGGCTTCGACCGCTTGCTGCCCCGCCGATCGCACGGGGCTGTCAGCGGCGAGGGGTAGCGTTGACTCCATGGAATTTCGTTACCTCGGCAACAGTGGACTCAAGATCTCTGAAATCACCTACGGCAACTGGCTGACCCATGGCTCGCAAGTCGAGAACGACATCGCGAAACGCAGCGTGGCCGCGGCTCTCGAAGCAGGCATCACGACCTTCGACACCGCAGACGCCTACGCCAACACCGTGGCCGAGAAGGTCCTCGGCAAGGCCCTCAAGAACGAGCGACGCGAGTCTCTCGAGATCTTCACGAAGGTCTACTTTCCGACCGGACCGAAGGGCCACAACGACACGGGCCTCTCGCGCAAGCACATCTTCGAGTCGATCAACGGCTCGCTCGACCGGCTGCGCACCGACTATGTCGACCTCTACCAGGCGCACCGCTACGACTACGAGACGCCCCTCGAAGAGACCATGACCGCATTCGCCGACGTGGTGCGCTCAGGCAAGGCGCTGTACATCGGTGTGAGCGAGTGGACGGCAGCCCAGCTTCGCGAGGCCTCCACCCTCGCCACGCAGCTCGGCTTTCAGCTCGTGTCGAACCAGCCTCAGTACTCGATGCTCTGGCGTGTCATCGAAGAGCAGGTCGTGCCCGCCTCCGAAGAACTCGGCATCTCACAGATCGTCTGGTCTCCCGTCGCGCAGGGCGTGCTGACCGGCAAGTACAAGCCGGGTGCTGAGCTGCCCGCCGGAACCCGCGCAACAGACAGCAAGGGCGGCGACGACATGATCAAGAGCTGGCTCAGGGAGGAGACGCTGACGCGGGTGCAGAAGCTGCAGCCGATCGCCGACGACCTCGGGCTCACCATGGCGCAGCTGGCCGTGGCGTGGGTCCTGCAGAACCCGAACGTGGCCTCCGCCATCATCGGCGCGTCGAAGCCGGAGCAGATCGAGTCGAACGTCGCCGCCGCCGGTGTGAAGATCGACGCCGAGACTCTCACCAGGATCGATGAGGCACTCGGCGACGTCGTCGAGCGTGACCCGTCGAAGACCGTCTCGCCAGCATCTCGCGTGGCCTGAGGCAGAAGTGAACATCGACCGCGCGACGAGGTACTCCCTGCTCGCCTTCATCGGTTCGTTTGTGACCGTGGCGGCGGCAGTGACGAACGCGCTGACCCGCAATGTGCTGCTCACGCCGCTTCTGGTTGTCATGGCCGGCGGAATGGTCTTCGCCTTGGTCATGGTCGTCGCGGCACGGGTCGAGCGGCGGCGTGTGCGAAAGGCTTCAGAACCACCGAAGCCGCTGCCTCCGACAATGCGGTTCCGCTAGCTGCAGAAGCTGGGCCCGGCGCCGCTGCGGCCCAGCCGCGGTACCACCACGAAGTGCGTCATGCCGCGCCGCGCCCCGCTGCAACGGTCTGGTCGGCTGAGAGAAGCCCAAGACGGATCAGGCGGCGACGCGCCGAGCTCTCGCTCGGAGCCTCGTGGCCGAGCATCGCCCCGACCAGCTTCAGCACGAGCCGCGTGGCGCCGACAACCGGCAGCCGCACCGGCCCGAGACGAGCGACCTCGAGGCCGAGCATCCGTCGGTATTCCTCGGGAATCGACGACACAGCGCCCGCGAAGAGCACGTGGTACGCGGGCATCATCGCGCGCGCGAGAGGGGGGTTTCCGATGAACTTCACTGCCTCGTCGACGCGGTCGTTTCGTACGAGGGTGCCGGAGTCGAGAAAGGCCTGCAACTGCTCTGCGAGCTCGGCTTCCGAGCGGGGCGGGTTCGGAACCCCCATGAGTTCGCCAGCTTTCGCCCATTCGCGAACGTAGGCGTCTGGCCCGCCCGGGATGGGTTCGCTCCAGAGTTTCGCCGTCGCCAGGAACGAATCGGTGAACGCCAGGTGCACCCAGGAGAGGAGTTCGGGGTCGTTCGCGGCGTAGTCGTGCGAGAGACCCTGCGCGTCGGGGTAGGTGCCGGTCACGCGTTCATGCAGTTTGAGCACCCAGTTCGACGTTGCGACTGCGGTCGCCGTGTCGGCATACGTCACCGTGAAGATCCAGCGGATGGTGCCGGCGAGCCGCCCCAGCGGGTCTTCCTTGTACCGGGAATGGTCGTGCACGCCGGCCATCGCTCCCGGATGCATGGCCTGCATCAGCAGCGCCCTCACACCGGCGACGATCGTCGCGGTCTGGCCGTGGACCGCCCAGGTGGCCGAATCCGGCGCGAAGTAGCCCGCGTCATCACCGTCTTCCAGCTTCAGCACCCACTCGGGCGAGCCTTCGAGCTGGCCGGTGAACGTCGATCGCAACCGGTTTCGCATGCCCTCAGGAAAGATGTTCACGACTCTATTTTCATCTGTCGCCAGAACGCCGCCTGACCGGGAGCCCGAACTCCCAGCGGCTTCACCGCCGACGTGTATCGCGACGACCGCGTCAGCGGGCGATTCGTTCGACGGCCGCACCGAATACTGCAGGCAAGGCCGCGGAGATCGGAACCACAAGTCGCCTGAACGGGGAGTGCGCCAGCGCGAGAAGACCCGCCGTGAGCGTGTTGGCGTCGCGCGACGCGCGGGACCACGCCCGCTCGTAGTTTCGATTCACTTCGACGGGCTCGTGTGCCCCAGCCACGGCAGCCACGGCCCCCGCCGCCTGGGCAAGACCCACGCGCAACCCTTCGCCCGTGAGCGCGTCGACGTAACCCGACGCGTCACCGACCAGCAACACGCGTCCGATGCCGTGACGCTTCACTCGCTGGCGAAGCGGGCCGGCGCCCTGCAGAGCCGAATCCGGCTCTGCACCCTCCAGACGCGCTGCGAGCGCCGGGATCGAGGCGATCACGCGTTCGAAGTCAAGCCCTCGTCCACCCAGGATCGCTACGCCGATCGTCGAGGCGCTGACCGGCGTCACGTAGACCTCGCACTCCCGGGCCCAGAACACCTCGACCCGGTCGCTCCACGGCGCCACTCTGAAGTGCCGCCGAAGACCGTATCGTCGTCGAGCAGGCACGAGTCTGCGCGTGGGCACCGCCTCGAGCCCTGCCATTCGCCGCACGGGCGAGTGCAGGCCGTCACAGCCGAACAGCCACAGGCCCCGGATGCCCGGGCCTCCGCTGAGCGAGACCGTCACCCCCCGGGCATCCTGAACCAGTGCCGCCACCTTGGCGTCGACGAACGAGGCCCCGCACGAAATCGCCCTCTGCGCCAGCGCACCGGACAACTCGGGGCGCCGCACTCCCCTGCCCGGTGCAGCTTCGAAGTCATGCGTGGCGAATCGGGGTCCCGAGCCCTGGCGATACGCAATGCCTGTGATCGTGTGGCCGTCGACCTCGACCCCGAGCCGCGACAGCTCGGCCATGGCCCCGGGCATGAGTCCCTCACCGCACGCCTTGTCCAGCGGAAGTGAACGCGGTTCGACGACAACGACGCTCAAGCCCCGCTGCCGCGCGCCGATGGCTGCTGCCAGGCCGACAGGCCCGCCACCGACCACAATCAGGTCGTAGTCGGCTCGATCCGCGCCGGCAGCACCGTCGCTGCCCACGTTCCCTGTCACCGTCAGCCCGTCACTCCGGCCCTGGCAAGACCGTACGCCAGCGCGCGTTCTTCGACGGGGATGCGAAACCGAAGGAGCAGGACGAGGTTGACCACGGTGAAGACCAGGGCCGTGATCCACGCGTTGTAGACCAGGGGCAGCGCGATACCCTCGGCGATCACCGCCACATAGTTCGGGTGCCGGAACCAGCGGTAGGGGCCCCGGTCCACGAGAGGCAGGCCGGGCACGACGATCACCCTGGTGTTCCACCGCTTACCGAGGGTGCCGATGCACCACCAGCGAAGCCCCTGCGAAGCGAGAGCGATCACCAGCATCGGGTAGCCGAGCCACGGCGTGAACTCGCGCTGGAGCAGGAACACCTCGGCGAGGCACGCCACCAACATGCTCGTGTGCAGGATCACCATGAACGGAAAGTGTCGCCTGCCGAACTCGACGCCTCCCCTGGCGAAGGCCCAGGCCGCATTGCGCGTGGAGACTCCGAGCTCGACGAATCGCTCGCCTCCGGTGGCGAAGATCAGCAGAGCGTAGAGCAGCACTGGAGCTACTGCCCCTCGGTGTCGTCGTCAGGCCACTTCATGAGCACGATCTCTGCACACACGCCTGGGCCCAGAGCAAACAACATACCCATGTCGCCCGGAGTGAACTTCTGCTTGTCGAGGGTCTCCGACAGCACGTGGAGGATGGAAGCCGAAGACATGTTGCCCTTCGCTCCCATCGACTCCCAGCTCACATCGAGGGCGCCGTCGGGAAGGCTCAGCGCACTCGCAAAGGAATTCAGTACCCGCGGGCCACCCGGATGAGCCATCCACACACCCACATCAGACACTGCGAGTTCGTGGTCTTCGAGGAATCCCACCACGTCAGCATCGAAATGCTCGTCGATCACGTCGGCCACTCCGGCCGTCAGCACGATCCGGAATCCGCTCTCGCCGGGGTTGAAGCCGAGCACATCTTCGGTTCCCGGGTACAGCCGGCTGCGGGTGTCGAGCACGTCGGGCCCGGTGACCGGCAGCGTCTTCGCCCGTTCGGAGCCGACCATGACCACGGCAGCGGAGCCGTCACCGAAGAGCCCGCTGGCCACGAGGTTTCCCATGGAATCGTCACCTCGCTGAACTGTGAGCGAGCAGAGCTCCACAGAGATCAGCAGGGCCACATCGTTCGGGTGCCCGAGGAGGTAGTCGTTGAGGCGGGCTATTCCCGCCGCTCCGGCGACGCATCCGAGGCCGAACATGGGCATGCGTTTGACGTCGGGCCGAAACCCGAGCCGGAGCGCGACCAGGGCATCGACCGAGGGAGCAGAGATGCCTGTCACGGAGGTGAAGACGATGAAGTCGACGTCTTCGGGCTTCAACGACGCCTTTGCGAGCGCACCGAGGGTTGCCTCTTCGGCAAGCTCGACGGCAGCGGTGATGAAGGTGTTGTTGGTGAGGGTGAAGTTCAGGCTGCTGTTCTTGTACCAGTCGTACGGCATGACGAGGTGACGGGTGTTCACCTTGCTATTGGTGTGCAGGCGATTGAGCAGCGCTCGCTTGGACGGGTTGTCTGTGATCATCGGACCAAGAAGCTCCGTTATTTCAGACTGAGTATAGGAATGAGGGGGAAAGGCTGCGGCAACTCCCGATATTCTTGGCATTTTTGCACGCTACCACGCGCGGAGAGACAGAATTCGCCACCGATGTTGCCTAGAGGGATTTGCCGCTCATTTTGTCCCTCATTGGAACCAATGGGAGGGCGATGAGGGGCAGAATCGCTGTCACCCCGAAGGCACCACCGAACCCGACGAGCGCGATCAGCCCACCCACGACCGGAGCTGTGGCGGCGGCCGCCAGGAACTGCGCGGTGTTCTGGGCGCCGAGGGCCCTGCCTGACCACCGGCCGCCGGCCAATTCCGCCACCGCCGTGAACGCCAGGCCGTTGTCGGCAACGGTGATGGTCGAGGCCATGACGACCACCACAGCAGCCAAGACCGGCCACCCCAGAACATCTGCCGCGGCCAAAGCGAGCATCGAGAGGCTCGCGGCGACCGCGACGACACGCAACGGCTTCATTCGGCTTCCCATCCGGTCAGAGACGATTCCGACCACGATTCGCCCCACGGCACCGATCAGCTGCGAAATGCCGACAACGATTCCGGCTGCCAGAGGGCTCCATCCCTCGGCCGTGATGAGCCACACCAGGGCGAACGTCGAGACGACGAATTGCGGAAACACCAGAAGCACTGACACGAGATGGATGCGCCACAGCACTGCGCTCGTTCGATAGGGGTTCGCGGGCCGCCCAGATGTGGCGCCCGCCGCAGCCGGCGGCCGATGCGGGTCAACGATGAACAGCGCCGAGAGAAGCGTTGCGACGGTGGTGATCGCGAGAGGAAACACGAGCGCCTCGCCTAGGCCACCTGCTGCGGCGAGCGACGGAATAACGAGCGCTGCGACGGCCACACCCAACGGCTGTGCCATCTGCCGGATTCCCATTGCCAACCCCCGGCGTCTGGCCGGGAACCAGCCCACAACGAGGCGACCACCGGCAGCGTTGGCGCTGGCCGCGCCCATGCCGCCGAGCGCGAAGAACAGAGCAAGCACGACCAGATCGGTCGCCAGGAACGCACCGAGGCAAGCGAGTGCAGTCACGGCCAGGCCCGCCGTGATGACCCAGTGTTCGCCGATCGCATCGGCCAGGGCACCCCACGCGATCAGCGTGAGAACCATGCCGAGAGACGGCGCAGCCACCAGCAACCCGGCCTGTCCGAGGGAGAGTCCTTGCTCGGTGGTGAGCAGCGGCAGGAGAAATGCCGGAGTGGTCACGGCCACCGTGCCGGCCACCTGGGCGAACAGGCCGAGTGCCAACATGAACCAGGGCCGCGTTCGCTCTCGAGGCGGCGCTGTGGTGTGCATCCACCCACCCTAAATGCTCCCCAGAACATCTTCGTCGGGCCGTGACGTACCGAGAACCCGCGTGACCGTAAACTAGCCGGTATGGCAGGGGTAATCGGGCACATTCTTCCGCTGGCCCTTGCGGTCGCGCTCAGCTCCATTCCCATCATCGCTGTCATTCTCATTCTGCTGTCACCCACTCCCCCCGGGGTGGGAATCGCCTTCATGATCGGCTTCACGGCCGGCGTGTTCCTCGTCGTCAGCGTGCTGAGCGTCGGCTTCCGACTGATTCCGCCGCCGACCGCCTCGAACCCGCCGTTCTGGCAGGGCCTGGTCGAGATCCTCGCGGGAATCCTCTTGACGGTCTACGCGAGCATCTCGTGGTACCGCACATCGAAGAGTAAGACTGATCCGAGCCTTCCGAAGTGGATGTCAGCACTGAACCGCCTCAATCTGTTCAGCGCGGTGGGCGTCGGGTTCGCTCTCGCCTTCCGGCCGAAGAACCTCCTGCTGTCGATCGCGGCCGGCGTGGAGATCGGCAGCGCCGGGCTGGGTCTGGCCGAATCGCTGATCCCTCTCGGCATCTTCACCGTGGTCGGCGTCTGCACCGTGGCCGGCCCCGTGATCGGTTACATCTTTCTCGGCCAGAAGATGGAAGACACCCTCAACACGACCCGGGAATGGATTGTGCGAAACAACCAGAGCGTGACTAGCGTTGTGCTCATCATGGCCGGAGTGGTCATCCTCGGCGCCGGGATCGCCCGACTCTAGCGCACCAGTAGTTGCTGGCCCGGTCGGAGACTGCTCAGTCGGAGTCGACCGATGCGGCCATCAGCGACACGACGACCGTGCCGCCCTTCGTTGCCTGCTGCCCGACCTCGGTGAACCCCAGGCGCCCGTGGAAGGTGAGCGAGCCCGGGTTGGGCGGCTGCAGGTTCACCTCGCAGAACACCTCTCGCCGACGGGCATCCCGAGCCGCCTCGAATACCGCCGAGTAGAGCACCTGCCCGAGCTTTCTGCCACGGTGGCCGTCTGCCACGACGATCCGGTCCACGTAGAGAAAGTCGTCTGACCGGTTCTCGAACCAGCGATAGTTCTCGCTGTCGTAAGGAGCACCGGCCACGAATGTCACAACGAACCCGAGCACGGTCTGAGGGTCACGCTCGTCGACGACGGCAATCGAGAGATGGCTGTTCCCGAGGATCGACCGGAGAGCCGCGTCATCGAGTTCATTCACCGCAGGCACGGCGGCGTTGTTCAGTCTCAGCAGTTGGGCTCCATCGGTGGCGGACACCGGGCGAACGACAATACTCATCCCCCGACCGTATCGCGAGCGAGAGCGAGTGGGAGCCTACAGCGCATTACGCTGGCAGGATGACCGGCAAAACGTCACGCAGACCGTTCGACATCGTGCTTCCCGAGCTCAGGGGCAAACGTGCTCTGGTGACCGGGGCAAACTCGGGCCTGGGGTTCGAGACCGCCAAGCGACTGCTCGCGGCCGGTGCTGATGTGATCATCACCGCGCGTTCCGCGGAGAAGGGCGAAGCGGCCCTCCACGAGCTGCAATCGGCGGCGAGCGCGGCGTCGCCACAACCCGCACGGGGTGCAGTCACTCTTGCAAGCCTCGACCTCGCCAACCTCGCGTCGGTCGAACGCCTTGCCTCCGAGGTCGTGGCAGACGGGCATCCACTCGACCTGCTCTTCAACAACGCGGGTGTGATGGCTGTGCCGAAACGAACCCTGACCGACGACGGTTTCGAACTGCAGCTCGGCACGAACCACCTGGGGCACTTCGCTCTCACGGGCAGACTGCTGCCGGCGCTGATGCGCTCGGATTCTGCGCGGGTGATCACGATGTCGAGCATCATGCACTGGATGGGACGGATCGACTTCGACGACCTGCAGTCAGAGAACCACTACAGCGCCTGGGGCGCCTACGGCCAGTCCAAGCTCGCCAATCTCATGTTCGCGAAGGAATTCGCTCGCCGGAATGCATCGCTCGGCTGGAAGATCCTGAGCGTCGCCGCCCACCCGGGCTTCAGTCGCACGAATCTGCAGTCGTCAGGCCCCAATCTCGGCAGAGAGAAGCCATCGGGCTTCATGAGGCGCATGAATGCCGCCCCAGGAATGACCCAGTCGGCGGCGGAGGGCGCGCTCCCGGAACTCTTCGCGGCTACGAACCCCGAAGCTCTGGGTGGCGACTACTTCGGGCCCTCTGGCTTCATGGAACTCACCGGCGAGCCGGGATTCGCACATTTCGCCAAACGTGCCGAGAAGGAACGACCCGCAGAACTGCTCTGGTCGATGTCGGAGACGCTGACGGGCGTGACGTACCCGAACGATTGACCGCTGGCATCGGGACCCTCCGCCTCGGGTTCGCAGTGGGTGGGCTGCGAGATTCCTCCTTTCGCCGAGGGTCGAATCCTGATATCTTCTGATCGCTGGGGCGATCAGACCCAGCTCTCCTTTCGGCTCTGCGGCTGCATCGAAGGGGTGCGACGTGATGCTCCTTCGAAGACTGCTCGCAGGTCTGGTGGCCGGCGCGATACTGATTTCGGCGTGCGGCTGTTCGACGAGTGCGCAACCTCCCGTGCAGCCCGAAGACCCCTACAGCCCGTCGCAGATGTCGTTCGGTTCAACCCCGATCCCGGGCCAGGGTGCAACGTTCCAGCCCGATGTCGTCGTCATCGCGGCGGGGGCTGCTGCGGTCGAATCCGTCTCCGACGACGGTTTGACCTGGATGCTCGACCCCAACGCGCCGGGAGTGGGCGATCTCGCTCCCGGAAAGGTCTTGTTCGTGACCAGTCGCGGAGTCGGGCGTATCGTGGATGCCAGCCGAAGTGGCGCCGATCTCGCAGTCACCCTTGCCCCGGTGACGATCACCGACGTGATCAAAGATGGCTCGTTCGCGTCCACGTCGGCCATCTCACTCGACAAGGCGATCGTCTACCAGACGCCGCAACCCTTTTGGGCTGACCCCCAGGGCGCGTCAGAAGACGGCGCGCCGCGAATCGGACCGGCCTCGTACCGTCCCGGAGTCGATCTGCCGACGGTGCCGGGGATCGGAACAGACGCGGCAACGGTTGCCGGTGGGTTCGGAGTGACATCCACCTGTTGCGAATCGGGCGTCGGGGCCGCTTTCAGTTATGGCGCGGGCGGTATCAAGATCGAGGGCTCGATTGCACTCGAAATGAGCCAGCCACACGCGAGTTTCGCGCTGAACATCGCCGGAGGTGAGGTGACGAATGCGAGTTTCCACCTGCTCGGCGCGGCAGGCCTGAAGCTCGCGGTGGCGGCGGGAACCTCGCCTGACGGGTTCACCAACATCAACCGCGCACTCCCTGTCAGCGCGGAATTCACCGTTCCTGTCGCCACAATCCTCGGCGTGCCCCTCTCCGTGACGGTGAACCAGTACCTCAACGTGCAGACGACGTTCTCAGCAAAGACGGCGTACATCAGTGCGAACGGGGAGTACTCGTTCTCGGGCGACCTGGGATTCGACTACTCGAACAAGACATTCACGCCGAGCTTCGTGTCAGACCCCCAAGTGAAGACGAGCATCCTCGATTCTGCGAAGATCCTGTCGGTGGGTGTCAACGGCATCGCCTTCGACGACCATGTGAAATTCACCATCGGCCTCGGTGCCTACGGTTTCAAGGCAGGGGTGTACTTCACGCTCACGGCAACTCTGGGGCTCACTCTGGGTTCAGCCCTCGCAACGGGCAGCATTGTGTGCCGCGGCGCCCAACTCGACCTGTGGGGCGACTACGGCGTCGGTTACGACATTCCCAAACCCGTGACCGCATTGATCAACTTCTTTCTGAAGCACTTCAACTCGACCCCGATCGCCAGTTCGGGCGGTATCGCAGGTCCGGCGAAGAATTTCTTCGACCGGGCCGTCGTCGAACCTGACTCGAAGATCTGCAAGAAATAGGAGGAGCCGTGCGCCACCGTCGAACCCCGATCATCCTCGCAGGAGCACTGTTGGCAGCTGCAGTGTCTGCCGTGTCAGGATGCTCGACCACCCCCACACTGTCTCAACAGCAATCCCTGCCTGCCGCGACCACGGCCGCCGCTGCGGCAGAGCAGACGCCGACACCATCGGCCCAACCGCTCGCGAAGATCGTCGACGTCTGCACGCTGATCGACCAACAGAGCGCCGAAACCCTGGTCGGTACCCCGCTGGACACTCCCGACGCCGGTAACCCCGATAACCCGTCGTGCACCTACAATTCGCCGACCACGGGGCCCACGGCGCAGGTCAATGCCTACGCGGGCGATGGCGCGAAGAAGACCTATGACATCGATGTGACGCTCGGCCACACTTTCACTGATGTTCCCGGTCTCGGCGATGAGGCCCACGCCGAAGACAACGCGATCTTCGCAAGAGTGGGTTCGACGTGGCTTTCGCTGAGCATTGTGCTGCTCAACGACCCCTCGGAGAACACCGCTGCGCTCCAGACGGCTATGGCGACCATGGTCTCGCGGCTCTGATCGGGTCAGAACCCGAAATCTCCGAAGTCCGAGCCGAAACCCGAATCGGAGAAGCCACCACCGACGTCGCCGCCGCCGAAACCGTCTGACCCGCCGTCGGCGGACACGGTATCGGCCTGGGCAGAGGAATCTGCAGGAGGGTCGGATGCACCCGACTGCTGGTCAGACGCTGAGTCGGAAGCCTGAGAGGCGTCTGCACCCTGGTCGGTACCGATCGAATCGGGGATGAAGGCCTGCGCGATGGCCGATCCGATCACGAAGCCCGCCACCGAACCGAGCAGCGAACTCGCGAACATTCCGCCGAACCCCATGCCCCCGCCCAGACCTGACTGAGAACCAGAGAGCGTTCGTTCGAGAACCCCTGGCTGCCTGATCTCTGAGCGGGTCGCAGAGCGCGCCAGGGCTTCGGGCGATGCCGAAGCAGGCGCGTCTCCGATCTGCGCAGCGGTCGTCAGTTCGGTGAAGATGATGTCGCGCTGGGCCGGGGTGAGCTTGGCGAATGCCTCGGCGTGCACCTGCTCGATGGTTTCGGGTGGTGCCGTGCGAAGCAGGTAGCGGTACCGTTCGACGGCGATCTCATCGGCTGATTTCGCGGCAGGCGTGGCCGGGTTGTTCACCCTGGTAGGCTCTTCGGCTCGCCCCAACAGTCGGTCCAGAAATCCCATCGCGCTGACTCTCCTCCGTTGTGCGGTCGAAGTGTCAATCTAGGTCATTGTGCCGAACGGTTTCTGAGAACCCTGACAGAATCGCTCCGGCTCAGCCTGCGGCAGGGTCGCTGATCCTGGGCTCGAGCATGACGAGCGGAATCTCGCGTACCGTCTTCGTCTGGTAACCCGCGTAGTTGGCATAGCGTTTCGTGATGATCGGCCACAGGCGCGCGCGTTCGTCAGAAGTGGCCGCACGGGCATTCATCGGCTTCGATGGTGCTCCCCCGATCACCACGTCGACGTTCGGGTTGCTCTCGAGATTCAGGAACCAGGCCGGATGCCTGTCGTCGCCACCACGCGAGGCGACCACGACGTAGAGGTCACCCTCGTGAAACGGTGACGTCAGCATCGTGGCCCGTTTCTCGCCACTGCGACGCCCGATGGTCGTCAGCTCGATCACCGGCATCTGGTTGATCGACCAGCCGACGCGGCCCCGCGTGATCCATTGCACGAAGCGGTGGGAGGATTCCATCGCTTTCATCGAGAACGTTGATGGCATGGCTGGCGAACCTATCGGGCTTCCGGGTCACCGGCGGCGCGGGTTTGCACCGCACGAGCCCCTGCAGTGCTCGCGAAGATGTCTGACGCTGAGAGGGCGGTGTCGGTCTGCAGGGCATCCACCCACTCGGCCGTGGTCGTGACCGCAGCGAAACCGCTCTGCAGCACGATCAGCACGCTCTCGTGGAGCGCCTGGGCTGAGATCGTACCGGCCTCGTTCGCGAAGTCGAGGGTACCGGTGGCGTCAGAGAGCAATTCGACGCTGAATCCGCGCTGAACGGCATCGCGTGCGGTCGCTTCGTCGCAGTTCTGCGTCATGTATCCGGCGATCGTGATCGTATCGACCTCTTCTGCTGCCAGCCAGGCGCCGAGCACGGTGCCATCGAAAGCGGAGTCCTCGGTCTTGTCGACGAGAAGGCTGCGTGGATGCTCGGCCACACTCGCCAGCAACGCGCCGCCGTGGCTGCCCTCTGCAAAGATCGGGGATGAGTCTGGCGCCACGTGCTGCACGACGACGATCGCCACGTGAGCGGCGGTCGCTGCCTCCATGGCAGCGAGAATGTTGGGCACGCTGACGTCGAGCGGCGGATACGTGACACGCAGACTGCCGTCGATGTACTCGTTTTGCACATCGATGACGATGAGGGCGCGTTTCATGGTTTCTCCTGTTGTCGTGCAGACGGTGGTCTCGTCGGTATCCCTCTACGCTAGACGGTCCGGGACTGGCTCAGTGGGCGACCCATGATCGCTGTCGTGAGAGACTCGATGGGGGCAGCGGGCGCAGACGGGTTGGAGAGGAGCCGGAAATCGACATGGCCGAGCTCGGGCAGGCCGAACCGCTGCCCGACGGTGACCAGGTCGTCGGGGATGAGCGACTGCGGGAACACTGCGATTCCGATTCCCGCCCGCACAGCTGCGAGCATGCCATTGACCTCGCGGGTGTTGCAGGTGATGCGCCAGGTGCGACCAGCGTTCTCCAGGGCGTCGATCGCACTCTGTCGGCTGATGCTCGGCGCCTGGTAGGCGATGAGGGGCACCGGCATCCCCGGCTCGACCAGCGTCCTCTCCTGCCCGACCCACACCAGGTCATCGCGGCGGACGAGCGAACCCTCGTCGGAGTCGGACATGCGCTTGATGAAGATCAGGTCGAGTTGCCCGCTCTTCAGCCGACGGTACAGGGGCGTGCTCTGGTTGACCGTGAGCTCGAGATTGATCTGGGGATACAACTGGCGGAAGTGCCGGAGGATTCGAGGCAGCTGCGTGATGGCGAGATCGTCTGCCGCGCCGAATCTCAGGCGACCCTTCATCGCCGAACCGGTGAAATAGGCCGAGGCTGCCGAGTGCGCGGCGAGAATCGTTCGCGCGAAACCGGCCATCGCATCGCCATTGTCGGTCATGCGCACATCGCGGGTGTCCCGCGCCACGAGCATCCTCCCCGCGGCCACTTCGAGCTTGCGGATGTGCTGGCTCACCGTCGGCTGGCTGATGCCGAGCCGCTGGGCCGCCGCTGTGAAGCTGTGCGTCTCTGCGACCGCAAGGAACGTCTTCAGGAGAACCGGTTCGAACACGTCGGCACCTTTTCATTCGAAAACGTAATAGGAGTAATAGTTCCAATTTAGCAAAGCAATGTCACTTTGCGCGATACCGTCGAAGTACAGAACACATATCGATACTGGCTAGAGGTTTCACCGTGGCTCCACCTTTCTCGCAGGCACTCCCTGCAACCGCACCCATCACCGTCATGCACCAGAGGCCCGCGTGGCGCGACACACTTGTTTCGCTGCGCATTCGCAACTACCGGCTCTTCACCTTCTCGAACCTGTTGTCGATGACCGGCACCTGGATGCAGCGCATCGCTCAGGACTGGCTTGTCCTCGAACTCACCGGCAGTGTCGCGGCCGTCGGAATCACGGTCGCCATGCAGTTCGCACCCATGCTGCTCTTCGGCCTGTTCGGCGGAGTCTTCGTCGATCGTCATTCCCGACGGTCGATCCTGCTGGCCACCCAGCTGGCGCTGTTCGTGCTGGCCGGTGCCCTCGCCGCACTCACCCTCACCGGCGGAGTGCAGGTCTGGCAGGTCTACGTCATCGCCTTCCTCGTGGGAACCGTCACCGTGTTCGACAACCCCGCACGCCAGGTATTCGTGAACGAACTCGTGGGCCCTGCGAATCTCCACAATGCCATCAGCATCAACTCTTCGGTGTTCCAGCTGGGCGGTCTCATCGGGCCAGCGTTGAGCGGTGCGCTCCTCGTTGCAGTGGGCGCCGGATGGTCGTTCGCCATCAATGCCGCGAGCTGCCTGTTCGTTGTGGCTGCCCTTCTCCGCCTGCGCGTAGACGAGTTGCACCCGACGACGCCCGCCGTCCGCGCCCCGGGCCAGCTCCGCGAAGGACTCCGTTACGTTGTCTCGAAGCCGGCCATCCTGTGGACGATGGTGATGATCGCGGTGATGTCGCTCTTCACCTTCTCGATGCCGGTTCTTCTGGCCGCCTATGCGCGCGACGTGTTCGAGGTGGGTGCCGGTGGGTACGGCCTCTTCAACACTCTGCTCGCCGTCGGTGCCTTCACGGGCGCCATCGCGTCGACCAGGAGGCTCGGCATCCGTCTGCGCACGGTCATCTTCACGGCCGGCTTCTTCGGGGCGCTTCAAGCGGTCGCAGGCTTCATGCCCAGCCAGGTCTTCTTCTGCGTCGTACTCGTCGGGGTCGGCTTCGCCAATCTCCTCTTCATCACCGGCGCAAATTCACTCGTGCAGGTCTCCTCGAACATGGGAGTACGAGGGCGGGTGATGTCGGTGTACGTTCTCCTGCTGCTCGGCGGGCAGGCGATCGGAGGACCATTGATGGGATGGATCGTCGAGACGTACGGCGCCCACGCAGGAATGGCCGTCTCCGGATTCGCACCCGTCGTGGCGGCCGTGGCGATCGGAATCGTGCTGGCACGACAGGGACGGCTTCGCTTGCGACTCAGTCTTCGACGAGAGCCACGCTTCCTGAGCATCGTCACACGAAGCCCACATGACGGCGTGCTCGTGGCGGGTCAGAAGGCCTGATCGTTCGCCAGCGTGGCAAGATCCAAGAGTGAGTTCTGCCAACAACATCGTTCCCCTCCGTCGCCGCACGGGGACCCGTGTCGTGGTGATGATGGTCGTGGGCGTCGTTGCCGCCGGAATCGCCGTGGCATCCGGACTCGGCATCGAAGCAGCGGTCATCGGCTGGGGATGCGCGGCGCTGCTCTATTCGGTCTGGGTGTGGGCGCGGACGCATCGGTTCGACGCGGCACAGACGGAAGCGCATGCGACGCGCGAAGACCCGTCGCGGCCGATTGCCGAGCTGCTGATCCTGCTTGCCAGCCTCGCCAGCATCGGCGCTGTCGTCGTCGTTCTGGTGGGGTCGGGCAACCAATCGGGATTCGCCCGGTTCGGTAGTGGTGCGCTCGGAGTGGCCAGCCTGACGATCTCCTGGGTTCTGGTGCACACCCTCTACACGCTGCGGTATGCCTCGATCTACTACCGGGGAACCGACGGCGGCATCGACTTCAACCAGGACGCGAAGCCCAGATACAGCGATTTCGCGTACGTCGCATTCACGATCGGAATGACCTACCAGGTGTCAGACACGACGTTCCAGTCGAGCGAATTCCGCTCGGCAGCTCTGCGCCACGCGCTGCTCTCGTACCTTTTCGGCGCCGTCATACTCGCCTCGGCAATCAACCTCGTTGCGGGGTTGGCGCACTGAGGTTGATCGCTGGTTGCCGGTCGCGCTGTCAGGCTTGTGCTCTTTGCAGAACCAGCTCGCGAACGCGTGCCGCGTCAGCCTGGCCCTTCATCGCCTTCATGACGGCACCGATAACGGCCCCGGCGGCCTGGACTTTGCCGTCGCGGATCTTCGCGAGAACGTCAGGCTGAGAGGCGAGCGCCTCGTCGATCGCGGCGATCAGGGCACCGTCGTCTGAGACGACAGCGAGCCCACGACCGGCGACGACCTCGTCGGGTGTGCCTTCTCCCTCGATCACACCTTCGAGCACCTGGCGCGCAAGCCTGTCGGTCAGCTTTCCCGACTCCACGAGGGCGATCAGCTCAGAGACGTGAAGCGGAGACACGAGACTCGACGCATCGACACCGCGTTGGTTCGCGACACGGGCGATCTCGCCGGTCCACCACTTACGTGCAGCCTGGGCCGACGCGCCAGCCGCCGTCGTCTCGACGATCTCGGTGAGAAGCCCGGAGTTCACGACATCCTGGAACTCGAGGTCGGTGAATCCCCAGTCGGCATTCAACCGGCGACGGCGCATGACGGGAGCCTCGGGAAGCGCCGCGCGGAGTTCGGCAATCAGTTCGGCAGAGGGTGCAACGGGCAGCAGGTCGGGCTCCGGGAAGTACCGATAGTCGTCGGCGTCGCTCTTGGGACGGCCGGCCGAGGTCTGGCCGGTGTCTTCGTGCCAGTGCCTGGTCTCCTGGATGATCGTTCCGCCCTTGGCCAGAATGGCCGCCTGCCGCTGGATCTCGTAGCGGATGGCCCGCTCCACCGAACGCAGCGAGTTGACGTTCTTCGTCTCGGTACGCGTGCCCAGCTTCGCCGGCGGCTCGCCGGGAGCGGTGCGGGGCCGCAGCGAGATGTTCGCGTCGCAGCGCAGGTTGCCTCGCTCCATCTTCGCGTCAGAGATTCCGAGCGAGACGACGATGTCGCGGATCGTCGAGACGTAGGCCTTGGCGAGCTCTGGCGCGTCGCCTTCTGCGCCGTAGATGATGTCGGTGACGATCTCCACCAGTGGCACGCCTGCGCGGTTGTAGTCGACGAGCGAATACTCCGCGCCCTGGATACGGCCGGTCGCGCCGCCGACGTGGGTCAGCTTTCCCGCATCTTCTTCCATGTGAGCGCGCTCGATCGGCACGGTGAAGATACGGCCGTCTGCGAGCTCGACTTCGACAGAGCCACCCACAGCGATGGGCTCGTCGAACTGTGAGATCTGGTAGTTCTTCGCCAGGTCGGGGTAGAAGTAGTTCTTCCGTGCGAAGCGCGAGACCGGTGCGATCGAGCATCCGAGGGCCAGCCCCAGGCTGATCGAGTACTTGACGGCCTGCTCGTTCACCACGGGCAGCGAGCCCGGCAGCCCCAGGTCGACCGGAGTGACGTTGGTGTTCGGCTCGCCGCCGAAGAAGTTCGGCGCGTCAGAGAACATCTTCGTCTTGGTGTTTAGCTCGACGTGCACCTCGAAGCCGAGTACCGGCTCGAAGAGTTCGATCGCTTTGTCGTAATCCATCAGTTCGGCCTTGGCCATCAGACTGCACCTTCTTCAGAGGCGAACATTTCGCCGGACTCGAGCGCGGGCGCCTGGCTGAGCAGGGTGTGGCCCCACTTCTCTTCGAGCAGGGCCTCGAGGGTTGCCCCGAGGCTGTAGAGCCGGGCATCCTGCCGCGCCGGCGCCATGAACTGGATGCCCACCGGCAGCCCGTCTTCGGGTGCAAGCCCCACGGGCAGGCTGATACCGGGCACGCCCGCGAGGTTGGCCGGAATGGTGGTGAGGTCGTTCAGGTACATCGCCAACGGGTCTTCGAGCTTCTCGCCGAGCTTGAAGGCGGTGGTCGGGGCGCTCGGGCTGACCAGCACGTCGACGTCGGCGAACACCCTGGCGAAGTCGCGCTGGATGAGCGTGCGAACCTTCTGCGCGCTGCCGTAGTAGGCGTCGTAGTAGCCGGCGCTGAGTGCGTAGGTGCCGAGAATGATGCGGCGCTTCACTTCGTCACCGAAGCCCGCCTCGCGAGTGGCCGACATCACGTCTTCAACCGTGCCGCCGCCGACCGGGTTCACCCGGAGGCCGAAGCGCACAGAGTCGAATTTCGCCAGGTTGCTCGACGCCTCGGCGGGAAGGATCAGGTAGTACGCCGAGATCGCGTATTCGAAGCTCGGGGTGCTCACCTCGACCACGTCGGCGCCGGCCTCGGTGAGGAGCGCGACCGCCTCCTCGAAGCGCTGGGTGACGCCGGACTGGAAGCCGTCGCCCTGGAGTTCCTTGACGATACCGACCTTGAGGCCTGCGAGGCTTCGGTTCTCGGCACCTGAGCGCGCTGCGGCGGCGAAACTCGGCCAGGTATCGGTGAGCGAGGTTGAGTCGCGGGGGTCATGGCCACCGATCACGTCGTGCAGCAGCGCGGCGTCGAGAACGGTGCGGCTCACGGGGCCCACCTGGTCGAGCGAGGAGGCCAGCGCGATGGCACCGTACCGGCTCACCCCGCCGTAGGTGGGCTTGACGCCCACGCTGCCGGTCAGGGCTGCGGGCTGGCGAATCGACCCGCCGGTGTCGCTTCCGAGCGCAAGGGGCGCTTCGAATGCGGCGACGGCAGCGGCCGATCCACCGCCGGAACCACCCGGAATGCGCTCGAGATCCCACGGGTTGTGAGTGGGCCCATAGGCAGAATGCTCGGTCGACGAGCCCATGGCGAACTCATCCATGTTCGTCTTGCCGAGAGGAACGAGGTCGGCATCGCGGAGTTTGCGCACGACCGTCGCGTCGTACGGCGGAACCCAGCCCTGCAGGATCTTCGATCCGGCGGTGGACGGCATGTCGATGGTGCAGAGCACATCTTTGATTGCGATGGGAACGCCGGCAAGCGGGCCGAGTTTCTCGCCTGAGGCCCTGCGCTTGTCGATCGCGTCGGCCGTGGCACGGGCTGCTTCTGATGCGACGTGCAGGAAGGCATGCACGTCGCGGTCGACAGCCGCGATGCGGTTGAGATGGGCATCCGTCGCTTCGAGGCTCGAAACCTCGCCGGAGGTGAGTTTCTCGGCGAGCGCGGAGGCGGTCAGGCGGGTCAGGTCGTGGCTCACTGCTCTTCTCCCAGAATGGCGGAGACGCGGAACCGGCTGCCGTCGTGGTCGGGTGCGCCCGAGAGCGCCTGTTCCTGCGTCAGCGTTACACCGACGACGTCGGGGCGGTACACGTTCTGGAGTGGAATGGGGTGGCTCGTCGCAGGCACGTCTGGCGTTGCCACTTCGATCACTTTGGCGACGTTGTCGACGATCGCCTTCAGTTCGCCGGTGAGCTTGGTGATCTCAGCGGGCGTGAGGCGGATGCGGGCGAGGCTGGCAAGGTGCGACACCTGGTCGGCTGTGATCTCACCGGGGCCGGCCGAATCGATCTGCACGGGCCTGCTGTTCGCGCTCGTGCTGATGGTGGCGGGCTGATCGGCGTCTGCTGATCCGGCCGGGGATGTTTCGGGGGGCATGCTACTCCGTAGGGCTTCTTGTCTCGCGCGCACTGTCACGGCGGTGAACCAGTCAAGTGTATTCGGTCGCCATGCCAGTGATCGGTGTGGCGAGCTGTCGCGACCGACGCGGTTCGGATCGTCGCGGTCAGGTTGTTGCGGCTTCGGCTCCGCTTTCAGAGGTCGCCACTGCGGGTGGTGGGCCCAGAGCTTCAGGACCCTCAGCGAGCAGCAGCGCGAACTGGGCCGCGTCGATGATTCGCACTCCGAGTGCTTCAGCTTTGGGCAGTTTCGACCCGGCTCCGGGACCTGCAGCGACGAAGTCGGTCTTCTTGCTTACCGACGACGCCGCCTTCCCTCCGGCAGCAATGATCGCCTCGACAGCACCTTCGCGGGTGAACCCCTCGAGAGAGCCGGTGGCCACCACGGTCAGCCCGGCCAGGGTTCCCCCGGCAACCGCTGCAGCTCCGGGGCCAGCGTGACCCGGAGTGGAGAACTGCACGCCGGCCGCTGCCCACGTGTCGATGATCTCGAGATGCCAGTCCACGGCGAACCAGTCGGCGAGCGCCTCGGCGATGATGCCACCGACGCCGTCGACCGATGCGAGTTCCTCGGCGGTCGCGGCCCTGATGGCTTCGAGTGAGCCGAAATAGTCCGCCAGCGCACGGGCGGCCACCGGGCCGACGTGGCGGATGCTCAGCGCGACCAGGATTCGCCACAGCGGGCTGGTTCTGGCCTTGCCGATGTTGTCGATCAACCTGATCGCATTGCTGGAGGGAACGAAGAACTCGTCTCCGGAGAATTCGCCCCCCGCAACGAATGGGCCGTCTTTCTTCTGCCGCCGACGCCGGAATGGAGCTTCGCGTTTGGGCAGATCGTCATCGCCGAGCTTCTCCAGCCCCGTCTCCGAGTCGCGAACAGTGGTCGTGATGGGGAAGATCTGCGCGAGCGTGAGGTCGAACAGCCCGGCCTCCGTGATGAGCGGCGGGGTCTTCGGTTCGACGGGTTGGGTGAGTGCCGCCGCGGCGACTTCACCGAGCACTTCGATGTCGAGCGCACCCCGCGAGCCGACGTGCTCGACCCGCCCGCGCACCTGGGCGGGGCAACTGCGCGCATTGGGGCAGCGCAGGTCGATGTCATTCTCTTTCGCGGGGGCGAGTCGTGTGCCGCACTCCGGGCAGAACTCCGGCATCACGAACTCGCGTTCAGTGCCGTCGCGCAGTTCGACCACCGGGCCGAGCACCTCGGGGATGACGTCGCCCGCCTTGCGGAGAATGACGGTATCTCCGATGAGTACACCCTTTGCTTTCACAACGTCCTGGTTGTGGAGTGTGGCCTGGCGCACCTCCGACCCGGCGACGCGGACCTTCTGCATCACCGCAAACGGGGTGGCCCTGCCCGTGCGCCCGACGCTCACGACGATGTCGAGGAGTTTCGTCTGCACCTGTTCAGGCGGGTACTTGTAGGCGATCGCCCAGCGCGGAGCGCGGCTCGTCGCTCCCAGCTCCTGGTGGAGGGCAAGCTCATCGACCTTGATCACGATGCCGTCGAGCTCATGCTCGACGCTGTAGCGATGCTCTCCGTAGTACTCGATGAAATCGGCGGCTTCTGCCGAACTCGGCTTCACCTCGAAGTGGGTACTCGTCGGCAGGCCCCAGCCCTTCAGAACGCCGTAGACCTCGGACTGCGTCTGCACCGGCGGGTTCGGCCAGGCCCCGATACCGTGCACCAGCATGCGGAGTCGTCCAAGACGGGCCTTCATCAGCGCGAGCTGTTCGGGATTCTTGTTCTCGGACTTCTGGCGAAGCGAACCACTCGCTGCATTTCGTGCGTTTGCAAAGACGCGCTCACCTGCAGAGACCTGGGCCGCATTGAGATCATCGAACGCTGCGGTCGGAAAGAAGACTTCGCCCCTCACCTCCATGACGGGCGGGAACTCCAGACCTTCGACCGGTGTCAGGCGTGCGGGGATCCCGGGAATCATCGCGACGTTCTCCGTGACGTCTTCACCGACGACGCCATCACCCCTGGTGGCGGCCGAGAGCAGTACTCCGTTCAGATACCGCAGGTTCAGCGCGAGCCCGTCGATCTTCAGCTCGCAGAGGAAGTGAACAGCACGACCGGAATCCCGCTCGACCTTGCCCGCCCATTCGGCGAACTCCTCGAGCGAGAAGACGTTGTCGAGGCTGAGCATGCGCTCAGCGTGCTGCACGGGAGCGAAGAGAGTGGTCTCAGCACGACCGCCCACGGTCTGGGTGGGGCTGTCCTGGCTCTGGAGTTCGGGGAAGAGCCGTTCGAGCTCGCCGAGATCCCGAAGCAGGGCGTCATACTCCTCATCGGAGACCAGCGACGAGTCGTTGTCGTAGTAGGCATCGCGCAGCTCCTGAACGCGCTGCGTCAGCGCTGCCGCTCGCTCTGCTGCTGCTTCGAGCGACAGATTCTCAAGCGGCGCGCCACTGGCTGGCGGAGCAGTGTGCGAGACCGCTTCGTGCGAACTGGCTTCTGGCGAGACGCCATTCGGCTCTTTCACGCCAGTGGGTTCGCTCGGTGAAGACGGGGAACTCGCGGTCATCGAGGTCTGCTTTCTCGGCTCTTCTACGCTGCTTCTGGCGCTGCTGCCGGGGCCGTGGCGAGAGGCACAGCGCTCACGGTGCGGTCGATGGTGGTCTGCCCCAAGACGCGTGTTCCGATGTAGACGACCGCCGTCTGCCCGGGCGAAACCCCGATGAGCGGGTTGTGCGGCCTGATCACGAGTTCGCTCGAGCCGGCATCGCCCACAGCGACGACCTGGGCAACTGCCGGCACGGGGTCAGCATGCGCACGGATCTGCACCTCGCACTCGAAAGGGAGCTCTGGATGCTCGGGGGCACGCCCCGCCCAGGTGAACCGTGAACCGGCGATCTCGGCGATGGCAAGTGCCTCTTTCGGGCCGACGACCACAGTGTTGCTCGCAGGCTTGACCTCGAGAACGAATCGCCGACGACCGTCTTCGGCCAGCCGGCCGAGGTGCAGGCCACGGCGCTGGCCCACAGTGAAACTGTGCGCACCCTCGTGGCTGCCCACCACGGTGCCGTCGCGCTCGACGATGTCACCCGTCGCCGTGCCGACCTTGTCGGCGAGCCACCCTTTGGTGTCTCCGTCGGAGATGAAGCAGATGTCATGGCTGTCTGGCTTGTTCGCGACACTGAACCCACGCTCGGCGGCCTCGGCCCTGACCAGCGCCTTCGACGGAGTCGCCCCGAGAGGGAACATGGAGTGTGCGAGCTGCTCTGCGGTGAGCACCCCGAGAACGTAACTCTGGTCTTTGGCCCACGCGCTCGCTCGGTGAAGCTCCCGGTTGCCGTCACCGTCGGTCACGATCGTCGCGTAGTGGCCCGTCGCCACCGCGTCGAACCCGAGGTCGAGCGCCTTCTCGAGCAACGCGGCGAACTTGATTCGCTCGTTGCAGCGCATGCAGGGATTGGGGGTTCTGCCTGCCGTGTACTCGGCGATGAAGTCGTCGACGACGTCGAGCTTGAATCTCTCAGAGAAATCCCAGACGTAGTACGGAATGCCGATGATGTTCGCGGCACGCTGGGCGTCTGATGAGTCTTCGATCGTGCAGCAGCCCCTGCTGCCTGTGCGAAGGGTGCCCGGCATTCGGCTGAGGGCCAGGTGAACCCCCACCACGTCGTGGCCGGCCTCGACCGCGCGCGCGGCGGCCACCGCGGAATCGACACCGCCGCTCATTGCTGCCAGAACTCTCATGTGCACAAGTCTAAGCCGACCCTCCGACTGTGTCCCCGGTCCAAGCATGCGGGCGCAGTGCTGTGCAGAACTCAGTTCGACACACCTGCGTGTGGAGGAGATGTTCACTCAGCAGTCAGTTTCGTGGGGGAAAGTAGTCGTGATGTCGTTTCTCTCCACCCCGACCCGCCCGGTACCCGTCAGCACACCTGAGGGGCACGCCGTCGTGCCACGCAGAGGCAGCTCCACGCTCGGCATCACCACGGTCATCCTCGCACTGCTGCTCGTCGGGCTGCTCCTCTTCCACACGGCCGTGCCCGACATCGCAGGCGTTGGCCTCGTGCTCGACACGGCGATCCCCTGGTTCGGGCTGCTGGTGCTCCCCCTCGGGGTACTCGCACTCATCAGCAGGCGGCGCCGGGCCTGGCTCGCCGTTCTGGCGCCGATCGCGGCCTGGGCTCTGCTGTTCGGCCCCTCGATCGTGCCGCTCTCCTGGGGTGCCGTACCACCGTCGACGGCAGAGGGCACGAGCCTCACCGTCGCCAGCCAGAACATCGAAGCGACCTCGGGCACCGGCGCCCAGTCGGCCACGGCGCTCGCCGCGACCGGGGCCGACGTCATCGCTCTCGAAGAGATGACCTCGACCGACTTCGACACCATCTCCGCGACCCTCGCATCGGCATATCCCTATTCGTACGGAGTCGGCACCGTCGGGCTGTGGAGCAAGTACCCCGTTCTCAACGCGCAACCCCTGAACCTCGGCCTGGGCTGGAACCGAGCCCTCGCCGCCGACCTGCAGACACCGCAGGGCCTTGTCAGTATCTACGTCATCCACGCTGCCTCGGCGAGGCCGGGAGACGTTTCTGCGCGAGACTCGATGCTGTCCGCGCTCGCCACAACCCTGCCGAGAGACGAGAACAACCGGGTGATCGCGGTGGGCGACTTCAACGCCGCCTCAACCGATCGGGCCATGGCGGGAATCGAATCACAGCTGACGGAGTCCAATCAGAGCGAAGGGATGTTCGGCAGCACGTGGCCCACCCCGCTCCCCCTGACCCGCCTCGACCACCTCCTGCAGCGAGGAATGACTGTCACGTCGAACACCACACTGAGAGCCGGCGACAGCGACCACCGCGCCATCCTGACGAGCATGAACCTCTGAGAATCACAACGTCCCGGTGCCACACCGCGAGGCTTCTGGCTTCCCGGCCAACCAATGAGTGAGCCGTTGAGCAGCCGAGAGCCTGAGAATCGGCACGTGTGGCCGCGGGGCGGCAGAGCCACAGGGCCCCTCCTTCCGCCGGTCGGGTCAACTATCCCTGAGCGATGAACATCAGCTCGCGGGCTCAGCCGACGGTGCGGTCAGCGAAACCGGCCTTCGACGCGCGGCTGACTGCACCCGGTAGCGCCGACACGAGCGCATCGACATCGGCCTGGGTGGTTCCGTGGCCGATTGTGAACCGCAACGCACCCCGCGCCTCCGCCTCCGGCACGCCCATCGCGGTGAGCACGTGCGAGACCTCCGGCACCCCTGCCTGGCAGGCAGAGCCCGTCGAAACCGAGAAACCGGCGACATCGAGCAGGAAGAGCAGCGAATCGCCCTCGCACCCGGCGAACGTGAAGTGAGCGTTGCCCGGAAGCCGGCCGGCAGGGTGCGGGTCGCCCCTCAGCACCGCCGAGGGCACAGACGACCGGATGCCCGACACCAGGCGATCGCGAAGGCCGGCCAGCGATTCAGCAAAATCCGGCAGCCCTGCCGTCGCCGACCGCGCAGCCGCAGCGAACGCCACGGCCCCTGCTGCGTCCTGCGTGCCGGATCGCCCGCGCTGCTGGTTTCCGCCGTGGATGAGGGGCACGACGTCGGCCGTGCGCGCCACGAGAAGTGCTCCGACCCCGACAGGCCCACCGATCTTGTGCGCAGAGACGCTGAGCGCCGCAACTCCGATGCCGTGGAAGTCGATCGGCAGGTAGCCGTAGGCCGAGACCGCGTCCACGTGCACAGGAACCCCGAACTCCGCCGCAACGGCCGCGAGTTCGGCGACCGGCTGGAGCGTGCCCACCTCGTTGTTTGCCCAGAGAAAGCTCACCAGCGCGACATCGGCGGCGCCCCGCGGCTCGCCGCCGAGAGAATCGACCGGACGCGACTCGCCCTCTTCGGGCTCACCGAGGGCGTTTCGCGTCAGGTCGACGTCTGCCACGCCCGCCGCCGCACCGGTGCCAGCGAGCGCGGCACGCAGGACGTCGGGGTGCAGTCGCCCGTACGAATCGACCGGAAGCCACTCGACGACGGCACCCTCGTGCCGCACGAGCCACTCGACGGCATCGTTCGTCGCATGGTGCTCTCCGCCAGGGACCAGGATGCGCGGCCGGGCGTGCTGCTCCTGCTGCCGATTCCAGTACAGGCCCTTGATCCCGAGGTTGATCGACTCCGTGCCCCCCGAGGTGAAGACGACCTCGACAGCGTCGGCTCCGAGGGAGGCCGCAACCACCTCACGCGACTCCTCGAGCAACTGCTTGGCCTGCTGCCCCTGCGAGTGGATCGACGAGGGGTTGCCGACCACGCTGAGTGCCCCGATGTAGGCCTGCAGGGCATCCGGAATCATCGGCGTGGTCGCCGCGTGATCGAGGTAGATCGCCATGTTCGCCCGAGACTCCCGTTTTTCTTGCTGTAACAACCATTCACTACTCTAAGACTCATGACACACGCCGATGCCCTCGCCAACCTCGGCATCAGACAGACCGCCAGCGGCGGCGAGATCCGGGTGTGGTCAGAGAACGCCAGCCAGATCGAGCTGTGCCTGTTCGACCACAAGGATTCGAAGTGGATCTTCAAGACCGTTGCGCTGACCCGCGACGCTAACAACGTCTGGTTCGGCAGGACAAAGTCACTCACCCCTGGCCGCAAGTACGCCCTGCGAGTCAACGGCCCCGACGGCCCGATGAACTCGTTCGACCCGAATGCGCTTCTGCTCGACCCGTATGCGCGAGGCCTGACCCGCACAGGCCCTGACATCTGGCGAAGTGTCGTCGTCGACAACGATTTCAACTGGAATGGCTCCGTCAAGCCGAACACCCCGCTCGACCACACGGTCATCTACGAGGGCCACGTGAAAGGGCTCAGCAGGCTCAACAACCGGATGCCCGAACACCTCCGCGGCACCTACGCCGGTCTCGCGCACGAAACGACCATCAGCTACCTCAAGAAACTCGGCGTCACGGCCGTGCAGTTGCTCCCGGTACACGCCTTCGTGTCGGAGCGTCGCCTCATGAAACAGGGGCTCAGCAACTACTGGGGCTACAACACCCTCAACTTCTTCAGCCCGCACTCGTTCTACGGCACGCGCGAGGCGCAGGCCAATGGCCCGAGCGCAGTGCTGCGCGAGTTCAAGGGCATGGTCAAGCTGCTGCACGAAGCGGGCCTCGAAGTCATTCTCGATGTGGTCTACAACCACACCGCAGAAGAAGGGCCGAACGGCCCGCGCACCAGCTTTCGAGGCATCGACAACGCGAACTACTACCGACAGACCAAATCGGGCAACTACATCGACGTCACCGGCTGCGGCAACAGCGTCAACACCTCGGTGCCCGCTGTCTCGCGGCTCGTTCTCGACTCGTTGAAGTACTGGGCGAACGACGTGCAGATCGACGGGTTCCGTTTCGACCTCGCAGCCACGCTCGGCCGCAACGCCGACGCGTACTTCGACCCGCAGCACCCTATTCTCGACGCGATCATCAGCGACCCGGAGCTGAAAGACGTCAAGATGATCGCCGAACCCTGGGACGTGGGCATGGGCGGCTGGCAGACGGGCAACTTCCCCGAGGGCTGGCAGGAGTGGAACGACCGCTACCGTGACCGCATGCGCAAGTTCTGGCTGCGCGACGTGCGATCGATGCGCGAACACGGCTCCCCCGGCGACGGCGTCGGGATGCTCGCCACACGCCTGGCGGGGTCGTCGAACACCTTCTCCCAGACTCGCGGCCCCCTCGCCTCCGTCAACTTCATCACGGCCCACGACGGTTTCACCCTCGCCGACCTCACGGCCTACGACGTGAAGCACAACGTCGGCAACGGCGAGTCGAACCGCGACGGCACCGACAACAACATGTCGTACAACCACGGCGTCGAAGGGCCGACGACGAACCGCGTCATCGAGGCAAGCCGGCGCCGCACCATCCGCAACATGATGGCGACGCTTCTCCTCTCGGCCGGCACACCGATGATCACCGCAGGTGACGAATTCGGCCGAAGCCAGAAGGGCAACAACAACGCCTACTGTCACGACAGTGAACTCACCTGGCTCAGCTGGGATCGCCGCAAGTGGCAGAACGGCCTCTGGCAGACCACGCAGCACCTGCTGAAACTCCGCCACGAGAACCCAGCCCTCCGTCCCTCGCATTTCGGCGTCTTCGGCGAGACCACGCCGAGCGCGAGCCAGATGGACTGGTACGACGCCGACGGCGATGAGATGAGCGTCTGGGACTGGAATTCAGCCGAGAACCGCACCCTGCAGTTCCTTGCAGCGTCGACACCCGAGCGCGAAGAGTTCAACCGCATCCTGCTGGTGATCCACGGCATCGAATCGCCCACCAGTGTGATCCTGCCGCGTCACGAGGGCGTGGCCGGTTATACCCTGCTCTGGGACAGCAACGACGACACTCCTCCGGGAGAGGATGCTCCCGCCATCGTCTTCGCCCCCGGCACCGAGCTCACCGTGTCGGCGAGCTCACTGCAGCTCTTCCGCGCAGACTGACCCCCACGCGCGCGCTGGAGCTTCAAGCGGGCATCCAGTGGATGCCCGCCGCGACGCCAGCGCTGACAAAGCTGTGCTTTGTCAGGTCACAGCCCCACCTCGTACACTCGTTCGTCCACACGCGCGCTGGAGCTTCAAGCGGGCATCCAGTGGATGCTCGCCGCGACGCCAGCGCTGACAAAGCTGTGCTTTGTCAGGTCACGATCCCACCACGACCACCCATTCGTCCACACGCGATGCCACGTGCAGTGTGCACACGGTGATGCGTGTGGACGAACGGGTGGACGCCAAGTACCGCTCAGCGAGCGGTCGCGATTAGGCCCAGCTCGGCAGACGACGCCAGAAGCTCGTGCCTCGGCACAACGCGAACGGTGTACCCGAACGAACCCGCGTGCTCGAGTACGACAGTGCCCGAGAACCCATAGAGGCCGTCAGCATCGGTCGGTACGACCCCGGGGGCGACCACCGTGAGCGGGGTCGTCGAGGTCGAGACGACGGTGGGTGCGAGGGCGACGGCCCGGGCATCCGTCAACTGGTCGCCGACCGCCGTGTGGCCGTAGACCACCTCGACCGAAACGTCGTCAGGCGTCAGTGAGCCGAGGTTCACCCTGGCCCTGACCTGCAGCTCATCGCCGACCTGGGGCGTGTCGTCGAGGCCACCCGATTCGACGTGTACCACCGCGACACTCGGCCACGCCGCGCGCTCGCGTGCCTTCCAGTCCGACAGCGCGATCGCGGGCGCATAGTCGTGGCCGGAGACGGCCTTCTCGGCGGCGCAGGCGGGTACGTAGAGGCGGGTGACGTACTCGCTGACCATGCGCTCGGCCGAGAGTGACGGCGAGAGTGTGGCCAGCGTGTGTCGGATCGACTTGGTCCAGCGCTCGGGCACACCCTCGGAGTTGCGGTCGTAGAACCGCGGCGCGACCTGGTGTTCGATCAGATCGTACAGGGCCTCTGACTCGAGCTGGTCACGCTCTTCTGCCGACTCTGCGCTGTCTGCCGTCGGAATAGCCCAGCCGTTCTCACCGTCGTAGAACTCGTTCCACCAGCCATCGAGAATCGAGAGGTTGAGCCCGCCGTTCAGGGCGGCCTTCATTCCGGATGTTCCGCAGGCCTCGAGCGGCCGCAACGGGTTGTTGAGCCACACGTCGGTACCCGGGTAGAGCTTCTGCGCCATGCCGATGTCGTAGTTCGGCAGGAACACGATGCGGTGCCGCACCTCGGGGTCCGAGGCGAACTGCACAAGCTTCTGGATGAGGCGCTTGCCTTCTTCGTCAGCAGGGTGCGACTTGCCGGCGATCACGAGCTGTACCGGCTGCGTCGGGTTGAGCAGGATCGACTTCAGGCGGGCAGGGTCGCGGAGCATCAGCGTGAGGCGCTTGTAGGTCGGTACTCGCCGGGCGAACCCGATCGTGAGCACGGCGGGGTCGAGCAGGGTGCGATACCACGAAGGAGGAATCGAGCCGGGGCTCCGCTCGAGCCACGCTTCGGTCACGCGGTGCCTGGCATCGGCCACCAGCTGGCGGCGCATGTCGTTTCGAACCGCCCAGAGGTCGTCGTCGGTGACGTCAGGCGACATCCAGTCGGCCGTGGCCGTGTCGGGGGTGCCGAGCCGGTTCTGCGCGAGCTCCATGAGAAGCGGATCTGTCCAGGTCGGGGCGTGCACACCATTGGTCACAGAGGTGATCGGCACATCGGCCCTGTCGAAGCCCGGCCAGAGCCCTGCGAACATTCCGCGGCTCACCTCGCCGTGCAGCTTCGACACGCCGTTGGCCCGCTGCGCGAGGCGCAGGCCCATGATCGCCATGTTGAACATGCCAGGGTCTCCGCCGTTGGCGACCTCATTGCCGAGCGCCAGAATGGCCGATACGTCGACTCCGGGGAGGAGGTCGGTGGAGAAGTAGCGCTCGACGACAGCGGCATCGAACCGGTCTATGCCGGCCGGAACCGGAGTGTGGGTGGTGAAGACCGTGCCCGCACGAACCACCTGCAGGGCGGCATCGAACGACAGCCCCTCGCCGATGAGGTCGCAGATGCGCTCGAGGCCGAGAAAACCGGCGTGACCTTCGTTGGTGTGGAAGACCTGGGGCTCCGGCTGCTCGGTGAGTTCCGCCAGGATCTTCAGTGCGCGCACTCCCCCGATCCCCAGGAGGAGTTCCTGCAGCAGGCGATGTTCACCCCCGCCGCCGTACAGGCGGTCGGTGACACTCCGCAGGTCTTCGTCGTTGTCGGGGATGTCGGTGTCGAGCAGCAGCAACCGGATGCGCCCGACCTGCGCCTGCCAGATCCGGGCGTAGAGCGCGCGGTCGTCGGGAAGAGCAAGCACGACCTGGGCGGGTGATCCGTCCGCCAGCCGCAGCACGTTCAACGGCAGCCCGTCGGGGTCGAGGATCGGGTAGCTTTCCTGCTGCCAACCGTCACGCGAGATCGCCTGCCGGAAGTACCCGGCACGGTAGAACAGCCCGACGCCGATGATGGGCACCCCGAGGTCCGATGCCGCCTTGAGATGGTCCCCGGCCAGTATCCCGAGCCCGCCGGAGTACTGCGGCAGCGCGGCGGCGATGCCGAACTCGGGTGAGAAGTAGCCGATGCTACGGGGCTTGGGCCCCTCGAGGCCCTGGTACCAGCGGGGTTCGGTGAGATACCGATGCAGATCGTCGCGCAGGCTGTTCGCCCAGGCCACGAAACCCTCGTCGGAGGCCAGGGCAGCCAGTCTGGCAGGGCTGACGGCACCGAGTAGCGCGATCGGGTCACCGAGGCTGGCCTCCCAGTCGTCTGGCGAGATATGCGCGAAGAGCCTGCGCGTCGGCTCGTGCCACGACCAGCGGAGGTTCGCCGCAAGCTGTCCCACGGATTTCAGCTCAGGGGGCAGAACAGATCGAACGGTGAACTTGCGTATTGCCTTCACGTACAGCTCCTTCGAAGAACACAGCAGTGCCTCGGTACTGACGGAGCAACGTGTCGGGTGCGCTCCATCGTTGCCCCTGTCGCGCAAGCCTAGAACAGGTACGTTACGGAACGTTAAACGCACAAGGGGGCAATTTTTCCGCCGCCTCCCCTGACCTTTGTTGGTACGGTCAATCTGTGGCTAAGACAGTGGCAAAGACATCCGGCCGAGCGGCACCCAAGCGAGCCGGGGCTCCGACGGAACCCGGCTTCACCCCCGCGATCGGGCGTATCCCCATCGTCGACGTCTTCCCTCAGGTCTCCGGCGGCCGATGGCCGGCAAAGGCTTTCGCCGGTGAAGTGATCCCGTTCGGCGCAACGGTGTTTCGCGAGGGCCACGACGCCGTCGGTGCCAGGCTCGAGCTCGTCGACCCAACGGGTGCGGCCTCCTCCCACGGGCTCCGGATGATCGGCACCGGCATCGATCGCTTTCAAACACTCGCCCATGTGCCAACGCAGGGTGCGTGGAGATTCCGTATCCGCGCCTTCAGCGACGACTACGCCACCTGGGAGCACAACGCCTCGATCAAGGTCCCCGCCGGGATCGATGTCGAGCTGACCTTCGCCATCGCGAGCAAACTGTTTCTCTTCGCCGGCGCCGATGCCGAGCGCCCCGTAGAGGAACGTGCACTGTTCGACGACCTCGCCCTGTTCGTGGTCGACGCGGCCATCCCCGCTGCAGACAGGCTCGAGCAGGCAACCTCGGCGGCCGTGTTGCACGCCGTGGAGAATCGCCCGATCGCGAGCCTCGACACGTTCTCCGACTGGCACGAACTGAAAGTCGAACGCGAGCGCGCCGGCTACGGCGCCTGGTACGAGTTCTTCCCCCGTTCGGTCGGAGCTGTGGAGCAGGCCGACGGAACGTTCACCAGCGGGACCTTCCGCACTGCCGCGCGTCGCCTGCCTGCCGTAGCAGCAATGGGATTCGACGTGCTCTACCTGCCGCCGATCCATCCCATCGGTGAGGCCTTCCGCAAGGGCCCCAACAACTCCCTCACTGTGGAACCGGGCGACCCCGGCTCTCCGTGGGCGATCGGGGGCGAAGCCGGCGGCCACGATGCCGTGCATCCCGACCTCGGTACGGTCGCGCAGTTCAAGATCTTCCGTGCCGCAGCCGAGAAACTCGGGCTCGAGATAGCGCTCGACTTCGCGCTCCAGGCCTCGCCCGATCATCCCTGGGTGAAGCAGCACCCCGAGTGGTTCACGACCCTGCCCGACGGGTCCATCGCCTACGCCGAGAACCCGCCGAAGAAGTACCAGGACATCTATCCGATCAACTTCGACAACGATCCCGCCGGTATCCGCGCAGAGGCACTCCGCATTCTGCGGTTCTGGATCGCTGCCGGCGTGCGGATCTTCAGGGTCGACAACCCCCACACGAAGCCGCTGGACTTCTGGGAGTGGATCATCGCCACCGTCAACTCCGAGCATCCCGACGTCATCTTCCTCGCGGAGGCCTTCACACGGCCGGCGCTGATGCAGACGCTCGCCAAGGTGGGCTTCCAGCAGTCGTACACCTACTTCACCTGGCGCAACACGAAGGAGGAGCTCGAAGAGTTCCTCGATGGGCTCGCACACGAGACGGCGGCGTTCTTCAGGCCCAACCTGTTCGTGAACACGCCCGACATCCTGCACGCCTACCTGCAGTTCGGCGGTCGCCCAGCGTACAAGATCAGGGCGGCGATCGCGGCGACGGCGTCGCCGACCTGGGGAGTGTATTCGGGATACGAGCTGATCGAGAACGTCGCCAGGCCCGGCTCCGAAGAGAACATCGACAACGAGAAGTACGAATACCGGCCACGCGACTTCGAGGCGGCAACGGCCGCCGGAACCTCGATTGCGCCGTACCTCACCCTGCTCAACAAGGCGAGGGCGGAACACCCCGCGCTTCACCAGCTGCGCAATCTCGACATCCATGCCAGCGACGACGACTCGGTTCTCGTGTACAGCAAATACATCGCGGGCGAGTTCACCGAGAGCGGCCTTCCTGACGGCCTGATCGTGGTCGCGAACGTCGACCCCTGGTCGGTACGGGAGACCACCGTTCGCCTCGACGTGACCAAGTTCGGCCTCGAGCCCGGGGCGCAGTTCCGAGTGACCGACGCGGTCACGGGCGCCTCTTGGCTCTGGGGCGCAGACAACTACGTGCGGCTGAATTCCTTCGCCGAGCCGGTCCACATCCTGTCGGTGCACTACAGCCCCGACGAGCCGGCTGACGCGACGGCCGCCGCCGGCTCAGACTCACAGAACCTCGACGAAACGGACAACACCTGATGGCCCAGATCGACGGCCTCACCGCCCTGACCATTCCCGAGATCGATGAGAACGTTCTGCAGCAGGTCGCCAGCGGTTCGTACTACGACCCACACTCCATCCTGGGCCAGCACCTCATCGACCCCGGCAGTGCGGGCGACCCCATCACGGTCATCCGCACCCTTCGTCCGCTCGCCACCGAAGTTGTCGCGGTGCTCTCCAACGGGGCACGCACCCAGCTGACCCACTTGTACGGCGGCATCTGGCAGGGTTTCACCATCACCGGGCTCGACGACTACCTCATCGATGCCACGTACGGCGACGGCTCCACCTGGTCGGCCGATGACCCTTACCGCTTCTCACCGACACTCGGTGAACTCGACCTCCACCTCATCGGCGAAGGCCGCCACGAGCAGCTGTGGGACGTTCTGGGGGCGCACCACCGCACACACCACGGCATCGACTCGGCGACCACCGGCACCTCGTTCGCGGTCTGGGCGCCACATGCCCGCGCTGTGCGCGTGATCGGCGACTTCAACGGTTGGGACGGCACACGCCACTCGATGCGCAGCCTGGGCGCGACCGGCGTCTGGGAGGTGTTCATTCCCGACCTCGCGCCCGGCAGCAACTACAAGTTCGAGCTGCTGACACAGCACGGCGGCTGGGTGAGCAAGGCAGACCCGATGGCGCGCCGAACCGAAGTGCCGCCTTTGACGGCCTCGGTCATCACCCAGTCGAGCTACGAATGGGCCGATGGGGAGTGGATGCAGACGCGGGCAGAGACCGACCCGCACAACTCGCCGATGAGCGTCTACGAGATGCACCTCGGCTCGTGGCGGCCCGGGCTCGACTACCGTTCGCTGGCCGATCAGCTGATCGACTACATGAACGAGCTGGGCTTCACCCACGTCGAGTTCATGCCCCTGGCCGAGCATCCATTCGGCGGGTCATGGGGCTACCAGGTCACCGGCTACTACGCACCGACGGCACGCTTCGGCACTCCGGATGACCTGCGGTACCTCATCGACCGCCTGCATCAGGCGGGCATCGGCGTGCTTCTCGACTGGGTACCGGGTCACTTTCCGAAGGACTCCTTCGCCCTGGCGAACTTCGACGGCCAGCCCCTCTACGAGCACGCAGATCCGCGACGCGGTGAGCAACCGGACTGGGGCACACTGGTCTTCAACTTCGGAGACTCGAAGGTGCGCAACTTCCTCGTCGCGAATGCGCTGTACTGGTTCGAGGAATTCCACATCGATGGGTTGCGGGTCGATGCCGTGGCCTCGATGCTCTACCTCGACTATTCGCGCAAGGCGGGCGAATGGCTGCCGAACCAGTACGGCGGGCGTGAGAACCTCGAGGCGATCAGTCTGCTGCAGGAGGTCAACGCCACAGCCTACCGACGCTACCCCGGCATCGTGATGATCGCCGAGGAGTCGACCAGCTGGCCGGGCGTTACGCACCCGACGAACCAGGGCGGGCTCGGCTTCGGCATCAAGTGGAACATGGGGTGGATGCACGACAGCCTGCAGTACATCGAGACAGATCCGCTCTACCGCTCGCACCACCACGGTGAGATCACGTTCTCGTTCCTGTACGCATTCAGCGAGAATTTCATGCTGCCGATCTCGCACGACGAGGTCGTGCACGGCAAGGGATCACTCCTGTCGAAGATGCCGGGCGACCACTGGCAGAAGCTCGCGAACCTGAGGGCGTACCTCGGCTTCATGTGGGCGCACCCGGGCAAGCAGCTGCTGTTCATGGGCCAGGAGTTCGGCCAGCCCTCGGAGTGGAGCGAGGAACGGGGCCTCGACTGGTGGATCCTCGACCAGCCGGTGCACCGGGCACTGTTGCACCTCGTCTCGTCGCTGAACACCGTCTATCGCGAGAACCCGGCGCTCTGGGCGCGCGACAACGAATCCGGCGGCTTCGAGTGGATCGACGGCGGGTCGAGCGAGAAGAACCTCGTCTCCTTCCTTCGATGGGATGCCGACGGCAACCCGATCGCTGTCCTGATGAACTTCTCCGGCGCCCCTGTCGGCCCGTACCGCGTGGGTCTGCCGTTCGGCGGAATCTGGGACGAGATCATCAACACCGACGCCGTCGAGTTCGGCGGTTCGGGCGTCGGCAACTTCGGTGCCGTCACCGCCGAGAGCGTGCCCTGGTCGGGACGCCCCGCCTCCGTGGAGCTGACCCTCCCTCCCCTGGCCGCTCTCTACCTGAAGCCCCGCCCCCGCGCCTGAGTCCGCGCCGCTGGCTGCCACTGCACTTCGGGCGGAGCTGGGCGGATGCGCCTCCGTCGAGCACCCGCACGCCATCCCATAGCGCCTTCGGACTGACGCCCCCGCCACGGCCGGACGTGGGCATCGTTCCGCAGCTCACCCCGCAGGCGGCGCCAAACCCAACGCTTCAGAGTTTCGGACTGACCCGTGAGCCCCGGCCGGACGTGGGCATCGTTCCGCAGCTCACGTCAGGGGTGCCCTCGCAAACCCTCCCCCGGCACGGAGTGTGTTGAAGTTTCGGACCGGCGCGTCGAGTCCCGGCCGGACGTGGGCATCGTTCCGCAGCTCACCTCAGGGGTGCCCTCGCAAACCCTCCCCCGGCACGGAGTGTGTTGAAGTTTCGGACCGGCGCGTCGAGTCCCGGCCGGACGTGGGCATCGTTCCGCAGCTCACGTCAGGGGTGCCCTCGCAAACCCTCCCCCGGCACGGAGTGCCTTACTTCGCGTCCTGCTTCGGGAACACCACCTTCTCGATGATGATGATGGCCGAGGCGGCCACGGGAATCGCGACGAGGGCACCCAGCACACCGCCCACGGTTCCTCCGGCGACCGCACCGATCACCACGACCGCCCCCGGAACCGACACTGCGCGGTTCATGATTCGAGGGCTCAACACGTATGCCTCCACCTGCATGTACACCAGGTAGTAGATCGCAGCGACGAGCGCCGTGAGCGGCGACGCGAGCAGGCACACGAGCACGATGATCAGTGAGCCCGTGATCGTACCGACCAGAGGCACCAGCGAGAGCAGGAAGGCGATGAACGCCAGCAGCACCGGCAGTGGCGCGCCGATGATCGAGAGGAAGATGAAGCTCAGAATGCCGTTGACCAGCGCCAACGCAATCTGCCCCACGACGTAGCGACCGACCGCCTGGGTGATCTGCTCCGTGATCTCGGCGAAATTCGCGCGCTTCGTGGCCGGCACGAACCGGTACGTGACGCGCTTCATCGACCGGAGTGACGCCAGGAAGTAGAGCGTCAGGATCAACACGATGACGGAGCCGGTCACGCCGCTTGCCACGCCGGCCCCGACAGCCAGGATCCCGCCGCCGAGGGAGAGCACCTTGTCGGGGCTGAAGAAGGTCTGCACGTTCTTGATGACGTCGTCGACACTCACTACACCCGAGAGTTGGTTCTCGAGATTCTTGACCCAGTCCGAGTTCTGCAGGTTCGTCATGTACGTCGGAAAGTTGTTCACAAGATTCGTCGTCTGGTCGACGATGATCGGGATGATCGTGAACAGCAGCCCCGCGAGAATCAACACCACGACACCGAACACGATTCCGATCGCGAGGGCCCTGGGCATCCGCTTCGACAGGCGAGACACCAGGGGGTCGAGGCCGAGAGCGATGAACAGCGCGACGCCGACGTAGATAAGCACCGTGCCCAGCTGCGTGACGAGCCCCCCGATGACCAGTGCCACGAGCACACCGAGCGCCCCGAGCAGCCCGATCTTGAAGGCGTTCACTTGGGCGAATGTCTCGGTGCCCTGGGTGACGGTCTGAACCTCGGGCGAAATACTGGCCGGGCTCGGTGGTGGTGTGTGACGCCTGCTCATCCTCATGGTTCGACTTTATTGCCCCGGCAGTCAGATCAGGCGCAACCATACTGCCGATTGACAAGCATCAGCCGCTTGGGTATCCGCGCCGGGCCGTATCGAAATCTTCTCGAGCAGCCGGTTTCGATACCCCTTGCAGGCTCTTCAACCAGAAGGCGGATCAGTACAGCAGCATCGTGAGACGGCGGCGGGCAGCTGTCACTCGGGGGTCTTCGAGACCGACCACCTCGAACAGGTCGAGGAGCCGGGTGCGCAACACGTCTTTTGCGGGCACATCTGCCCTGGCCGATGCCGAGGCGAAGAGGGTCAGAATACGGTCGAAGGCGTCGTCGATGTGCCCACCGGACACGTCGAGATCGGCAACCAGGAGTTGCGCATCGAGGTCCTCGGGCTGGGCCGCTGCCTGCGCCCGGATCTCGTCCAGCGTGTGGTCGGTGAGGCGGTCGAGCAGCTTCACTTGCGCGAGGCCGGCGATGGCCAGCTGGTCGCGAGGGCTCTGCGCGAGCGCCGTCTCGTATTCTGCGATGGCTGCCTTGTAGTCCCCTCGCGAAATGGCTTCGTATGCTTCAGCGTGGTGAGGGGGAAGCACCTCTTCTGCGGCTGACGCAGGGTCGGCCTCACTTTCGGTGGGTGTTGCGCCTGTGCGCCCGTCTGAAGGTTCTGCGCGGCCGGTGATGCCATTCTGGTCGGCGAGTTGCGCCACTTGTTCGAGCACGTCGCGGATGCTCTGCTCGGGCTGCGCGCCTTCGAACAGTGCCACGGGTCGCCCACCGATGATTGCGGCAACGGTCGGCACGGATTGCGCCTGGAACGCCTCGGTCAGCTGAGGGTTCGTGTCTGTCTCGACTCGGACCAGCACGAATTGGCCCGAGTACTCCAGGATCAGCTTCTGCATCAGCGGAGCGAGAATTCGTGATCCGTCAGACCACGATGCCCACAGTTCGACAATGACGGCAACCGAGTTGGAGAGTTCGAGAATCTGCGAGAACGAGGCATCAGTTCCATCGAGAAGGAGACTCGGAACCGTGACGACACCCGTAGGCCCCGCTGCCGCGCCGCTACCGTTCGATGACGGTGCCGAACCCGCCGGCGAAGTTGCCCGGTTCACCAGCGAAGACAGGTCGACCGCACCTCGCAGGCTCGCGGCGGAGGGGGGAACCTGACTCACGGCAACTCCTTTGCACTCAAGAGCCCCTGAGCGAAACCGAGAAGTCTGACCTTCGAAGTGTCGCCCGACGGCGGGATATAGAACAGCAACTGGTAATCGTAGATCGCCTCGGTGCCCTTCGTCGACGTGGTGACGCCGGAAGCGGCCTTCACCGCACCTTCCGGACTGACTGTCGCACCGGCCTCGACCACCTTGACGGTCTCCGACTCCCTGATGTTGAGTGCGACGATCGCGCCCGACTGGTTAGTCGCGAGCGAAATGGTCTGCCCGGCCCCGGCGACCTTTGCGAATTCGATACTCGCAGTGTTGGGTAGCGCGGCTTTCTTCGCGTTCTTGTAGTCCACGCCGACGCTCGTTCGAAGTGTGTCACCTGTTGCATCGAATTTGTCGAAATACGGGCTCTGGTCACCGACAGCCAGAATGTCTGCATATCCGGTCGCTGCATCGGCCGGGGTGATGGACAGGAGCTTGCTGTCGTCTGCCAGGCGCGAGGTGCCGACGGTTGCCGGAGCAACTGGGGGAAGTGTCGTGTTCGGCTCGAGCGGAATCGCGTAGTACACCTTGTAGGCACTGCGTGGGGTGTCCTGAACCATCATCAGCGAGAGTGGCGCAACGGTCGTATCGGCCGTGTTCTCAGCGATGGCGAAGACGGTGCGAGGCCAGGCCGTTGTAGCCTGTGGCAACACAACCGAGGCTGGCCCGACGGGAATGGCCTGTGGGGCTGGATACGCGGGGTCCGCTGCCCGGATCTTGTAGGTCGCAGCTCTCAGCTCCAGGGCCGGCCCGGTGACGCGTGCGGCCAGGGCTGTCGCGTCTGAGGCAGCATCTGCCGCGGTGGTGGTGGCACTGACCCGGGCGAGAATCGCGTCGAGCTGCGTCTCGCTGACCACTGGCGGCGGCCCGGACTCGGGAGTCGGAACAGGCGTGGGAGTGCCGGTCGTCTCCGACGGGGTCGAACTCGGCGTCGGTGTTCCCGTGGTCGACACAGGCACTGGCGTAGCCGTATCCGCAAGAGCACCCTGCGCCGGCATCGACACTCCGCCGGCCGCCACGACACAGAGCACCAAGGCTGGCGCCACGGTTCCGGTGAAGCGGGTGATCGAGCGTCGCCCGCGCCTGACCCCGGACTCGATGGCGTTCGTTCTTGAAGGAGAGAACCTCGTGCCCCGAGGGAGCGCCGGCGGCTTGCGGCGCGGTCCGCGGGACTTCTTCATGTGATTGAGCCCCAGGAGTAGCAGCACGAGCCCGGCGATGAGGAACGCTGCCCCGGCGAGGATCAGCGGCGTGGCCGCTGGAGTGCTGTTGTCGAGGGGCCACGAGATGCTCACCGTGGTCGGTGCTGGCGCCGTACCGTCGTCGGCCACGATCAGCGAATAACCTGCCGGGAGGTTGAACGTGCGCGACATCGAGGTGTCGGCGGAGTATTCCTCGAGCCAGAGGTCGGATCCAGCGGGATTCGCAGAGCCACTCGCGACGTTCGCCGCCGCGGCAGTTGTCGTGTCTGCGGGAACGATCGTCGACGACAGGGAGGGCTTGTCGCCACCCTGGTAGGCGATCTTGGCGAAGCTCGACCCGTTCAGCCAGGCCTTCACGTCATCGGTTCTGCCGTAGGCGACGAAGATCTTCGGGCTGCCGGAGAGGGTGACCGTCTGGTCTCCGCCCAGCGCTTTGAGTACATCACTGTCGATGTAGACATAGGGCGTGCTCACCGATTGGGTGGTTTCGACCTTCAGCGACGAGGGCGGAAGGAGCACTGTCCGCTCGGCGATACCGATGCCGATGAGCGCTGTCGCAATAACGAAAGCGAAGATCGCAAGAATGAATCGCACGTGATTTCTCCAGACACAAAGACATTAAAAGATAGCTGATCCTCCTTGTGAATGCTCCCAGACTTCTGCGTTGTCGTGTGCAGGGGCTAGATTTGCAGGCAGACCGAGGGAGCATATGCAGGTGAAAGTGAAGAACGCCTTCACGCTGGGCCTCGTGGGAACACTGGGCGTCGGCCTCGGTGTGGTGATCCTTCTCGCCATCGGAAACCTCGCCACGGTTCTCACGTATATCGGCATCGCCGTCTTTCTGGCGCTCGGTCTCGACCCGATCGTCTCCTGGCTCGAACGACACCATTTCCGCCGTCCGGTGGCCATCCTCGTGGTCGTGATCGGCGTCGCCGGAATCATCACGGGCCTCGTCTTCGCCGTGCTGCCGATCATCATCGACCAGCTGACGCAGCTGTTCGCCCAGATACCGCACCTGGCCACCCTGCTCCAGTCGTCGAGCTGGGCATCGAACCTCACCAACAGCCTGGGCGGCTTCATCGACGTGCAGGCCGTCGTCGACGCGGTCACGAAGTATCTGCAGGATCCCGGCAACATCACCACGATCGCCGGCGGTGCGCTGGCTGTCGGCGTGGGCATTGCAAACGGTATCTTCGGCACCGTCATCGTGGTCATCCTGACGCTCTTCTTCACGGCCAATCTCGCGCTGATGAAGAGGTCGGTCTACCTCCTCGTACCGGCGAGCAGACGCGAACGGTTCGCCGACCTCGGCGAGCAGGTGACAGAGGCAGTGGGCCGGTACGTGATCGGCCAGGTGACGCTCGCGCTCTGCAACGGTGTTCTGAGCTTCGTGTTCCTGTCGATCATCCAGGCACCATACGCAGCAGTTCTGGCGTTCATCGCCGGAATGCTCTCTCTGATCCCGCTGGTCGGAACGATCTCTGGCTCAGTCATCATTGTCGCCGTGTGCCTGATCCCGGGCGTGGGCTCACCACTTACCGCTCTGGTCGCCGCCATCTACTACCTGGTGTACATGCAGGTCGAGGCATACCTGCTGAGCCCGAACATCATGAAGCGTGCGGTCTCTGTGCCCGGATCGGTTGTGGTGATCGCCGCGCTGGCCGGCGGGTCATTGCTCGGGGTCCTGGGAGCGCTGGTTGCGATTCCGATCGCCGCGTCGATCATGCTGATCGTCAAACAGGTCGTGATTCCGATCCAGAACGAGCGCTGAGCCGCGGTCCCAAACCGTCCCGCAGGTGTCCGAGACGGTTCCGCAGATGCCAGAGGTCGTCTCGTCGAACTCTGGCCGTATCCTCGGCCTCAGGCCGTCTCGTAGGTCTCCGGCAGCGGGGCCGCGGCGGGGTTCACTCGCTGGACGATCTCGTTGAGCACCCTCTTGGTCTGCGACTCCCCCACCCACAGGTGTTTTCCGCCTTCGACCTCGACGATGTCGGCTTCGGGAACAGAAGAAAAACGTTCCCGAGCCTCGGGAGCCTTCAGATAGTCGTCGAATTCCGGAATGAGAGCGACAAGAGGGATGCCCGTCCCGGCCCACGCGGCGACTTCCGCCGTGGTCGCGCGGTGCAGCGGCGGCGACAAGAGGATCGCGCCCTCGATCTCGTGGCCCAGACCGTATTTCAGGGCGAGTTCGGTACCGAACGACCACCCGACTAGCCAGGGGTGCGGCAACCCCCGCTCCCCTACGAACCGCATCGCCGCGTCGACGTCGAGGCGCTCGTCGTCACCGTGGCCGAACGTGCCGTCACTCGTCCCGCGCGGAGACGAGGTCCCTCTGGTGTTGAAGCGCAGCACGGCGAGCTGGGCGAGTGCCGGAAGCCTGCCTGCCGCCTTGCGGATGATGTGCGAGTCCATGAATCCACCGGCCGTCGGCAGGGGGTGGAGCATCACCAGCGTTGCGACCGGTTCTCCTGTCGGGGGCAGCGACAGCTCACCGACCAGGGTGAGACCGTCTTCGGTGTGCAGTTCGATGTCTTCCCGAATGGCGGGGAGCACAACGCTGCTTCGAACATCGATCACGGGTGCCATCTACGAACCAATCCTCCAACAGTGGGTGTGCCAGTGCCTGCGGGCAGCAAGATCGCTGGAGTCGCCGAGCACGCCGTCGGCCCGCCACGCAACCAGGTGTGCCGTTCCCGGCGTGACGGTGAGCGAGCATCCGGGGCAGGTGTACGGCTTCGTGGCCTGCTTGGCCGAGATGGGCTGCACGTTCCAGTCGCCATTCCGGCGGTGTTCGACGGTTCGCCAACCCGTCATCATGCGTTCGAATCCGTCGTCACCCGTGTCGCCCGCCCCCGAATTGCGTCGAGGGCGATTGCTGCGGGGCATGACGTCAATTGTACGAGCCTCTCCCGGACTCCCCGGCGATGCACTCGGACTGCCCGGCGATGCGCTCGTACTACCCGCCGAGGCCCTCACTCTGCACCAGCCGAGACTCCTCGAGGTCGAGCATCTCGTGGGCGCGAGTGAGGGTGTGCGAGCTGAATTCACCGCGGTCGCGCTCGTCGAGAAGTGTCTCGCGCTCGACCCGGATCACCTCGAGCCTCAACTCACGATACTGTTCGTGCGGCGCAGGGTTGGTCTCGTCCTCGGCCAGGCTCGTGACCTCCCAGGCCGACTGGCTGCGCAACTTGGCGTCGCGCTTGACACGCTCGACCACACCCAGGTCGGGCACGGCTCCTCCCGGCAGCACGAGCTCCGGGTTCTCGAGAAGCCCGCGCCCCGCCTCCTGCAGGCGATCCACCAGCGAGGCGAACTCCACCTTCTCATCGGCTGCGCGCGCCCGCTGGATGCCCGACAGCTTGATCACGAACGGCAACGTCGACCCCTGCACGATCAGGGTCACTATTGCCACCGTGAAGGCGATCAGGATCAACTGGGGGCGGTATGGCGTGTCTTCAGGCAGGGACTGGGCCGCGGCAAGCGTCACCACGCCGCGCATTCCACTCCACGACAGTACGACTCCGCCCGCCACACCGGTCGGCACGTCACCGGCCATGGCACCCGGGCGCGTGGGCGGCGGATGACGTTTGCGACGCCAGGCGCTGATCAGGGTCGGCGGCATCACGAAGACGAACCGCACGATGATCAGCAGCCCCGTGGCCAACAGCCCGAAATAGATCGCCTGTTCGACACTCAGGTGTTTGTCGACGACTTGTTCCACAAGGTCTTTCAGCTGCAGCCCCATGATGAGGAACACCGCGTTCTCGAGCAGGAACTGCAGCGTACGCCAGGTGAGCCGTTCGCTGATGCGCGAGGGGGCGGTGAAGTACTTGGCGCCGAAGTGCCCGGTCATGAGCCCGGCCGCGACGACACTGAGCACCCCGGAGGCACCGACCGATTCGGCTGGCACGTATGCAAGAAACGGCACGGCGAACGAGACCGCGGTGGTCAGGACGGGGTCGGAGAGTTTCGAGCGCACCAGAATCGTCACTGCACCGACGAGCGCACCGACGACAGCTGCCACGACGACCGAGTAGACGAAGCTGCCAGCGACCTGCCACAGGCTCACCGCTCCTGCCGTTGCAGCAACGGCTGACCTCAGCAGAACGAGTGCTGAGGCATCGTTGACGAGGCTCTCGCCTTCGATCACGGCGCTCAGCCGGTGGGGCAGCCCGAGCCGCTTTCCGATCGATGTCGCCGCCACAGCGTCGGTCGGGCTGATCACCGCGCCGAGGGCGATTGCAGAAGCAAGGCTCAGCTCAGGGAAGAGCGAGAAGAGCAGCAGCCCCGTTCCGAATGCGCTCACGAACACGAGGGCTACGGAGAGCCCGGTGATGCTCCCGATATTGCGGCGGAAGTCGATGAGGGGAAGGTTGATCGCAGACGCGTAGAGCAACGGCGGAAGCACGACCGTCAGGATGAGCGCAGACGGCACATGAACGGGCTGTACACCAGGAATGATCGAGATACCCACCCCGATCAGCACGAGGATGATCGGGGCAGCGATGCGCAGCTTCGGCGCCAGAAGCGAGACCCCGACGATGACGATCACGCCAATGATCGCGACGATCTCGTTTCGCATGCCGTCAGCTTAGCGAGTGACGGGGATCGGTCAGGTCCTCAGCGAACTGCGCGTCAACGAACGGCGAGCATCACGTCGACGACGGCGTCGAGCACCAGGTCGACCTGCACCTCGCTGTAGCCGCCCAGCTTCGGGCGGAACACGACACCCCGAACATCCGCCACCGTGACGTTCGCGCCCGAGCGGAAGTATGCGATGAGGGTGTCGCAGAAAGCGTCGACGTCATCGCGGTTGTACCCGCCGGTGAGAACATTCGCTCGGGCGAACTTGTGGCCGTCTGCGCGTTCGAGACGCGCGACGATCTCGCGGGCCCGCTCCCTGCTGCGCGTGAACCACGCCTCGTCACCGATCTCGTGCTTTGCCCGCGCACGCTCGCGGGCGACGAAGGCATCTTCGAGGCGCTCCAGCGCCGCATCGACGTGGGCAGGCGAGTAGCCGCCCTTTTGCAGCCCGAAGCTCGCTCGCCGGATGCTCGTCGAATCCGTCTCGGCAGAATCGGCAGGGTTCAGCTCGGCCTGGGCCTCGTACGCCTTTCGGGCACGGGCGAGAAATCCCTCGACTTCATCGATGTTGTAGCCCAGAGCCGACTTGCGGCTGAGGGGAAAGGATTGGCTCACTCGACCATTGTGCCAATACTTGGCCCGTTACGCTGACAGCCAGCCGAGTGGACGCACAGGGTGCCTCTCAGGCGAAGACGATGAAGAGCACGTACGCCGCTGCTGCCGAGGGCAGCATCGAATCGAGGCGGTCGAGAAAGCCGCCGTGCCCCGGCAACCAGGTGCTCATGTCTTTGATACCCATGTCACGTTTGAGCAGGGACTCCGCAAGGTCGCCGAACGTCGCGGTGACGGTGATCACCGCCCCCAGGAGGAGCCCGAACCACACGGGTTCCTGCAGCAGGAAGACCGAGAGCAGCACACCAGCAACCAGCGCCGTTATTGCAGCGCCTGCAAGACCCTCCCAGGTCTTCTTCGGGCTGATGCGCGGTGCCATCGGGTGCTTGCCGAAGTTCAGGCCCGCCACATACGCGCCGGTGTCGACGCAGACGACGATGAGCATGAAGCTGAGCACCCACCACTGGCCGCCGGGTTGCACGACGAGAAGAAGCGAGATGCTCCCGAGAAAGACGACGTAGCCCTGCACCAGGAGACCGGCCGAGAGGTCACGCACAACGGATTGCACCGAGCCCCGGTGACTCCGGCTTGCGAGCATGACAATGCGCCACACGCACACCACGGCTGCGCCGACAAGAAGAACGAGCCACTGCGCCGAAGCGCCGAAGAAGTAGGCGGCTGCGGAAACCGCTGCCCCGGAGGCGATTGTCGGGATGAGCGGCACCGTGCGACCTGAACGGCGCAGTGCCTGCACGAGTTCGGCTGCGGTGACGCACACGAGGAGACCGACGAAGATGAAGAAGATCAGATTGAAGAACAGAAGGCTGACCAGCATGGTGCCGCCGAGGCCGAGGCCGATGGCAATGGCCGGGATGAGGTTGCGGCCCGTGCGCGCCGTGATCTTCTCATTGGCCTCTTCGAACTGCTCGCGCCTTGCACGAACCCGCTCTTCGAGCTCGGCCCGGGTGATGCCCTGGGGCGATCGCCTCGGCCGACCGGGCCTGCCCTCGCGCGAATCTTCTGTCACGTCTGGTACGCCTAGATTTCCAGCAGCTCGGTCTCTTTGCGCTTCAGAGCATCGTCGATGGCATCGACGGTGGACTTCGTGTTCGCCTCGAGCTCCTTCTCTGCCCGGGCAACCTCGTCGTCACCGACTTCGCTCTTCAGGGCATCCAATTCGTCTTTGGCCTTGCGACGGATGTTGCGCACAGAGATCTTGCCGTCTTCGGCCTTGACCTTGACCACCTTGACGAATTCCTTGCGGCGTTCTTCGGTGAGGTCGGGCAGCGTCACGCGGATGATGTTGCCGTCGTTCGTGGGGTTGGCGCCCAGGTTCGGCATGTCGCGCAGTGCCTGCTCGATATCACGGAGTGCACCCTTGTCGTACGGGGTGACGATGATCGTGCGGGCTTCGGGGTTCTGCATCGACGCCAGCTGCGAGAGCGGAGTGGGTGAACCGTAGTAGTCGACCAGAACCTTCTGGAAGAGGGCGGGGTTGGCCCGGCCGGTGCGGACGGTCGAGAAGTCCTCTTTGGTGGCCTCGAGGGCTTTTCTCATTCGCTCAGCGGCGTCAGACAGTACATCGGCAATCACGGCAACTCCTTATTTCTCGGCTCAGTTTACTGTCAATCGCAGTGGATGGCTGGGCAGACGCCCCGTGACATCTCTACGCGTGCGAGGTGTGCACCAGTGTGCCGATCTCTTCTCCGAGGATCGCGCGCGTCACGTTGCCGTGCGGCTCCATTCCGAAGACGACCATCGGCATCCGGTTGTCCATGCAGAGGCTGAACGCCGTCGAATCGACGACCTTCAGTTCGCGCTGCAGCGCGTCGAGGTAGGTGAGTCGGTCGATCTTCTTGGCGTCGGGGTTGGTGCGGGGGTCAGAGTCGTAGACGCCGTCGACGCCGTTCTTGGCGACCAGCACGACATCGGCGCCGATCTCCAGTGCACGCTGGGCAGCAACGGTGTCGGTCGAGAAGTAGGGCAAGCCTGCCCCGGCACCGAAGATGACGACCCTCCCCTTTTCGAGGTGGCGCTCGGCACGCCTCGGAATGTAGGGCTCGGCGACCTGGGTCATCGAGATGGCCGACTGCACGCGAGTGGCGGCGCCAGCCTGTTCGAGGAAGTCCTGGAGCGCGAGGGCGTTCATCACAGTGCCGAGCATGCCCATGTAGTCGGCGCGGCCCCTGTCCATGCCCCGCTGGCTGAGCTCCGCACCCCGGAAGAAGTTGCCACCACCGACAACGATGGCGATCTCGACGGATTTTGCTGCTTCGGCGATCTCCCTCGCGAGTGCGCCGACCACATCAGGATTGACTCCGAGTGAACCGCCACCGAAGGCCTCCCCCGAAAGCTTGAGCAGAACCCGTCGTTTTCCGGTCGATTCGTTCATCGTGTGGATTTCCCTTCGTCACTTCCGTTGTTCAGGCTACCGGTAATTCCTTGCCCCTCTTTCGGGTACAAAAAAGGGGCAGCCGAAGCTGCCCCTTTTTGCCTGCCAGATGCGGGAGCGTTATGCGCCGACCTTGAATCGGGCGAAACCCGACACGGTCAGGCCGGATTCCGACAGCACCTTGGCAACGGACTGCTTGTTGTCCTTGGCGTAGTCCTGGTCGAGCAGGGCGACCTGCTTGAAGAAGCCGGTCAGGCGACCTTCAATGATCTTGGGCAGGGCCGCAGCGGGCTTGCCCTCGTTCTCGGCGATCTCCGTCACGATCTTGCGCTCAGCCTCGACTGCATCGGCCGGAACGTCGTCGCGGGTCAGGTACTCGGGGTTGGCGAACGAGATGTGCTGCGCGATGCTGCGCGCAGTCTCGGCGTCTGAACCGCTGTAGCCGACGATCACGCCGACCTGCGGGGGAAGGTCCTTGCTGGTGCGGTGCAGGTAGATGGCAAAGTGCTCGCCGGTCACCTGGGCAACGCGACGCAGTTCGATCTTCTCGCCGAGGATTGCAGCTTCGTCGGAGATCGCCTCTGCGACGGTCTGTGATCCTGCAGGAGCGGCAAGCGCCTCTTCGACGCTAGAGGCGCCGGCTGCAACAACGGCTGCCAGGACCTTCTCGCTCAGGTCGATGAACTTCTGGTTCTTCGCGACGAAGTCCGTCTCGCAGGCGAGTTCGATGAGCGTGGCGGTCGTTCCGGACTCCTGAGCGGCGACGAGGCCCTCACTGGTGGCACGGCCCTCGCGCTTGGCGACGCCCTTCTGGCCCTTGAGGCGCAGGATCTCGATGGCCTTGTCGATGTCTCCATCGGCTTCGACCAGAGCGTTCTTGCTGTCTACCATTCCAGCGCCCAGGCGGTCGCGCAGAATCTTAACGTCGGCAACGTTGAAATTTGCCATAGTGCTTCATTACTCCTAGCTAAAGTGCTGTGCCCGAGTCTCCCCGGGCACAGCATGGTTCAAACGGGTTACGAGTTACTCGGCTTCTTCGATGATCTCTTCAGCTTCGACCGCGGCAACGACTGCCTCGACGACAGCCTCAGCGGCGACCTCAGGAGAGACGGCGTCTGAGGTCAGAGCCTCTTCTACGAGGGTCTCGGCGACAAGAGTCTCATCGACGGCCAGCTCGACAGCAGAAGCCTCGAGAAGCTCGCGCTCCCACTCGGCCAGCGGCTCGACAGCCGAGACATTGCCGGCCTCTTCGGGCTTCTGGTGGCGCTGGATCAGGCCCTCAGCTGCGGCGTCGGCGATGATGCGGGTCAGCAGGCCGACCGAACGGATCGCGTCGTCGTTACCCGGGATCGGGTAGGTGACTTCGTCGGGGTCGCAGTTCGTGTCGAGAATACCGATCACGGGGATGCCGAGCTTCTTCGCCTCGTCGATCGCGAGGTGCTCCTTCTTGGTGTCGACAACCCAGAGAGCCGACGGGGTCTTCGTCAGGTTGCGAATACCGCCGAGGCTCTTGTGCAGCTTGTCGAGCTCGCGCTTCTTGATGAGCAGCTCTTTCTTCGTGAAACCGCTCTTGGCGGTGTCTTCGAAGTCGAGCTCCTCGAGCTCCTTCATACGGGCAAGACGCTTCGAGACCGTCTGGAAGTTCGTGAGAAGCCCACCGAGCCAGCGCTGGTTGACGTAGGGCTGGCCCACGCGGGTCGCCTGCTCGGCGATCGCTTCCTGCGCCTGCTTCTTGGTGCCGACGAAGAGAATCGTGCCGCCGTGGGCGACCGTCTCCTTCACGAAGTCGTAGGCCTTGTCGATGAAGCCAAGCGACTGCTGCAGGTCGATGATGTAGATGCCGGAACGCTCGGTGAAGATGAATCGCTTCATCTTCGGGTTCCAACGGCGGGTCTGGTGCCCGAAGTGCACGCCGCTGTCGAGCAGCTGGCGAATCGTTACGACGGCCATGAGCCGTTCTCCTGTTCCAAGGCCCGCCGCCGTGCACGCCCGGAGGGCACGCAGAACTGGTCAGGCCAAATCGGTTTTCAGCAGCGATCGGATGATCGGCGCTCCTGGTGCCCGGCACAGAACCGCCCCGACTCCCCGTTGAACCCAGCAGAATGAGCCTGGATCAGTACAGAAGGTCAGAGACCGAATGGATCTGGCGGCCGAATGGCACGCGTAGTCACCACGACAAAGCGCGGTGCTCCGTCCATGATAGCACCGCGCAGGGCAGGCCCGTGCGGGCCGTGCCAGGATGCCTCTCTGAGACCGATCAGGAGGGAGAAGCTTCGGCACGGAGTGCCGCCGCCTTGGCAGCTCGCCCGCCGCGATCGACCTTCAGGCCATCCATACTCTCGAGTGAACGCCCCTTCGTCTCTGGCACCGCGAAGAACACGAAGAAGAACGACACCAGGGCGAAGAACGCGTACATACCGTAGGTGAAGGTGAGCGAGAACGCCGACAGCGCCGGGAAGGTCTCGGTGATGGCGAAGTTCGTGAGCCATTGGGCTGCCGCCGCGATGCCGAGTGCCTTGCCGCGGATGCGGTTGGGGAAGATCTCGCCGAGCAGCACCCAGACGAGCGGGCCCCAGGTGGCGCCGAACGAGATGACGAACAGGTTGGCGGCGACGAGGGCGATCGGGCCCCATGCTCCCGGCAGTTGCGGCGTTCCGTTGACGAGCTGGGATTGGCCGAACGAGAGCGCCATGACTCCGAGCGAGACGAACATGCCGATCGAACCGCCAAGCAGCAGCGGCCGCCTGCCGATCTTGTCGACGAAGAAGATGGCGACGAACGTCACTGCCACGTTGACGACCGAGGTGATCACCGAGATGGTGAGCGAGGTGCCCGGGTTGCCGGTGTCGAACCCGACCGACGCCCACAGAGACGTGGAGTAGTAGAAGATCACGTTGATGCCCACGAGCTGTTGGAACATCGACAGCAGGATGCCCACCCAGACGACCGGCAGCAGACCGAACATCTTGCCCCTCAGCGAGGCGGTGCGCGCGTTCTCCTTGTCTTCGCGAAGGGAGGTCTCGATCTCCTGCAGGGCATCGTCGACCTGGGTCGTGGGCATCACGCTCGCAAGAACGGTTCTCGCCTCCTCCTTCTTGCCCTTGCCGGCAAGGAAGCGGGGAGACTCAGGCAGGCGCAGGGCGAGCAGCCCGTACACGATCGCGGGAACTGCGCAGACCACGAACATCCATCGCCAGGCATCGACGCCGAACCACAGCGGGCTGTTGGCGTCACCGGCTGCGTTAGCAAGGATCGCGTCAGAGAGCAGGGCGGCGAAGATACCGAGCGTGATCGCGAGCTGCTGCAGTGAGGCCAGGCCACCACGCACGGCCTTCGGCGCGATCTCGGCGATATAGGCCGGGGCGATCACCGAGGCGATGCCGATGCCGAGGCCGCCGAGGACCCGCCAGAGAACGAGGTCCCAGACCGCAAAGGCTGCTGCCGAGCCGATGGAGCTGATGAGGAAGAGCGAGGCGCCGATGAGCATGACGGGGATGCGGCCCATGCGGTCGGCCAGGCGGCCCGCGAAATAGGCACCGACTGCACAGCCGAGCAGCGCCGAGGCGACGACGAAGCCGCTCAGAAGCGGTACCGCCTCGAGGCCGAAGTCCGACTTGATGGCGTCGACCGCCCCGTTGATGACAGAGGAATCGAAACCGAAAAGGAACCCGCCAAGTGCCGCTGCAACCGAGAGTGCGATGACTTTTCGATTGAGTTTCTTCTGGAGGTTCTTGTCGGTTTCACCAGACGCCGTTGTACCAGCTGACCCAGACATGTCGTGCCCCTTCGAACGTGTGACTCGCGCGTCGTGCACTGCGCGATCGAACTACCCATGAAGGATCACAGCTGTAAGTTGTCTCCCTCACAGTTTCGATCTTCGCACGATGTTGCACAGTTCGATCGGATTGCGTCAGGGGGTTGCGTGCGACAGCCGATGCTGTCCCTATGAAATTCTGGATGCTCGTGTTGCTGCATGCGCGTGTGTACGCGCTTGTGCCGGTGGTTGTCTGGCTGACGGCTATCGGTCCGATGGTTTGGCCGGTTGATGGGCCGCAAGAGGGGCAGGCGGGGCGGGCTCCGGTCACCGGAGTGTCCCAGAGGTCGGTGCCGGCAACCGGTGGAACGACAGCGGTGATGGATGGGGCTGAACCCGTTGGGGCCGAAACTGTCGGCACAGGGTCAGCGAGCGCGCGGTGGCCTGTCGCTGGCACTCTGCTGATCATCCGGGAGTTCCTTGCACCGCTCGACCGGTATTCTGCGGGGCACCGGGGCATCGACCTGGCTCAAGAGCCGGGCTCTGAGGTGACGGCGGTTGCCGACGGGCGAGTTTCGTTCGTCGGCGTCGTAGTCGACCGGCCGGTGGTGTCGATCACTCACGACGGAGGGTTCATATCGACAGTGGAGCCTGTGACTGCCTCGGTTGTGCTCGGCCAGGCCGTCACCGCAGGCACGCCCATCGGCGCGCTCTCCAGCGGGGCGTCGCATTGCGCCCCGTCATGTCTCCACCTTGGCGTACGACTGCACGGCTCGTACGTGTCGCCGCGTGTCCTCATCGGGGGGTTGCCACGCGCCGTGCTCCTGCCCATCGATTCGACAGCAGTCGGCGAAGGCGCCAAGACGCCGGCCAGAATCGTGGGTGGGCCTGTTCGGTCTCCGGTCACGCTCGAGGGTGAGCGGAGAGATAGGTCTGGCGAAGGCGTTCTGTGGTCACGTGCGTGTATATCTGCGTCGTGCCCAGGCTCGAATGACCGAGCATCTCCTGCACCGCCCGCAGATCGGCGCCTCCGTCGAGCAGGTGCGTCGCCGCGGTGTGCCGGAACGCGTGCGGGCCCTCCGGTCCCGATCCCGGGAAGCGCTGCAGCAGGCTCGCTACCAAGGAATACACCGAGCGCGTACCGAGGCGGGTGCCGCGGGTGTTCAGGAACAGTGCCGTCGTGGTCGCCGGTTGAGCCGCCCTGAGCGCGAGCTGTGGTCGACCGAGCCGCTGGTAGGCGATGACGGCATCCTGCGCTGGGGTACCGAACGGCACGACTCGCTGTTTCGATCCCTTCCCCGTGACCAGTACAGTACGCCTGTCGTGGTCGATGTCTGCCGGATCGATACCGACGAGCTCAGATACCCGAAGCGCCGACGCGTACAGAAGTTCCACGATCGCGTGATCCCGCAGGGCGATCGGGTCGCCCTCGGCCGCCCTTTCTGCCAGAAGCGCGAACACCTCGTTCATCGACTGCGAGGTGAGCACCCTCGGTAGCGACCGATCGGCCCGAGGCGCCCGAAGTCGCGCTGCCGCGTCGGAGGGCTCCCTCTTCGTTCGCACCAGCCAGGCCGAGAAGCTCTTCGCCGTTGCCGAACGCCTCGCGAGGGTCGATTTCGACAACCCCGAGTTCGATGCTTCCCAGAGCCAGTCCCGCAGCATTTCGAGGCTCAGCTCGTCGGCTTGCTGCTCGCGCGCGAACGCTGTCAGATTCGCGAGGTCGGAGGCGTATGCCCTGACGGTGTTGGGCGAGTAGGCGCGCTCGAACTCCAGATACGACAGGTAGTCGCCGATCGGCTGGTCCAGGCTCACCGCTCCAGCATGCCTGATTGTGGCACCTCGACTGGCCGCGCTGTGTGGCGCGTCGCTGTTCAGCAGTGCCCCATCGTGCCCGATCAGTCTGTCGTGGGGGCCTGTCGCGAGAATGCTTCCCTCTGCGCAGCTGCGGGGAGCGATTCGATCCGGTCGACGAATTCCGCTGGAAAGGTGTTCACGACCTGACTGATGCCCAGCGGCACCACGGAGTGCACCACCTGGCCCGGGTACACCTGCACGAGATTGAGCGACTGGCCCCCGTCCCTGCCGACCAAAGACTGGCGAGCCGAGACAAGGTCCATTGTGTAGCAGGTGGCTGCGGCCACCGAGATCGGCACACCGGCGAAGAGGGAGTGTGTCGAGTAGTGAAGGTGCCCCCCGAGGATCGAGATCACGTCGGTCCCTCGGATCACATCGGCAAGCTGATCCTGTTCCTGCAGTTCGAGGATGGGCATGAGCGGCAGCGTTGTGGGGATGGGCGGGTGGTGCAGCGCCAGAATCGTGCCGGCGGCCGCGGGTGTGTGAAGCTCTGCAGCCAGCCAGTCGAGCTGTTCGCGTGTCAGCTCGCCGTGGTGGAATCCCGGCACAGAGGTGTCGAGGGCAATCAACCTGAGCCCGTTGAGCCAGAAGACCCGGTCGACCGGAGAATCCGAGCCGGGTTCGTCGAGCAACTCGACTCGCATCCGCGACCGGTGGTCGTGGTTCCCCATCACCCACACCAGTTGCGCTCCCATCCGATGGGCGGCCGGCTCGACCAGAGCCCTGACGCGCTCGTAGGCGTCCGATTCGCCGAGGTCGGCTATGTCACCGGTGAAGACCAGCGCATCGAATGAGATGCCGGATCCCTCGAGTCGCTCGAGGGCTCGAGCCAGGGTCGTATCCGTGTCGATCGCGCCGTAGAGACGAGCTTCGCCGGCCAGGAAGTGTGTGTCGCTGATGTGGGCGATCGTGTGGGTCGGCATTGCCTCGATGGGCCGGGCCGGATGTTCTGAGACCATGCTTCCATTGTCACAGCAGCCACCGCTGCCCGTCAGTGCCGGACTCTGCAGGAGATGGAGTTCGCCCTGTCACAGCGCGCTGCGTATACAGGGGTTGCTGATCCACTGACGCTACGTCCGGCCCCGCCCGGATGCAGGAGCCTTCTTCCAGCCGTCATCCTCGTGCACCACCTCCCGCGTGAGGCTCAATGTTCCGAGTACTGACTGGGTGTCGCGAATACTCATGCCGGTTCGCGAAGCGACGTCTTCTACGCTCCGGAACGTGTGCACGGCGAGCGCGTCGAGAACTCGGAGGTGTTGGGGATGCCGACGATCGGCCGAAGGAGCCGAGCCCTCGCGGCCCTCGCTGCCTGCACTGCCTTCACCGCCACCAGGCTCACACCCGATAAGCTCGGCGACCTCGTCTGCGCTCGTCACACAGACTGCATCGAACTCACGAAGCAGACGGTGACACCCAGCCGAAGCCGCCGAGGTGACCGGACCGGGAACGGCTCCAAGTGGGCGACCCATCGATGCTGCGTGAGCAGCGGTATTCAGAGAACCGCTGCGTGCCCCTGCTTCGATGACGATCGTCGCCTTCGACACCGCCGCAATCAACCGGTTTCGTTGGAGGAACCTCCATTTCGTCGGTGGCGCACCGCACGGCAGTTCGGAGACGATCACGCCCTCGCTCGCGATGCGTGAGAGAAGCGAGTCGTGTCCCGAGGGATACGAGCGGTCCACACCACCGGCGAGAAACGCGATGGTGAGTCCGGAGCTCGCCAGCGCCGCCCGATGAGCCATTCCGTCGATGCCGTACGCCGCACCCGAGACGATCCCGAACCCGCGATCGCAGAGACCCGCCGACAGTTCCATGGTGACGTGTTCGCCGTATCCGGTGGCGGCCCTGGCCCCGACAATCGCCAGGGAATGACCGACGGCCGCGACAGAGTCAGGCGTTCCACGCACCCAGAGCGCGAGCGGCTCGTGTGCATCAAGATCGTTGAGCCCCGCGGGCCAGGCGTCGTCGGCCGGAGTGAGCAGTCGGGCACCGCATTGCGCCGCAAGACGCATCGATGTCAGCGCCGAGTTCGCCGCGAGGCGCGGCATCCACCGTTCGATCGCGAGCGCCATTTCACGCTCAGAGCCGAACTCAGTGCCCGTTGCAATGACCTCAGCTCGAACCCGCTCGGGGGAATGTCGCTCGACCAACGCTCGCAGGGCACCTGCAGCGCCCAGCGCCCGCACGAGCGTTCCCGCCGCCACATCACCAGGTTCGGCGATCCCGCTCCACGTCGCGCGGGCGAATCGCTCTGCGGCCCACGCACGGAGGCTTTCGTCGTCGCCAGAGCTGTTTGTACCAGGGCCGATTGCATCAGGGCCGCTTGCACCAGGGCCGATTGCACCAGGGCCGTTGGCACTGGAGCTGATGGCGTTGGGGCCCTCGGTGACCGGGCCCACCGGTAGACGGGCGTCAGCATCGGGTGCTGCGGTCGGGTCACTGATTGCCCGCACTGCCGCAATGATCGTTGCCTCGTCGAGCGAGAAGAGAGTCATGAAACCGACCTCCGGAGGTAGAGGGCCCGCCCGATGTGGTCGGCGCCGGGGTCGCCGGAGCAATCGAGATCAGCCAGCGTCCACGCGACCCGCAGGATCCGGTCGTATCCGCGCATGGTCATCCCGCCCCTCTCCAGTGCACGATCCAACGAGGTCAGGGCCGCGGGAGACAGCTTTCTCGGCCCTGCCCTGAGCCATGCTCCCGAGACCTCGCTGTTGAGCCGCCATGGGGTCGACGCGAGCCTCTCTGCTGCTGCCATCCGGGCGTGGTTCACCTGGCCGCGCGCGACCGCGGTGGTCAGACGCTGCTTGTCTGCACTCAGCCGAAGTTCGGCGGCGGTGACACGGCGAACCTGGACCTGGATGTCGATCCGGTCCAGAAGGGGCCCTGACAACCTCGCGAGGTAGCGCCTTCGGGTATTGGGTGTGCAGGTACAGGTGGAATCGATCGCACCGTACTGGCCACACGGGCAGGGATTGGCAGCGAGCACCAGTTGGAACCGGCCGGGAAAACGTGCCACCGCGTTTGCGCGGTGAATACTGATCACTCCCGATTCGAGCGGCTGCCGCAGGCAGTCCAGTACGTTCCTCGCGAATTCGGGTGCCTCGTCGAGAAACAGCACTCCACTCGACGCACGGGCGGCCGCGCCCGGCCTGATCTGCCGGGACCCACCCCCGATCAGCGCAGCAGCCGTCGCCGTATGGTGGGGGCTCTCGAACGGCGGCCTTGTGGCGAGCGCCTGGGGCACACTCGCACGGGACAGCGAGCGGACGGCGGTCACCGCCAGGGCCGCTTCGGTGTCGAGGTCAGGAAGCAGCCCCGGCAAACGGGATGCCAGCATCGTCTTGCCGGCACCAGGCGGCCCGAGCAGAAAAACGTGATGGCCCCCTGCGGCCGCCGCGACAAGAGCGAGAACCGCGTCTGGGTTGCCGACGACGTCGGCGAGTTCGTGGACCGGTTCGTGGTCGTCAGTCGCACCGCTGGGTTCGATCGCATCACGTTCCACGTGCTCGAATGCACCACCGTGGAAGATCGCCGCGTCTCGCATCGAAATGACGGGAACAATGACGACCCCTGGCACCAGCTCTGCCTCCCGGCGATTGCCAGCGGGCACCACAAATTTCGTGAAGCCCGCTCGCGCAGCCGCGGCTATGGCCGGCAGCACACCGTTCATGGGCCGCAATCGCCCGTCCAGACTCAGCTCGCCCAGGTGCACGACGCCCTCGATCGAGGAGGCAGAAATCGAACCTGCAGCCGCGAGGATGCTCATCGCGATACCGAGGTCGAAGGTAGAGCCGTGTTTGGGCAGGGCCGCAGGAGACAGGTTCACAGTGATCTTCGCCGTCGGCAACGGGCACCCGGAGTTCGCCGCGGCAGAGCGCACCCGGTCCCGTGAATCAGCCAGCGCCGTGTCGGGCAGACCGATGATCATGAGCGTCGGCAACCCGTTCCCGATGTCCGCCTCAACCTCGACAATCGAACCGGTCATCCCCATCAGCGCAACGGAGTATGTTCGGGCGACCATCAGAAGATCCCCTCGATGTGCTCGATTGTCGCAGCACCGTGGAGTGGTGCGACGACACCGATGGCGTCGATACGGATCTGCCGCCTGGCGTGCGGTGCCGCCTCGCACCACGCACGGCTCAGGCGGCGCAGCCGGGAGAGCTTTCCGAGGGTGATCGCCTCGAATGGATGCCCGTACCGCAACCCCGAGCGCGTCTTCACTTCGACGAAGACCGTCACCCCGAGCTTCTCGGCGACCACGTCGAGCTCACCGATCTCGCACCGCCAGTTGCGGTCGAGGATCGAGTACCCCTGCTGTTCCAGATAAGCGGCCGCGAGCGCTTCACCACGCCGACCGAGCACGTCTTTCGCCTTCATCACTACCTCCGCCACCAACTGTGGCGAAGCAACACCCGGCTAGAAGGCTCTACACCATGAACTGTGCAGAGCCAGAAAGGCGGTGGGATTGTGAGGGAGTAGCGCAGACGATCGCCGAGCACGAAGAAGAATGACGGACGCAGCCACCATCGGCGGAGCATCCAGATGGACCCTACTCGTCGAGCGCGAGTTCTTTCGGCAGTTCGAAGTCCTTCGACGAGAGCTCTTCGATGTTCACATCTTTGAACGTGAGCACGCGCACCGACTTCACGAAGCGGTCGGAGCGGTATACGTCCCAGACCCAGACATCGCTCATCGTCAGCTCGAAGTAGAAGTCGTGCTCGGTGTCGCGGCGCACCAGATCGACATCGTTCGCCAGGTAGAACCGGCGCTCTGTCTCGATGACGTACTTGAACTGCGAGACAACGTCACGATATTCGCGGTAGAGGGCCAACTCGACCTCGCGGTCGTAATCCTCGAACTCATCTTCTTCCATGGTGGGGCAAGTCTACGCCAGCGAGCCCGCCCACCCGGTGAGCAAGGTCAGGAAGCTCAGGCCGGCTGGGCGATCATCCGCTCGCTCTTCAACCAGGTTCGCCGGTGGTGTTCAGTGGCACCCAGCAACTCGATCGCGTCGAAGTGCGCGCTGCTCCCGTACCCCTTGTTGCTGGCCCAACCGTAGCCCGGCGTGATGCTGTCGAGCTCGATCATGAGCCGGTCTCGGTGAACTTTGGCGACAACGGAGGCAGCAGCTACTGAGGCGCAATCTCTGTCGGCCTTCACCCGCGTCGTGATGGTGAGTGGTGTCGTCAGCGACGGTGAGAGCCAGTCATGCGAGCCGTCGAGCAGCACGACCGAGCGGAGCACGTCGGTTCCAGCGGCATGCAACTGTCCGAGCGCACGCTTGCCCGCGAGGCCGAGGCAGGCGATGATGCCGAGGCGGTCGACTTCTTCGGCACTCGCGAGCCCGACGGCGGATGCCCGGACCCAGGCCGATGCGAGCGGCGCCAGCACCTCGCGGCGAGCCTCCGACAGCAGTTTCGAATCCCGGAGCCCCACGGGGAATACCCCCGGACGCCGAGGATCGATGACACACATCCCCACCGCGACCGGGCCGGCCAGCGCGCCACGACCGACCTCGTCGACCCCGATCACCAGCTCTGCGCCCGCTCGACCGAGCGCGCGTTCGTGCCGGAGGGTCGGATCTGCGACTGGGCTCACCCAGAAGCTCCCGGTGTCGCGGTGGGTGCTGCCTCTTTGGCGGCGCGGAAGACCGAGGAGTAGTTGTCGAGGAACGTCCAGCGGTCAGCGGGCCACGTGATCCACAGCGCCCTTCCCACGACGTCGCCGATGGGCACGAAGCCACCGCCCGGCTTGCCCTGGTTGTACCGGGAGTCTGCCGAGTTGTACCGGTTGTCGCCCATGACCCAGAGTGAGCCGGCGGGAACGGTCACATCGAACGTGAGGTCGGAGACCCTTGTCACCCCTTCGGGCAGCTTCACATAGGGTTCGCTCAGGGGTACATCGTTCACCATCATCTGGCCCAGGGCATTGCAGCAGGTGATGTGGTCGCCAGGCAGGCCGATGACGCGCTTGATGAGGTGGTCGTTGCTATCGGTGGCCGCAAGCCCAACGGCATCGAGCACCCAGTTCACGGCCGAGACCAACGGAGTGGTCGGCGCATCGACGTGTGGCTGAAGCCATCCACCCGGGTCTTTGAAGACAACGACGTCGCCGCGCTCGACGGGCATGATGCGGGGCTCGAGTTCATTGACGAGGATGCGATCGTTCTTTACGAGCGTGTTCTCCATCGACCCCGAAGGGATGTAGAACGAACGAACCAGGAACGTCTTGATGAGCACCGACGCCAGCAGCGCGACGAGAAAGATGATCAGGATGTCGCGAATGAAGAGGGCGGTGCTGCGTGTGCGCCGCCCCCGGCGTCTGCCGGCACGATCGTGTCGTGTCGGCAACGTTGTTTCTGTCATTTAACCGCCTGAGCTCCCGACCCATTTTATGGGGCGGGAGCTCGGGGGAGATGTCATGACGCTCGACTCGAGCGGCATATTCCCAGCCGCGTTACCCAAACGTTAGCCCAAAGTACAACTGGCCGTTCGTTTGGAGCCGAACAGATGCGACTAGTCGCGCTTCTCTTTGATCTTTGCCTTCTTGCCGCGCAGTGCGCGGAGGTAGTACAGCTTCGCGCGACGAACGTCACCGCGGGTGACGACCTCGATGTGGTCGATGATGGGCGAGTGCACCGGGAAGGTACGCTCGACGCCGACCTGGAAGCTGACCTTGCGAACGCAGAATGTCTCGCGAACACCCTCGCCCGACTTGCCGATCACGACGCCCTGGAACACCTGCACTCGCGAGCGAGTACCTTCGATGATGTTGACGTGAACGCGAACGGTGTCGCCCGCGCGGAAGTCGGGAACATCGCTACGCAGTGAAGCTGCGTCTACGCTGTCGAGAATATGCATGTTGTGTCGCTCTCTGTAACCGCCACAGGTCGACTACGTGTTAATAGTTAGAGGAAGAGTGTGCACTCGTAACTGCAGAACTCCCCTGTGGCAGAGTCTGGCGGTGGCACAATCGTCAATTGTGCCATGACAGCGCGTCTTTAAGCAAAGCGCGGCCCACGAACCTGCCAGTGGTGACGCGGCCGGAGCCTACTTCTCGTGGCTGCGCCCGGTGTCGATGACGATGTACTCACCGTCGGCGACGATCGGCGTGCGCGGCGCAGACGAGACACCGGCAGCAGCGGCCTGTGCCTCGGCCATCTGCGCCGCGTATTGAAACGAGTCGAACACTCCGCTGACGCGACGTTTGGTCTCTGCGCCCAGCTGGAAGATCGAAGCCCAGAATGCGGCGAGGCCGAGCACGACGACGGCGACGGCCAGAAGAGTGCCCGCCGGTGTCAGGAACCCGACAGCGATGATCGCAGCATGCCAGGCGGCGAGAAGACCGGTGTCGAGCCACGACAGCGCACGGGCCTGACGCACCGACCTTCGAAGGTAGTTCAGCACGCCGACGCCAGCAAGGCCGAGCGCGAGAACCCCGCACGAAAGGAGCACCAGAAGGAACTGCCAGCCAGACCCACCGAACAGCGACCAGCCGATCAGCACCCACAAGGGCAGCACGACAACGGCGGCAACCTGCCAGTAGTAGAAAGCCCGGCGAACGAACATGTGTCAATGGTACGGCGGGTAACGTGGGTTCGGTCCAATCGCGTTTTGGTACACAGGCAAATCAAAGGGAACCGCCATGATCGAGCTCAGAACACCCGCCGAAATCGAGAAGATGCGAGTCGCCGGAGTCTTCGTCGGTGAGGTACTCACCGAACTCGCTTCCCGCGTCGCTGTGGGCATGAATCTCCTCAAACTCGACCAGATCGCGCACGACATGATCCGCGCCCGCGGTGCTGAGTCCTGCTACATCGACTACCACCCCTCGTTCGGTGCCAGCCCCTTCGGCAAGGTGCTCTGCACCTCGGTCAACGATGCAGTGCTGCACGGGCTCCCCCACGACTATCGCCTCCGCGACGGCGACATGATCTCGCTCGACTTCGCCGCCTCTGTCGACGGCTGGGTCTCCGACAGTGCGGTCACCGTGATCGTGGGCACTCCGCGGCCAGCGGATGCCCGGCTCATCGACACCACGACCAGGGCCCTCGACGCGGGCATTGCTGCGGCCCAGCCCGGCGGAAGACTGGGCGACATCTCGGCCGCCATCGCCGCGGTCGCCCTGGCCGACGGATACACGATCAACACCGATTTCGGCGGCCACGGCGTCGGGCGCACCATGCACGGTGACCCCCACGTACCCAACAACGGCCGGCCTGGCCGGGGCATCCATCTCGACGCCGGGCTCGTTATCGCGATCGAACCGTGGTTCCTTGAGACCACCGACAAGCTCGTCACCGATCGCGACGGCTGGACTCTGCGCAGCGCCGACGGCTCCCGTGGCGCGCACATGGAGCACACCGTGGCGGTCACGGCCGACGGTCCCCTGGTGCTGAGCGCTCGCGCCTGAGTCTGGGCCCGGCGGCAGACCGATCCCGACGAAACACAGCTTCGTCGGCGCTGGCTGGCGCGGCGTCGCGGCGAGCATCCAATGGATGCTCGCTCAGCGCGTCACTGCGCTGGAGGCAGCAGGTCGGGCCGGACCCGCCGCGTGCGCTCGAGCTGCTGCTCTCGGCGCCACACCGCGATCGCCCCGTGGTTGCCATTCGTCAGCACCGGCGGCACCGCATACCCCCGCCATTCGGCAGGCTTGGTATAGCTCGGGTACTCGAGCAGCCCATCCTCGTGCGACTCCTCGACGAGGCTTTCGGGGTTGCCGATCACCCCGGGAATCAGCCGCCCGATCGCCTCGATCATGGCCATCACGGCGACCTCTCCCCCGTTGAGCACATAGTCGCCCAGGCTCACGAGCCTCACGGATGCCCGGCTCTCGGCATACTCGAACACCCTCTGGTCGATCCCCTCGTACCGGCCGCACCCGAACACGATGTGTGACGCCCCACTCAACTCGCGTGCCATCGCCTGCGTGAACACCTCGCCCGCCGGCGACGGGAAGATGACGATGGGGTCGGTCTCACGCCGGTGGCGCGGCCGAGCATCCGCGGCCCCCGCTGACAGGCCCGTGCCGACGACGCTTGCCGCGTCATGGTCGACGATGTCGCCGTCGGCGTTGGCATCTCCGTCGGCATCGGTGGTCGCCCCTGGCGCGGCTACCTGGTCGAGGATCGCGTCGAGCGCCTCTCCCCACGGCTCCGGCTTCATCACCATGCCGGCGCCTCCGCCATACGGCTTGTCGTCTACCGTGCGGTGCCGATCGTGAGTGAAGGCGCGGAGGTCGTGCACCTTCACGTCGAGGATGCCGTCTTCGCGCGCCCGCCCCAGCAGTGACACGTCGAGCGCACCGAAGTACTCGGGAAAGATCGTCACGATGTCGATGCGCACCCCAAAACCCTATCCTGATGCGCACTACCTCAGATTGGACGGCCCTCAGCCGACGCTCGGTGAAATGCGTCGAGGTCTGATTCACCGCCGCCCATTTGCAGACGGCGACGTTGTCGGGCGCTCCAGCGGTGCTCGTTGCGCTCCACTGCGGCGCGGATCATCCGCTCGACCCTGGGCCACTCGTACATCACCTGGGCGTAGGTCAACCGGATGACCGTGTACTCCCGCTCATGCAGGATGAGGTCGCGCCGCCGATCCTCGAAGAAGGCGGCCTCGCTGGTGTGCCATCGTGCACCATCGAGCTCGAGAACGATTCTGTCGCCGATCACGAGATCGACGAGTCCGACGACAGGAACGTGCACCTGCGTGCGGTACGGGATGTTCAGCGACCTCAGCCGCAAGCGGGCCTTCGTCTCGAGGCCGGATTGGGCCCTCGGGTCGGTAAGGGCGATTGCGGCCCGGTACCGTTGTGGAAAGTACACGGCCAGCCCATCCAGGCGCGCACGGGTCGTGAGTTTCAGGTTGAGTGCCGAATCCAAGGCCGCAATCGCGTCGTCTCGCAGCTGGCAGCCGAAGAGCTGGAGCAGGGCAAGCTCGATAGGAACGCAGGCCACGTGAGCACGGAGGCCGAGGGCGTCGGGCACGCGGTGCACAGCCACATTTCTGGCTCGCTGAAGGGGCCGCCCCCGCGCATCCGGAGACGATAGGTGGCTGGTGTGTCGTCCGACCGCGACGTGCAGCCGGTGGTCGTCGTGACACCAGACCTCCAGCTGACGCAGCAGTGAGATGCAGGTGAGCTGGCCGCCGACCCTGACCGCGCGAACTACGTCATCAGGCGCGCTTGGGAGCGCTACCCAGCCCTGCCGAATTCGCAGCAGAGCGCCTCGCGCGACGGCCGCCCGGGCATCCGCCGTCGTGAAACCGTGGAGGGCCAGGTGCGTTGTGCTGGCAACCCCGCCAGCCTGAGCCACGGCCTCTTCGAGATACATCTGCACAGGATGCCCGAGCCGTGGAGGCTCATGGCTGCCGTGCTCGAATCTGTGGAAAGAAGAATGGGCGGCCCTCAGCCCAACCTCGGTGAATTACGTCGAGGTTCGGTTCAGCGCCGCCCAGCCCCCGCTCACTACACTGACATTTCCTCGGTGAAATAGAAGGCGTCATGGAACCACATGCCCTGCGGGAGCTCCTCGCACCGCTCGCGGTCCCCCACGCCCTGGCTTCCCTCGCGCACTTCGCCCTGACGGTCGACGGATACTACGCTGAGGATTTCGTGCTCTGCCGGCGTAACGACCACCGACTGCGGCAGTACTCGACCGCAGCCGAGTTCGCCGCGCGCCTGAGGGTATTCGGCCAGGCGAACGAAGACGGCAGCGAGTACGCACTGAGGGGCATCCCCGGATGGGCTGCCGACGACCTGCCCGTCGTCGTGCTGGGTGACGAAGGCGGCCTGCACCCGGTTGCCGAGAACAGCGTTGAGTTCTTGCGGTTTCTCGCGGCGGACAGAAGCATCGGCGTCAGCAGAGAGCGCGTCTGGCTGACCCAAGACGAACTACACGACGATTCGCCCGGGCATCCGGCGTACGCGCACTGGCTCGAGCTGCACTTCGGCTGCGAGCTGCGCACGGCCGAGGGCGTCTTGGCACGGGCCGAAGACCGGTTCGGCGAGGCTGTTCGCGCGTTCGCGGCGAAGCTCGCATCCTCCTGAGCGTCAGGCTGTGGGCGCGCCCGTTTCGGGTGTGGTGTCCGTGGGCCGATCGAGAGTCGGCTCGGAGGCCGCTCGTTCTAGCTCGGCGTCCGGCATGTCGCCGTCGGTGCCGCGATCATCGGGATCAGCGTCATCTCCACCATCGGACTCTTCGTCGGCTTCACCAACACCAGAAATGTAAGCGTCATCGGCGGCCGGGAGCTCCTCGAAGAGGCCGGGCGGCGGTGTCACCGTCAGCGTGCCCGCGTCGATGTCGACCGCCGAGACGATCGCCTTGACGAACGGCACGAGCACTTCGCCCGTTTCCGTCTGCACGTGCAGGAGGTCCTGAGCCGCGAGGTGATCGATCTGCGTCATCGTTCCGATGCGCACGCCGTCACGCACCACAGCGAGTCCGACGAGCTGGTGGTCGAACCACGCATCTTCTTCGTCGGTCTTCTCGTCGAGGTCGTGGTCGATCCAGAGGATCGCCTTGGCCAGCGATTCAGCCGCCGTACGGTCGGGCACACCGACGAAGAAGCCGACCGGATGCCCGTTGTACCAGCGCAGTTCGGCCAGTTCGAGGGTCTTTCCGTGCCAGGGAGAGGTTGTTGGGACTTGCAGCGTGAACACCGAGCCCGGAACGAAACGTCGTTCCGGGTCGTCGGTGAACAGCTCGAGTTTGATCGCACCCTTCAGCCCATGGGCTTTGGTGAGGCGACCGACTCTCAGTTGTGTCTCGTTCTTAGAAATCGGTATCAACCACGTCAACGCGAACGCGCTTGCCATCGGCGAGCGCTGCAACGAGGGTGCGCAGGGCTTTCGCCGTGCGACCCGATCGACCGATCACGCGGCCGAGGTCACTGGGGTTCACTCGAACCTCCAGCACCTCACCGCGCGGAGAACTCTTCGCTACGACGTGGACGTCGTCGGGATTGTCGACGATGCCCTTGACGAGGTGCTGCAGAGCTGGTGCGAGCAAGACTTACGCCTCGTCGGTCGCGGCGGCCTCGGCGTCAGCCGAAACCTCAGCGGCAACGGGCGCGACGGCGACGGGCGCCTCGGCCTTGGGGCGAAGAACGGGCTTCTTCTTCTCGTCTGCGACGAAAACAGCCTTCGGCTCTTTCACGCGAACGGTCGAAACCGCGTTGGGGTCACCCTTGAACTTGCCCCAGTCACCGGTGAGCTTGAGGATGGCCTCGACCTGCTCGGTCGGCTGTGCGCCGACGCCGAGCCAGTACTGGGCACGATCGCTCTTGACCTCGATGAACGAGGGCTCCTCGGTCGGGTGGTACTTGCCGATTTCTTCGATGACACGGCCGTCGCGCTTGGTGCGCGAGTCGGCGACGACAATACGGTAGTAAGGAGCGCGGATCTTGCCCATGCGCTTCAAACGGATCTTTACAGCCACAATTCTCCTGAGTAATTTTTATGGGGCGAACTGCCGGCCGTGAGCGTGGGGATGCACACTCGGCCAAGAATAAGTTCTAAGGTTCTGCGCACCGCCTGATTAGAGGGTCGGGCAGGGGCAGACTCGACTGTCCATTCTGTCAGATATTTGCCCTGACGAGTAATTAACCGGCGATATTGCGAAATACCACAGGTAGCGGGCATCCATGTCAGGATATTCGCATCAGAGTTGCGCACCTGCGGGGCTCCAGAGGTTGGGCGGGCGCTAAGCAATGGAGATCAGCTTCGCAGAGTCCGAGCGCTCCACAGTCGGCATCGAGTGGGAGGTCGCGCTCGTCGACCGGAGCTCGGGCGACCTGGTGTCTGTGGCCGGCGAGGTACTCGAGGCGCTCCGCCAGGGCGATGGCTCCGAGCATCCACAGATCACCGGCGAACTGCTGCTGAACACGGTCGAGCTCGTGACGCGGGTGCACCACACGATCGGCGACGCAGTGGATGATCTGCTCAGCCAGCTCGACGAAGTACGCGCCATCACCGACCCCCTCGACGTCGAGCTCATGTGCGCCGGCTCGCACCCCTTCGCGCAGTGGTTCGACCAGACCGTCACCGACAAGGAGCGCTACCACCGGCTCATCGACCGCACCCAGTGGTGGGGTCGCAACATGATGATCTGGGGCATCCATGTGCACGTGGGGGTCGAGTCGCGCGACAAGGTACTGCCGCTGCTCGACGGGCTTCTGACCTACTACCCGCACCTGCAGGCGCTGAGCGCCTCGAGCCCGTTCTGGGGCGGGGTCAACACGGGGTACGCGTCGAACCGGGCCCTGATGTTCCAGCAGCTGCCCACCGCCGGCCTGCCGTACCAGTTCACGACATGGGCCGCGTACGAGCAGTACGTCGCCGACATGACTGTGACCGGCATCATCGACGACTACACCGAGGTGAGGTGGGACATCCGGCCCTCGCCGAAGTGGGGCACGGTCGAGATGCGTGCCTGCGACGGGCTGTCGAGCCCGCAGGAGATCGGCGCTGTGGCGGCGCTGATCCAGTGCCTCGTCGACCACATGTCGGGCGAACTCGACGCCGGGCGCGAACTCGTGACGCTGCAGCCCTGGTTCACGCGGGAGAACAAGTGGCGCGCGGCGAGGTACGGGCTCGATGCGGAGATCATCCTGAACCCGGCCGGAGACGAGCGCCTGGTCACGGACGAGATCCGCGATCTGCTGGTGATTCTCGCCCCGACTGCTGAGAAACTCGGATGCTCGGCTGAGCTCGCCCAGGTGAACCTCATTCTCGAGCACGGCGCCAGCTACCAACGTCAGCTGCGGGTCGCCGCCGAGAACGGCGGCAGCCTGCACGCGGTGGTCTCGTCGCTGACCCACGAGTTGCGGCACGGCCTCGGCGGCTGATCGCCCGATCGAACAGACACACGACGCGCGCGAGTCACGTACGCCGTGGTGAGGCCGCCAGACCCGTCTCACCACGGCGCAGCGGCCTCACGGGACAGCGCCTCAGCCCGACGATCGTGACTCACTCATAGACGTGTCGGCAGTCCGGCCGGCGCCCGACGCGAGTTACGCGTTCTTGGCGTCGCGCCAGGCGAGCAGGTCGGCTATCGGCGACAGGTCGATGTCGGGGCCGGTGATGCCGAGCGTGAAGAGGCTCGCCCCGAGCTCGACCTGCGCGTCGAGGTCGGTCGTGTCGAAGTCGCCCGGCGTGTGTGGGCGGGTTCCGGTCGAGATCTCGATCTCTGCGAAGTCGCGGCCGATCTCCTCGCAGTGCGAACGGAGGATGACCAGCTTGCGCTCGAGCGTCTCGGTGTCGGCGAAGCTGTGCCAGATGTCGGCGTGCTTGGCGACGATACGCAGCGTCTTCTTCTCTCCGCCACCGCCGATGAGCACCGGGATGTCGCGCGTCGGGGGCGGCGTCAGTTTGGCCCAGCGGGCTTCGATGCGCGGGAGGCTTTCGGCAAGGGCATCCAGCCGCTGGCCGACGGTGCCGAACTCGTAGCCGTATTCGTCGTAGTCGCGCTCGAACCAGCCGGAGCCGATGCCGAAGATGAGTCGACCCTCGGCGCCAGGGGTCTTCGCCGAGATGTGGTCGACCGTGCGTGCCATGTCGGCGAGCAGGTCAGGATTGCGGTACGTGTTGCAGGTCACGAGCGGGCCGAACTCGATCGTCGACGTCTGCTCTGCCCAGGCAGCGAGCATGCTCCAGCCTTCGAAGTGCAGGCCGGCAGGGTCACCCGAGAGCGGGTAGAAGTGGTCCCAGTTGAACGCGATGTCGACGCCTAGCTCTTCGAGCGAGGTGAGCGTGTCGCGAATCTGTGTGTAGGTGGAGTGCTGGGGAGCGATCTGGACGCCGATTCGAATCGGCCGCGTCAACGTGTTGGTCATACAGAAAGCCTAAGCCTCTCTACAGACACCCCGCGTGAACATCTCGGATGCCCGTTCCCTGGTTCGCGGACAACGGAGGAACGACTCCGCTCAGCGGCGCAGGAACTTCTGAAGCGACTCGAGTTCCTTCTCGCTCGGCCCGCCCGCGGCCGCACCGGCACCGCCGCTGCCCAGGCCGAAACCTGAGCCAGCAGGCGTGCTTGCACCGGCAGCCGGCAGCTTCTCGCCCGAGGCCAATGCCGCGTTCTCGATGGCGCGCTTGGCCGGGTTGCCCGACTTCGAGCCCTTCTTCTTCTGCTGGACCTTGCCGCGACCGCCGCCGAAACCGGCACCGGGGATCGGCCCCATTCCGGGAATCTGTGGCACTCCCCCGCGAGCAACCGTCTTCATCATCTTCGCGGCCTGCTCGAAGCGCTGCACCAGCTGGTTCACGTCGGTGACCGTCATGCCAGAACCGCGCGCGATCCGCACCCGGCGCGAGCCGTTGAGGAGCTTCGGGTTCTGCCGCTCTGCCTTGGTCATCGACTGGATGATCGCTTCAGTGCGCACGATTTCGCGCTCATCGAAGTTGGCCAGCTGCTCCTTCATCGCCCCGGCACCGGGCAGCATGCCGATCATCTTCTTGAGCGACCCGGCCCCGCGCAGCTGCTGCATCTGGCCGAGGAAGTCTTCGAGGGTGAACGTGTCGGTGCGGAACTTCTCCGCGACCTTCATCGCCTCTTCTTCGTCGAAGGCGCCCTGTGCCTGCTCGATGAGGGTCAGGATGTCACCGAGGTCGAGAATGCGGCTCGCCATGCGGTCGGGGTAGAACGGCTCGAAGTCGTCGAGCGACTCGCCCGTCGACGCGAAGATGATCGGGCGACCGGTCACCGACGCGACCGACAGGGCCGCACCACCGCGGGCGTCACCGTCGAGTTTGGTGAGCACGACACCGGTGAAGTCGACACCGGCCTGGAACGCCTTGGCTGTGGCCACAGCATCCTGCCCGATCATCGCGTCGATCACGAAGAGCACTTCGTCGGGGTCGACGGCCTTGCGGATGTCTGCGGCCTGCTTCATCATGTCGGCGTCGACACCCAGGCGGCCGGCCGTGTCGACGATGACCACGTCGTACTGCTTGTCGATGGCCCACTTGATCGAGTCTTTGGCGACCTTGACCGGGTTGCCGACACCGTTGCCGGGCTCGGGAGCGTAGACCGCGACCCCGGCCTGCCCTGCAACGACCTGCAGCTGCTGCACGGCGTTGGGGCGCTGGAGGTCGGCCGCGACGAGCAGCGGGGTGTGGTTGTCTTTCGCGAGCCACTTCGCCAGCTTGCCGGCGAGGGTCGTCTTACCGGCACCCTGGAGCCCTGCGAGCATGATGATGGTCGGCGGCTTCTTGGCGAAGTTGATGCGCCGGGCCTCGCCGCCGAGAATCGCGATGAGCTCCTCGTTGACGATCTGCACGACCTGCTGGGCCGGGTTCAGCGCCTTGTTGACCTCGTCACCGAGCGCGCGCTCGCGCACCTTGCCGGTGAAGTCCTTGACCACGTCGAGCGCCACGTCGGCATCGAGCAGGGCGCGGCGAATCTCGCGGACGGTGCCGTCGACGTCGGCCGGGCTCAGCTTGCCCTTCGTGCGGAGGTTGCGAAAGGTGTCCGCTAAGCGGTCAGAAAGGGTTCCGAAAGTTGCCATGGTGCGACAATCTTAACCGCTCCCGCCGGGCCCTCGCTGCGAAAACAGCCTCGCGAGCGCACGCCCCCGGCGAACGGATGCCCGGCAGAGGCTCCCGACCGCTTGCTTCAGCCAATCAGGTTCTGCACGAAGACGTGCGGCGTGAACCCGGTGAGGTCGTTGATGCCCTCGCCCTGGCCGATGAGCTTGATCGGGATGCCCGTGCGCTCCTGCACCGCGAGCACGAAGCCGGCCTTGGCCGAGCCGTCGAGCTTCGTCAGCACGAGCCCGGTCACGCCGGCGTGCTGGATGAACGCCTCGGCCTGCAGCAGGCCGTTCTGGCCCGTTGTCGCGTCGAGCACGAGCAGCACCTCCGACACGGGGGCCTGCTTCTCGATGACCCGGCGGATCTTGGTGAGCTCATCCATCAGCCCACCCTTGGTCTGCAGGCGGCCGGCGGTGTCGATGATGGCGATCTCGATGTTGTTGCGCTTCGCGAAGTCGACGGTCTGGAAGGCGACCGAAGCAGGGTCCTGCCCCTCCTGCTGCGGCCTCACGATCTGCGCGCCTGCCCGCTCAGCCCAGGTGGCGACCTGCTCTACGGCCGCGGCGCGGAAGGTGTCGGCCGCACCGACGACCACGCTGCGGTTGTAGTTCGCGAGGAACTTCGCGAACTTGCCGATGGTCGTGGTCTTGCCGACTCCGTTGACGCCGACGACGAGCACGACCGCCGGGCGCTCGGTGAGCTTCAAGGTGGAGTCGAGTTTGGAGAAGCGTTCCTCGAGGGTTTCGCGGAGCATCCGCTGCAGGTCTTTGGGGTCTGTGGTGCTGTACCGGGCGACCTTGGCCCGCAGGTCGTCGACGATCTGGTCGGTCACGTCGATGCCGAAGTCGGCCGTGATGAGGGCGGTTTCGAGGTCGTCCCAGGTCTCGGCGTCGATCGTGCGTTTCGCGAACATGCCGCGAAGGGCTCCGGAAAGCGACCAGGGAGTGCGTTCAGCCATGCGACAAGCCTATGGTGCGGGCGTGGTCGACGCTGCCCCCTCTGTGAGCTGGGGTCAGGCGGAGTCTTTCACCCGCTGGCCGATCACGGCCGACACCCCGTCGTGCCGCATCGAGACACCGTAGAGCGCATCGGCGATCTCCATCGTGCGTTTCTGGTGGGTGATGACGATGAGTTGGGAGGTCTCACGCAGGTCTTGGAAGATGGTCAGCAGACGGCCGAGGTTGGCGTCGTCGAGGGCCGCTTCGACCTCGTCCATGATGTAGAACGGGCTGGGGCGCGCCTTGAAGATGGCGATGAGCAGCGCGACTGCGGCGAGCGAGCGCTCCCCACCCGAGAGCAGCGACAGGCGTTCGATCTTCTTGCCCGCGGGCTTCACCGAGACCTCGACACCCGTCGTCAGCAGGTCACCGGGGTCTGTGAGCGAGATGCTGCCGGTTCCGCCCGGGAAGAGCACGGGGAACACCTCGGCGAACGCCGCCTTCGTGTCGTTGAAGGCGCTCTCGAAGATGTACTTCATCTTGTCGTCGATCTCGTCGATGATCGTCAGCAGGTCTTTGCGCGTGTTCGTGAGGTCGGTGAGCTGTTCGGTGAGGAACTTGTGGCGCTGCTCCAACGCGTCGAACTCTTCGAGTGCAAGGGGGTTCACGCGGCCGAGCTCGGCGAGCATCCGTTCGGCTTTGGCCAGGCGGCGCTTCTGCTCGTCACGGTTGAAGGGAACGGTCGGATGCCCGGCACACGCTTCATCGCCGGAAGCGCTGCTGTTCGCGTCCTGCCCGTCCGGCACCCCGTCGAATGCGGCCCTGGCGGTCGAATCGCCGTCGGCGGGAACAATCTTGGCGGTGGATGCGGCGCCGGGACGTCTGTCTGCCCCCACCCCATCGACTGGAATGGGTTCGTCGGGCCCGTACTCCGCCACCAGGTCGGCCTCGACGAGTCCGAGCTCTGAGCCGACGCGCTCGAGCACACTCGACAGGTGCAGCTTCTTCTCGTAGATCTGCAGTTCGAGGCCGTGCACGTTCTCGGTGATGCCCTGGAGTCGCTCGCGTAGCCCTGATTCCTCGCGGCGCAACTCGGTCAGCTCTGCGTTCTGCTCAGCGCGCTCGGCCTCGCGCTGGGCGAGTTCGAGCCGCGCCACGGTGACGGAGCGGTCGACGGAGTCGAGAACTTCGGGCAACGCCGTCACCACGGCTGTCGCCGATTCGACCTGCCTGCGACGGATCACGGCCCGGCGCGCGGCCTCCTCGGCCGCGGCGCGCTCAGCCACCCTCTGGCGTTCGAGCTCGGTCACCCGGGCGAGTTCGGCCCGCAGACGCTCGCGCGCCGTCTCGAGCGACAGCCGCGCTTCGATCTCAGCCTCGCGGGCGGCCTCGAGTGCGCCGAACAGGTCGTCACGCGAACTCACGTCGAGAATGGGCCGGGGCCGCGAGCGCATAGCATCGAGTTCGGCGCGCGCCTTCTCTGCCGCTGCCAGCGCGGTTGCCACGGTCTCCTTCGCGGCGGCACGCGAGCGCTCGAGGCGCTCAAACTCGCTGTGGCTGGCGTCGACCTGCGCTTTCAAGCGAGAGAGCCGTTCGGCCTGCGCGGCGAGGCGCGAATCGAACTCGCGCAGTGCTGAGAGCGCGTTCGTCGACTGCTGCTTGGCGTTCTGGAGAATGGATCGCTGCTCGGCCAGCGCCTCGCGGGCGCGGTCGATCTCCGTCTTCACGGTCTCGAGGCGGGTCGCCGCCGAGTCGCGCTCAGCCACGAGTTCGAGCCGCGAGCGCTTCGCGCCAGAGCCGCCGCGGAGCACGTACTCGGTGAGCACGTCGCCGCTCTTCGTGATGATCGTGAGCGGGCCGAAGCCCTTGCTGCCATGCGCGTGCTGGCCCGCAGGGTGAGTCGTCTGCGCCGAAGTGAGCGCGGCAGAGCTGCCGCTTTTCGGCGCAGCGGCCTCACCACGGACATCGTCACCGTCGCCGTCGCCGTCGCCGTCACGCACCGACGCGTTGGCAGCGGCCTCACCACCGGCTCGCCACGCGGCCCGCGCAGACTCGAGGTCGTCGGCGATGAGCGTCAGTGCCAGGATCGCCCGTACTCCGTCGGGTGCCCGCACAACGTCGACCGCCCATACGAGCCCCACGCCCGGCAGTTCGCCGGCCTCTGCGCCGTGAGCCTGCTGCGCCGAACTGCGCCCGGCAGGCGCGTCTCGCTTCGGCGCAGTGGCCTCACGTGAACTGCCCGAGGCCGCAGCCGCAGATGCCGCAGCGATGATGACCTCCACGCGGCCCATGTCAGCATCGCGGGCCGAGGCAAGGGCGTCGAACGCCGCCTCAGCCGTGTCAGCAAGCACCCCGTCGGCCAGCGAACCCAGCGCCGCCGCAATCGCGGCCTCGAACCCCGGCGTCACCTGCACGTGCTCCGCCACGAGGCCCCGGATGCCCGGCAAACCCGACCCGGCGAGCTCACTCGAGCCGTCTTTCTGCCCGAGCGCCATCGACAGCGCGCTCGTCTTGCCCGCCAGAGCGTCTCGCTCGCGCTCGAGCGTGTGCAGGGCATCCCGAAGCTGTTCGATCTCGGCCTCGGCCTCGAACACCGCGGCCTGCGCGAACTCGTACGCCTCGTCGAGATCGGTCGCGCCCTCGTCGGTCGTCGTTGCCTCAGCGTCGAGGGCAGCGAACTCGAGCTGCAGGCGGCCCCGGCGCTCGAACGCCGCGTCGAGGGCGTTCTGCTGGCGCAGGTCTTCGCCGCGAACGGCAGCGAGCCGCGAATTCGCCGACTCGAGCTGGCCGGTGAGTTTCGAGATCTCGAGATCGTGTTTCGACACGAGCGCGCTCTGAACGGCGATCTGCTCGTCCACGGCGTCAAGCGACTGCCGCATAGCCAGGGTCGCGGCACCGGCATCGCGCCACCCCTGTTCGGCCGCAGCCAACCGTTCGGCGAGGCGCTCGGCCTCCTCCTGCGCGTCAGCGATCATGCTCGCGGTCACCCCGGGCCCGTTCGAGGCCGTCTCCGCTTCGGAGCCGAGCAGCGCGAGCCGCTGGTTGGCGAGCGTATAGAGGCCACGCAGCCGTTCCTGCACAGACTCGAGCCCGAACGCCGTGCGCCGGGCGAGGTCGACAGCATCGCCCACCTGCGCCTGCTCGATGCGATTGATGCGCAACTGGTTCTGCTCGAGGCGCTCCTGCAGAACGATCCGTTCGGTGCGCCGTTCGTTCTCGCTTCGGGAGTGGTCGTCGAGGGCGGCTCGCAGCGTGACCACTTCGTCTGCCAGGAGGCGGGCGCGGGCATCCCGAACGATCGAGGCGATGCCCTGGGCTTCCTTGGCGACCTCCGCCTGCCGGCCCAGCGGCTTGAGCTGCCTGCGGATCTCGCCGGCAAGATCGCTCAGCCTGGTGAGGTTCGCCTGCATCGCCTCGAGCTTGCGCTGCGTCTTCTCCTTGCGGCGGCGATGCTTCAGGATGCCCGCGGCCTCCTCGATGAAACCACGCCGCCCCTCGGGGGTGGCGTGCAGCACCGCGTCGAGTTGCCCCTGCCCGACGATCACGTGCATCTCTCGGCCGAGACCGGAGTCGCTCAGCAGCTCCTGCACGTCGAGCAGCCGGCAGGAGTCGCCATTGATGGCGTACTCGCTGCCGCCGTTGCGGAACAGGGTGCGGCTGATCGTCACCTCGGAGTAGTCGATCGGCAGCGCGCCGTCGGCGTTGTCGATCGTGAGGATGACTTCGGCGCGGCCGAGCGGGCCCCGGGTGGAGGTGCCGGCGAAGATGACATCTTCCATCTTGCCGCCGCGGAGGGTCTTGACACCCTGTTCACCCATGACCCAGGCCAGGGCATCCACAACGTTGCTCTTGCCGGAGCCGTTCGGCCCGATCACGCAGGTGACGCCGGTCTCGAAGGCGAATGTGGTCGGCTGAGCGAAGGACTTGAACCCCTTGAGGGTCAGGCTCTTCAGGTACACCGGCGACCCTCTCGTGTAGCTCTCGTCATGCTGCTGGCTCTACGGTACCCAACCCTGCCGGTTCTTCGGCCCTGTGACGCGGCGGCGCGGCGGGAGTGGGCGGGTCGGGGCCGGACGAGGCAGTGGGGCGAGCGGTGGGTCTGGGCGGGCGCGGCGGCGGGTGTGGGCGGTTCGGGCTCGTGGGGCACGGCGGTCGCGGCGGCGGGTCTGGGCTGCTGAGGGTAGCGAGTCGTGCTGTCTCCCGGTGGCCACCTGCCACCCGTTCTGCCGCCCGTTCTGCCGCCCGCCCGTCCACCCGTTCGTCCACACGCGGTGCCACGTGCAGTCTGCACGTGATGTCGCGTGGGGACGAACGAGCAGCGCCCCCGCGCCGAATCGGTCGCGCCTCCGAGCCGGTTCGGGCTGGCACCGCGGAGTTAGGGGCGGCCGGTCGCGGCGGCGGGAGTGGGCGGTTCGGGCTCGTGGGGCACGGCGGTCGCGGCGGCGGGTGTGGGCTGCTGAGGGTAGCGAGTCGAGCAGTCTCCCGGTGGCCACCTGCCACCCGTTCTGCCGCCCAGTCGTCCACCCGTTCGTCCACACGCGGTGCCACGTGCAGACTGCACGCGATGTCGCGCGTGGACGAACGGGTGGCGCCCCCGCGCCGGTTCGGTTGCGCACGCGTACGGGCTCGGTCGAGCCCCGAGCCGGCTCGGGCAGGCACCGCGGGGTTAGGGTTGGGGGTTATGGCACGCAGACCGCTCGTCGCCCCCGGGCCCGAGCTCACCCCCGACGAACTCGAGCGGTATTCCCGCCAGATCCGACTGCCGCAGATCGGCCTCGAGGGCCAGCGACGGCTCAAGGGTGCGCGGGTGCTGGTGCTCGGCGCGGGTGGGCTCGGGTCGCCGGTTCTGCTGTATCTCGCCGGCGCAGGGGTCGGCACGATCGGCGTTGTGGATGATGACACCGTCGATGTTTCGAACCTGCAGCGGCAGATCATCCATTCGGCCGCGGTGGTCGGCACGTCGAAGGCCCGCTCGGCGCGCGCGGCGATTGAGCGACTCAACCCGCTCGTGCAGGTAGAGCTGCACGAGGTTCGGCTCGATGTGGGGAACGCGGCCGTGATTCTTGCGGGATACGATCTGGTGATCGACGGCACCGACAATTTCAGCACGCGATACCTGGCGAATGACGAGGCAGCCCTGCTGGGCATGCCCTACATCTGGGGTTCGGTGCTGCGGTTCGACGGGCAGATGTCGGTGTTCTGGCAGGATGCCCGGGGTGACAGTGTCACACTTCGCGACCTCTACCCTTCGCCACCGGCCGATGATGAACTCGAATCGTGTTCAGTTGCCGGCGTGCTCGGGCCGCTCTGCGCGACGATCGGTGCCGCCATGGCCACCGAAGCCCTCAAGCTGATCGCCGGATTCGGTGAGCCGATGCTCGGCCGCGTTCTGGTGGTGGATGCCCTCGACGGCTCACAGACGCAGGTACCGTTTCGTGCCGCCGAGCCCCACGCCACAGCCCAGGCCCAGGCACCCGCTGCGACCCAAGCCTCGGTCTCAGCCCTTGCCGCGTCCTCAGGCTCGGGCGCGGTCTCTGCCTCTGCATCTAGCACTGCCTTAGCCCCTAAATCGGCTTCCGGCTCGGGCACCCGCTCGGGCACCGGCTCACCTTCAGAACCTCGCTCCGCCTCTGGCTCGGACACGCATCGCGCATCTCCAGCTCCCGCCTCGAACCCGGCGGACGCGACGCCCTCGATCACGGTTGCCCAGCTCGCCGAGCGACTCGCGGCCCGAAGCGCAGGCGCTGACGACTTCGTGCTCGTCGACGTGCGGGAGGAATGGGAGCACGAACTCGTGGCCATCGACGGCGCGGTCCTGCTCCCGATGTCGACCCTGCTTTCCGACCACGCACGGGAGCTCCTCATGGGCGAGCGAGTTCTGCTGCACTGCCACCACGACACCCGGTCGCGCTATGCCCGCGAGGTCATGTTGCAGTCGGGCTACACCGATGTGACCTTTGTCGAGGGCGGCATCGATGCGTGGGCGACGACGATCGACCCCGAGCTGCCGCGCTACTGAACCAGGTGCCACGCCTGAGATAGTCACGGCCGGGAGCATCCAGCTGGGGCTCAGGCGGCAGGCGACGACAATCAACCAATGCCGCGAGGTTCGATACTCGCCGCCGGAATCAGTGGCGGGCACGCGGTCGGGCTTGGACTCGCAGGGTCAGTCAAGCAGCGGGCTGCCCTGACTCAGCCGCCGGCGAAAGGGGGCAGAACGTCGAGGGTGTCGCCGGGGTGCACGAGGGCCTCGCGATCGGTGGTCGTGACACCGTTCAGCAGAAAAGTGCTGCGCGCGAAGACGGGAGCCGAGCCGAACGGGGTGCTGTCGAGCAGGGCCTGGATCGAGCATCCGGGGCCCGAGCCGGGCAGTGGGCGCACCTCTTCGCCGAGACCGGCTGCCGCTTTTGCCGCGGCGAAATAGCGCACGGTGACGCCAGCAGTGCCGGTGGCAGCAGACTCAGAGACCTGCGTGACCTGCGTGAGCTCAGCCACCGATGGCACTCATCGGTCGGTCGGGCTGCTGGAAGCCAGCCTGGTTCATTCCGTGGCCGGAGGGTTTCGCCCACATCGCCGCACGCCAGAGGTCGGCGACCGTGTCGTCGTCGGCACCGGCCCGCATCGGGCCGAGCAGGTCGATCTCGGTGTGCGAGAAGAGGCAGCTGCGCACCCCACCCTCGGCGGTGAGCCGGGTGCGGCGGCAGTCTTCGCAGAAGGCCTCGGTGACAGAGGCGATGATGCCCACGGTTCCGAGCGAGGGTGAATCGGCTGCCGCGCCGCGCAAACGCACCTGGTACAGCTCGGCCGGCGCGCCGTCGCGCGGAGCTTCGTCGGGCGTCAGGTCGTAACGCTCCGAGAGTCGGCGGCGCATCTCCTCGGCCGTGATCATCACGTCGCGATCCCAGATGTGGTCGGCGTCGAGCGGCATCTGCTCGATGAACCGCAGCTGGTGCCCGCCGGCGAGCGCCCACTCGAGCAGCTCGGGGCCCTCGGTGTCGTTGATGCCGGGAATGAGCACCGCGTTGATCTTGGTGTGATGGATGCCCGCCGCACCCAGCGCGTCGATGCCTGCGAGCACCTTGGTGAGAAAGGGGCGCCTGGTGATCGTGGCGAACGTCTCAGCACAGATCGAGTCGAGCGACACGTTCACCCGGTCGAGGCCCGCGTCGGCGAGCGCGGTCGCGCGCCCGGCCAGCCCGATGGCGTTGGTGGTGAGCGAGACCTCCGGGCGGGCATCCAGTGCTGAAACGTCACGGATGATGTCGACCAGGTCGCCGCGAAGAAGTGGTTCACCGCCCGTGAAGCGCACCTGCCGAACGCCGAGCCGCTCTGTCGCGAGGCGCGCAAGCCTCACGATCTCGTCGCGCTGCATGAGCTTGGGAGTGGGGAGAAAAGGCAGGCCCTCTGCCGGCATGCAATAGGTGCAGCGCAGGTTGCACTTGTCTGTGAGGGAGATGCGGAGGTCGGTGGCGACCCGGCCGTAGCTGTCGAGCAGCCCGGGAACAGACGACGATGCCGGTCGCACCCCGAACTGGGCGATCTGCTGGGCGCTCTGCGGCTCGCCCGGGCGAACCCTCACCTGCGGCACTCCGAGCATCACGGTCATTGACCAAGCCTAAGTGGTATTCCGGCCGACGTGCCTCTCCGGTTTGAGGCGCCTGCAGCGAGTGCACCAAGCCGAATGCGTCGGGGCCGTCAAGTGGGCAGACAGCTCCCGGCAGAGTGAGGCAGGATGGTGCTGTGATCCGCCGCACGATTGATGAACACCGTGACGCCATCGACGCGCTGCTCGGGCCCCTTGCCGCGGGTCGCTCCGCCCGGGCATCCGAACCGCTTCGTGTCTCTGCCGACGCACTCGCTGCCCGGCCGGGAGACTACCAGGGGCGCATCCTGGCCGCCGACGTGCTCTCCCCCACCGATCTGCCCGGGTTCGACAACTCGCAGATGGACGGCTACGCCGTTTCGTGGTTCGACCTGGTGACCGCGTCGGGCGAGAACCCGGTGAAACTCACGGTCGCAGGGCAGATCGCCGCAGGTGACCCGGCAGGCGTGCTCACACCCGGCACCGCGGCACCCATCATGACCGGCGCCCCGGTGCCGCCGGGCGCAGACGCTGTCGTGCCGATCGAGCAGGCAGTGCCGCCGCGGTTCCCCGAGCACCTGCCCCAGGGTGGCAGGCACGCGACAGACGAGGTCGCGCCCAGCGTGAACGTCGAATTCGTCGAGCCCGTGACGCCAGGCGCGTTCATCCGCAAAGCCGGAAGCGACGTGACGGCGGGCGACGTGCTGCTTCGGTCCGGATCCTCGCTCGGGCCCGCGCAACTCGGAGTCATCGCCGGCACGGGGCTTCGAGAAGTGCAGGTGCTGCCGCGCATCCGGGTGCTCCTCGTCTCCACAGGGCACGAGATCCGCGACGCCGGAACCGCGCTCGAGCCTGGGCAGATCTTCGACTCGAACAGTGTGGCGCTGAGCCTGGCGATCATCGAGACCGGGTGCGAAGTGCGTGCTGTGCCGTGCCGGTCTGACGACGCCGAGGTGCTGCTGGGCATCCTCGCAGAGCACGCGGCCTGGGCCGACATCGTTGTGACCATCGGAGGCGTGAGCGCCGGCGCCCGCGAAGTGGTGCGCGACGCGCTGACACCCCTCGGCGTGGTGTTCGGCAAGGTCGCCATGCAACCCGGCGGCCCCCAGGGATTCGGTCTCGCGGCCATCCCTGCCGCCGCAACAGACGTGGCCTTCGTGCGCCCGGTCATCTGCATGCCGGGCAACCCCGTCAGTGCCCTGGTCACGTTCGAGATGTTCCTGCGCGCGCCGCTGCGCCGGCTCGCCGGGCAGAACCCGGCCGAGCGCCTCAGAGAGCTCGCTATGACCGCCGAGGCCGTCGACTCACCCCTCGGCGTGCACCAGATCCGCCGCGGATTCGTCGATGACGACGGCACAGTGACCCTGGTCGGCGGCCCCAGCTCGCACCTCCTGCACTCGTACGCGTCGTCGAATGCGCTCGTGCACATTCCCGCCGACGTCGCCCACCTCGACGCCGGCGACCCGGTGATGGTCTGGAGAATCGATGACTGACGAACTCACGCCCGGGGTCGACGGCGATCGGCTCACGCACGTTCGGCCCGACGGAGCGGTGCTCATGGTCGACGTCACCGACAAGGCGGTCACCAAACGTATCGCCCACGCCACGGCGACGCTCAACACCCGGCCCGACGTGATCGCCCTCCTGCTGGCCGGCGACCTCCCCAAGGGCGAGGCACTGGCCACCGCGCGCGTCGCCGGCATTCTCGGCGCGAAGCAGACCTCGAACCTCATTCCCCTCTGCCACCCCCTGCCGCTGTCGGGTGCGACGATCGATTTCACTGCCGAGCACGATCGGGTCATCATCCGGTCGATGGTCAAGACGACGGGCGTGACCGGCGTCGAGATGGAGGCGCTGACGGCCGCGTCGATCGCCGCGCTCACGCTCTACGACATGATCAAGGCCGTCGACAAGACGGCCAGCATCACCGACATCGCCGTGCTCGCCAAGAGCGGCGGCAAGAGCGGCGACTGGGTGCGCGAAGACGGGGTCAACGGTCAATCGGCTGCCCCGCGCGATCTGGCGAGCCAGACAGAACCGGCTCATACGCACGAAACGGCTCATCAGCCCGGAACGGTCGCGCAGTGACTGACACCGTTGCCATCCTCATCGTGTCGACCCGGGCGGCGTCTGGGGTCTACGACGACCTCACCGGCCCGCTCATCGCCGCGTGGGCAGCGGCGCGTGGATGCTCGGCGGCACCACCGCTTGTCGTCGCCGACGGCCCCGGGGTGACCCCGGCTCTGCAGCGGCTGCTCGCCGCCGCACCCACGCTGCTCGTCACGAGCGGCGGAACGGGCATCCACCCTGCAGACCGCACGCCAGACCAGACCCGCGCGCTGCTGGACTACGAGATACCGGGGTTCTCGGAGGAACTGCGCCGTCGAGGCTCGCTGAAGGTCGCGAGCGCCCTGTTGTCGCGCGGGGTCGCAGGGGTTGCCGGGTCGACGATCGTGGTGAACCTGCCCGGCTCGCGTGGTGGTGTGGCCGATGGTCTGGCGCTGCTCGACGAGGTTCTCGACCACATGATCGACCAGCTGAGAGGTGGAGACCATGCCCGCTGATTCTGATTCGTACGTCTTCGGGCCCGACGATGTGGGGCCAACCGGGGCGGTGCCGAGTGAGTCGATTGCTGGTGCCAGCGGTTCAGAGAAGAGCGGCGCCGAGGCCGCGGCTAGCGCATCGGGCGAGACTATCGGTGGCTTCGAGCTCGACGACCGCAGCGCCACGGGCCAGGTCGCGTTCGCGTACGTCAGCGATGTCGGCATCACCGTCGAATGGTGCGCCGAGAACGTCGCAAGTGACGAAGCAGGGGCCGTCGTGACCTTCAGCGGAGTGGTGCGCAACCACGACCACGGCAAACCCGTCACACGCCTCAGCTATTCGGCACACCCGAACGCCGGCGAAGTCATGCGCGAGGTCGCAAACGACGTCGCGGCTGCGTACCCCGGGACCCGCATCGCCGTGGCCCATCGCATCGGCAACCTGGCCATCGGCGACATCGCCCTCGCCTGTGCGGTCTCTGCGGCTCACCGCTCGGAGGCCTTCGCTGCGTGCGGCGAACTGGTCGACGCCGTGAAAGACCGGGTACCCATCTGGAAGGAACAGTGGTTCACCGACGGCACGTTCGAGTGGGTAGGTGCGGGGTAGCGCGAGCCCGTCTCTCCGTCAGCAGATCACAGGCGCAGCACCTGACCGAGATGTAAGACGTGGTGTCAGGCTCTGACGAGCCGTGCTGACTACAGGTGAACGTCGCCCTCAGCCAGGTAGCCGGGGGCGTGCACGAGAAAGAGTTCCATCTGGCCGCCGTAGGAGTACGGCGTGTTCTTGGGCAGGAACACGACGTCTTTCGCAGTGACCGCTTTCGTAGTTCCGTCGACCTCGAACCACCCCGTTCCCTCGACAACGAGGTACACCCGGCCTGAGTGCGTCGAGAGAATGCGCGGGTGAGAGCCCTCGACGGTGATCATCGAGGCGCTGGCGAAGTCGTCGCCACTCGAGTAGGCGAAGACCGTGAGCTCGGGGTACGGGATCTCGGTGGTCTCGGCGTAGGAGACGACGTGATTCATGGAACGTCCTTCTTTCTGTGGTCGATCGGTGAGTTGGAGTGTCTCGTCGGTTCCCGGGCAGCGTAGCCGAGATTCTGGATTGGTGGACTAGAGTCGATTCCGCAAGCATTAGTAATACTGATAGCGGAGGCTCCATGAGTGCAATCACCCTCAACAACGGCGTGACGATCCCCCAGATCGGGTATGGCGTCTTCCAGATTCCGCCGGCCGACGCGCAGCGGATGACCGAAGCAGCCCTCGCCGTCGGCTATCGCCACATCGACACCGCGGCCGGCTACCAGAACGAGGAGGGCGTCGGCAGCGGAGTGATCAGCTCGGGCATCCCTCGTGACGAGATCTTCGTCACCACGAAGCTGTGGAATGCCGACCAGGGCTACGAGAAGGCTCTCGCCGCCTACGAGACCAGCCGCAAGAAGCTGGGTCTCGACTACATCGACCTGTACCTGATCCACTTCCCGGTTCCCCAGAAGCGGTTGTATGCAGAGACGTGGAAGGCGCTCGAGAAGCTCTACGCGGAGGGCGCCGTGCGTGCGATCGGCGTCTCGAACTTCAAGTTCCCGTACCTCGACCGGCTGCTCGCCGGAGCCGACGTGATTCCCGCGGTGCACCAGATCGAGGTGCACCCGACCTACCAGCAGGCCGAGCTCGATGCCCTCACCCGCACGCACGGGATCGCCGTCGAGGCCTACAGCCCACTGGGCCGCGGAGCCGACCTCACCGCCCCGATCATCGTCGAGATCGCCGAGCGAGTGGGGGCCAGCCCTGCCCAGGTGATCATGAAGTGGCACCTCGACCGCGGCCGGGTCGTGCTGCCCAAGTCGGCATCCGTCGACCGACTCACCGAAAACCTCCGCGTCGACGCCATCGAGCTGACGGAATCAGACCTCACCGCGATCGAGACCCTCGAAGAGGGCTTGCGCACCGGCGAGGACATCGAGACGTTCGACATCCCGAACCGATGAAATCCGCAGCTGAGGTCATCGCCCAGGTCGAGGCCGACGAGAAGCTCTTGGTGTTCCCCGCGTTCACCGACGACGACGCTTTTCGGCTCGGTTTGCTCATGCGCGAGCTCGCGGTCAGTCGCGGCCACGCGATCGTCATCGACATCGCTCGAGGCGAGCAACGTCTCTTCTACACAGCGCTGCCGGGAACCTCCGCCCACAACGCCCACTGGATCGAGCGCAAGAAGGCCACGGTGCGCGAGTGGGCGGCGAGCAGCTACGCCGTGGGGCTCCGGTTCCCGGTCCTTGACCCGCCCTTCGCACTCGAAGACGCCCCGTGGATGGACCCGAAACGGTACTCCGGCAGCGGTGGCGGGTTCCCGATCGTCGTGACCGGGGCGGGCCTGGTCGGCACGATCGCGGTCTCGGGCCTGCGACATGACCTTGACCATGCCTTCATCGTCGACGCGCTGACGCTGTTCCTTGGCTTGGAGCCGGCGCCACAGGTAGCGAGCTGAACGCGGTTTCGGGCGAACCCGGCGGGCCCGATGCCGCCGCGCCGAAATCGTCGCTGCACGCAACCGTGCTCGATGTACTGGGCTCGGAGATCGTCGCTGGCATTCTCGCTGAAGACGACATTCTCAACGTCGAGTCGGTGCGCGAGCGATTCGGCGTCTCGCGCACCGTGGTGAGGGAGACCCTGCGATCCCTGGGAGCCCTGGGGTTGGTTCGCGCTCGATCCAAAGTGGGCACGCAGGTCAACAACGCACGATCCTGGGCGCTGCTCAACCCGGCGGTCATCCGCTGGCGGGCGTCATCACACTATCGGCAGCAGATGATCGAACTGCTGCAGGTTCGGCGCGGCGTCGAAGCCACCGCCGCGCGCCTCGCGGCACTGCACGCGAGCGACGAGGCAGCTCGCGGATTGGTTGATCTGAGCGACCGATTGGCCGCCGCGGCCGAGTCCAACGACGGCGAAGCGTTTCTGGAGGCCGACACCGCGTTCCACCGGCTGCTGCTCGAGGGCAGCGGCAACCAGGTGATCGCCCAATTCGCCTTGGTCGTCACCGCAGCGCTTCGCACCCGTGATGACGCGAAGCAACCGCTCGTCATCGACACGACGCCGCTCGGTATCGCGCTGCACACTCGCCTGGCGCGAGCGATCGCCTCCCGCGACGCCGCTCTTGCTGAGCGTCTGGCGACCGAGATCGCCGACACGACGCTCGCTGAGTTCAGTTGAGCCCCGCACACCATGCCAGCTCGAAGAAAAGGAAACCCGGTGAACGCACTCTCAGACCAGACCCACCCCACGGGCCAGCAGTTCGAACTCCGAAGTGAGGGCGGTCGTATCGTGGCGGTCGTCACTGAACTCGGCGCCATGCTTCGCGTTCTCGAGATCGACGGCGTGTCACTGATCGAGGGGTTCGACGCCAGCGTCTACCCGACGTTCTGCGCCGGCTGGATGCTCGTTCCCTGGCCGAATCGGGTGCGCGACGGCCGCTGGAACGACGGCGGTGTCGAGCGCCAGCTGCCGATCACCGAACCCGACCGCGGCAACGCACTGCACGGGTTCCTCTTCGACACCGTGCATTCCGTCGTACGTCAGAGCGACTCATCGATCACGCTGCGCGGTGTGATCGGCCCGGTGGAGGCCTACCCCTTCGAGCTCACGGTCGACACCACGTTCACCGTCGGTTCAGCATCCATTGCAGCCGGCGCGGCAGAATCGGTGCTGACCATCACTCACGCGATCACCAACGTCGGCGAGCGTGACGCCCCGGTCGCCATCGGAGCCCACCCGTACTTTCGCATCGGAGACGTGCCCACAGAGCAGCTCACGGTGACCGTGCTCGCGGCTTTGCGGGTCACGGTGGATGACCGGCTGAACCCAACCGGAACGGCTCCTGTCGCGGGCACGCCGTACGACCTCTCGCAGGGAGCAGTGGTGGGTGACCTCGACCTCGACACGGCCTACCTCGATCTGACCCCCGACACAGACCAGCGATACCGGCACACCATCGCCGCACCCGATGGCCGCCGCATCGAACTCTGGGGCGACGAGAACTACAGCCAGGCCCAGGTCTTCACAACGTCTGTCTTCCCGACGAAGGCCGGCCCCGGCTGGGCCGTGACGGTCGAGCCGACCACCGCGCCACCCGACGCCCTCAACTCGGGCGAGAGCCTGCGCTTGATCGCACCCGGCGACAGCTGGGTCAGCTCCTGGGGAATCGACTTCGTCGCGTAGTCCACCTCCGCGAAACGCAGGGCATTCCCCACGTTCTAGGCGATAGCCGACTCGCCCGTGACGTGCACTGCGATAGCCTGTGGCTATGGCACGCAGCGGCGTCGGAACAACGAGTGGCATCACTCTGCTGCAGCTCAAGTATTTCGTCGAGGTTGCCGTAGAAGGCTCCATCAGCGCAGCCGCCGACCTGAGCTTCGTGTCGCAGCCGACCATGTCCGCCGCAATGAAAGACCTCGAGACACGCGTCGGTCGCACCCTCTTCACCCGCTCCGCACGCGGGGTCACCCTTACCGAAGACGGCGCAGAGTTCCTTGGCTACGCTCGCCAGGTCGTCGAGCAGGCAGAGCTCCTCGAGCAGCGCTACCTCGGGCGCCCGCGTTCCCGCCGGCTCCTCGCCGTCTCTGCACAGCACTACTCCTTCGTCGTCGACGCTTTCGTGCGGATGGTGAACGCCTCAGACGCGGCGGAGTACGAATTCACTCTTCGTGAGACCCGCACCTGGGACATCATCGAAGACGTGCGCACACTCCGAAGCGAGCTCGGCGTTCTCTACCGCAACGACTTCAACCGAAACGTCATCAACAAACTGCTCCGGGAATCGGGCCTCACCTTCAATCCGCTGTTCCTCGCCGCCCCGCATATCTTCGTCGCGCGCACGAACCCGCTCGCCAACCGCGAGCGTGCCACCCTCGCCGACCTCGAAAACCTGCCCCGGCTCACCTTCGACCAAGGGGCCAACAACTCGTTCTACTTCGCCGAAGAGATACTCTCGACCCTTTCGTCGAAGCAGAACATCAGGGTGAGCGACCGGGCCACCATCTTCAATCTCATGATCGGTCTCGGCGGTTACACCATCTCCACCGGCATCATCTCCGACGACCTCGACCCGTCGATCACCGCTGTGCCACTCGACGTCGACGAGCGCATCGAGATCGGCTGGATCGGGCACACCTCCGTGCCACTCACAGATCAAGCACGGGGTTTCGTCGCCCAGCTGCGCGATGTCGTCAGAGATTTCGGGGTCGAACTGCTGGCATAGGCAACGCCTATGCCAGCGCATCCTTCATCTCGATGGTGCTATGGCCGCCGATCGTGCCTAATCTTGAATCTCTCAGACAAGGCATCGGATCACATGACGAACGAACTCACGTTTGATATCACCACCACGCGCTTCGACGAAGATTATTCCCCGTCGAATGGCTCCCGAAGCACGACGAACTTCGCTAACCTCGCACGAGGCGACGATCGTCAACAGAATCTTCGCTACACCTTGGGGATGATCGACAACCGCTTCAACGACCTCGCGCACTTCGACAATCCCAACCGGGATCGCTACTCGGTCGAGCTTGAGATCGTCTCCATCGACCTGCACCTCCCATCAGACGTCGCTCATGAAGCATTCCCGCTGATCGAGATCCTGGATACCCGCATCGTCGACCATCGAACCGGTGAGCGTGTTCACGGCATAGTCGGAAACAACTTCTCGTCGTACGTTCGCGATTACGATTTCAGCGTGCTGTTGCCGCGGCACAGTGCGAGTGGATCTGCACTCCCTGTGCCACAGGATTTCGGAGACCTGCACGGCAAGCTGTTCAGACATTTCCTCGACTCTGATGCCTATGCCGAGCACTTCGAGAAGCCGCCCGTGATCTGCATCAGCGTGTCGAGCAAAGAAACGTATCGTCGCACTGGCAATCACCACCCTGTGCTGGGCGTCGAATATCACCAGGATGCACTCTCGTTGACCGACCACTACTTCGCGAAGATGGGGCTTCAGGTTCGGTATTTCATGCCTCCAGGCAGCGTGGCGCCCTTCGCGTTCTACTTCGTCGGCGATCTCACGAACGACTATTCCGACCTGGAGCTCATCGGCACCATCAGCACTATGGAAGCGTTCCAGAAGATCTATCGCCCAGAGATCTACAACGCCCATTCACCGGCCCCAGAGATCTATCGACCGAAACTGGAGAACCCAGACTATTCGCCGGTTCCCGTAGCCTACGACCGCGAAGAGCGCAGCCAGCTGGCGATCACGCAAGGCAAGCTTGCCGAAGAGCACTTCATGATTCCGTTCCACGATGTGCTCGAGCGGTGGGCTGCGAGCTACCCCCCACAAGCCCGACGAGTCGCGGAGATTCAGGCAGCATGAACCGTCTGTTACCGACCTCGATCGTCGGAAGTCTGCCCAAACCCTCCTGGCTCGCACAGCCGGAGAAACTCTGGTCGCCCTGGAAGTTGCACGGCGAGGAATTGATCGAGGCCAAGAAGGATGCGCTCGGCCTGGCGACCCATGAACAGCTTCTGAGCGGCATCGACATCGTGAGCGACGGCGAACAGACTCGCCAGCATTTCGTCACCACGTTCATCGAACACCTCAGCGGTGTCGACTTCGAAAACCGCGAGACGGTCCGCATCCGCGATCGTTACGACGCGAGCGTGCCGACCGTCGTCGGTGCGGTGACCCGCGAGCGGCCCGTTTTCGTCGAAGACGCGAAGTTCTTGCGCCAGCAAACCGATCAACCCATCAAATGGGCCCTCCCTGGCCCCATGACGATGATCGACACGCTCTACGACGGTCACTACAAGAGTCGCGAGAAGCTCGCCTGGGAGTTCGCGAAGATTCTCAACGAAGAAGCGAAAGAACTCGTCGCGGCAGGGGTGGACATCATCCAGTTCGACGAGCCCTCGTTCAACGTCTTCTTCGACGAAATGAAGGATTGGGGGGTGGCGGCTCTGGAGCGGGCTGCCGAAGGCCTCAGCAGTGAAACCGCCGTGCACATCTGCTACGGCTATGGCATCAAGGCCAACACCGACTGGAAGGCGACGCTCGGGTCTGAATGGCGCCAGTACGAGGAATCGTTCCCGCTGCTACAGAAGTCGACCATCGACATCGTCTCGTTGGAGTGCCAGCACTCTCACGTTCCGCTCGAGTTGATCGAGATCATCCGGGGCAAGAAGGTCATGCTCGGCGCCATCGACGTCGCCAGCAATACGACCGAGACCCCTGAAGAAGTGGCCGCCACGCTTCGGAGCGCGCTCGAGTTCGTCGATGCCGACAAGCTGTACCCGAGCACGAACTGCGGCATGGCGCCGTTGCCCCGACAGGTTGCACGAGACAAGATGGTCGCTCTCGCTGCAGGAGCTGACATCATCCGAGCAGAACTCGGCCAGTCTCGGGTGGCCGAGTAGCAATGCTTCCTTCGGCGAGACGACCGCGCGCTGAGGCGAGGGGCAGTCTGGTCAAGGTTCTGGCGGCTCTCGGCGAAGTTAGCAGAGACCTCTTGAGCCACCCTCGCTTGCGACTACATATGCTGAGCCAATCGGGTTCTTGTACTCCAAACCAAGTTGGCGGCCGACTGGGCCATTCGAGCCTCGATCTTTGGTGAAGTGCGCTCCGCCTCACTGCTCGTAATCGAGGTGTCCGTTCTCCACCGCCCATCCGATGAAGCGTCCTGCCTCAAATGGGTACCGGTAGTCGCTGGCGAGAATGTCGTCGGCAACCGCTCCTGCCGTGTCTCTCGACAGCCCATGATTGCGGACGGCATCTAGAAGCAACCCAACGGTGCCGCGTAGATCGACGCCTTGCGAAGCGCCCGCGCGCCGGGCAGCACCGTCATCGATAATCGCAGTCCCTGGGAGTGTCTCGCTCAGGGCGAGCACTCCGCACTCGCCCACGTTCGTGACGCCATCCGCACCTACTAAGAATGAGTGATATTTGGAAAAAGCTACAAGGCCGCTTGATTCGACGATCGGCCGTACCGAAATCCAGGACTTTGTTGCGTCGAGGACCAGCGAGAGGTGTGAGTGCCGCTCCGATCCCCGGATCACCTCGTCGTGAACGACATCAGGAATAAGAACCGGGTGATCACCGGCCATCAGCTTGAGCAGACCCAGCCATCCGGCCTTTGCAAAGTGGCTAAGAGGTCGCGCCGTTAGGTCATGGTCGTCGGTCTGGTCGGGTGTCCCAGCGGTAGCGGGTCCAGGCTTCGCGGATCAGTCGTCTGGTGGTGATGATCGCGGCCGCGAGGGCGATGAACGCGTCGATCACGCGGGTGCGGACCTCGGTGCAGATCTGGAGTTTACGGAACCCGCGGGTGTGCCACGAGTTCGTGCGTTCCACGACCCATCGGGCTCCTGTCTGCAGGGGTGTGCCCTTCTTGCTGATGACGTAGTCGCAGCCGAGCGTGTCGAGCAGGTCGCGGGTCTTGCCAGAGTCATAGCCGGCGTCCAGGTGAACGGTGATCCGTTCTGGGAGGTCGAATCCGAACCTGCCCAGCGTGTCCAGCGTGGGCGCCAGCAGGGGTGAGTCGTGACAATTCGCGCCCGCGATCACGCAGCCGAGCGGGATGCCTTTCCCGTCGACGAGGAGGGAGCGTTTCGTGCCCTGCTTCCCGCGGTCTACCGGGGATCGGCCGGCCGCTTCGCCGCCGCAGGGTGCTTTCACGATGCACCCGTCCACCGACAGATCTGTCAGTTCGAGGCCGATCATCTTGTCGTAGGCGTTCAGGCAGATCTGCTCCAGCTCGGCGAAGACCCCGTGCATGATCCATTCGTCGCGTCGGCGGCGGATTGTCGTTGCTGAGCAGCTGCTGTCGGCGATCTTGACGTACGCGGCGCCGAGCACGAGGACCTGCACAAGCTTGTCGAACACGATCCGGTCCGGCACACGAGGCCGGTGGCAGCCGAGTGGGTGCTCATCAGCTACCGGTGGGATGAGCGCTTCGAACTGGTGCCAGATCGGCTCAATGATCGATGATGGAACGGCGGGCACGAGGACTCCGGTTGACGCACGAGATATTCACACATCCGTGATTAACAGGCCTCGTGCCCGTCCCGCCGACAACACGCCGAAATACCACCTATCGGCGCGACCTCTAAGTGGCCCACTGTCGAAGATCCATGGTCGGGTAGAAGCGTCACTCAATTGAGGATCGACCATAGCTCGTCCTCGCGGGCAGGGGACAGCTCGGGCAGGTCTTCCAGCGCGTACGTCGAGTGAAGAAGGTCAAGCGCCCGTTCTGCGCTAATCCGCTCGCCACGGTAGAGGGCTAATACGCCGCGCTCGTACGAGCGCGGCAGCGTCGGCTTCTCCAATTCATACGGCACAATCAGGTCGTAATCGACGATGTCGGCTCGCGTGGTTCGGACCTCCCTGATTCGACCCGCTTCTTCTCGATCGATGATCCCTGTTTCGTGCAATCGTCGAGCCAGGGTGGCCATGTCCACCTGGAAGTGGCTCGCGGTCCTCACAGCAGCGGCACGAAGACCGTCCGCTAGTGCCGTCAGCCAGTACCGGCCAAGGCCTTCTTCTGGAAGTAATAGTGCCCGCGCAAATCGATCGAAGAATGCCTCGGTGCGCCCGCTTTCTGCGCCTTCTGCCACTCGCCAGTCAATGACAAAGTCATCCGCGACGAGGTAGTGGGCCAGTTCGTGGGCGGCGGTGAGGCGGCGGCGACCTAGGTGGCTGGTTCCATTGATGAGCGACAATCCGCCCTGACTGAGTAGCACAGTCCCGCCATCCGCGGAGTCAATGCCCAGATCCTTCACGAATACCAGGAGCCCCAGCCCACCGAACGTTTCCGCCAGCCGAAGCGCCGGCGCACCCTTTTCGAGGTTGAGTTCATCGCGCGCGCGAGCGGCGAGATTGTCAGCGTCGGAAAAAGACTGGGGAACACTCCACGGCTCCCGCGCGGGGAGATGAAAGGACGAACTCTGCTCGGCTAAGAACTCGACATCTCGGGCGAGACGTTCAAGTTCCCGATCGATGGACGCAACTGATGAATCAGCATCCCGGCGAATGCGGTGGGCCACGACCGCCGCTGGCCCGTCCGTCAGTAGCCACTCCACACGCTGACCAACTGCCGACGCGATCTGAGACAGCTCAAGAGCGGAGACGCCGCGCAATCCAGTCTCGATCTTCGCCACAGCTGAACGTGCTAGACCAATTTGCCCGGCGAGGTCCGCCTGAGTCAGACCTGCCTCGGTGCGTGCCTCCGCTATACGGGAACTCAAAATGACTGAATTGATCGGCATGTGTTCGATTGTAGAACAATTCGTTCATCCCGCGCCCATAAAAGAGCGGACGGCTTTTGATAGAACGCCCCACAAGGAGTGGATAGCGAGTCGCCGCGGCAACCTCGCTTGCCGCTCTCATTCCCACGTCTATCGTCGAGACAGGTATCTACTTGGTCGCGTGGTCACAGAGCAAGTGCCTGACGCTGCGCCTGTGCAACCTGCGAAGCCGAAATGCCACTGGGGAGCATGCTAGGGATCGTAAGCCCGTCGTGGAAGAACATGATCTCCGAACCGGAAGTGCGCTCCAGATTGGCGGAGTATGTGAGTCCATAGCGAATTTGGACGGCGCCGGGATACAAGCGAGTGATTTCGGGTCGCGCATCGTAAGACACGATCCACGGGTGCGCCAAAGACGCGACCGACTCAGAAATAAGGACATGGTCGTCGGCATCGTAGAAGTTGTCATAAAGCCCTTCACCCTTCTCGAAGTAAGGGGGGTCAAGGTATAGGAACGCGGGGTCTGCGGCCGGGTCTGACCACTGTTTTACGAATTCCACCGCGTCCTCGTTAGAGACGACGATACTGCTGCGATGACGCCCAATCTTGCGTATGCGTTGCACGAGGGAGTCGACGTTGTAACGAGCATCTACTTTCCACTGACCGGTCTGGTCTAGTCCTCCGATCACACCACCATTAATAATCCCGGATCTGTTTGTGCGGTTGAGAAAGAATGTGGCGAATCCAAGTTCCAGACCCTCAGCCTCTGGCGCCTTGGCTATCTCGCGCTGCTCGTGCCAGGTTTGCATGGTGATTGGAGTGGACTCGATCAGCTGACACAGCTGATCAGTCTGCGACACTGCACTGGACCAAAATGCGTGCACACCGGGATTAAGGTCATTTATGAATGCGCGATCGGCATACCCCTCGTACAGAAGCGAGAGTGCCACCGATGCGCCGCCTGCGTAGGGTTCCACATAATCACGTCCGACCAGAGCATTCTCAATCATCAGTACTTTGACGAAGTTGGCGATCTTGCCCTTGCCGCCGGGGTAACGCAGCGGCGAGGGGTAACGAGACAGCTGGCTCACTTCCAAACCGCCTCTAGAAACGGTTGAAGTTCGTCCCAGGACGTGCGGAGTTCGCTCGGCTTCGGGAAGGCATACGAATTGTGCACGTACTGATTGAACGTCACCATGCTCGCAGCCAAGCCGTGCTTGTTGTTCCCAATCAGCTGAACGACCGAGTGTAGTCCTTTCGGGATTACTTTGGCTTGGTACAGGTGGTCATTCACGTCTTTGAGCCGCTTGGCCAGCGGGGTGTTTGATTTGGTCTCCTCGCTCATCAGGTTGTGGCGTGCCAGGTAGTCATCTATCGAGAGTTCTACAAAAACGCGGAAGAGTACGGATGAGGCGTTGGGATGCTTATCGGCATTCAGCGTGACAAGCTCTTGATACACGTCATTCGTGCGGGGAGCGCTCGGATTGATTTTGGCATCGCTCGCGGCTACTGTCACCCGCTGCGGCTTGGGTTTGATCTTCGGCTTTTTCGGAGTGGGCGCAGGCGTTGATACAGGAACCGCATCGCCCTTTGGCAAATCAATGAGGTTAACCGGCGCCAAAAGCTTCGTCCCCGGATCGGGCATCTCGTCCTTTGTGAAGGTGGCGAGATAGTCCTTACGCAGCTCGTCGTCGTAGATATTCGGCACTGTGATGGTCTTGCTTCGAAGATCGCCGGCGATCTTGCGCAAAGCCTTCGCGATCTCGTCCTTGGGATAACTCGATACCAGCTGCTTGTTTACGACAGTCAGGCCCAGTAGCTCACGGACCGCGGTCGAACCCATCAGGCGCTGAACGTTTGTGGCGATCTTCGCAGTCGACTCGGACGGCCCGTCCACCTCCGCTAGAAAATCAATCACCTGTCCGGAATACGCGCGCACCGCGTTCCCGCCGTGTCGGGCGCGGTAACGATCCTTCTCTTCTGCGCCCCACTCGACGAGACCCACGCCGTCCTGCGCGCCACCATGACGGCTCATCACGAACTCGTTAGCTTTCGGAGCCTCGGCGGGTTCGTAGAGCACGCAGTGGACCACCTCGATGGGGTTCTTCTGGTACTTGTCTGACAGCGATGAGAGTTTTTTGAAATCCGTGGGCGTTAGAGCGGCTTGGACAATGGTGGGCGTCTCGAGCGCCTTTAGAGCGAGCGTCCGGCGGTTGCCTTCCAACACGACGTAGCGTGGCTTCTTATCGGTGGTACGCATGACGCTAAACAGCTGAGCCGGGTCGAGGCCCTTCGATACGATGCTCTCAGCTAGCTTTACGAGCCGCCGGCCCTGATGAGTAGCTAACGCATGTATGGTGGCCTGCTGCGTTTCCACCTCATCGCCCAGACGGGCATTCTGCCGATCCAGGAGCAATTCGCTCACAGGTATATCGGTTCGCTGTGCCATGGTGCCCCCCAGAGTGTTGAAGACCAATCTAGTAGGCAGATAGTCACCAACCGCAACAAACGCACCCACTGCTCGGCGGGCGTGCCTTCCTGCTCCTCACAGTCACCGAGTTCGTCTCCACACGCTGGATTCCCCGGTTGGTCGTCGAGTTCGGAACCCTCCCGATGCTCGCCGACGGCGGCGTACTCGTCGCCCTCAGCTTCGTACTCTGGTCGACACTGGATGCTGTAAGCACCTACCTCAGCATCGTCACCCGACTCCTCGTCTGCGCCCTCGGCGTCTCCCTGATTTTGGTTAGCGGCACCATCGCCGCTATGGACTACGTCGCCGACCCAGGCACGGGATTCACATCCGGCATGCTGCAGCAGCTCGGCGCGTCCGTCGACGCCGCGAAGTCGACGCCTGGCCCAGTCCGGAATGTAGTTTGCGCTCCCTACCGGCGGCATCGGCACCCGGCGGCGGCGCCTCGCGACAGTCCGCCACAGCCAGCCCTGCGTCACATAAAGCTAGAGGTTAGTTAGACAACCAGGTCTTCGATAATGGGTCATTCAAGAGCCCAGAATCAACCGAATGCCCGCGGTCTTAGAAAGACGCCTCACAGTCATTAGCGTCTCCAGCCCGTTTGTCGGGGTTCTCGAGACACAACCGTCTAACGGTCGCTCAAAGACGTCAGCGTGGAGAGACATACCGTACCACCGAAAATCAGGGCTGGCATGACCTCGCTCAGGCGCACTCAGCGTCGCCCGACAAAGGATAACCAAATAGCGGAATCTCAAACTCAAACCAAGACGCCAGCGATACTGGCCATAATCTCGGCGGCCCTGACAATTTCTTAGCGCGACCGTATTTTACTCAGCTGTCGGCTACGCGCAGTGAGGCGAACGTATCAAAACATCTAAGCCTGGACCTTTGTGTCGGATCGAATAGCCCTCCAGGCAGGTGTATCAATTCGGTGCGTCGCTAATTCCCGGCAAGCGATAGGCTCCCAGCGTGCGGGGATTCTGGGATTCGATAGCTCAACTATTCGGGTATGACTCTTGGAGCTGGGGCAGCGCCGGAGAGTGGGCTGGCGCAATCGCCGGTCTTCTCGCGTTTCTCGGAACGATCGCAATCATTTGGATCGACCAGCAGAAGACTCGCTCCCAGCGTGTGCAAGAACGCCTTGAGCTAGCAAACCTATTTTCAACCTCGCTCTCAAGAGGTGGCGTTGAAAACGAGGGTGGCTGGTCGAAGCACACTATGCGTGTCGACATCTTCAACGGTGGTTCACTGCCCGTTCAGCAGGGCATTCTGTATGCACCTGCGGACAAGCACGGGGTGTCGCGTGTCACCTTTGCCGCACGGAACGATCCTGAGGGCGGCGTAGCCAAGTTTGACGATCAACTACCGCGCGTTCTCCCCAACGAGCAGTTCAACATCACCTGGGATTACGCAACGCAGCAGGATGATGCCGACTTCTACGTGGAGTTCGTTGACGGTCGAGGTCGGAAGTATTACCGTCGTCTAGTTGATCAAGAGTTGGTTCCCGAGTTGCCGAAGAAATACCAAAACCTTGGAGCGTTCAGCACTCCAAACAAATTCACCGATCCACAGAAGGCTTTCAAGCAATTCGCTGGACTGCTTTTCAATCCCGACGGCGAGAAGATGCCTAATCCGGCCGATCAAACTGAGCGCGAGCGAGAATGAGGTGGAGCGCTTTCAAGTTGTGCAGTCTGCGGCCTCGTAAGCGTCGTGCGGATCTGGGAGAACGCATGGCAAAAGTTGACACCGTTCCTCGACTACGACACCGAGAAACGAAGAATGATCTGCGTTACAGACGCGATTGATGCGCTGAACGCCAGATTCCGAAGCGCCCTTCGCGTGCGCGGTCACTTCCGCACGGGGCAAGCAGCGCTGAAATGCTTGTGCATTGTCACCAGACCCCAAACCGACAGCCGCAGGATGAGACCGATGGCCGATGTGCTGGAAGCCTGCGCCGAACGCGTTCGCCATCACCTTCGCCGATCGCTGGCCAGCCGCGGTGACCTACGAATTCAAAACGCCGGCATCATCATTACCGTTGCAGACACCGCCCAGCGACAGAGCTGCGATGACCTCCCTCGTGAGCACCCAGTGCAGCCTGACTGGGGCCAGCCGCCGGGCTTCTGTAAGATTACGGGGCCGGGATCGAACCCATCCACCTCGGCGATGAAGGAGCACCATGGCCGACCAGTCCCGACTCGATGCAGTCATCACGCTCGCGCAGCACCGCGGTTTCGTCTTCCCTTCGGGAGACATCTACGGCGGCACGCGCTCGGCGTGGGACTACGGGCCCCTGGGAGTGGCGCTCAAGGAGAACATCAAGAAGCAGTGGTGGAACAGCTTCATTCGCCAGCGCCGCGACATGGTGGGGCTCGACTCGGCGGTCATTCTGCCGTCGGCCGTGTGGGAGGCTTCGGGGCACGTCAAGGTGTTCTCCGACCCTCTGACCGAGTCGCTGATCACGCACAAGCGGTACCGCGCCGACCACTTGTTCGAGGCCTATGAGGCTGAGCACGGGTTTCCTCCGGCGAACGGGCTCGACGACATTGCTGACCCCGAGCATCCGACCAAGGTCGGCCAGTGGTCGCCGATTCGCCAGTTCTCGGGAATGCTGAAGACCTACCTCGGCGTCGTGGACGACGAGACGGGCCTGCACTACCTGCGCCCCGAGACCGCCCAGGGCATCTTCACGAACTTCGCGAACGTGCTGCAGACGAGCCGCAAGAAGCCGCCGTTCGGCATCGGCCAGATCGGCAAGGCGTTTCGCAACGAGATCACTCCCGGAAACTTCATCTTTCGCACGCGCGAGTTCGAGCAGATGGAGATCGAGTTCTTCGTCAAGCCCGGCACCGACGAAGAGTGGCACCAGAAATGGATGGATGCTGTCTGGGACTGGTTCATCGAACTCGGTATGACGCCAGAGAACATCCGCTGGTTCGAGCACCCGAAAGACAAGCTGTCGCACTACTCGAAGCGCACAGTCGACATCGAGTACAAGTTCAACTTCACGGGTAGCGAGTGGGGTGAGCTGATGGGCGTGGCGAACCGCACCGACTTCGACCTGAAGACGCACACCGACGCCTCGGGCAAAGACCTCAGCTACTTCGACCAGGCCAACAACGAGCGGTTCATTCCGTATGTGATTGAGCCGTCGTTCGGCCTGACCCGTGCGCTGATGGCGTTCTTGCTCGACTCGTACGACGAAGAGCAGGTGCCGAACGCCAAGGGCGGCACCGACAAGCGCACGGTGCTGCACCTCGACCCGCGCCTGGCGCCGGTGAAGGTTGCCGTGCTGCCGCTCTCGCGGAACGACACGCTGATTCCGCTGGCCCAGAAGATCGCCGACGACCTGTCTCTGTCGTGGGATGTCGACTACGACGACACGCAGGCGATCGGGCGCCGGTACCGCCGGCAAGACGAGATCGGCACGCCGTATTGTGTCACGGTGGACTTCGACTCGCTCGAAGACAACGCGGTGACCGTGCGCGACCGCGACTCGATGAAGCAGGAGCGCGTGCCGATCGCGGAGCTGCAGGGGTACCTTGCGGAGCGGCTCGTCGGCGCGTAGGGCTGTTCGCCAGACACTGCGCTGGCGCTGAGTTGAAGTCATTATCGGCCTCAATGTCTGAACTGGCAGGAATAGTGGCTTCGCTATTCCGAGTTAGCCCATTAACTCGGAATAACGGCGATGCTATTCCGACTTATGCCCTTAACTCGGAATAGCGCTAAGCTTATTCCGAGGAATGGAGCGAGCGATGACCTGGCCTGCGCACACGTCGCGCGTCGTTCCCTGGCAGTCCCAGTCGAGGCGCGGCACCAGAGAAGACCGGATGCTGCGGGAGATCACTGTCTCGCTGCCGCCCCTCATAGCCGAGCGGAGCTACGTGACTCCGAGCAGTCTGGTGCGAGAGACCGAAGACGCGGTTCGTGACATCACCACCCTCGACCGCGAAACTCTCGGGCCGATCGGCGCGCTCGGCAGTCTCCTCCTCCGAACGGAGTCAATTTCGTCGTCGAAGATCGAACAGATCGAAGCAAGCATCGACGACTACGCCCGGGCTGTCGCTGGAATCAAAGCAAATGAATCCGCGACGTCGATGGTGGCGGCCACCACTGCGCTCAGCGAGATGATCCATTCGGCCGGGTCAAAGCGACGTATCGAGCTGGATGACATCCTCGCCGCACACAAGATCCTCATGGCCGAAGACCCGACGGACGCACCGTATGCCGGCACGCTCCGAACGGTGCAGAACTGGATCATGGGCTCCGACCATTCCCCCCGTGGGGCGATCCACGTGCCGCCGCCTCCCGAGACGGTCAGCGAATACATGACCGATCTGATCGCGTTCGCCAATCGCGACGATGTTCCTGCGGTCGCCCAGGCGGCAATCGTGCACGCCCAGTTCGAGTCGATTCACCCCTTCACCGACGGCAATGGTCGAATCGGGCGCGCGCTCATCAACGCCGTGTTTCGTCGACGAGGTCTCACGGAGAACACCGTCATCCCGATCGCTTCTGCAATGGTCGCCAACCGCCAGCAGTATTTCGACCTCGTCAACGACTACCGCACGGGCACCATCGATCCATTCGTACGCAGCCTCGCCGCGGCGATGACGGTCTCCGCCCGCGAGTCCCGGGTGTCTGCCGGCAGACTCGCCGTGCTTCCCAGCGAATGGCAAGCGGCCGCAAACCCTCGTGTCGGGAGCGCCCTGACGAAGATTCTCGAGGGGCTCGCCGAGCATCCGATTCTCTCAGCCGAAGACGCCATCAGGTTCACCGGGGCGCCGTCGTCGAGCATCTACGCGGCAATGGAGCGACTCGAAGCCGCCGGAATCATTCACCAGGTCACGAACCGCCAGCGCGACAAGGTCTGGGGTGCGACCCAAGTGCTCGATGAACTCGACGAACTCACCAAACGAATCGCCGTCGAGATGAATCGCGCCGGCTGACGATCGACCGGCGGTTTACACGCCCGACACTTTTGTGGTGTTCACTGGAGCAACATCGCCGCACTGCGATGAGGGCGCCACGAACGGCGGCACCCGCAGAAAGGGCACCGTGGATCTCAATACCGTCACCGAGGTCTCGCTTGCGAGAAGTCGCGCAGACCTGTCGGCTCTGGGCCCGACCGTCGTGCCGCTGGCCGGCGGCTCTGCGCTCTACGGCGAGCCCCAAGACCACCTCACCGGGCTCGTCGACCTGATGACGCTCGGATGGCCGTCGCTCACCGTCGTCGACGACGGGCTCGAGATCGCAGCGACCTGCACGGTAGCCGAGCTCTCGACGTTTCCGTCGCAACCGGGCTGGAACGCGCATCCGGCGTTCTACCAGTGCTGCACCGCCTTTCTGGCCGGATTCAAGGTCTGGAACGTCGCGACCGTCGGCGGCAACCTCTGTGCGGCTCTCCCCGCAGGCCCCATGACCTCCCTCGCAGCTGCCCTCGACGGCGAGGCGCTGGTCTGGCTGGCCGACGGCACAGAGCAACGGATGCCCGTTACCGACTTCATCACCGGCAACAAGACCACGGCGCTGAACCCCGGCGACGTTCTGCGTTCGATCACGCTCCCAATACACTCCCTTGAAGCGCGCGTGGCGTTCCGCAAGATCGCCCTCTCACCGATCGGCCGCTCGGGTCTCGTGATTCTCGGGCGCGTCGACAAGGATGACTCCTTCGTGCTGACCGTCACCGGCGGCACGGTTCGCCCCATTCAGCTGCGCTACGCCTCGCTGCCCTCGGCAGAAACTCTGAAGGCCGATGTCCTCGCCATCACCGAGTGGTTCAGCGACGCTCACGGCGCTGCCGACTGGCGCCGGGGCGTTGCCGCAGTGCTCGCCGAAGAGATCCGGGAGGAGCTGTCATGAAATTCGTCGTCAACGGGTCAGAGATCGAGGCTGCCCCCCGGGCCGGCCAGGTGCTGCGCACCCTGCTGCGTGAGAACGAGCACTTCGAGGTCAAGAAGGGCTGCGACACCGGCGACTGCGGCGCATGCTCTGTGCTGGTCGACGGCACACCGGTTCACTCGTGCGTGTACCCGGCCCACCGCATCGAGGGGCATGAGGTGACCACGGCGGCAGGGCTCGGCACATTGGAGCACCTGAGCCCGGTGCAACAGAAATTCGTCGATGCCGCCGGATTCCAGTGCGGTTTCTGCACGGCGGGCATGGTCGTCACGGCGACCGCCATCGCCGCCGAGGCAGACAAGGCTGACGCTGACGAGAGACTCACCGACCCTGCCGAACTGCCGCGACTGTTGAAGAACAACCTCTGCCGCTGCACGGGCTATCGTTCGATCCACGACGCGTTCCACGGCGTGACGAACGTGACCGAGAAGTCGACAGAGAACCACACGCAAGCACCCACCCCGAGGCTCGGCGAGATCCGTCGGCTGCGCCCGCTCAGCGGCAAGGAGATGCCCGGCGAAGGCGCAGCATCCACCGAAGACGCCACACCCGGGGCCCCCGCCGCGCTTGGTCAGCCCGCCACTCTCGACGACTTTGCCCAGCACGCCGAGAACCCGGCACCCTCCCCCTCGGTCGGCACCTCCGAGCGAGCCCCCGCCGGCGCCCGCATCGTCACGGGCCAGGAGCGCTACACCCTCGACGTAGCCGTGCCGGGGCTGCTGCACCTCGTCGTTCTGAGAAGCCCGCACGCCCACGCCCGCATCGTCTCGATCGACACCGCCGCCGCCGAGAACCTGCCCGGCGTGGTCGCCGTGCTCACCCACCATGACGCACCAGAGAAGTACTTCTCCACGGCCCGCCACGAGAACCGCACCGACGACCCCGATGACACTCGCGTGCTCGACTCGGTTGTGCGATTCATGGGCCAGCGGGTCGCCGTTGTCGTCGCCGAATCGGTCGGTATCGCCGAAGAGGCATGCCGCCTGCTCGACGTCGTCTACGAGGTTCTGCCCGCAAACTTCAACCCCGCCCTGGCGACAACCCCCGGAACCCCGCTCCTCCACGCCGACAAAGACGCCGAAGAAGCCCGCATCGCCGACCCGTCAGCCAACCTCGTGGCAGCGATGCACGGCGAGTACGGCGACGTGGCCCAGGGACTCGCCGAAGCCGACGTCACCGTCAGCGGTACCTGGCAGACCCAGCGCATCTCGGCGGCAGCCCTCGAAACCCACGCCTCCATCGGCTGGGTCGACGACGACGGCCGCCTGGTGCTCCGCTCGAGCTCCCAGGTGCCGTTCCTCGTGCAGAAGGAGCTCTCGCGCCTCTTCGACCTGGAGCTCGACGCGATCCGGGTCTTCACCGCCCGCGTCGGCGGCGGCTTCGGCAGCAAACAGGAGATCCAGACCGAAGACCTCGTCGCCCTCGCCGTGCTGAAGACCGGCCGGCCCGTGCAGTACGAGATGACCCGCACCGACGAGCTGACCGTCGTGCCCTGCCGCCACCCGATGGCCGTCAGCGTCACCCTCGGTGCATCATCCACCGGCAGGCTCACCGCCTTCGCCGTGAAGGTGCTCTCTGACACCGGCGCGTACGGCAACCACGGCCCCGGCGTCATGTACCACAGCTGCTCCGAGTCGATCAGCCTCTACAACTCCCCCAACAAGCGCGTCGACGCCGAAGCGGTCTACACGAACAACATGCCCTCCGGCGCGTTCCGGGGTTACGGCCTCGGCCAGGTGATCTTCGCCGTCGAATCGGCGATGGATGACCTGGCCATCCGCCTCGGAATGAACCCCTTCGAGCTGCGGCGCCTCAACGCGGTCGGCCCGAACGACCCCCTTGTGATCACGCACGTCGAGGGAGACGACCTGAGTTTCGGCGGCAGCTACGGGCTCGACCAGTGCCTCGACCTCGCCGAACGGGCCCTCACCACAGGCAACGGCGTCGAAGCGCCCACCGGGGCCGAGTGGCGCATCGGCGAGGGCATGGCGGCCTCGATGATCGCCACGATCCCGCCCCGCGGCCACTTCGCCGAAGCATCCATCACCCTCAGCCCGCTCGGCGAATACACCCTGAACGTCGGCACCTCGGAGTTCGGCAACGGCACCACGACCGTGCACGCTCAGCTCGCCGCCACCGCACTGAACACCACGGCTGACCGCATCACCGTGCGCCAATCCGACACCGACCTCGTGCCTTACGACACCGGCGCCTTCGGTTCGGCGGGCACGGTCGTCGCGGGCAAGGCATCGCTCGCCGCAGCAGCCGCGCTGGCCGGGCGCCTCTGCGAGGTCGCCGAGTCGCTCACCGGCGTTGCCGCAGGCGAATGGATGCTCGATTCCCACGGCCTCACGACCGGCACCCGTTCCCTCTCCCTCGCCGAGCTCGCCACCGCAACCGCAACGTTGCCGGGCGCGGAGGCAACGCCTGAAACTGTCGCACAACCATCTACCGTGGTCTTCAACGACGCCCCAGAGGGCGAACCCTTCGAGGGCGCCGTGGCCGTCGTCGAATCGACTCCCACAGGGATCACCGCCACCGGCTCTCACGCGGGTGACCACCGCTCGATCTGCTTCAACGTGCAGGCCTTCCGGGTCGCGGTCAACACCCTGACCGGAGACATCCGTATTCTCCAGTCGATTCAGGCCGCCGACGCCGGTTTCGTGATCAACCCCGAGCAGTGCCGTGGCCAGATCGAGGGAGGGGTGGCCCAGGGCATCGGAACGTCGATGTACGAGGAGCTGAAGATCGGCCCCGACGGCACCGTCAAGACGCGCGTGTTCCGCAACTACCACCTGCCGCAGATGGCGGATCTGCCGCCCACGGAGGTCTATTTCACGTCGACAGCCGATGACCTGGGGCCGTACGGCGCCAAGTCCATGAGTGAGGCACCGTTCAATCCGGTGGCCCCCGCACTGGCAAACGCGGTGCGCAACGCTGTGGGTATCAGGCCGTACGAGCTGCCGCTGTCACGCGACAGGGTGTGGCGAATGCTGCAGGGCTGAACCGGGCACCCGGTTATATGCCTGTTACGGCATGGACCGCCTGGTCTGCCCCGGAATAGCGGTGGATCGGGCCGTCTGTCTGGGCGAGCCGTCGACCTGACGCCCCATTCTTCGCTGCCAACACCTCGGCCAGGATCGACACGGCGGTCTCCTCAGGAGAACTCGCGCCCAGGTCGAGGCCGATCGGTGAATGCAGGGCAGCGAGCTCAGTCGCGGAGAGGCTCTGCCTGAGCGCCGCCAGCCGGCGTTCATGTGTCTTTCGCGAACCCATCGCTCCGACGTAGGCAATTGGCAGTCGCAGTGCGACCTCGAGCAACGGCACGTCGAACTTGTCGTCGTGCGTGAGCACGCACACGACGGTTCGGGCGTCGACCTCGGTGCGCGCCAAGTAGTCCGAGGGCCACTCGACGATCACCTCAGACGCAGCCGGAAAGCGGGCGGCGGTGGCGAACACGGGCCTGGCATCGCAGATCGTCACCCGGTAGCCCAACAGGGCGGCGGCCGCCGAGAGCGCTGACGAGAAGTCGACGGCGCCGAAGATGATCATGCGGGGTGGGGTTGCCCGCACGGTGAAGAGCACGTCGAGGGGGCCTTCGTCGCAGTCGACCGTCACTCGGCCTGTGCGGCCGGTCGAGATCCGCGAGGCGAGCTCAGCGAGAAGCCGACGGGCGGTCGTCGGCGAGAGCCTGCCCCCGAGCGACGATGGAGAGCCGCCCCCGAGAATCGCGCCGAGCGCACTGTAGCCCCGCGCACTGTCACCCAGTGCGCTGCCGCCCCGGTCGCTGTCGGCGGGTGCGCTGTCGCCGGGTGCGCTGTCGGCGGGTGCGCTATCGCCGGGTGCGCTATCGGCAACCGCACCGTCAGCAGGCGAGTCGCCGCTAACGACGAGGGCCAGCCCGGAAGGCTGCCCCTCGGCTGCCGCCGCCAATTCGGCCAGGAGCGGGGCCGGAGAGGCGGAGTCGATGACCTGGACGAGCACCTCGATGTGACCGCCGCAGGCCAGGCCGACGGCGAACGCGTCGTCATCGCTGTACCCGAATTCTTCGATCCTGGGCTCCCCGGTGAGCAGCACCTCCTGGCACGCCTCGTAGACGGCTCCCTCGACACAACCGCCGGAGATGCTTCCGATCACCGAACCCGACTCATCGACGGCCATGGCTGTTCCGAGGCTGCGCGGGGCGCTGCCGTCGATCCGGGTCACGGTGGCGACGGCGACGCGCTGCCCCGCGGTGATGCGCGCGAGCAGCGATTCGGCCAGTTCGAGCATCCGGTCTCACCTCTCATCGTCGGCATCAGTCAGTCATCGTCGGCATGGGCCGGTCATCGTCACACGTCGAGGCGGCTCGCTCAGTCAGGCCCGTCGACATGAGCCTGACACAAAAGAATGTTAGAACTCATTCATGCTCACGATCCACGGCGCCGTCTCCACGTTCATCGATGAAACCACAGAAATGGCAGATGACCTGTACTTCGAGGATGGGGTGGTCGTCGATGCACCCGGCGCAGGTGCGCCAGCCACATCGGTACTCGAGCGACTGGATGCCACGGGTTGCGTCGTCACGCCCGGTCTGGTCAATGCCCACCATCACCTGCTGCAGACGGCCTTCCGCACCCTCCACGGAACCCGGGGGGTACCGATGGCGACATGGTTGCCGACGATGGCCGCATCATATGCTGCCGTCGGCATCGACCCGGAGTTGGCCCACGCCGCCGCCATGGCCGGGGTCGCCGAAGGCTTGCTCAGCGGGGTCACGACCGTTGCCGACCACCACCTGACCTGGCCGTCAGGCTGCGATTCTGTCGGCATTGCCCGGGCCACGGCGAGCGCGGCGGCAGAACTCGGTGGCCGACTGGTCTTTGTGCGCGGCTCCGCCAGGGACGACCCGGAGGAGGCAGCGGCCTCGGCCGAAGCCATCATCTCTGCGTTGGTTCCGGGTGCCGTCGGCGGCATCGGCTCGGGCGGAATGCTGCAGCTCGCGATCGGCCCCGCGGGGGTGCACAGCGACAGCCCGGAGACGTTCCGGCTGTTCGGTGAACTCGCCGAACGCTTCGGACTCCGCCGGCGCACGCAGGCCAATGAGCAGGTCGACGTGGTCATCGCACTCGAGAAGTACGGCCGCCGGCCGCTCGACCTTCTCGAGGAGTGGGGCTGGCTCGCACCTGACGTCACGCTCGCTCACCTCTGCGCCGTCACTACCGAGGAGATCGTGCGCCTGGCCGCGAGCGGTGTGACGGCCACCCATGCGCCGGGTTGCGACCTGCCGATGGGCTGGGGCATCGCTCCCGTCGCCGCCCTGCGGGAGGCGGGCATCGCCGTGGGGCTCGGAACAAGCGGCGGCGGCAGCAACGACGCAGGCCATCTCTTGGCCGATGCGCGCCTGGCTATGCAGGTGGCACCACTCGTGGGCCCACCGCTGGCCGCGCGCGAGGTGATCGGCATGGCGACCAAGGGCTCCGCGCTGGGTCTCGGCCGCCCGGAGCTCGGCTCACTCGCCGTCGGCGACGCGGCCGACGCCTGCGTCTGGGATGTCTCAGGTGTCTCAGATGCCGCCGTTGCCGACCCGATCGCCGGGTTGCTGTGGGCCTCGCCCGGTCGACGCCCGAAACACGTCGTCGTGGCTGGTCGGGTCGTCGTTCGCGACTACCGCCTGGTCGCCCACGATGAACGCGCCATCGCGCTCACCCTCGAAGACCTCCTGGCTTCCCGCCGTCACGATGCCTGAGTAGGCCGAAGGCCGTATCGAAGCCTCAACCAGCGTTCGGCTACAGCTCGAGTACCAGCCGCGGGCACGCCGCGCGCGACACGCAGATCATCATCACTTCATTGTCGGCCTGCTCTTCGGGGGTGAGCACCGAATCGCGGTGATCGACCTCGCCGGAGACGACCGGCGTCTCACAGGTTCCGCAGGTCCCCTCGCGGCACGAGGAGAGAACCAGCACCCCCGCCTCCTCCACCACCTCGAGGATCGTCTTCTCCGGCGGCACGGTCAGTGTCAGTCCAGAGAGCTCAAGCTCCACCTCGAATGACTCTTCGCGCACGGGAGCACCCACATCGCGCGCCTCGAACCGCTCCACCCTGAGCCGGCCAGAGGGCCAGTCGTGCGCAAGCTCGAGCGCAGCATCCAGCAGCCTCGTCGGCCCGCAGCAGTACACCATGGTCGAATCGTCGACATCTTCGAAGAGCGCGTCGAGCGCGAGCCGTTCGCCCACGTCGCTCGCGTAGATGTCAACACGCTCCGGATGCCCGGCCCGCAGCTCGCGAGCGAACGCCATTGCTCCTTCTGACCGGCCGGCGTAGGCGAGCGTCCAGTCGGCTCCAGCGGCATCTGCAGCCCGGATCATCGGCAGCAATGGCGTTATTCCGATGCCCCCCGCGACGAAGACATATCGCTCGGACTCGTCGAAGACGAAGTGGTTGAGTGGGCCGCGGACCCTGAGTGTGTGGCCTGCAGAAAGAGCCGTGTGCACATACTCCGAGCCGCCCCTGCCCGCAGATTCGCGCAGCACGGCGATCTGCCACCTGTTCGTGTCTGCTGGGTCTGAGCAGAGCGAATACTGTCGCTCGACGCCGGCAGAGAGCACAAGATCGATGTGGGCTCCCGGCGTCCAGGCCGGAAAGGCCGCGCCATCCGCGCGCTCGAGGGTGACCAGCAGCACGTCGGAGGCGACCACGGCCAGCTCCGTTACTGTTGCATCGAATTCCTCGAGAACATGCACGGTCATCGTGCACCCGCCGGGAGCACGGAGGGCAGAACCGCCGCCACCGGCACATCGTTGGTCTCGCTGAAGTGCGCTGCAGTCGACTCTGTGCTCCACACCGTTGTGCGTGCGGGGGAAATCGTATCTGCGGGTACGAATCGCTGTTTGACGATGAACAGCCGGTACGGCTGCCCGTCGCCTGAACGCCAGCGGTGCGAGGTGCCCCCGGTGTAGTAGAGCGAATCGCCCGCCCGGAGCTCGTGAATGCCGGTTTCACCCAGGTCGACGAGGATGGTGCCGTCGACGACAGTCACGAATTCGTCTTCGGCGTGACGGTAGTAGTCGCCGAACGAAGCGTTTGCCCCGCGGAACTCCATCGGCTGGAACTTCGCCGTACCGTCGACGAGAAGGCGCCCCTCCCCTTCGGCGTAGGGCCCGGTTGTGCCCTCGGTCGAGCGAATGACGATGGCACCGCAGCGGTCGGGGTGAACACCTGCGTCAGCCTGTACCTCGCGAATGCGCGACACGTCAGCAGCGCCGGCCAGAAGGTCGAGTTGGCTCGTCTCGAGCGCCCGCGCGATCCGTTCCAGCGACGACATGCTCGGTCGGGCGTGGCCGCGCTCGAGCTGGCTGAGGAACGGATGCGACAGGTCAGAGAGTTTGGCGAGTTCCACGAGGGTCAGCCCCCGCGACAGGCGTGCTGCGCGGATGGTGACACCCAACTGCAGCGTCTGCAGATCGAGTGCTTCGGTGATGGCTGGAATGACGGACCTCCTTTTGACGCCTCACGTCAGACAGTAATCGCCAAACCCACTGATGCCACAATCGGCGCCGCCCCTTCTTAACACGAGGAAATCTGCGCGTTACGTGTTCGAAACGCGCCGCTCGTAGATTCGCTCATGTTGAACACATCAACATCAGCCCTGATCACCCCAGCGTCGAGATGATCTTCACATCGGTTGCCACGCGGCCGATTCCCAGAGGAGAACACGAACCGTGAGCATCCTGCCTCGACCTCTGAACCTGCTGCACAACGCCACGTTGCCAAGTGGCGAGCTGTGCGACATTCACATCGACGGTGGCTACGTGACCGCAGTCACCGCGCCAGATCACTCGGCATTCACCGCCGCCGACACTGACGCGGCACTCGACCTGACCGGCTTCATCGTGCTCACCGCCCCCGCTGAGCCGCACGCGCACCTCGACAAGGCGCTCTCGTTCGATCTCATCGACCCGCCGATGGGCGACCTGGTCTCGGCGATCCTGGCCTGGCGTGAGTATGCCGCCACGATGACGACCGAGAGCATCGCCGACCGCGCCCGTGAGGCCGCCCTTCTCATGCTGCGCCAGGGAACCACAGCCATCCGCAGCCACGTCGACATCCTGCTCGGCGACGACCCCCTCCGGGGTGTCCGTGCCCTGGTGCAGGTCCGCGAAGAACTCCGCGGCCTCGTCGACATCGAACTCGTCGCCCTTGCCAGTTCAGAGGCGCCCGACGCCGACATCGAAGCGGCCATCGCCCTCGGGGTCGACCTCGTCGGCGGCGCACCCCATCTTTCTCCCGACCCGAGTGCCGACCTGCAGCGACTGCTGCGCCTGGCCGAACGGATGCACGTGGGGGTCGACATCCACACCGACGAGGGTCTGGACGGCCCTCTCACCCTCGGTGAGCTTTCGGCGAGCGTCAGGCACTGGCCTGCAGACCGAAATCGCAGCGCGGGCCACTGTGTACGACTCGGAACCCTCGACGCGGCTCCCCTTGCCGAAGTGCTCGATGAAGTCCAGGCGAGCGACGTCGGCATCATCAGCCTGCCGATCACGAATCTCTACCTCCAGGGGTGGGAGCATCCGGTGTCGACTCCCCGTGGCCTCACCGCTGTGCGCGCGATTCTCGACAGGGGCATCCGTTTCGGAGCCGGTGCCGACAATGTGCGCGATCCTTTCAACCCCGTGGGCCGCAGTGACGCACTCGAGACGGCATCGCTTCTCGTCACAGCCGCACACCTCACACTCGACGAAGCGTACGTAGCCGTCAGTGACGGAGCCCGCTCAGTGATGGGCTTGGAGGCAGCCGGCGTCGGCGTCGGTTTCGCGGCCGAGCTTCTCGCCGTACGGGGCGTCTCGCTATCCGATGTCATCGCCAACGCCTCGGCAGACCGTTTTGTGATCCACGCCGGCAACCTCGTTGCCCAGAGTGCCGTGACATATTCCGTCGCAGCACCCCTCCACCACCTGCACGAACCGTCTCTAGTCGAATCGAAGTGATGCTGGCATGACTGTCACAGCACCCGCACCAACCGGCACCGGTACTTCCGAGAATGACGTCCTGCTGGACTTCACCAACGTCGAGATGACCTTTCCCGACGGCACCATCGCCCTGCAGGGCGTCGACCTCGTCGTCAAACGCGGGGAGTTCGTCACCGTCGTCGGCCCTTCGGGGTGCGGCAAGAGCACCCTGCTGCGGATCGCATCCGGCCTGGAGACCGCCTCTAACGGGGTCACCACAGTGGGAACCGACCGCATCGGGTATGTGTTCCAGGATGCGACGCTCCTTCCCTGGCGCACTGTGACGGCCAACGTCGAGCTGCTCGCCGAACTGCACGGAGAAAGCAAGGCGGCACGAGCCGAGAAGGCGAAAGAAGCGATCGACCTGGTCGGCCTCAGCGGGTTCGAGAAACACCTGCCCAAGGCACTATCCGGTGGCATGAAGATGCGCGCATCTCTCGCGCGCTCCTTGACGCTGGATCCCGAGCTCTTTTTGTTCGATGAGCCGTTCGGCGCACTCGATGAGATCACCCGCGAGCGCCTCAACGACGAACTGATCGGGCTGTTCAACGCCAAGCAGTTCGCCGGGCTGTTCATCACGCACTCCGTCTCAGAGGCGGTCTACATGTCAACCAAGGTCGTCGTGATGTCAGGTCGCCCAGGAAGGATCGTCCAGACCTTCGATGTGCCCTTCCCGCCCTCGCGAGACCCAGAGATACGCTTCACCGCCGAGTTCGCCTCCCTGGTGGGAGAGGTCTCCCACGCACTCCGGAAGGGGCACGAGAACTCATGACCACAATCTCGAACGAAACGACAGTGGGTGACGGCATCGACAACGTTGAAGGCCACCCCACCCCTGAGCTCCCGGCGACCCTGTCGACCACATCGTCGAAGAAGCAGAAACGTGGTGTATCCCGCTGGCTGCCACCGCTCCTGGTGTTCCTCGGCATCGTTGTCATCTGGTACCTGATCAGCCTGTTCGTACTCGACTCGCATCTTCGATTCTTGCTGCCACTGCCGCAGGACATTCTCTTCAAGGGATTCCTTGACCCGCTTTCGTTCACTGCACTCTGGGTCGCCCTGTACCAGACGGTGATCGTCTCGATGCTGGGTCTCGCGATCGCCATCGTCATCGGTATTGTCTGGGCGATCGCTATGTCTCAGGCGAAATGGGTGGAACGCTCCCTGTTTCCCTATGCGGTGATTCTGCAATGCATCCCGATCCTGGCTCTCGTGCCACTGATCGGCTTCTGGTTCGGTTACGAGTTCCCTTCGCGTGTTCTCGTCTGCGTGATGATCGCCCTCTTCCCCATGGTCAACAACACGCTGTTCGGTCTGCAATCCGTCGACAAGGGTCACAAGGAGCTCTTCAAGCTGCAAGGCGCCAGTCGCTGGACCACGCTCGGCAAACTCTCGCTGCCCGCCGCGCTTCCGGCCATCTTCGCCGGGATGCGCATCTCCGCAGGGCTCGCGGTGGTTGGCGCCATCGTCGGTGACCAGTTCTTCCGCCGGGGTACGCCAGGCCTCGGAATCCTGATCAGCAACTACAGCTCGCGCCTCCAAGGCGAACAGCTATTCGCATCGATCATCACCGCAGCGCTCTTCGGCGTACTCGTCTTCTGGCTCTTCGGCCTGCTCGGCCGCCGCGCCGTCGGTAAGTGGTACGACTTCACCTAGGCCCAGCCGCCCCACCCCCCACAGATGTTCCACAGCACCACCCGAAATGCACCACAGCAACAGGCAGTTCAGCACCACAGCACCGAGAGACACCCAGCACTGCACCCTGCACGCATCCGAAAAGGAGAAGTAATGCGCAAGAACACCAAGAGAGTCGCTTTCGCCAGCGGTCTCGCCGTACTGAGCATCGTGGCACTCGCCGCCTGTAGCTCAGGCTCGACCACGAGCACCCCCGCAGCATCCGCCGGCGCCGGCGGAATCGACCTGGCCGCCGCAGGCTGCCCGGCGACCGTCGTCATCCAGACCGACTGGAACCCTGAAGCAGAACACGGTCACCTGTACCAGCTGCTCGGCCCGAACCCGGTCATCGATGCGAACAAGAAGTCGGTCTCCGGCCCGTTGTACGCCAACGGCGCAGCGACCGGCGTCAACGTCGAGATCCGTTCGGGCGGCCCGGCCATCGGCTTCCAGACCGTCACCAGCCAGATGTATGCCGACAGTTCCATCACCCTCGGCTATGTCACAACCGACGAGGCCGTGCAGCTCTCAGCAGACCAGCCGACCACCGCCGTCTTCGCTCCCCTCGACAAGACGCCGCTGATGATCATGTGGGACCCGGCAACCTACCCGAACGTGAAGACGATCGCCGACCTGGGTAAGACCGGAGCCATCGTTCGCTACTTCGGCGGATCGGCCTACATGGAGTACCTGACCAGCGCGGGCATCCTGAGCAAGTCGCAGGTTGACGGCGGTTACGACGGCACGCCCGCGAGCTTCGTGGCTGACCAGGGCAAGGCTGGCCAGCAGGGCTTCGCGAGCGCCGAACCGTACCAGTACCAGTACGAGGTGCCGGCCTGGGGCAAAGCGGTCAACTACCAGACCCTGAACGACGCGGGCTACCCCGTGTACGCGTCAGCCGTCTCGGTCAAGACCGCCGACGTCTCAAAGCTCTCGGGCTGCCTCACCAAGCTGGTTCCCGTACTGCAGCAGGCCGAGGTCGACTACTTCAAGGATCCGGCAGCCGTCAACAAGCTGATCCTCGACCTGGTCACCCAGTTCAACACCGGCTGGGTCTACTCGCAGGGCATGGCCGACTACTCGGTCAAGACCCAGGTCGACACCGGACTCGTCGGCAACGGCGACAACTCCACACTCGGCGACATGGACACAGCGCGGGTGCAGAAGATCATCGACCTCGACACCCCCATCTACGCCGCCGGTGGTAAAGCGGTCAAGACGGGTCTCACGGCCGCCGACATCTTCACCAACCAGTTCATCGACACCTCGATCGGCATGAAGTAACTCTCATGACCACCTCTGCACCGGTGACATCAGCACGGCTGAAGGGTCGTCGCATCGTTGTCACCGGTGCAGCCCGCGGCATCGGTGCCTCCATCGCCGCACGGTGTGCGGCTGAAGGAGCCGATGTCACGATCCTCGATCTCCTCGAAGACCCAGGGCTCGCCACCGCCGAAACCATCGGCGGCCGGTTCCACCGGGTCGACCTCGCCGACGAAGCCAGCACTCGCTCTGTTCTCACGCAGGCCATCGAAGAACTGGGCGGCATCGACGTGCTGGTCAACAACGCCGGCATCCTGCGCTTCTCCCCGCTGCTCGACATCACGGCCTCGGCCTGGGATGACATGTTTGCCATCAATACCCGCTCGATGCTGATCACCACGCAGGTCGCGGCCAGATGGATGATCGGCAGAGGCATCCCGGGCAAGATCATCAACATGGCCAGCATGGGGGGCAAGAGCGGCGGTGCCGGCCAGGCGCACTACGCGGCGTCGAAGGCTGCCGTCATCGCCCTGACCCGGGTGACGGCGCTCGAACTCGGTTCAGCGGGAATCACGGCCAACTGTATCTGCCCGGGCTACGTGCTCACCGAGATGGGGGCAGCGACGAGAACCGACGACGACATCGCCGAGTGGAGCAGCTACTCACCTCTCGGCCGCCTCGCCCAGCCCGACGATGTCGCCGGGGTCGCGGCCTTTCTCGCCACCAGTGACGCCGACTACCTCACCGGGCAGTCATTCAATGTCACCGGCGGAATGATCATGCACTGACCCTCCGTCTCCATCTCCACTCCTCCACACCAGCTCAACAAAGGATCCACACCATGTCCCGCAACCTCGTCGAACTCTCAAGTCTCGCCGCCGTCGAGGCGCTCCGGGGCGACTCGATCGTGGTTCTGCCGACCGGTGCCATCGAGCACCATGGGCCGCACCTGCCTCTCTTCACCGACTTTCTCGTCGCTGAGGAGTCCGCGAAGGCCGCCGTCGAACTCGCGGCGGCGAGCGGGGTCAACGCCTGGCTGCTGCCCGGCCTCGCCTACACGAAATCAGACGAACACCACTGGGCACCGGGAACGGTCTGGCTGAGCTGGGAAACCCTGATGGAGACGATCGTGGAGATCGGATCATCCATCGCCCAGACGCCCTGCACCAAGCTGGTCTTCTACAACGGTCACGGCGGCAACGTTGCCCTGTTGCAGGTCGCCTGCCGCGAGCTGCGTCGCCGGTTCGGGCTGCAGACCTTTCTGATCGGCGGCCAGATGCCGGCCAACGGAGGTGCTGCCTCCGGCGAGACCGAGTCGGGCCTCGGCATCCACGGCGGCCACGTCGAAACGAGTGTGGTGCTGCACCTGCGCCCCGAGCTCGTCGACATGAGTCTCGCGGTTCGGAGCGTGCCCGAACAGCTCCTGGACTACGAGTACGTCGGTTTCGGCAAGCCCGTGAGCTTCGGCTGGGTCAGCAACGACTTCGCCGCGAGCGGGGTCATCGGTGACCCGACCACTGCGAACGCGGAATTCGGCAAGGCGCATTTCGAGAACAACGTCACGAAGTCGGCCGCAGCACTTGCCGAGATCGCGACCTTCACCCCGGGCCCACGCACCAAACGCATCGGCTTCGCCGCCCACTGATACGCACGACCGAGAATCCACGAGAAAGTATTGCAGCCCATGACCAGCACAGCTCTCACACCCGATATCGACGCCCTGCAAGCCGAGCTCCGTGAACTCCTCGGCGACAAGGCCGTCACCGTCGAACTCCGCGCCCGCGAGAAGGCCTCGCTCGACGGCGCCTGGATGTCACCGATCCTCGCCGAACAGCTCCCCCTCGGCCTGGCCGACATCGTCGCCTTTCCCACGACCGCCGAGCAGATCGCGGCCGTCGTCGCCGCAGCCGCGCGTTACCACGTGCCGATCACGCCGCGCGGCAAGGGAACGGGCAACTACGGCCAGGGCATCCCGATGCAGGGCGGCCTGGTGCTCGACATGTCGAAGGCACGCGGCATCGTCGAGGTGGGCGACGGCTTCATCACGGTCGAGGCCGGCACGCCCATGGTCATGATCGAGCAGGCCGCGAACGCCGCCGGGCAGCAATTGCTGATGTACCCCTCCACTGCCCAGTCCACGATCGGCGGCTTTCTCTCCGGTGGTTCCGGTGGCACCGGATCGATCAAGCACGGCTCCAACCACACCGGCTTCGTCAAGGAGCTCGACGTGGTGCACGCGGTTCCGGATGCCCGGCTCATCCACGTCGTCGGCGCCGAAGCCGAACCCTATGTTCACACCTACGGCACACTCGGCATCATCGCCCGCGCAACCCTGGCGCTCGAGCCGCTGCAGAACTGGCGCGGACTCTATGCAAGCTTTGACACCTTCGCCGACGCGATCTCGGTGATCCGCGAGATCGGCCAGCTCGAGCCCACGCCGCGGCTCGTCTCCGCCGATCTCCCCACGCTGGCGAACGCCCTGCCAGACGACCCCGCCATTCCGAAAGACCGAGCCAGCCTCCGCGCCATTCTCGACGCCGAAACTGTCGAGGCGGCCTCTGCGCTGATCTTCAGCGCCGGGGGCCGAATCGAAGACGTTCGCGAAGGCCCGCAGGCCTCGATGAAGATCAGCATGCTCTCGTACAACCACCCGATCGAGTGGTTGCAGAAGAGTGACCCTGGCACCTACTTCCACATCGAGGTCGCCGGTGACGGCCTGGTAGAGCGCATCGACGAGGTCCACGCGGTCTACAACGGAGGCATGTTGCACATCGAGGCGCAGCACGGTCGCCCGATCGGCATGCTCGCCGGTATCTACGAGAGCCCGGAGCAGGTCTATGCCGGTTTCGCCGCCCTCGAGGCGCTGGGCGTCGGCTCGCACAACCCGCACCACTGGGAGGTCGACCACGAGGTCGAGCGAACCCGGCGCCTCTCTGCCGTGACCGACCCAGAGGGCCTGCTGAACCCGGGCAAACTCCCCATCGTCGGCACCGCCCCGGTTGCCGGTGCCGGAAAAGTCACCTGATGACGGTCTCACCCACGCTCGTTGCAGCGCCGTTCTTCGATGAGCTCGTGCATTGGCTCCCGGACAACAGCGAACCCGTTCGACCACTCGTGGCCCTGTCGACGATCACCGCCGACGGGTATCCCGACACTCGGCACGTGCTGCTGAGCGAATTCGATGAGATCGGCTTCTACTTCCACACTGATGCCCGTTCCCGCAAGATCGCCCAGCTCACCAGGCTGCCCCGCGCGGCCTTCACTGTGGCGTGGCCGGAGCTCGGTCGGCAGCTCGTCGTGCTCGGCGACACCGAACCCGCTCCTACCACTGAAGCCCAGCGGGCCTACGGGAACCGCTCGCCCTACCTCAAGACCCTGGCCTGGCTCAATTCGCCGGAGTTGGCCGCACTGCCCATCGACGAACGCATCGAGGCCTGGCGATCATTCGATGGCGAGCACGAATCCGACTCCCTTCTCCCACCTGCCACGTGGGCAGGCATTCTGCTGCGCCCCACGCGAGTGACGCTGTGGCACGCGCATCCTGGCACGGCAAGCCGGCGCCTGGAGTACACCCGTGAAGCAGAAGGCACATGGGCGTCGAACGTTCTTCCCGGCTGACGCTGTCAGCCGGCGCCATGAATGCGCAGCGAAACTCCGCTGGCGATGCGTGCCAGCGCTTCGGCGAAGAAGCTCTCGCGACCGTCTTCGGGCCCACCAGAGAGATTCACCCCGGAGACGCCGTCGAGAGTGAGCAGCTCGTTGCTCAGGTCGATCGCCGCGGCGATTCCCTCGGCGTAGACGTCGCGGGCCCCGAGAATTCGCTCGAGGTACCCGTCAGGCAGAACCAACGTCGTGAACGAGCGGAGCAGTTCGGCACTGCCACGATCGACAACCACCGGAACGCAGGCGATGTACGCCAGCCCCGGCAGTCTCGCTTCGCCGTGCTCACGCTCGACTTGACGCTCACGGACCTCGGCGATGAATCGAGCGACCGGCGCAGCGCCGCCGGCATGATTGACGAAGGCCAGCGCAGCACCGGCTCGCTGCTTCTCCACCAGGCGCTCCGCACGATGCGCCACCGGCGGGGTCGCGGGCGATTCACCCACCGAGACCAGGTGCCCGTACTCGGCGGCGAGCGACGCGACCCCCGTGGAGTCCAGGTCGAACACGGGCTTCGCGTCGGGCCTCGAGCCGGTCAGAGTGTGGTCTCCAGTCACGCAGTGCACCGCCGCAACGCCCACATCGGCCAGTCCGGCCAACTCGCCTTCGATCGCCACGCGGTTCCGGTCACGACAATTGAACCCTGCGATCACCCGAAGACCACGGCTCTGGATCAGCTGGGCCCGGTAGCTCGGCGAGAATTGCACCCGGTGCGCACCGGAATCGCCGGCCAGCGTGGCATCGGCCGAGCCGGCCAGGAGGTCGGCGCACTCGGCGAGCGAAACCCTGTCGACCGCCTTGGCCGGGAAGTCGGCCACGACGACCTGGCGGGAGCGGATCAGCTGGGCGAACTCGGCTCCCCCAGGCGAAACGGGGTCGGAAGGCACAGCCACCACCCCAGGCGAGCCGTCGCTCGCGGGCCGATCGACGAGCAGCACGGGCATGGGACCTCGCCAGGCCACCGTCTCCCGGTCCACGAAGACACAGCGATGCTCCGACACCTCGCAGGTGCCGTCGAATTCCACACCACCGCACGGCCCGTACGTCATGCTCTTCGGGCAGCTGAAGACGGCCTCCTGCACTCGTTCCATTTTCGTGATCCTTCGTGTGAAAGTCGTGGCCGATCTGCGTGCCATTCTGCACGGGTACCAGCGGCAATCACTCAGGGTAACGGCCGTCTGTGTCCGGCATATTTCCGACCTTCCCTCGGTGGCACCACCAAGAAAGTTAGGGTGAATGAACGAATGATGAACCAGATCTGCACGACCCACGGAGCCACGAATGACTGAAATCCACGACCTGGTCGTGCGGGCCGAGCACGCCTACGTCGACGGGCGCTTCCAGTCCGTCGCCCTGGCGGTGACCGCGGGAAAGATCGTCTCGATAACCGGCATCGATGCGCCGTTCGACGCAGCTACCGAAATCACTCTTCCTGACTCCCAGGTGCTGATCCCCGGAATCGTCGACACCCACGTGCACGTCAACGAGCCGGGTCGCACGGATTGGGAGGGCTTCGCCAGCGCGACCCGTGCCGCCGCCGCAGGAGGCGTCACGACGATTCTCGATATGCCTCTGAACAGCATCCCGCCCACGACGACACCGGATGCCCTGCAGCTCAAACGCGAAGCAGCCGGCCCCCAGGCCTCCGTCGACGTGGGGTTCTGGGGCGGCGCCATTCCCGACAGCCTCGGGCACCTCGAACCACTGCACCGCGCAGGGGTCTTCGGATTCAAAGCGTTCCTCTCCCCCTCCGGCGTCGACGAATTCCCGCACCTCAGCACCGAACAACTTCATGCGGCCCTGCACGAACTGGCTGGATTCGATGGCCTGCTGATCGTCCACGCCGAGGACCCCGGTGTTCTGGCAGAACACGAGAACGCCGGCGGCGTGGGTTACGAGGCGTTCGTGGCCAGTCGCCCGCAGGCCGCAGAGAAGACCGCGATCGACCATGTGATCGACGGGCTCCGTGCCACGGGCGCCCGCGCCCACATTCTGCACCTCTCTGCCGCGGGGGCGCTTCCCGCCATCCGCACAGCGAAAGCCGAGGGCCTCCGTCTCACGGTCGAGACCTGCCCGCACTACCTGAGCTTCGCCGCTGAGGGAATTCCCGATGCGGCGACGCAGTACAAGTGCTGCCCGCCGATCCGTGACGAACACAATCGGGAATTGCTCTGGGCGGCGTTGGTTGCGGGTGACATCGACCTCATCGCCTCTGACCACTCACCCAGCACCAAAGAACTCAAGTTCGCCCACGGTGGCGACTTCGCTCTGGCCTGGGGCGGGATCTCGGGCCTGCAGGTGAGCCTGCCTGCCGTGTGGACAGCGGCACGAGCCCAGGGAATCGGCCTCGACAGCGTCATCGAATGGATGGCCGTGGCCACATCGAGACTGGCCGGGCTTGCAACCAAGGGTTCGCTCTCTGTCGGAGCCGACGCCGACTTCGTCGCGTTCGCGCCAGAGGAGACGTTCACCGTGGTCGCACAGGAGCTGCAGCACAAGAACAAGCTCTCCGCCTTCGACGGCCGTGACCTCTTCGGCGTCGTGCACTCGACCTGGCTCGCCGGGGGCGCCGTTTTCTTGCGCGACTCCGACATCGAACACGGCCGCGTTCGTGGCACCCTCCTCACCCGAACCTGACCCCTCACCCGAACCTCATCGCTCCACCAAACCCTCGCAGACAGGAAGAAGCATCGTGGCAATAGTTCTCGGATCCAACCGTTACGGCAAAGCAGAGAATCGTGTCGTTCGCATCTATCGCGACACCGATCGACACGAGATCAGGGACATCAACGTCTCGAGTGCGCTGAGAGGCGAATTCGCCGACGCCTACCTCGTCGGCGACCAGTCAAAGATCCTGCCGACTGACACCCAGAAGCAGACGGCGTACTCGTTCTCGAAGGAGAGGGGTCTGACTTCGATCGAGACCTATGCGCTCGAGCTCGGCGCCCATTTCGTCGACACCGTCGAATACGTGCAGAGTGCGCGTATCGAAGTGGAGGAATTCGAGTGGCAGCGTGTCCTTGTCGATGGCACGGAGCACGATCACACCTGGGTCCGCAAAGGCCAGGAGACCCGCATTTCCGCTGTCACCGTCACCGGTTCTGGCGAGGCTCGCACCAACACGGTGATCGGAGGCTTCAAAGACCTGGTCATCCTGAAGTCGACCGGATCGGAGTTCACCGGCTTCCTCGAAGACGGATACACCCTCCTCGAGCCCACCACAGACCGGGTGATGGCCACCTCCCTCGTAGCGAAATGGCGCTTCACCTCGACCGATGTCGATTGGGAGGCGACGTACCTCGGAATCAAGAAGATCATCATCGAGAAGTTCGCCACGCTTCACTCACTCGCCCTGCAGCAGACGCTGTACGAAATGGGCAAGGCCGTACTCGAAACCTATGATTTCATCGCAGAGATCCGCTTCTCAGCACCGAACAAGCACCACTTTCTCTACAACCTCGCTCCGTTCGGCGTCGAGAACAACAACGAGGTCTTCAATGCGGATGATCGGCCCTACGGCCTCATCGAAGCCACCGTCATCCGTGACGATGTGCCCCCCGCCCCCGAGGCCTGGGACAGCTACACGGGACTGGTCTGACCCCAGACGCGCCTCAGTACTCAGCAGGCCAGGCAAACGGCGCGCTCGGGGCCGGCGTCGTTCCTCGCGGGGCCAGAACGAGATCGATGTCCAACTTGTTGGTCAACGCGATGGTTGCCGGGTCCCCTTCGAACGGGCGCTGGTTCACGAAGACGCTGAACGACTCGGTCGACGATTGACGGAAGTCTCCGACACCCTCTGAATCGAGCGGGACACCCCACTCGGCGAAGAACTCCCCCAGCTCGAATGTGCGCTGGGTGGGCGATTCGACGTGGAGGATGCCTGTGGTGTCGTGCGTGTGCAACGGCAATGTCACCTGTGTCTTCTCATTGATTCCCACATTTGCCGGTACTACCTGCGGCGCTCCATCAACGGTGATGGAGACGTGGGAATGGAGGTGCTCAGGCACGGGCGCCACGGCAGCGGCCAAGAAGAGGACACCTGCCGAGATCACGCCCAAGAGCACAAACACCGCCCACAGAGGAAGGGACCATCTCGGCTTCAGTTTCTCATCGCTCACCTGGTCACTTTAGGTGCCGGTTGTGGGGGTTGTCTGTTAACGAGAAGAGGCCCACCTGGTGGGGTGGGCCTCTGTCGTGTTTCTAAAGTGAGTCCGGCGGTGTCCTACTCTCCCACAAGGTCTCCCTTGCAGTACCATCGGCGCTGCGAGTCTTAGCTTCCGGGTTCGGAATGTTGCCGGGCGTTTCCCTCGCGCTATGGCCGCCGAAACATTAGGGACATCCTTACGGGTGTCTAAAAATGTTCGGAAGTGTTTAGCTTCGTTCATGTTTAGTTGTACCGAACCCTTGGGGGTTTGGTTGTGACCCGACCGTATGTCGGGAACCACAGAGTGGACGCGAGTGTTTTTGTTGCGCAAAGATTTTCAGCCACACCATGCCGTTGCTGGGGGTGTGGTGGTGGTGTTGAAGTTATCGGCTTATTAGTACAGGTCAGCTCCACACCTCTTTCGTCGGTGCTTCCACATCCTGCCTATCAACCCAGTAGTCTCCTGGGAGCCTCTCACCATAAATGGTATGGAAATCTCATCTCGAAGCCGGCTTCCCGCTTAGATGCTTTCAGCGGTTATCCGTTCCGAACGTAGCTAATCAGCGGTGCACTTGGCAGTACAACTGACACACCAGAGGTTCGTCCATCCCGGTCCTCTCGTACTAGGGATAGCTCTTCTCAAATTTCCTGCGCGCGCAGAGGATAGGGACCGAACTGTCTCACGACGTTCTAAACCCAGCTCGCGTACCGCTTTAATGGGCGAACAGCCCAACCCTTGGGACCTACTCCAGCCCCAGGATGCGACGAGCCGACATCGAGGTGCCAAACCATGCCGTCGATATGGACTCTTGGGCAAGATCAGCCTGTTATCCCCGAGGTACCTTTTATCCGTTGAGCGACAGCGCTTCCACAAGCCACTGCCGGATCACTAGTCCCGACTTTCGTCCCTGCTCGACTTGTCAGTCTCACAGTCAAGCTCCCTTGTGCACTTACACTCGCCACCTGATTGCCAACCAGGTTGAGGGAACCTTTGGGCGCCTCCGTTACTCTTTAGGAGGCAACCGCCCCAGTTAAACTACCCACCATGCACTGTCCCAGAACCGGATTACGGTTCGTAGTTAGATATCCAGAGTGACCAGAGTGGTATTTCAACAATGACTCCACCAGCACTAGCGTGCCCGCTTCACAGTCTCCCACCTATCCTACACAAGCCACACCGAACACCAATACAAAGCTATAGTAAAGGTCACGGGGTCTTTCCGTCCTTCTGCGCGTAACGAGCATCTTTACTCGTAGTGCAATTTCGCCGAGTTCGCGGTTGAGACAGCTGGGAAGTCGTTACGCCATTCGTGCAGGTCGGAACTTACCCGACAAGGAATTTCGCTACCTTAGGATGGTTATAGTTACCACCGCCGTTTACTGGGGCTTAAATTCTGGGCTTCGCCTTGCGGCTAACTCTTCCTCTTAACCTTCCAGCACCGGGCAGGCGTCAGTCCGTATACATCGTCTTGCGACTTGGCACGGACCTGTGTTTTTAGTAAACAGTCGCTTCCCACTGGTCTCTGCGGCCATACATCGCTCCAGGAGTAAATCCCTTCACGACTCCGGCCCCCCTTCTCCCGAAGTTACGGGGGCATTTTGCCGAGTTCCTTAACCACGATTCTCTCGATCTCCTTAGTATTCTCTACCTGATCACCTGAGTCGGTTTGGGGTACGGGCACATGGAACCTCGCGCCGATGCTTTTCTTGGCAGCAGACGATCACTGATTTCCCCAATGAAGGGTACCCATCGAGTCTCAGCCTTATATGAGGGGCGGATTTGCCTACCCCTCGGCCTACATCCTTAGACCGGGACAACCATCGCCCGGCTCAGCTACGTTCCTGCGTCACACCTGTTAATACGCTAACCGCACCACATCGGGTCGCACGCTACGCCAGAACGCTTCACCCCGAAGGGATCCGTCTATCTGGTTTCAGATGCTTAGCATTAGCGGATTGGCTTGGACGGTTCTTCTGCGGTACGGGAATATCAACCCGTTGTCCATCGACTACGCCTGTCGGCCTCGCCTTAGGTCCCGACTTACCCAGGGCGGATTAGCCTGGCCCTGGAAACCTTGATCTTTCGGAGGACGGGTTTCTCACCCGTCTTTCGCTACTCATGCCTGCATTCTCACTCGTGTGGCCTCCACGGCTGGTTTACACCGCCGCTTCGCTGGCCACACGACGCTCTCCTACCCATCCATACGGCTGGACCACGAAGGCCTGCCAAAAATATAAATGCCACAACTTCGGTGGCGTGCTTGAGCCCCGTTACATTGTCGGCGCGGAATCACTTGACCAGTGAGCTATTACGCACTCTTTCAAGGGTGGCTGCTTCTAAGCCAACCTCCTGGTTGTCTATGCAACTCCACATCCTTTCCCACTTAGCACGCGCTTAGGGACCTTAGATGGTGGTCTGGGTTGTTTCCCTCTCGACGATGAAGCTTATCCCCCACCGTCTCACTGCTGCGCTCTCACTTACCGGCATTCGGAGTTTGGCTAACGTCAGTAACCTTTTAGGGCCCATCGGCTATCCAGTAGCTCTACCTCCGGCAAGAAACACGCAACGCTGCACCTAAATGCATTTCGGAGAGAACCAGCTATCACGAAGTTTGATTGGCCTTTCACCCCTATCCACAGCTCATCCCCTCCATTTTCAACTGAAGTGGGTTCGGTCCTCCACGACGTCTTACCGTCGCTTCAACCTGGCCATGGATAGATCACTTCGCTTCGGGTCTAGAACCAGCGACTCAAACGCTCTATTCGAACTCGCTTTCGCTACGCATTCCCCTCACGGGTTAAGCTCGCCACTGATCACTAACTCGCAGGCTCATTCTTCAAAAGGCACGCCGTCACACCAACAAAGGGCGCTCCGACGGCTTGTAAGCAAACGGTTTCAGGTACTATTTCACTCCCCTCCCGGGGTACTTTTCACCTTTCCCTCACGGTACTTGTTCACTATCGGTCATCTGGGAGTATTTAGGCTTATCAGGTGGTCCTGACAGATTCACGCGGGATTTCTCGGGCCCCGCGATACTTGGGATACTCTTCGGACCATAACCACATTTCGACTACAGGGCTGGCACCTGCTACGGCTGGGCTTTCAATCCCATTCGTCTATATGGCGCTGTAATCCTCGCAGTACGGCAGTAACTGCTGAAAAGTCCCACAACCCCGACCATGCAACGCCTGCCGGCTATCACACATGATCGGTTTAGCCTGTTCCGGTTTCGCTCGCCACTACTCACGGAATCACATGTTGTTTTCTCTTCCTGTGGGTACTGAGATGTTTCACTTCCCCACGTTCCCTCTACCCGCCCTATATATTCAGGCGGGAGTCACCAGGTCACCTCACGGGCCTGGCGGGGTTTCCCCATTCGGAGACCCTCGGATCACAGCTCTATTATCAGCTCCCCGAGGCTTATCGCAGATTTATACGTCCTTCTTCGGCTCCAGATGCCAAGGCATTCACCGTTTGCTCTTAAAAACTTCAACAAACAAAATTACACAACAAAGACCAATGTTAATCCCGAACCATAAAGGCCCGGGGAACATTGATTATCAGACAGTGCCCGCAACAATCACCGGCCACCCCAAAAGGCATCCGGTTCATATACGTGACACATCTGAAGATGCTCGCGTCCACTGTGTAGTTCTCAAAATACGGGCGGTACCCCAAACAACCCCAAGCCAAAAGCCAGGGCCGAAATAAGGTCCAAACAAGTTACAGCCAACCCTCCCACCACCCACAAACCATAAGGCCTGCGAACGACGAAAAAGCTGCCCGGTCCCTCAGGACCCAACAGCGTGCACAACACGGTCACACCCAACCCCCCGTTCCAAACCCGAAGGTCGTACTAACAGAATCCGATGCACTACGTGAATGTCAAATGTTCCACCCATGAGCGCCACCAACAGATAACTTCCGTTGAAATGACTGTCATCGTTTGTGTCCCTGTATACAGAGGACCGATGAACGTGCTCCTTAGAAAGGAGGTGATCCAGCCGCACCTTCCGGTACGGCTACCTTGTTACGACTTAGTCCTAATCACCGATCCCACCTTAGACAGCTCCCTCCCTTACGGGTTAGGCCACTGGCGTTGGGTGTTACCGACTTTCATGACTTGACGGGCGGTGTGTACAAGGCCCGGGAACGTATTCACCGCAGCGTTGCTGATCTGCGATTACTAGCGACTCCGACTTCATGAGGTCGAGTTGCAGACCTCAATCCGAACTGAGACCGGCTTTTTGGGATTCGCTCCACCTTACGGTATTGCAGCCCTTTGTACCGGCCATTGTAGCATGCGTGAAGCCCAAGACATAAGGGGCATGATGATTTGACGTCATCCCCACCTTCCTCCGAGTTGACCCCGGCAGTCTCCTATGAGTTCCCACCATAACGTGCTGGCAACATAGAACGAGGGTTGCGCTCGTTGCGGGACTTAACCCAACATCTCACGACACGAGCTGACGACAACCATGCACCACCTGTATACCGACCTTGCGGGGCCTACATTTCTGCAGGTTTCCGGTATATGTCAAGCCTTGGTAAGGTTCTTCGCGTTGCATCGAATTAATCCGCATGCTCCGCCGCTTGTGCGGGCCCCCGTCAATTCCTTTGAGTTTTAGCCTTGCGGCCGTACTCCCCAGGCGGGGAACTTAATGCGTTAGCTGCGACACAGAAACCGTGGAATGGCCCCTACATCTAGTTCCCAACGTTTACGGCATGGACTACCAGGGTATCTAATCCTGTTCGCTCCCCATGCTTTCGCTCCTCAGCGTCAGTTACGGCCCAGAGATCTGCCTTCGCCATCGGTGTTCCTCCTGATATCTGCGCATTCCACCGCTACACCAGGAATTCCAATCTCCCCTACCGCACTCTAGTCTGCCCGTACCCACTGCAGGCTGGAGGTTGAGCCTCCAGTTTTCACAGCAGACGCGACAAACCGCCTACGAGCTCTTTACGCCCAATAATTCCGGACAACGCTTGCACCCTACGTATTACCGCGGCTGCTGGCACGTAGTTAGCCGGTGCTTTTTCTGCAAGTACCGTCAAACCGAAGTTCTTCTTCCTTACTAAAAGAGGTTTACAACCCGAAGGCCGTCATCCCTCACGCGGCGTTGCTGCATCAGGCTTTCGCCCATTGTGCAATATTCCCCACTGCTGCCTCCCGTAGGAGTCTGGGCCGTGTCTCAGTCCCAGTGTGGCCGGTCACCCTCTCAGGCCGGCTACCCGTCGTAGGCTTGGTGAGCCATTACCTCACCAACAACCTGATAGGCCGCGAGTCCATCCTTGACCAAAATTCTTTCCACCAATAGACGATGCCGTCAAAGGTCGTATCCGGTATTAGACACCGTTTCCAGTGCTTATCCCAGAGTCAAGGGCAGGTTACTCACGTGTTACTCACCCGTTCGCCACTAATCACCAAAGCAAGCTCTGGATCATCGTTCGACTTGCATGTGTTAAGCACGCCGCCAGCGTTCGTCCTGAGCCAGGATCAAACTCTCCGTAAATGCTTACGCGCCAAACGCTCAACGGGAATCGAAGAACGAATGACAAGTTTGATGCTGACAGAACAAATCATTACTGACTTGCTTGTCCGCAAACCACTAAAAGTGATCTGCTAATTTCATTTCCCAAAGGAACCCGGACACCCAAAAGGTGCCACGGGGATTTGGCATTTGACAATGTGCACGCTGTTGAGTTCTCAAAGATCGGACGCTCCCAAACGCTTGACTCTCGTGGAGAGAAGCAGCTCGGGGCAACTTTACTATCTTATCACTCGCCGCGATCTTGTCAAATCGAAGTGTTCGAGGCAGTTGAAGCGTCGCCAAGAAGACCCGAACCGACTGTTGCGGGAGTGGTTTTACATCTTACGCTCGCAAGCAGAGATTCCCTAAGGAATGTGTTGCTTGTTTGCGGGGGATGGCCCCCACTTGAGGCCCGGAAGCTCTGCGGCTTTCCGGCACCTTTGGGGTGACGAGTAGTTACTCTATGGGGGATTCGGCGATGATGCAAATCGAGCGGCTGACGCCCGGAATCATGCGCCACAACCGGCGTGTCTCAGCTGCCGCGATAGGTCGAGTAGGCAAACGGACTCAGCAGGAGAGGGATGTGATAGTGCTCGCCCGGGTTCGCGAGCTCGAAGGAGATGGTCACTTCGGGGTACATCGTCTCCCTGTGCTGCGTACCGAAGTAGGCACCGGTGTCGAATGTCACCCGGTAGAGGCCGGCGGGGAGAGCAACGGGGCCGAGCGCGGTTGCGCGACCGTCGGCATCGGTGATGGCAGAGGCGACGGGCATCCACGCGCCGTCGGTTCGCGATTCGAGAACCAGCTCTACTCCCCCGGCCGGCCTGCCTGTGGTCGAGTCGAGCACATGAGAGGTCACATGGCTGCGTTCGGTCATTTCTGCATCTCCTGGCTCTGCATCTCCTGGCTCTGCATCCCTTGGCTCGGTGACGACTCTGCTGCCAGCTCGCCTGCGACCGCCCGGAGCCGAAGCATGGTGATGTCCCGCAGTTCACTGGCGACGATGCCGACTTCAGTCTCGGGGTCGAGCTCGAGGCGACGGGTCAGTTCGCCGAGGATCTCGGCGCGGGAGCGACCTTTGGCTCTGACCAGGAAGACGCGACCGAATCGCTGTTCATAGACGGCGTTACCGCGCGCGACGGCGGCATTGACCTCGGCATCTTCTGCGTCAGCCGACGACTGCTCTGACTTCGAGAAGGCCTGGGCCGCGCCCTGCCCTGCGTGCTTCTCACCGATTCGTGGATGATCGGCGAGAGCTTCGTCGATCTCAGACTCGGTGAGGGGAGTGGCGGACATGCTCGCCACCTCGAGGAACTGCTCTTCCGAGTCGTACGGCGCCGCCGCCGAAACGTCGTCTACCCATCGATCGACGTTCAGACAGCTGCGCAGTAGGGCGCGGAGTTCGTCGGGCGGCAGATTCAGCACAGAAGCCTCCTACCTTCAGTTGATCGGCCCGACTTCACGCGGAATCTCGCCAGACAATCGAGGTCTCGAGGAGACTTCCGAGCGGGGATGGCACCGAGCCCTCCAGCTGCGAGAGAACACTCCGCGCAGCCATCATGCCGAGCGCTTCGGCGGGCTGGCGAACGGTCGAGAGCAGTGGCTGGCAGCGGAGTGCCCAGGAGCTGTCGTCGAAGCCGACGACGCCAACATCTTCGGGTACTCGGCGCCCGGCCTCACGCAGGGCATACAGCGCTCCGGCGGCGATGGCGTCGGACGCAGCGAACACTCCGTCGATTGCGGGATCCCGTTCCAGGAGTTGCCGCATGCCAGTGACTCCGGCATCGTACGAGTAGAGCGGGAAGTCGACAACCAGTGACGGGTCGAAGGCCGGACCGAGAGCCTGGGTGAACCCGGCGAGGCGGTCCTGGCCGGAGTCGCGGTCAAGAGCACTGGCGATCATGCCGATGCGGGACCTCCCCGTCTGCATGAGCCGGGAGGTGATCGCCTTCGCTGCCGCGACGTTGTCGATGCCGACGAATGCCATGCCGTCGACATCGATCGGATGCCCGACAACCGATGCGGGAAGCCCCATCTTCGCCACAGCTCGCGCGATGGGGTCCCCGGCCCGTGCGGAGATGATGACGACGCCGTCGACGAAGCCGCCGCGCAGGTACTCTGCCACCCGGCTGCTGTCGCGATCGGAATCGATGACGAGGGAGACGAGCTGGTAGTCGGCGGCCGAGAGGACCGCATTCGTGCCCAGGAGGATCGCGCCGATGTTCGGGTCTTCAAGAAAGAGCGAATGAGGTTCGAGAACAATCAAACCGATGGCGTGCGATCGTTGTGTCTTGAGATTCCGCGCGGCGGTGTTCCGCACGTAACCGACTTTCTCGATAGCGGCTTCGACCACGGCACGCGCTTCGTCAGAGACGTAGGGTTCGCCGTTCATCACCCGTGACACGGTGCCCCGCGACATTCCGGCCTCCGCAGCGACGTCGTGGATCGTCGCTCGACGCAACCGCCCCTCATGCGAAGACATGCCCCCCACTGTACCGGCAGCGAGAGGCCTCGCTTTCGCGCCTCGCCCCAGGTGAGAAAGCGTGTTTCGGATGAAGCAGTTGACATCGAACCGCAAGCGTGTTTACTCTGGGAACGTTCACAGGCCCACGGCTCTGGGAACGTTCACAGAAACCGGACCAATGACGATCGAGGCAGAGTTGACAGTGCAGACCGACGATGTGCGCACGAGCGTGGGCAGCTCTCACGACGCTGCCTTGCTGGAGTTCGGGTGCGACTACAACCCCGAGCAGTGGCCGCGCGAGGTCTGGGCCGAAGACATGCGACTCATGCGCGAGGCCGGAGTGAACCTCGTCGCCATCAACATCTTCGGGTGGGCCAGCATTCAGCCGAAGGAGAGCGAATTCGACTTCGAGGCTCTCGACGCGATCATCGAACTGCTTCACCAGAACCACATCGGAGTGAACCTCGGTACGGGCACATCCTCTCCTCCGCCCTGGCTGAGCACGAAGCATCCGGAGATCCTGCCCGTCGTCGATGACGGCACCACCCGATGGCCGGGAGGCCGGCAGGCCTGGTGCCCGAGCTCACCGGTGTTCCGGCGATATGCCTTCGCCCTGACCGAGGCAGTTGCGATCCGTTACGGTCAGCACCCTGCTGTGAAGCTCTGGCATGTGTCGAACGAGCTCGGTTGTCACAACGCGTACTGCTTCTGCGATGTCTCTGCCGGCGCATTCCGGCGCTGGCTGATCGCGCGGTATGCCACCCTCGATTCGCTGAACACGGCGTGGGGCACAGCGTTCTGGAGCCAGCGCTACTCGGATTGGTCAGAGATCCTGCCGCCGAGGCTCACTCTCTCAACCTCGAACCCGACCCAGCAACTGGACTTCGACCGATTCAGTTCAGACGAATTGCTCTCGTACTACATCGGCGAGGCCGAGATCCTGCGGCGGCACTCGAGCGCACCGGTGACGACCAACTTCATGGTCACTGCCCACATCACGAGCCAGGACTACTGGCAGTGGGCCCCGCACGTCGACATCGTCGCGAACGACCACTATCTGGACCACCGCCTTGCCTCTCCACTGCACGAACTGAGCTTCGCCGCCGACGCGACTCGAGGGCTTGCTCTCGGTTCGCCGTGGATTCTCATGGAACAGTCGGTGGGTGCCGTGAACTGGCAGCCGCGCAATCTCGCCAAGGTGCCCGGGGAGATGATGCGCAATTCGCTCACTCACGTGGCACGCGGGGCCGACGGCGTCTGCTTCTTCCAATGGCGGGCATCGATCCAGGGAAGCGAGAAATTCCACTCGGCTATGCTTCCGCACGCCGGCGAGGGCAGCGAGAAGTTCTCCGAGGTGCTCGAACTGGGTGCAGCACTGCAGGCCCTGAAGGAGATCCGCGGTTCGCGGGTCGTCTCCCAGGTCGCGCTGGTCTTCAGCTGGGAGGCGTGGTGGGCTACCGACCTGGATTCCCGCCCCTCGGAGGACGTGCGCTACATCGACCAGGTTCACCGCGTCTACACCGCACTCTGGGAACTCGGCGTGACGGTCGACGTCGTGCAGCCCGGTGCCGACCTCTCCGCTTATGCTCTCGTCGTCGTTCCGTGCCTCTATCTGGTGACGGATCGCCAAGCCCAGGTCATTGAGGACTACGCCAGCTCGGGTGGACACGTCGTCGTGACCTTCTTCAGCGGCATCGTCGATGAGGACGACCGGGTGCGTCTGGGCGGCTACCCCGGCGCATTCCGTGAGCTTCTCGGTGTCTCGAGCGAAGAGTTCCAGCCGCTGGCGGGTGACGAGAGTCGTGCTCTCAGCAGCGGAGCACGAGGACACGTCTGGACAGAGGTGACCTCACTCCGCGGCGCCGAGACCGTAGCGTCGTACGAGTCGGGTTCGCTCGCCGGCCGGCCCGCCGTCACACGCAACTCCTTCGGCGAGGGCGTGGGGTGGTACCTGGGCACGCAGCTCGACGCTGAGGGCCTGACACAATTCTTGGCGACGGTCGTGGCCGAGGCAGGCGTTCACGCGATCGCACCGACTCGCGGCGAAGACGTCGAGGTGGTCATCCGTCGCTCGGACGACAATGACTATGTGTTCGTCATCAACCACGGCGACGCCGAAGCCGAACTTCCCGCGCAGGGATTTGAACTGCTTCATTCCTCTGCCGTCGACGGCGCACTCACGGTGCCGCCCGGCGAAGTGCGGGTCGTGCGCACTGCACACTCCCCCAACTACGACACCGTGAGCTAGAGAGAGGCACGATCCATGACAGCGACGTCACCCCCTGCACCGGCACGGCGCGGGGCCCCCACGACGCCGGGCGCTCCCCGAAAAGGGCTGCGCCATTGGCGAGCGATTCTGGTCTTCATTGCCCCATTCGGCATTCTGTATGTGCTCTTCTACATCGTTCCGATTCTGTATGCGGTGTACCAGTCGCTGCTCACCGTTCAACGCTCGGGGACGTACGGCAAGGCGACTGAAGTCTTCGGGGGCCTGACGCAGTACGTGCAGGTCTTTCAGAACAGCGACTTCTGGACCTCGGTTCTGCGGGTACTGCTCTTCGGAATCGTGCAGGTGCCGGTGATGCTCGGGCTCGCTCTGCTGTTCGCCCTGTTGCTGGACTCTCCGCTGGTGAAGGGCAAGAAGTTCTTTCGGCTCGCATACTTCATGCCGTACGCGATTCCGGGCGTGATCGCCGCCATCATGTGGGGCTTCCTCTACTCCCCCTCGCTGTCGCCGTTCTCTGCAGTGACCAGCTCCGTACCGTTCCTGTCGGGCAATCTTGTTCTCTGGTCCATCGCCAACATCGTGACGTGGGTGTACATCGGCTACAACATGCTGATCATCTACTCTTCGCTGCTGTCGATCCCGACCGAGATCTACGAAGCAGCGAAGCTCGACGGGGCCAACAACTGGCAGGTTGCGTGGCAGATCAAGATTCCGCTGGTGATCCCCGCGATCATCCTGACGGCGATCTTCTCGATCATCGGCACACTGCAGCTGTTGGCAGAGCCGCAGACGCTTCGGAGCTTCAGCTCAGCGATCAGCAGCACCTACACGCCGAACCTCGCGGTCTATACGACCGCTTCGGTGCCGAACTACAACCTCGCAGCAGCGTTCTCGGTGGTGCTCGCGCTGGCCACTTTCGCGCTCTCATTCGTGTTCCTGAAAGTCACCCAGAGGAGAGCCTTCGCATGAGTACTGCAACAGCAAGAAAGGCATCGCCCCGCGACGCAGGCCTCACGCCGACTCTTCGAGGAGCTGGTCGGGAGAGCATCCTCTCGCGCACCGCTGCGATGCTCATCATGGGCATCTTCACCCTGTACTTCCTGATCCCCATCTTCTGGCTCCTCGTCTCGGCGACGAAGACCCAGGACCAGTTCACCTCGACGGCACCGTTGTGGTTCACCCCGGAGGCGATCCCGAACTTCATCTCGAACATCGGGCGACTGTTCAGCTACGACGACAACGTCTTCATCAAGTGGATCGTCAACAGCGTTCTGTATGCGGGTCTTGGGGCATTCGTGAGCACCATCATCGCCTCGATGTGCGGCTACGCCCTGGCAAAATACGGGTTCAGGGGCCGGGAGGCCGTCTTCAACGTCGTGCTCAGCGGAGTACTCGTGCCGGCGACGGCACTCGCCCTCCCGCTGTTTCTCATCTTCAGCAAGATCCAGCTGACGAACACCTTCTGGGCGGTCTTCCTGCCGAGCATCGTGAGCCCGTTCGGGGTGTACCTGGCCAGAATCTACGCTGCGTCGAGTGTTCCCGACGAGTTGCTCGAAGCCGCGAGACTCGACGGCTCAGGGGAACTGCGCACCTTCTTCACGGTGGCAGCGCGTCTCATGGCCCCCGCGCTCGTGACGATCTTCCTCTTTCAGTTCGTGGCCATCTGGAACAACTTCTTTCTGCCGCTGATCATGCTCCGTGATCAGACACTCTTTCCCGTGACCCTCGGACTCTATGCCTGGAACAGCCAGATCAGTCAGATTCCCGAGCTGCGTTCCCTGGTCATCGTCGGTGCGTTCGTCTCGATCGTGCCATTGATCATCGCCTTCCTGAGCCTGCAACGGTTCTGGAGCGGTGGGCTGGCTGCCGGCAGCGTCAAGTAGGCGACGCCAAAGACAGCACGTTCACCACAACACCCGCCCCGATCATCCGATCCCGGCACCTCTCTTGCATTCACCACAGATAGGAAAGTCACATGCAACGAAAAATCATGGCAGCGGCCACGCTTGTGGCGGTTGCCTCGACTCTCGCACTCGCGGGTTGTTCGTCGTCATCGTCAAGCACGGATTCCGCTTCGACAGCGTCGTCGTGTGCGCCCTCGGGCGGCAAGGTCAACCTCACGTACACCTCCTGGGTTCCCGGAATGGACAAGGTCGTCGACCTCTGGAACCAGAAGAACCCCGACATCCAGGTGACGGTGCAGACCGGGCCCAACGGAAACAGCGGCACATACCAGAACTTCTTCAACGAGATCAAGGCCGGCAATGCCCCCGACCTCGGCCAGATCGAGTACGACGCACTCCCGAACTTCCGGGTGCAGAACGGTCTCGTCGACATCTCGTCGTGCGCGAACGTCACTGACTCGAAGAGCAAGTTCATCGACTTCACCTGGAAGCAGGTCACCCTCGGAGATGCCAAGGGGGTCTATGCGATTCCGCAGGACTCCGGCCCGATCGCGATGTACTACCGCAAGGATCTCTTCGACGCGGCCGGCATCCCCGTGCCCACCACCTGGGACGAGTACGCCGCAGATGCCGCGAAGATCAAGGCGCTCGGCTCGTACATCACGAACTTCCCGAAGTCCGACGTCAACTGGTTCGCCGGAATGGTCTGGCAGAACGGTGGCGACTGGTTCAAGAACGACGGCAGCAACTGGACCGTCGACCTGACCAGCGCCAAGAGCACGCAGGTCGCCGACTACTGGCAGAAGCTGATCTCTGCCGGCGAGGTCTCGAAGCTCGCCTCCTTCTCGGACGAGTGGAACAACTCGTTCAACACCGGCCAGCAGTGGACCTGGATCTCGGCCGTCTGGGGTGCAACCACCCTCTCGAGCGGAGCACCCGACACCGCGGGCAAGTGGGCCGTTGCACCGATGCCGCAGTGGACGTCGGGCGGAAAGGCTGCGGGCGACTGGGGCGGATCATCCACCGCCGTGCTCACCGGATCGAAGCACCCGTACGAAGCCGCACAGTTCGCTCTGTGGCTGAACACCGACCCTGACGCTCTCGCGCTTGAGAACAAGCTCGGCGGGCTCTACCCGGCAGCGACGGCCGGCGCCGACCTGCCGGCGTTCCAGTCGGGATCGGACTTCTACGGCGGTCAGAAGATCTACGATGTGTTCAAGACGGCGGCAGCGCAGGTCAACCCCGACTTCACCTGGGGCCCGACCATGACGCAGACGTACACCGACGTCTCCGACGGGTTCGGCACGGCGCTGAGCGGCGGCGGAACCCTTGACGACGCACTGAAGGTCGGGCAGGACAAGACCATCGCTGCCCTCAAGGCCCAGTCCATTCCAGTGAACGGATAACACCGATCAACTCGCTCATCCACCTCAGCTCCCCGGGTGTCAGCCTTGTGCTTGACGCCCGGGGAGCCGGCGTGCCACACATCGTTCACTGGGGAGCTGCGCTCGGCGTCGTCGACGATGCCGCGCTCCGGGCCCTGGCCGACTCGCAAGCCGCGGCCATAGCCCCGAGTTCGATCGATGCGCCCCCTCTTCTTTCGTTGCTTCCCCTTCCCAGCGAGGGCTGGGGAGGCCAGCCCGGTCTCACCGGCCACAGAATAAGCGGACCGACGGCACCGAGCTTCACCCTTGTGGGCGTGCGGCGCCCCCATACCGACGCGGTGATCATCGATCTGGATGACCGGCTCACCGGCCTCGCCGCCTCGATCTCCCTGCGACTCAGCGAACACTCCCTCCTGCACGTCTCGGCGACGGTCACGAACACCGCCGAGGAGCCGTTCGAACTCGGCTCCCTCCGTCTCACGCTCCCGCTCCCCGACCGGGCGAGCGAAGTGCTCGATTTCTCGGGCTACTGGTCGCACGAGCGCCAGCCACAACGCCGCGCCCTCGCCCACGGCTCCTGGAGCCGGCAGAACCGCCACGGTCGAACGGGCCATGACAGCCCGCTGCTGAGCACCATCGGCACGCCCGGCTTCGGCTTTCGCCATGGCCAGGTGTGGGGCATCCATCTCGCCTTCAGCGGCGACCAGGAGGTCACCGTCGAGGCCCTGGCGACTGGCCAGAGTGCCGCGTCGGCCGGTGAACTGTTGCGGCCTGGCGAAATCCGCCTCGCCTCGGGTGAGAGCTACTCGACCCCCGGGCTGGTCGCGGGCTTCTCGTCCCAGGGCCTCGATGCGATGTCTGCACAGTTCCACGCCGAATCACGGGCCCAGCACCAGCTCTCGGCCCGGCCTGTCGTGCTCAACACCTGGGAGGCCGTCTACTTCGACCACCGTCTCGACCGCCTCGTCGAACTCGCCGAGCTGGGGGCGCGTGTCGGCGTCGAACGATTCGTGCTCGATGACGGCTGGATGACCGGCAGAACGGATGACCGGCGAGCGCTCGGGGACTGGACCGTCGACCGAGAGAGGTGGCCCAACGGGCTGCACCCCCTGGTATCCCGCGTACACGAACTCGGCATGGACTTCGGGCTCTGGATCGAGCCCGAGATGGTGAGCCTCGACTCCGACCTCGCCCACGAGCATCCGGACTGGGTACTGCGCGACAGCGCCGGTCGTCTGCCGCAACCCTGGCGACACCAGTATGCCCTCGACCTCGGAAACCCTGCGGCCTTCGCGAACATTCTCGCCCAGCTGTGCGCGCTGCTCGACGAATACCCGATTGCGTTCTTCAAGTGGGACCAGAATCGCGACCTGCTCGCCGGTTCGTCGCACCGGCAGACGAGTGCCAGTTACCGGCTGATGGATGAGCTGCGGGCGCGCTACCCGCAGCTGGAGATCGAGTCGTGCTCGTCGGGTGGCGGCCGTGTCGACCTCGGTGTGCTGCAGCGCACCGACCGCGTATGGCCGAGCGACACCAACGACCCCCTGCAGCGGCAGGGCATCCAGCGGTTCACCTCGCTACTGCTGCCGCCTGAGCTGATCGGCTCGCACCTGGGCGCTGCAACCGCCCACACGACCGGGCGCACGACGGAGCTCGGCTTCCGGCTCGCCACCGCGTTCTTCTGCTCGGCAGGCATCGAGTGGGATCTGACGCTCGCGAGCGAGGACGAGCTGCGTTCGATCACAACCTGGATCGCTGCCTTCAAGGCGAACCGTGCGTTGCTTCACTCAGGCGTGGTGGTACGGGCCGACGCCGTGGACCCTGCGGTGCAGGTGCACGGCGTGGTCGCCGAGGATCGCAGAACAGCCGTGTTTGCGCTGGTGGTCGAAACCGCCCCGCGCAGCGCGCTCGTGGGGACGGCACGCTTTCCCGGCCTGGACCCGGATGCTCTGTACACCGTCGAGCCGCTCGATCTCGGCGCTGCCCCGCACTACGTGCAGGATGCCCCACCCGCATGGCTCGCTCGCGGCTCCGTGACGCTCAGCGGCCGGATGCTCAGCGAAGTCGGCCTGCCGATGCCTCTGCTCGTGCCCCAACAGGCCCTGGTGCTGACGGTGCGTGCCGCGAGCCCAGAATGACGAAGCGGAGTCTGCAGATACGATGAGCCGATGAGCCGAGCAGCAAGCGAATCAGCTTCGGCGCGGGTGGCCGGCCTCGTTCTCGCGGCCGGCGCAGGCCGGCGGTTCGGGGGCCCCAAAGCGCTCGCTCGCACCGCCGCCGGCGAGGCCTGGGTAGGGCGCAGCGTTCGCACACTTCAGGCGGCCGGATGCTCACCCATCGTCATCGCAGTCGGTGCCGGTGCCGCCGATGCTGAGGCCGTGATCGGCGAAGCGTTCGGCGCTGACATGGACGTGCGGACCGTGGTGGTCGATGACTGGGCGTCGGGTATGGCCGTGTCGTTGCGTGCAGGTATCGCGGAGCTTGCCTCTTGCGGAGCCGTGGAAACGGGCGTGATCGTGACGCTCGTGGACCTGCCAGGGCTTCCCGCGGAAGCAGTCGAGCGCGTGATCGCCCGGGCACTCGACACCCGCGAACCCCAGCGCGCCCTGGTTCAGGCTACGTATTCCGGTGTGCCCGGGCATCCGGTGTTCATCGGGCTGAAGCACTGGGAAGAGCTGGCCGCCGGATTGACGGGCGACGCCGGTGCGAAGAACTATCTCGCCGGGCACGGTGCCGTGGCGGCCGAGTGCGGCGAGCTGTGGGACGGGAACGACGTCGACTACAGCGAGACTTCCGACTACAGCGGGACTTCCGACGAGGTCGCACCCGGCACAGGCGGATAGCGCCGACGAAGCAGACGGCGCTGCGGCTCGGAGTCGGTGAGCTCGAGAGCCCGCTGTGCGGCGACCGAGGCATCGGCGGCCGCGCCCCGGCGAGCCAGGAGCTCTGCGCGGGTGGCGTGGAACCAGAAGTACGAGTCGAGCCCGACCAGCGCATCGACATCGGCCAGCGCCTCCCCAGGAGAACCGCTCTCCGCCAGGGCTGCTGCCCGGTTCAACTTCACAACCGGATTGGGGTCGATCGTGGCGAGAACGTCATACCAGCGCAGAATCGCGGGCCAGTCGGTCTCCGCGGGGTCTGCAGCCAGAGCGTGGCACCCGGCGATTGCCGCCGTCACGGCGAATCGTTCGGGGTGACGAGGGCTGTGCGTGATGGCGGCGGCGGCCAGCGCCAGCCCCTCGTTGATGAGGGCTGTGTTCCAGAGCGCGCGATCCTGGTCGGCCAGCAGCACGACGTCTCCGTTCGCGTCGAAGCGGGATGCTCGACGCGAGTGCTGGAGGAGCATGGTCGCGAGAAGACCTTCGACCGCTGGGGAGCCAGGCAACAGAACGGTGAGCAGGCGGCCGAGACGGATCGCCTCGTCGGCCAGCGCGCTGCGCAGCGCCGGCCCGTCGGAGAGCGAGGCGTACCCCTCGCTGAAGAGGAGATAGACCGTTGTCGTGACGCCGTCGACTCTCTCGGGAAGCTCGTCGGGGCGGGGCACGACGTAGGGAATGCCTGCCTTGGCGATCTTCGTGCGCGCACGCGTCAGCCGTTTGGCCATCGTCTGCTCAGAGGCGAGAAGGGAGCGGGCGACTTCGGCAACGGTGAGTCCACAGAGCACGCGCAGACTGAGCGCGACCTGGGCCTCGGTCGAGAGGGCGGGGTGGCAGCAGGTGAAGATGAGTCGCAGCTGGTCGTCTTCGAGATCGTGGGGTGCATCATCCGGAGCCGTGAGGGCACTCATGATGGTCGCCTGCCGTTCTTTATCGAAACGGGATCTCTCTCGGCGGAGGATGTCGATGGCGCGTCGCTTCGCTGCAACGAACAGCCAGGCGCCCGGGTTCTCCGGCACGCCGTCGCGGGCCCAGACCTCTAAGGCTCGCAGCGACGCGTCCTGCACGGCGTCTTCGGCCAGCGCGAGGTCGCCGAGTTGACGAGTGAGGGTCGCGACGACGCGACGCCCTTCGCCACGGAGGAACTCGGCGAGCGCCAGGTCGGCGGATCGGAGAGGAGCACTGCTCGTCACCGACCCGCCGCTCGGGGTGGTATCGCCGGTCGTCACGACATGAGGGGAAGTACCGGCCTGACTTCGATTGCCCCGTTCCATGCGCCGGGAATCGCGGCGGCGTGGCGGATCGCCTCATCGAGGTCTGCGCATTCGAGCAGGTAGAAGCCGGTGAGCGCCTCTTTGGTCTCGGCGTAGGGGCCGTCGCTCAGCACGACGTCCCCGCCTTTGCCTCCCTTGACCGTGACGGTGGTCGCCGTCGCCGTGGGGTAGAGCGCAGCGCCGCCCCGGATGACCGCGGCAGCGCCTTCAGCGAAGGCCATGTACTCCTTCGTCTCGTCAGCGTATTCGGGCAGCGACCAGTCGACGTCGGCTGAGTAGATGATGGCAGCGTAGAGAGGCATGAGTACTCCTGGGGTTCGGTCGAGTCAGCCCGGATGGCTGGCTCTACTGTAGGAACGAATGGAGCCCCTCCGAAAGGACACAGAGGGAAGAAAACTCGTGGCGGGCAGAAAATACTCCGATTCGGGCCGTGGGCACAAGGCGAGAGGTTACTCAGACCGTCGGCTCGAGCTCCCCCAGGTCGCCGTAGAGCCGGTTGATCGACGAGATGCGCTTTCGACTGCCTGTTGCAGCGACCCCGAGCGTCTCGCTCGCCAACAGGGCGACCAGACTGTTCGCCGCCGCGTAACTGTCGAGGGCCGACACACTGTCGACAGGGCAGTCGAGCCAGACGCTCGCATCGTCGGCGAACCGGGCCGCGGAGGAATCGGCGATCAACACCACGGGAACGTTGCGGTGCCGCACCGCATCCACCACCCGGGCGAATCCGCTGGGCCTGCGCCGGAAGCCTACGATCACCACGGCGTCGCCTGGCCCGAGACCGGCAAGTTCCTCCCCGATCGACTGCGCGGGCTGGGGCGCGAGCCGAACGTCGTCGAGCCCCTGGATGAGCTGTTGGCGCAGGTGGAGTGCCACCGGATAGGAATTTCGCAGGCCGATCACGACAACACGGCGTGCTGCGGCGAGAATGCGTGCAGCTTCGGTGACCCTGCCATCGGTGACAGCGTGAAGTGCGGTGCGGATGTTCGACAGCTCCTGCTCGATGTGCGCGTGCAGGGCAGCAGTGGCACCGTCAGGCAGACTCCGCGTCTCCGGCTCACCGATCGAGATGCCGCCGATCGGCACACCCTGGTTGCGAAGCGCCCTGGCGTGGTCGCGCACCTCCTGGGCATCGCTGAAACCGAGGCTGCGGAAGAGTCGGGAGACCGTTGCCTTCGACACTCCGCTGAGTCGCGCGAGTTCCGACGCGTTGTAGACGGCAAGGTCGGCGAGGTGATCGAGGATGAAGTCCGCTGCGCGCTGTTCCTGCGGCGAGAGGTCTCCGTACGACTCGTCGATGCGCTGGCCGATCGGTGCGGCGGGGGCCAGGGTCACGGGGTCGCACCTGCCAGCGCGAGCACGGCGGACTCGAACGCGTCGGTGGCGCTGGCGACGTCGACGTCGGTGACGTGCTCGTCGGGGTGATGGCTCACTCCCCCGCGACACCGGATGAACAGCATCGCGATTTCGGTGAGATCGCCGACAGCCATTCCGTCGTGACCCGCACGGCTCAGCAGAAGCTGGGCATCAGCTTGGCCGGTTGCGGCGATTCCGGCGGCGATGGCTTTGCGCAGGCCGGGGCTGCAGGCGACTGCTGGGGCATTGTGCGTCTGGCGGATGTCGAGAGTCAGCCCGCGGGAGTGACAGATCTGCGTCACTTCATGAGACAGCCGATCGAAGACGTCGTCTCGTTCGGTATCTAGTTCTGCGCGCAGGTCGAGACTCAGTTCGACGCGTCCCGGAATGACGTTGACCGCGTTCGGAAAGACCTCGAGGTGCCCGACTGTCGCAATGAGACCGGCATCGCGGGCCGAGCGCTCGATGAGCGTGATGATCTCGCTGGCCCCTGCAAGCGCATCGTGACGACGATCGAACGGTGTGCCAGAGTGGCCGGCCTGGCCCGTCACCGTGATGGCGAAGCGCCGGGCTCCGGCGATGGAGGAGACGATTCCGAGTGCGTGGTCGGCTTCCTCCAGGTACGGGCCCTGTTCGATGTGCGCCTCGAGGTAACCGATGAGATCGTCTGCAACCCTGGCCGCATCGCCGATCTTCGCGGCGTCGAGCCCGAAGGCCCGGTAGGCATCACGGAGGGAGATTCCGTCGGCATCGCTGAGGTCGAGCCAGTCCGGGTCGAAGGTACCGGCGAGCGCACGGGAGCCGAGGAGTGCGCGGCCGAACCGGGTGCCTTCTTCGTCGCCGAACGCCACCACCTCGAGGGCGAAGGGCAGCTCTGTGCCTCTGCTGTGCAGGCGGTCGACCACGGCGATCGCGATGAGCACCCCGAGGATACCGTCGTAGCGACCGGCCGAGGGAACGGTGTCGAGGTGCGAGCCGAGGAGAAGCGCAGGCAGGCCCGGAACGTGCCCCTCGAGTCGCCCGCACTGGTTGCCGGCGGCGTCCTGCCAGGTGTGCATGCCTGCCTCGATCATCCACTGGGCTGCCAGAGCGTTGACCGCCCGGTGTTCGTTCGAGAGGTAGACCCGGTTGATCAGCCCGCCGGGAAGGGTGCTGTGGGCGGCCAGCTCGTCGCAGCGCGCCAGAATCGAGAGCGCGCTGGTGCGGTCGATCGCCGCGCAGGGTGCGGGTGCACTCCGGCCCTGCTGCACTAGAGCGCCAGGCTCTCGGCCAGAGTCGGCGTGGCCTGCGGCTCGGCAACAGCCGCGTCGACCACGGACTCGCTGGCGTAGAAGTCATACGCGGCACCGACGCCAGAACCTCCGACGACGTTTGCCCCGGCACGCCGCAGCACCTGCTCGAGCGCGGCGAGCGTCGTGAGCACGGTGTCTTTGCGGGCGTTGTACCCCATCGTTCCGATGCGCCAGACCTTGCCGTGCAGGGGGCCGAAACTCGTACCGATCTCGATGCCGAAGTCATCCAGCAGTTCGCCCCGCACGGCGTCGCCGGAGACACCTTCGGGGATGAACACCGCGGTCACGTTGTTCATCTTGTGCGACTCGTCGCCGAAGATGGTGAGGCCAAGGCCGCGGAGGCCTTCGAGCATGGCCCCGCCGTGCATCCGGTGCCGCTCGACCGCCTCGTCGATACCCTCTTCGACGAGCAGGCGCGCGCACTCCCGCGAGCCGTAGAGCATGGAGGTGGCCTCGGTGTGGTGATTGAGGCGCTTGACACCCCAGTAGTCGAAGATCATGGCGAGGTCGAAGTAGTTCGAGCGGATCGGGGTCGCGGTGACCTCGTCGCCCTCTGACCGGATGCCCGCCTCGATGCTCTTTCGTGAATTGATGAGGTCGACGGCCTTCGCGGAGAAGGTGGCCGGCGCAGAGCCGGAGGGGCCGGCGAGGCACTTCTGCAGGCCGGCGGTTACGGCATCGAGGCCCCAGGCGTCGGCTTCGAACAGGTTGCCGGCGAGCGAGGCGGTGACATCGGTGTAGAAGATCACGTCGTGTTTGCGGCAGATCGCGCCCAGCTCGTCGAGGGGCTGCGCCATGGTGGTGGAGGTGTCGCCGTGCACGACCGCGAGGATCTTGGGCCGGGTCTGGATGATGGCCTGCTCGATCTGCTCCGGCCTGAAGACCGTGCCCCACTCGGCTTCGATCACGTGGACTTCTGCACCGCAGCGTTCGGCGATCTCGCGCAGGAGGTGGCCGAAACGCCCGAAGACCGGCACGAGCACGCGGTCACCCGGCTCGATCATGCTCACCATCGCGGCTTCGATGCCGGCACGGGAGGTGCCGTCGACGAGCAGCGTCTGCTCGTTCTGTGTCTTGAAGACCTGGCGGTAGAGGCCCATCGTCTCGGTCATGTAGGCCGTCATTGCGGGGTCATACTGACCCAGCAATTGGGCCGACATCGCGCGGAGAACCCGCGGGTCGGCGTTGATCGGGCCCGGGCCCATCAGCAGGCGGGGCGGCGGGTTGATGGGCAGGCTGGCGATGAGATGCTCCTTGGGGCGCTACGGGTGGGTCTGATTCATGTGTTTCAGAATGCCAGTATACGCAACAAGTGTTTCACCTGTGTTTCAGCGGGACTCCATCGAAGTCGGAGACGCGGATGCGCGCGTGCACGCCCTTGACGATGTCGACGACCTGGGAGATGTTGAAGTCGGTGGCCGCGCTGAGGTAGGCGTAGGCGAGGTGTGAGTCCATTCCGTAACGGGCGCCCAGCAGCGAGATCGCCGCTCGCACACAGTGCTGCACGGCCTCGTCGAGGTCGAGACTCATACCTGTGGGTACGAGGAAGTCACGGGTCTCGGCGAGGGGGCCGATGAGGCGGCCGAACTGCTGCAGGGCATCCGCCTGGGGAACGACCTCGAAGCGCACGGTCACGCGGAGCGAGGCCTCCATCGCCGTGAGGGCGACCTCCCCGTCGCCCTGGGCGAAGTGCGGGTCACCGACGTAGGCCAGGGCGCCGGCGACCTGGACCGGAAGGTAGAGCGAGTTGCCGGCGGTGAGGAGGTTGATGTCGATGTTGCCACCATGCGGCCCCGGCGGAACGGAGTGCGGGCGGGTGTCACCCGAAACGGCGACGCCCATGATGCCGAGGAACGGCGCAAGCGGGAACCTGACGAGCTTGGGGCCGCCGTGCACGAGAGGCAGAGTGCCCACGCGAATTCCGTCGGCGTCTTCATCGACCTCGGCGTACGCACTCACTGTCTCGAGCCCCTGGGGATACTCGCCCGGCAGGGCGCCCTTGGTGTGGCGGTTGGAGATCACGCCGTAGGGCACTCTCGGCAGCGCTTCGATCAGGGTCATCTTGAGCAGATCGCCGGGCTTCGCCCCCCGCACGCGGATGGGCCCGGTCACCACGTGGGGCCCGTCGACAGCACGGTCGCGAGGGTAGTCGGAGGCCGCGACGGCGATGGCGTCGTCGAGTACGTAGTGGCCGTCTACCCCGTGAGCGCCGAAGAACCGGCGCGGGTCGCGACCCTGGTCTTCGAGAATGCCCTCGTGACTCAGCGTGTCGATGGTGACCTCGTCACCCGATTCGATGTCGAGCACGGCCTCATCGGCGGCGCAGGGCAGCCGCCCCCAGAGCACATTCCGGCCCGTTGCGGGCAGATAGTGTTGTGAACGGATAGCGCCGTTCCCGGGCTGGAGTGGTTCGAGGATCATCGTGGGATCTGCCTTCCGTCAACGATTCGAGAGTACCGCCCTGCGACACCTCCCCGGGGCAGCTGCCCTGCTGCACCACTGACCTGCCCATCCCGACCGTGGCACTGCCCTGACCGACATGCCATCCCTCAACCCAGACAGCAGAGGACCCTTTGTGATTCGACGACTCAGCGCCAACCCCGAGAACCTGCACCTCGGTCTCATGCTCGCCCTCACGTTCTCCACCGGCGTGGTCGACGCCGTCGGGTACCTCGGGCTCGACCGGGTCTTCACCGGAAACATGACAGGCAACGTCGTGATTCTCGGCATGGCCCTGGCCGGGGCGGATGGCCTGCCGATCGTCGGGCCGGTCATCGCGTTGCTCAGCTTCATGCTGGGCGCTGTCATCGCCGGGCGGATCCTCCGCCCGATCAAGGCCGGGTGGACCCACCGCAGCACCTCCCTGTTGACGGCCGTTGCCGTGATCATGGTCGGCCTCGCGATCACCCTTCTGCTGTACGGCGGCACACCGCCGAAGCCGCAGGAATACATCGTGACGCTCTTTCTGGCGATCGCCATGGGCATCCAGGCCGGCACGGCGCGGCACATCGGCGTGAAAGACGTGACAACCGTCGTGGTGACGTCGACGATCACCGGTTTCGCGGCGGATTCGCGCCTCGCCGGAGGCAAGGGCCAACCCTGGTTCCGGCGTGCGGCGGCGATCTTCCTGATCGCGCTCGGCGCGGCGGTCGGCGCACTCCTGCTGCGACTCGGGCTGGGCTGGGGCGTCTCGCTCTCTGCGCTCATCACCGTGGCGGTCGCTGTTCTCGGGCACGTCGGCGCCCGCCAGCACGCCACAGCAGGGTCAGACGCGAACTGAATCCGCGCCGGGCGGTTGTGGCCGCGGATTCCGCAGCTGGACGGAGACGCACGCGCCGGTGAATCCGAGCCGCACGCAATCGCCTGCCTGCGGCACCGTGCCCGGATGATGCTGGACGGTTACCTGGGTTCCGTCGACGAGAAGCACGCTCGTCAGTCTCGCCGAGCCCAGAAAACTCGATCCGACGACAACGCCGTCCACGACTGCGTCATTTCGGGGTGGCGGCCCCGTGAGCGCCGCTTCATCGTGTGCAGACGGGAGAAGCACGATGTCTTCCGGCCTGACCAGCGCGAAGGCAGGCCCCGGCGGCGTCACCGGATTGAGGAGAGGGATCCACGCTCCATACACTTCGACGAATCCCCCACGAACCTCACCAGGCAGCCAGTTGACCTGGCCGGCGAATTCGGCGACGAAGGCGTTGGCCGGCTCGCGGTAGATCGCTTCGGGTGCGCCGATCTGCTCCACGGAGCCTGACCGCATCACGACGACCCTGTCGGCAATCGCCAGCGCATCATCGTGGTGCTGGGTGGCGAGAATCATCGTGACGCCGAGTTCGACATGGATGCGGCGGACTTCTTCTCTCAGCAGAACGCGAGTCCGGGCATCCAGTGAACCGAACGGTTCGTCGAGCATCATCACGTAAGGCCCTGACGACAGGGCTCGTGTGATGACGTCGCGCAGGTGCCGGCACGCACTCTCGGGAGCGAGGCGGGTGTTACGGAAGACGGCGTCGGTGATCAGTTCGCACTGGTGCCCGCCTCTGCGCCTGGTTCCGCCCATGTCCGCCGGGTCGGCTCCGATCAAGACTTCACCACTGGTCGGACTCTCGCGGCCGGCAATGACGCGGAGCACGGTGGACTTGCCTCCGCCGGCGGGCCCGAGCAGTGCGATGATCTCACCGGGCTCGACGCACAGCGTCAGGCCATTGACGGCGACGTTTCCGGAGCGATACCGCTTGACGAGATCGGTGAGCTGGACTGCCGAGCGCGAACGGGTACCGACCATCACCATCGCCTGCCACCCCATCCCATTCCATGACCACCCCCGCGCACGAGACCTCGCGCGCCTGTCAGATGAACCTACGAGCAGCACCTCGTCGGGGGCCGCGAATCGCATGGACGCCCCGTGAATTGCAGGTGAACGGTAGCTATGCCGATTGCAGTCTCTGGCAGTGGGCACAGAAGTGCGAGGAACGATTCATGAACGACTCACGGATGATCGGCCGCCCACACCGCGGGCACGGCTTGCCCTGCTGGCCGTACGCGTTGAGACTGTGCGAGAAGTACCCCGAAGCACCGTTGACGTTCACGTACTGCGCGTCGAAGCTCGTGCCTCCCTCGGCGAGGGCCTTGGTGAGAACCAGCCGGACCTCGGCCAGCAGCAGTCGCGCCCGGCGCTTCGTGAGCGTCGCCGTGGGCTGGGCGTAGTGAAGCCGTGCCGCCCAGAGGGCTTCGTCGGCGTAGATGTTGCCGATGCCGCTGACCAGCGTCTGGTCGAGGAGTGCACGCTTGATTCCCGTCGACTTTCGCGCGAGTTTCGCGAGAAAGGCAGACTCGTCGAAGGCGGGGTCGAGTGGGTCACGGGCGATGTGGGCGACCTGCGAGGGGATGAGATTCGCCCAGGCAGTGGCTTCGGAGCGGCCCGCTCCAGACACGCCTGGCGTGACTCCCGCGGCCGGGCCCGGCAACCCGGAGAAGCCCGCGGGGTAGCCATCACTGGTGGGAACCATGGTGTCGACCGCCATGGAGCCGAAGATGCGCTGGTCGACGAAGTTCACCCAGAACTCTCCGAGCGACGGATGCTCGATCCCCAGCCTGATGCGCAGCAGTCCGTCTTCGGCGAACCCCGGCTCGCGCAGCAACACTTGCCCGCTCATGCCGAGGTGGGTGACCAGGGCGCGGCCCGAGGACAGGGGGAACCACAGGAACTTTCCGCGGCGCACGGCGGCGAGCATCCGCTGGCCCGTGAGCTGTTCTTCGAAGGCACCAGCCACAGGGCTGTGGCGTTTCAGGCTGCGCGGTTCGAACACCTCGACTCCCGTCACGATCGAGCCGGAGACGGCGCGTTCGAGCCCGGCCCGAACGACTTCGACTTCAGGGAGTTCAGGCACCGGGAGTCAGCAGTTGCTGAGCCAGGCGGGCGGCGGCCGATTCGGCCTGTTTCTTGCTCGAGCCTTCGCCCGTTGCCGTGGCGAGGGCGTCGACAGCGCCAGTACCAGCGGCAACTGTTGAGACGGTCACGGTGGCAACGAAGGTCTTACGGTGGTCGGGGCCGCTCTCGGAGACCTCATACACCGGAGCTTCGGCGCCGAGCGACGCGGCAAGCTCCTGGAGCGTGGTCTTCGGATCCATCGATTCGCCGAAGGTGTTCGGGTTCTCGATGAGGGGTTCGACCAGGCGCAGCACGAGGGCCGTGGCGGTGTCGGCTCCGACACCGAGGTAGGTCGCACCGATGAGAGCCTCGACGGTGTCGGCGAGAATCGACGCCTTGCTGCGGCCGCCGGTCAGGTCTTCGCCGCGACCGAGAAGGATGAACGGGCCGAGGCCGATCGACTTGCCGATGCCAGCGAGCGCCACCGTCGAGACGAGACTGGCGCGCCGCTTGGCGAGGTCGCCCTCGCCGAGCTCGGGGTACCGGTTGTAGAGCATGACCGTGACGGCCTGCCCCAGAATGGAGTCACCGAGGAACTCGAGGCGCTCATTGGTGGGAACCCCGCCGTGCTCGTACGACCACGACCGGTGGGTGAGCGCCAGATCGAGCAGCTCCTCGGGAATCTCGACCTGCAGGGTCGCCAAAAGGTGCGACCGCTCGGGTGACTTCGTGACTTTCGTCATCGATTCACCTCACCCGGCCACACCAATTGGACGTGCAGAGTTCGAAACCCACCGGTGCAGTTTCGCACCGTGCCGCCCCAGGGGCGGACTGTCGGATCAAATGTCGGCGACTTTGCGGCCCTTGTACTCAAGGAACAGCGCGGTGCCGGCGGAGTCTTCGACAACCTTGGCGCGGTGCGGCAGGCTGTACGTGGTCTTGCCGTTCTCGACGGTCTTGACCAGGGTCGGCGCGGTGGCCTTCCACTGTGCGCGGCGCATGCGGGTGGAAGCCCGCGACATCTTCCTCTTTGGTACAGCCATCAGCTAACTCTTTTCTGTCTCAGGTACGTGGCCGCCGGGCGTTGTTTCGCCTTCGGTGGCCGTGTCGGCAGTGGCCGACAAGTCTGTGGAAGCTTCTGACCCCGCGGATTCTGATGAATCGAGCAGCCCGGCAAGGGCAGACCAGCGGGAATCGAGATTCTGCTGCGGCGCCCGGTCAGGCAGATCTTCCAGCCGCTCGCCCGTTACGGGGTCGAGGCCTGGGCAATCCGGCCGACAAACCGGTTGGAACGGGAGTGCGAGAACAACCGCATCCCTGATCAGTGGTTCAAGATCGACATGGTCGTTCTGAACCTCAAAATCAAAAGCTTCGTCACGAGAATACGCGAAAAGCTCCGCAAACTCGACTCGAACGGGTAAATCGATGTCTTTGAGGCATCTGCCGCAGATTCCACTGGCGGTTCCTGCGACCTCAGCGGTCACCAGAATGCCATCGTGCAGGGCTTCGAGGCGCACGTCTGTCTCGAGAACACTGCCTGTCTGCACGGCTACCAGGCCTTCGCCCAGCTTCTCAGGAACGACGAGGTCGAGCTGTCGCTCACGCATCTCGCCGGGTTTGTGCATGAGGTCCCAGACGTTCAGCGTGAACGGAGTTATGTTGAATTTGCTCACGGGGTACGAGTTTACCCGCGGATCGCACCTCAGGGGGCGGTCGTCGGGTTGGCCACAGTGATTGCGTCGGATTCGGCTCGCAGGGCATCCACCACCGTGCGAACGGCGAGACGCTCGGCCCGGTCGGGTCGCATGAGTGCGTAGATGTGGCGCTCGGCACGCACACCGGAGAGAGGCTTGAGGGAGATGCGCTGCGACATGGCGCTGGAGGTCAGGTAGGCGCCGCCTGCGGTGTACCGCGGAAGGATGGCGACGCCGAGGCCTGCGGAGACGAGGGCTTCTGTCACGCGGGTGTCAGCGAAACGCTGCACGATGTTGACGGGGGCGCCGGCAGCGGCAGAGATGTCGTACAGGGTGCGCTCGAACGGGTACCCCCAGGGCACGCCGATCCACTGCTCGCCGATCAGGTCGGCCGGCGTGACGCTGGCTGCAGAGTCGAGCGGATGCCCGAACGGCAGTGCCACGTCGAGGGGCTCTGTCATCAGGTGCACGATGCTCAGGCCCCTGCCCAGCCACATCGACGGCGGCCGGGTCGGCGCGTGGGCGATCACGATGTCGAAATCGTTCGTGAGCTCGGGGAAGGCCTCGGAGATGGGGTCGCGATCACTCGCGTGCAGTGTGAGGCCGCTCTGCCGGGCCAGGCGGTGCAGCACCCCGGGAAGCAGCATCTGGCCACCGGTGGGAAAGGTCGCGAGGGAGACCTCACCGGTGGGATCGTGGCGGAACTCGTCCCACAGTGCATCAGCTCGTTCGATCGCTACGGCCACGTCGGCAGCGCTTCGGGCGAGGGCACGACCGGCATCGGTGAGCACGATACCGCGGCCCGCCTTCTCGGTGAGCGGCAGCCCTGCCTCACGCTCGAGTACGCGGAGTTGCTGCGAGACAGCGGAGGGGGTGCGGTGGGTGGCCTTCGCCACTTCGGTGATGCTGCCACGCTCGGCGAGCTCACGAAGCAGTTCGAGCCGGCGCACGTCCATGAAGCCACGCTACAGCGTCAGCGCAGCACTGTGTTGGTGGGCTCGCGCATCTCTTCTGCATCCCGCGCGGCGCGCAGATTCCCCCATCGACTTTCCCGTTTGTGCAACTCATTTCGAAAAAAGCTGCACATTCGGGAAAGTCGACGGGGTTTCGGCACGCTACGCGAACACGGCGGTGAAGGCCTCGTCGTAGATCGCGAGCGCGCGAGCAACCTCGGCGTCGGTGACGACGCACGGAGGGACCACGTGGAGGCGATTGTCGGCGAAGAACGGCAGGAGCCCGAGCGAGAGCAGTTTCGCCTTCAGAACGCCGATCGTGGCCAGTGAGAGCGGCTCGCGGGTCACCGGGTCGGCCACGAGGTCGAGTGCCCAGAAGACACCGAGGCCGCGAACCTCTCCGATCGCCTCGTGCTTCTCTGCGAGCGCCCTGAGGCCCGGCCCGATCACGTCGGCCCCGACACGCGCCGCGTTGTCGACGATGCCCTCGTTCTGCATCGCGTCGAGTGCACCGACGATCGACGCCATGGCGAGTGGATGCCCGGAGTACGTCAGGCCGCCCGGGAACACCTGCTCGTCGAAGACATCCGCGATGAACGGCGGAATGATGACGCCGCCCACCGGCACGTACCCCGAGTTCACTCCCTTGGCGAAGGTGATGAGGTCAGGGATCACCGGCTCGCCCCCCTCGCTGAGCGACTGGAACGCGAACCAGCCGCCGGTTCGACCGAAGCCGCACATCACTTCATCGAAGATCAGCACGATGCCGTATTTGTCGGCAAGAGCGCGTACGCCGGCGAGGTAGCCGGGCGGCGGAACCAGCACGCCGGCTGTGCCGGGAATCGTCTCGATCAGGATCGCCGCGATCGACGAAGGGCCCTCGGCCTGAATGACTCGCTCGAGGTGATGGAGCGCCCTGGCCGACTCTTCTTCGGGGGTCGTCGACCAGAACTCCGAACGGTACGAGAACGGGCCGAAGAAGTGCACGTGTGCGCGGGCGTACTCGTTCGGCACACGACGCCAGTCCCCCGTGGCGACGACGGCCGAACCGGTGTTGCCGTGGTACGAGCGATAGGTCGAGAGCACTTTGTCGCGGCCCGTGTACAGGCGCGCCATACGCATGGCGTTCTCGTTCGCGTCGGCTCCCCCGTTGGTGAAGAAGACCTTGCTGAACTCGCTACCCGCTCGCTCGAGGATGCGCTGGGCCGCCTGCCCGCGGGCGAGGTTGGCGTGTGCCGGAGCCACCGTGGCCAGAATGTCGGCCTGCGCCTGGATGGCGGCGACCACTGCCGGATGCTGGTGCCCGATGTTCACGTTGACGAGCTGGCTCGAGAAGTCGAGCAGTTCGTTGCCGTCGAAGTCCCAGACGGTGCTGCCGAGCCCGCCGGCGATGACCATGGGCTTGAGTGCGGCCTGCGCAGACCAGGAGTGGAAGACGTGCGCGCGGTCGAGTTCGTAGGCGAGCTGCCCGTCTTCGGGTGAGAGGTTCACGGTGTGGTGCCTTGTCTGTTCGTGGGTGTGGTGCCGCTGGTTGAGTAGCTCCGAGAGGAGCGTATCGAAACCCGCCCGCCGGACGACAGTCTGTGAACGGGTTTCGTACGCCTCGCGCCGCGCTTTAAGCGGAGTGGCCGTTCAGGCCACCCCGCCGCGCTCGACGCGCCGCGCTAAAAGCGGAGCGGCTGTTCAAGCCGCCCCGCCGCGCTCGCTTACTTGCCGCCCTCGGTGAGGGTGACGGTGATCGGTTTGAATGACGTGCCGGTGGTGTCGACACCGTCGGCCTTAAGTGCGTCGAGCGCCTTCTGCACGTAGGTGTTGTCGTACGCATCTGCGTCAGGTGCCTTGGTGATGACCGTGGTTCCTTCGAGGTTCTTCGCTGTCATTGCAACGTCGACGGTCTGCTTCCAGGCCGCTGTGTCGATGATTCCGATGCCGTCGGGTGACGGCCAGATCAGCTTGTTGATCTCGTTGGTCTGCCACAGCTGGTGACTGGCACCGAGTTGCGAGCCCTTGGCCACCACGATGTCTGCAGCCTTCTGGGGGTTGTCGCGTGCGTAGATCCAGCCTTTCAGTGCGGCCGTCAGGAACTTGACCGTCGTGGCCTGGTACGCCTGGTCGTTCTTCAGTTTGTCGGTGTTCGCCCAGATCGCATCCTGGAGCATTGCCGTTCCCTCGTCGTTCCAGTTGATGACGTTGAGGTCACTGGGCTGGTATAGCTTGCCGGTTGCCGGGTTCATCGTCTCGAGGATCTGCGCGTACTCGTTGTACGTCATCGCCTGTGCCGCATCGATGGAACCGTCGAGAAGACCCGCCTCGTCGAAGTTCTGCTGCACGAGAGAGACGTCTTTCGCCGGGTCGAGGCCTGCCTTGGTGATACCGGCGAACATCTCGAACTCGTTGCCATAGCCCCAGTTGCCGACGACCTTGCCCTTGAGATCGGCCGAAGTCGTGATGTTCTTGGCTGCCATGGAGACCTGCAGTGTGCCGGATTTCTGGAGGATCTGAGCAACGTCGGTGATGCCGGCGCCCTGCTCTCGGGAGGCCAGCGCCTTGGGTACCCAGGCCACGGCGTAGTCGACTGCGCCATCGGCGAGCTGGGTCTGCGGCACGATGTCGGTGCCACCCTCGACGATGGTGACGTCGAGGCCCTGGTCCTTGAAGTAGCCCTGGTCGAGCGCGGCGTAGTACCCGGCGAACTGTGCCTGGGTGAACCACTGCAATTGCAGTTTCACTGGCGTCAGCGCCCCCGCGGTCGCCGAGGGTGCCGGGGTGCTCGACGAACTCGAGCAGCCCGAGAGTACGAGTGCTGCCGACGCGGCGATGGCCGCCACGCCGAGGGTGATGCGTTTGCCGTGTTTCATCTGTTCCTCCATCAGATAGGTGGTGCAGTGGTGCTGTGGGTGTTGCGGTTCAGGGGTGCGCTGTGGATGGCGCGACACGCGGATGATGCAGGTCAGGCACGCCGCCGGGTGGCGAGCCGTTCGAGGAGCAGGCTCGCGCCGTAGAAGACGAGCCCGAGCACGATCGCTCCGAACACATAGGCCCAGGCACGGGGGTAGGCGCTGTTGGCCGCGGCAGAGGTGATGCGCGAACCGAGGCCGTTCTGAAGCCCGCCGAAGTATTCGGCCACGATGGCGGAGATGACCCCGAGAGGCGCAGCGATGCGCAGCCCGGTGAAGATGAACGGCACAGCGCCCGGCAGTGTGACTGTTCGGGTCAGCTGCCAGTCGGATGCCGCGTACGCCCGCATGAGATCGCGGTGCACCGGCCTCACCTGGCGAAGCCCCCGCAGGGTGTTGATGAAGATGGGCGCGAAGACGACGATCAGCACGACGATGCGCCTGGGAGTGTCAGAGGTGGAGCCGAACATCGTGTTCAGGATGGGTGCGACGGCGACAATGGGCACGACGGCGATTCCCGCCACGATCGGCACGATCATCCGGTCCAAGATCGTGAGGCGGGAGGCCAGGAGTGCCAGCACGACCGCGAGCAGGCCGCCGACGACGACTCCAATCAGGGCATTGAGGCCTGTCGCGAGCATCGACGACCAGAGCAACGGAAAGACAGTGACGAGTTGGCCGGCGATGTCGGTCGGGCTCGGCAGCAGATAGGGCTTGATGTCGAACGCGAGCACGGCAAGCTGCCAGAGCAGGAGGAACGCGAGGCCCAGAACGAGCGGAGGAACGATCGACCTGGCGATCCACCGGCCTCCTTGTCCGCGCGTGGCACCGCCCTGTGCTGCGACCGGAGATACCGATTCGCCGGGAAGCGCCGCGACCAGAGGCGAAGAAGGCCCGGCCAGGGCCGTGACCCGTTCGCTGGTCATCGGAGATCAGCCCCCAGAGGAGCGGCTGCACGGCCGTGCAGCGCCTCGCGAACGGCGATGACGCCGGCGTAGTAGGCGGGATTATCTCGGAGAACCTCGCTGCGCTCGGTGCCGGGGCCCAGGTCGATGTCGACGATGTCGACGATCCGCCCCGGGCGGGGAGACATGACGACCACCCGGTCGGAGAGGAAGACCGCCTCAGGGATCGAGTGGGTGACAAAGACTACAGCAGCACCCGTTTCGGAGCAGATGCGCACGAGTTCCTGCTGCATGCGCTCCCTGGTCATCTCGTCGAGCGCACCGAACGGCTCATCCATCAGGAGGAGCTTCGGGCGTTCGGCCAGCGACCGGGCGATGGCGACTCGCTGCTGCATGCCGCCGGAGAGCTGGTCGGGGAAGCGCGACCGGAAGTCCGTGAGGCCGACGAGTTCGATGAGCTCTTCGGCGCGAGCGGCCCGCTCGGCCTTGCCGATGCCGTGGAGTTCGAGGGGCAACTCGATGTTGGCCTGAACCGTGCGCCAGGGAAGCAGCCCGGCGCTCTGGAACGCGATTCCGTACTCCTGGTCGATGCGTGCCTGCCGGGCTGTCTTGCCGAACACGCTGATGTCGCCGCTGGTTGCCGTGTCGAGGTCGGCAATCAGGCGGAGCAGTGTGCTCTTGCCACACCCGGACGGCCCGATCAGCGAGACGAATTCGCCGGGAGCGACGGAGAGGTTGATGTCGTCGAGCGCCCGGACTTCGGCGCCCTTGGCGACCTGGAAGATCTTGTTGGCCCCGCTGACGACGATGGCAGGCTCGGCGGTGATCGGTGCGGCCGGGGCCTGGGTACTGTCGGTCACGATGACGCCTCCTGGCGGTTGAAGCGTTTGAGGGCGAGCCCGAGCAGCGCGACAAGCCCTGCAGAGGCCAGCCCCAGGATTACGGCGCCCGCGATCGGGGCGTAGGCCTTGGCGGGGTCGGAGGTGCCAGATTGGGCGAATTCGATGATCATGCGCCCGATTCCGCCCTTGTACCCGGTGGAGACCTCGGCGACGACCGTACCGACGATCGCGCTCGCAGCACCCAGACGGAGGGCCGGCAGGAGAAAGGGCACGCTGGCGGGTAGCCGAAGGTGAAGCAGGGTCTTGAACCACCCGGCATTGTACGTGTGCATCAGCTCGACGTGGATGGTGTCGGGTGACTGCAGGCCGCGGAGCGCCCCCACCGCCACCGGGAAGAACGCGAGGTAGGAGGCGATGACGGCCACCGACATCCACCTGTCCCAGGAGAAGGCACCGATCTGGATCTTTCCGCCCCAGGCCACGATCACGGGTGCGAGGGCGATCAGCGGCACGGTCTGGCTCAGAATCAGCCACGGCAGAACGGCGCGTTCAGCGACCTGCAGGCGTTGCATGAGCAGTGCCAGCAGAAACCCCACCACCGAGCCGATCGCCCAGCCCACAGCTGCCACGCCGAGGCTGGTCAGTGCAGCCGCAACCACCGCGACCCAGACCGCCTGTGACCCGGCAGAGGAGTTCACCGGTTCGAGCGCACGCTGCACCATCGCGAGCAGGTGAGGCATCGAGCGGTCGTCTGTACGAGGCAGGATGCTCGTGTCGAACAGTTGCACGCCGGAGGCCGGCCCGAAGGCCTTGTACCCCTCCCACAGCACGACGAGCACGATCAGGCCGACCAGACCCCAGACGAGGGCGCTGATGCGCGCCGACCCTCTCGACTCTGGCCTGCCTGAGGTGCGATCGCTCATGCGGTGGCCGTGATGTGGTCTCTGAGGGTCGGGATGACCGTCTCTCCGTAGACGCGGAGCGTCTCTTCTTTGTTGTCGTGCTGGAGATACCCGGCGAACTGGTCGACGCCGAGTTCTTTGAGTGCTTTGAGTTTCTCGATGTGCTGTTCTGCGGTGCCGAGCAGGCAGAAGCGGTCGACGATCTCGTCTGGCACGAAGGCGGCGTGAGTGTTGCCGGCCTGGCCGTGTTCATTGTAGTCGTAGCCCTCGCGGGCCTTGATGTAGTCGGTGAGCGCCGTGGGTACAGACGAATCGGTGCCGTACTTCGAGACGATGTCGGCGACGTGGTTGCCCACCATGCCTCCGAACCAGCGGCACTGCTCCCGCATGTGCTCCCAGTCGTCGCCGATGTACATGGGGGCTGCGACGCAGAACTTGATCGACATGGGGTCGCGGCCCGCATTCTCGGCCGCCTTGCGAACGACCCCGATCATCCATTCGGCGATGTCGAGATCGGCCAGCTGGAGGATGAAGCCGTCACCGACTTCGCCGGTGAGCTTCAGCGCGAGGGGCCCGTACGCAGCCACCCAGACTTCGAGTTCGGAGCCGCGGCTCCACGGGAACTGCACGGTGGCTCCGTTGTATTCGACAGGCCTGCTGTTCGCCAGCTCGCGGATGACATGGATCGACTCACGCAGGGTCTTGAGCGTCGTGGGTGCGCCATTGGTGGCACGCACCGCCGAATCGCCGCGGCCGATGCCGCAGATGGTGCGGTTGCCGTACATCTCGTTCAGCGTGGCGAAGATCGAGGCGGTGACCGTCCAGTCGCGGGTCGCAGGGTTCGTGACCATCGGGCCCACCTTGATGCGGTGGGTCTCGTTCAGGATCTGGCTGTAGATGACGTACGGTTCCTGCCAGAGCAGGTGCGAGTCGAAGGTCCAGGCGTAGTCGAATCCGTGCTGCTCGGCGAGCTTGGCCAGCGCAAGCGTGCGCGACGCCGGCGGGTGCGTCTGGAGAACTGCTCCGAATTCCATGGGGTTCTTTCTGTTGGGCGAAGGTTGGTGGAGTTTCCTACGCGACGCCGGGCGGGAACCCGCGTCGCTTATGGCTCAAATCAGGTATTGCGAAAGGCCCCGCTTGAAGTACTTGCCGTCACCCTTCGTGCCGAGGTACTGGTTGTCGTCGACGATGACCTTGCCCCGGGAGATCACGGTGTCGACGCGCCCATCGATCTCGAAACCCTCCCACGCGGCGTAGTCCATGTTCATATGGTTCTTCTTGCCCTCACCCATGCCGATGGAGGTGTGGCCGTTGGGGTCGTAGATGACGACGTCACCGTCGGCGCCCGGCTGGATGACGCCCTTCTTGCCGTACATGCCGAACATGCGTGCCGGGGTGGTCGAGGTGAGCTCGACCCAGCGTGGAAGGCTGATCTCCCCCATCACCACACCCTGGTAGATGAGGTCCATGCGGTGCTCGACCGAACCGATGCCGTTGGGGATCTTCGAAAAGTCTCCGATTCCCATGTCTTTCTGGCCCTTCATGCAGAACGGGCAGTGGTCGGTGGAGATCACCTGCAGGTCGTTCGTGCGGAGTCCCTGCCACATGTGATGCTGGTGCCCCTCGGCCCGGGAACGCAGCGGTGTCGAGCACACCCACTTCGCACCCTCGAAGTCACCCCACTGCTCGCTGCTGGCACCGAGTTGCTCTTCGAGCGAAAGGTACAGGTACTGCGGGCAGGTTTCGGCGAAGACGTTCTGGCCGCGGTCGCGGGCGACCGCGATCTGCTCGACGGCCTGCTTGGCGCTCACATGCACGATGTACAGCGGTGCGCCGGTGAGGTTCGCCAGCATGATCGCGCGGTGAGTGGCCTCTTCTTCGGCCTGCCATGGCCTGGTGGTGCCGTGGAAGTATGGCGCGGTGTCGCCGCGCGCAATGGACTGCTGCACGAGCAGGTCGATCACGCTGCCGTTCTCTGCGTGCATCATCATCAGGCTGCCGTTCTCGCTTGCACGCTGCATCGCCTTGACGATCTGGCCGTCGTCGCTGAGAAAGACGCCCTTGTACGCCATGAAGAGCTTGAAGCTCGAGACGCCCTCGTTCAGCAGTTCATCCATCGCCGTCAGCGAACTGTCTTGCACGTCGCTCAGGATCTGGTGGAAGCCGTAGTCGATCGCGCACTGGCCGGCGGCCTTCTGGTGCCACAGGTTGTACTGGTCGAGGATGTTCTCACCCGCGTACTGCACGACGAAGTCGACGATGCTCGTGGTACCGCCCCACGCCGCCGCACGCGTGCCGGTCTCGAACGTGTCGCTGGCCTCTGTGCCCCCGAACGGCATCTGCATGTGCGTGTGCGCATCGATGCCACCGGGGATCACGTACTTGCCCCGCGCGTCGATCACCCGGTCGACGCTGCCGGCGAGGTCGAAACCCAGGAGCCTGGAGCCGGGCGCGAGCACGGCAGCGATGGTCTCCCCGTCGATCAGCACGTCGGCCGTGGCCGTTCCCGTGGCATTGACAACTGTTCCGTTGGTGATGAGGGTCTTCATCGCACTGCTCCTTCGATGGTCGCTGATGAGCTCGTCGAAATCGTGTTCAGCTGAGCACAGTCTCGATACGGCGCTTCGGGCCTACTCAACCAGCGACTGGGGGTAGGTGTCTACGGCTTGGGGATCGACGTGTACGTCTCCGGCCTGCGGTCGCGATAGAACTGCCAGTTGTCGCGCGCAACCCGCACCAGACCGAGATCGAGGTCGCGGATGACGATCTCCTCGTTCTCGCCACTGCCGTATTCACCGACGATGTTGCCCTGCGGATCGGCGAACTGGCTGTTGCCGTAGAAGTTGACAGCGAGGTCACCGTACTCGTTGTCTTCGAGGCCGACGCGGTTGGGCGCGGCGACGAAGTAACCGTTCGCACCGGCAGCAGCAGGCTGCTCGAGCTCCCACAAGCGGTTGGAGAGACCCGGCTTGGTGGCGTTCGGGTTGAAGACGATCTGAGCCCCGTTCAGACCGAGTTCCCGCCACCCCTCCGGGAAGTGCCTGTCGTAGCAGATGTAGACGCCGATCGGGCCGACCGCGGTCTGGAAGACAGGGTACCCGAGGTTGCCCGGACGAAAGTAGAACTTCTCGTAGAACTTCTCGACGTGCGGAATGTGGTTCTTGCGGTACTTGCCGAGAATCGTGCCGTCTGCGTCGACGACGACAGCGGTGTTGTAGTAGACCCCCGGCATGTCTTCCTCGTAGATGGGCAGCACCATGACCAGGTTCAGTTCTTTCGCGAGCGCCGCGAACTTCTGCACGATCGGGCCGTCGGCCGGTTCGGCATAGGCGTAGTACTTCGCATCTTCGGTGATGCCGAAGTAGGGGCCGTAGAAGAGCTCCTGGAAGCAGATGACCTGGGCTCCGTCGGCCGCCGCGTCGCGGGCGAACTGCTCGTGCTTGGCGATCATCGACTCTTTGTCGCCCGTCCACGTGGTCTGGGTAATTGCTGCTCGAATGACCGTCATCTGTGTATATTCCTTTCAAACCCGGTTTTGTTATTATTTGTGCTGAACATTTCTCTCGTGTTTCAGCGTGTGACGTGAGCGTAAATAAGTCAAGAGGTGTGCATGATCGAGCAGATCGTCGCGGCTGTGGAGAACAAGTCGCCAGAGGGTATCGCTGCCGCTGTCTCGCGCCTGATCCGCACCGGCGGCATCGCCTCAGGCGACAGGCTCCCCACGGTTCGCGAACTCGCATCAGAGCTCGGCGTGAGCCCCGCTACGGTCTCGAACGCCTGGCAGGCGCTGGCCGGCGTCGGCCTGATCACCTCGCGAGGGCGCGCAGGCAGCTTTGTGCTCCAGGCGAGCACCCGCTGGATGCCCACGCACTTCGCCGAGCTGGCCGGCTCGCACGTTCAGAGCCGCCTGGATCTCTCCACAGGCACACCCGATCCGGAGTTGCTTCCCGATCTCGCCGCGGCCTTCCAGCACCTCCCCACCCGCGCAGACACGACCAGCTACCTCACCGTCAGGGTGCTGCCGGAGCTCGAGAGACTCCTCCGGGCGTCGTGGCCCTACAGCCCGGAATCGCTCACCATCACCGACGGTGCGCTCGACGCCATCTCGCGTTCACTGGAGGTGGTGATCCGCTACGGAGACCGGGTCGTGATCGAAGAACCCGGTTTCCCTCCCTTTCTCGATCTGCTCGAGCACCTCGGTGCTGAGCGCGTCGCTGTGCCCATCGACAGGCACGGCATGCTGCCCGGCCCGTTCGCGGCGGCTCTGCGGTCGAACCCTGCCGCGATCATCCTGCAGCCGAGGGCCCAGAACCCGACCGGCGCCACGATGACCGAGGAACGCGCCCGTGAACTCGTGGGCCTGCTGCGGTCGCACTCGCACCTGACCGACCCTGTGATCATCGAAGACGACCATTCGGGCGAAATCAGCGGAGCCCCGGCAACGAGCATCGGCACCTGGCTGCCCCACCGCACCCTGCACGTTCGCAGCTATGCAAAGTCGCACGGCCCCGACCTGCGAATCGGTGCTCTGGCCGGGCCGACAGCCCTGATCGACCGCATTGTGGCGAGACGGATGCTCGGGCCGGGCTGGACGTCGAGAATGCTGCAGGTCATTCTCTACGAGCTCCTCACGGCGCGCGAGTCTGTTGCGCAGGTGTCGGCGGCCCGGCGCACGTACCAGCTGCGTCAGGTCGAACTCGGTGCTGCGTTGGCCCGGCACGGCGTGGAGTTGGACATCGCAGACGGCATCAACCTCTGGCTGCCCGTCTCCGATGAGAAGGCGGCGATCGTCTCACTCGCGGCGAGCGGGATCCGCGTCGCTGCCGGGACCCCGTTCTTGGCGAGCTCCTTCACCGCGCCGGCGGGCCTGGCTGCGGGTGAGCACGTTCGGGTCACGGCGGGCCTGGTGAAGGGTGAGTTCGACGACATCGCGACCCACCTCGCGAGCGCGACCCGCGCCTGATCGCGATTCAGCGAACCCTGTGGGCAGTGGGGCCGGTGGCTGGTGGAGCAGAGACGGATGGATCAGCGGCCCACTCTTGCTCGCAGACCCGAGGCCTCACTCGTCAGGGTGATCGGTGTGAGGCGGTGCTCTGTGATCGCTTGGCGTCGTGATGAGAGACGGGACCATCTTGGATGAAATCTCTTGTGAGATGGCTCCTAGCTCTGGGGCCTGATGCAGGGTGAAAGCGTCTCTGCCCGTGTTGATCAGTCGGTGGCAGCTACGAGTGCGTTCGCGCACTGCGACGGCGAAGGAGCAGTATGGTCGTGCCGATCAGTGCCAGAGCGATTCCGACGCCGATAGGCAGCGCCACATCCATCCCGGTGGCAGCGAGGTGCTCGGCTGAGCCACTGCTGCCGCCACTGTTCGAAGCGATGGTGATGGCAGCAACGGTCGGCGTCGGTGTCGCAGCAGGTGTGGTTGCTGTTGGCGTCGGTGTCGGTGTCGCAGCGGCTTGTGTCTGGATGGTGTAGATCGCGGATGTGTTCGGCGTGATGCCGTTGCTGGCTGTGAGTGTCACTGTTGACGAGCCTGGGGTCGTCGGTGTTCCGGTGATCTGGCCTGTTGTTCCGTTGAGGGTGAGCCCGGCCGGGAGCGACCCGGCCGTGACCGTGAAGACGGGGGCTGGTGTCCCAGTTGCGGTGACAGTGAAGGTGTAGGGGGTGCCTTCTGTTGCAGTCGGTGGCGTTCCGGACGTGATCTCTGGGCTGGGGCTGCTGGTCGGTGTGCCAGCGGCCGGACAGCCGGTTGGCACGGTGATGGTGTTCGTGTCCAAGGTTACGGCTGCGTTGGCGGCGAGGAGCCGGCCGACGATCGTTGCACCAGTGGTCGCGGTGATGGACTGGGCGGCGAGCACGGTGCCTTGGAATTGGGCGCTGGTCCCCAGTGTTGCAGAGCTGCCTACCTCCCAGAACACGTTGCATCCGGACGCACCTCCCGTGATCAGGATGTGGGTACCCGAACCGATGGTCAGCGTGCTGGCTGCCTGGAACACCCACACCGAGCTTGCGCTACCAGCAAGAGTGAGGGTGCCGTTGTTCGCCAGCGAAAGTGCACCCCCGGAGTACACCCCTGGTGTCAACGACAGCCCGTTCATCTCGCTGAGTCCCGACGTTGTCGGGGTGAGCCCGGCGGCAGCGTTGAACGCTGTCGTCAGATCGTTCTGGGCTTGAGCTGCAGCAGGATCGGTTTGATGCAGACTTCCCGTGTATGTCCCGTTGGGTGCGCCGCTGAAGCCAGTTATCGACGTTCCGGGGCTCACCCCGACATCACCAGTGACAACAGTCGGGCCAGTATTCGTCACCGCGCTTGCGCCGAGGACACCATAGGTTCCAGCGGTCCCCAGATCGACCGGCCCCGAGAGGGTCGTCGCGGCTTGCGCCGGGCCCGCCGTCAGAATCATCGCAGTAGCAGCCAGCAATGCGCCAGCTGCCACCAACCCCGCTCGCCGGTTTGATGAAAGTCGAGTCACCGCACACCCCCGTATTCATACGAGAAGACACTGAGGTGTCAGGAGGGCTCCTTCACCTTTCTTCTCCACGTGAACCGTACCTCGATCCAGGCAAGGAATCCACTAAATGGACCCCATAACGGGGGGGGTAAGTTGGCGGGCGAGCTCTCACGGCACGCCTCCACCACAAATCGGCTGTCTCCTGGAAGGTCAGCGCTCTGCCACCACCCCAATCCAGGCGACGCTTCAGACTGCCGAGCCCAGCTCTTGAGACGCGGAATGGTGTTACTTCCTGGGCACTGTGCAGAGGGCTGGGTACGCTGGAGCGATGCGATTAGGAATCGTCATCCTGCCCCAGGACCCCTGGCCGGAGGCCCGCCGCAAGTGGATGCTCGCCGATGAATTCGGCTTCGACCACGCGTGGACGTACGATCACCTCTCGTGGCGCAGCCTCGCCGACGAGCCCTGGGGCGCAACCGTACCGACACTCACCGCCGCAGCGGTCGTCACCGAACGCATCCGGCTCGGCACTTTCGTCTCGTCGCCGAACTTTCGCCACCCGGTGCCGTTCGCAAAAGAGCTCACCACACTCGACGACATCTCAGGCGGCCGGATGCTCGTGGGCATCGGCTCCGGAGGAACGGGTTTCGACGCCTTCGTGCTGGGCCAGCCCGCGCTGACGCCGCGTGAACGGCACGAGAGGTTCGCCGAGTTCGTGGGGGGTCTCGACGCGCTGCTGCGGTTCGAGCATCCGGATTCGAGTGTCGGCGGCGCGGATAGTGGGACGGACACGGGCAACGAAGCGGGCGCAGGCATCAGCTTCACCGGCTCGTGGTTCACCGCCCACGAGGCTCGGATGGTCGGCACTCCGGCGCAGCAGCCACGGGTGCCATTCGTGCTCGCGGCCAATGGCCCGAAGGGCCTGGCACTCGTTGCGGAGCACGGCCAGGGGTGGGTGACAACCGGCGCTGACGGCGCGGTTGGCGAGGAGTGGTGGTCGGCGGTGCGGGAGCTGGGACTGCGCCTCGACGACGCCGCAGGGAGGGCCGGGCGCGACCCAGCCACTATCGACCGGTACCTGTCTCTCGACTCGGGCGGGCGGTTCTCGCTCGAAAGCGTGGCGGTGTTCGAGGATCTGGTGGGCCGGGCATCCGATCTCGGTTTCACCGACGTGATCAGCCACTGGCCGCGGGCAGACGGCATCTACGCGGGCCGCGAAGACGTGCTCATCGAGGTCGCGTCGCGCCTGGTGTGATTCACGCGCCTGATCGCGGGAGACGGCCCGGCAGCGAAACAGTGTCAGGATTGACCAGTGAAGATCACGGTTTTGGCTGGCGGCGTTGGCGGGGCGAGGTTTCTGCGGGGGCTGCGCGAACACCTCAGGGAGACGCTGCCCGACGGGGTGGGCGGAACCACCGCTGAGGTCACCGTGGTCGTCAACACCGGTGACGACCTGTGGCTCACGGGATTGCGGGTCTGCCCCGACCTCGACTCGATCATGTACACCCTCGGCGGCGCGAATGACGAGACACGGGGCTGGGGCCGGCTCGGCGAGTCTGAGCGCGTCAGTGCCGAGCTGACGGCCTACGGCGTCGGCTGGCCGTGGTTCACCCTCGGCGACCTCGACCTCGGCACGCACATCACCCGCTCGCACCTGCTGCGCGAGGGTCTGACTCTCAGTGAGGCGACGGCGCAGATCACGGCCCGCTGGGACCTCGGCGTGCGGCTGCTGCCGATGAGCGACCAGCCCGTCGAGACCCACGTCGTGGTCGCCGACGATTCCGACGCAGGGATTGGCACAGGCACTGGCGGTGGCACTGGCTGTGGCACTGACTCCGCTGCCGGCGCTGGTGCTGATGCGGGAATCCGCACACGTACCATGCACTTCGAGGAGTGGTGGGTGCGCTACCGCGCCACTCTCCCCGCGCTGCGCTTCGAGCAGCACGGCATCGAGAGCGCCCTCGCCGCTCCCGGAGTGGTCGAGGCCATCACCGGTGCCGACGTGGTGCTCTTCGCGCCGTCGAACCCCGTGGTCTCGATCGATACGATCCTGGCCGTGCCGGGCATCCGTGACGCCCTTCAGGCAACGGCGGCACCGGTCGTCGGCGTCTCGCCGATCATCTCCGGGGCGGCTGTTCGGGGTATGGCGCACGCCTGTCTCAGCGCGATCGGGGTCGAAACGGCGGCGGATGCTGTGGCCTTCCACTACGGCGCCCGGCGAGGCGGAGGCGTGCTCGACGCCTGGCTCATCGACGACACCGATGCCGCGCTGGCTGCCGTGGTCGAGGCCGCGGGCGTCTCGGTTACGACGACCCCGCTGTGGATGAACTCGGTCGCGCACACGGCGGCCATCGCGGCGACGGCACTCGCCACGGCCCGCGCCACCGCCCGCACGCTCCCGCCCCGCGGCTGACGCGTCGCGCCTGGCTGCCTCTCCCGCGCGCAAAATCGTTGGAGCTTCGCGAGCAGCGGCGCTGCATAGCGGCTACGTGGCGGGTTTCTCCGACGATTCTGCCGCAACCCGCGCGCGGCAGCGCAACACGAGAACGGGCGGAGATTCGGCACGGCGCCGCCTCAGAGGGCTCGCCTGCTCGAATCTCCGCCCGTTCTCGCGCTGGGCCAGCGCTGGGTCAGCCTCGGGTCAGCGCCGGGTCGCGTACTAGGCCGAGTGCTTCGCCCCTGCAGGCGCCGCTCCTGCGGCTGCCGGCGGCCGGCCGGGCTGCTGCACGCGCTTCGGTAGCGCGAAGACGAGAAGCACCGCGACCACGGCGAAGATCGCGCTGACGAGCATGGCCGACGCTGCCGCCGAGCCGAACCCGGTGGCGACATCGGCGGGAGTGTGGCCGGTGATGGTGATCGAACCGAACAGCACACTGCCGATGACGGCGATGCCGACCGCGCTGCCGATGCGCTGGATCGCGCTGATCACGCCGCTGGCCGCACCAGCCTCAGCGCGGTCGACCGTCGCGACGATGAACTGCGCGTTCGGGGCGATGAAGAGACCGTTACCGACGCCCGCAATGAGCAACGGCAGCACGAGCTGCCACACCGAGAGGTCGGGCCCCTTCGTCAGCAGCAGAACCAGCCAGAGCCAGATGAGCCCGACGGCAACCAGCACGGTGCCGATCAGCAGCACGGTTCGACCGAGGCGCTGGGTCAGGCGGTTGCTCTGGGAAGAACCCACGATGCTGCCGATCGCAAACGGCAACGAGACGACCCCGGACTCAAGAGCACTGTGGCCGAGCCCGGCCTGCCACAGGATCGAGATCGTGAAGAAGATGCTGGTGAATGCCGCGAAGTAGACGAGTGCCAGAATCACGCCACCGGTGAAAGCGGGGTGGGCGAACAGTCGGGGCGGGACAAGCGGGCTGTTGCCGCGCTTCGTGTAGGCGACCTCCCAGAACCCGAATGCAGCGATGAGCACGATGCCGAGCGCGATGGTGAGGTAGGTCCAGAGCGGCCACCCCGCGTCCTGCCCTTGGATGAGCGGAACGAGAAGCGCAACGAGCCCACCGGAGATCAGCACAAGCCCGATCCAGTCGATTCCCGAGTTGGCGGGTCGCGCAGCACCGGAAGTGGTCGACGGTGCGGCGGAACCGGTCTTCAGCGAAGCCGGGTGCGAGGCACCCGCGGCCTGCCGCGAGACGGCGTCGGCAGTTTCTCGGCTGGGCAGCAGGATGGCGGCCGCGATGAGCGTCGCCACACCGATCGGCAGGTTCACCCAGAACACGAGGCGCCAGCCGTTCTCATTGCCGAAGGCCTGGATGATCAGCCCGCCCACAATCGGCCCCAGGGCTGACGACACACCGATCACGGCGCCCATGATCGCGAAGGCTTTTCCGCGCGCCTGGCCCGGGAAGAGGGTCTGGATGAAAGCCGTCACGGCCGGCACGAAGATACCGCCGGCCAAGCCCTGCACGACCCGCGCGACGACGAGCTGCGTGTCGTTCTGGGCGATTCCGCACGCAACGCTTGCTGCGGTGAACAGGGCCAGCCCGGTGAAGAACACCCACTTGTGACCGATGCGGTCGCCCACGCGGCCCGCCGGAATGAGCGCCAGACCGAACGCGAGAGCGTAGCCCGAGATGATCCACGACAGGGTCGACTCCGAGGCATTGAGGCTCGTGCGGATCGTGGGGAGGGCGACGTTGACGATCGTGGTGTCGAGCAATGCCATGAACATGCCCGCAAGCAGCACGATGAGCGCCTGCCAGGCCTGACGTGGCACAGCCGGCGGGGCGTACGCCGCGGAGGTGCCGGCGCGGGACGTTGGTGAAGTCATGATGGATCGGCCTTTCGTACCCGACTGTGGTTCAGCCGGATGGGTGGTGATGAGCGTTGTTCTGGTGGGAGAGATTCTGGGAGGTGGGGTTCTGGCGAGAGGGGTTCTGGCGGGAGGGGTTCTGGCGGGCGGGGTTCTGGTCGGCCGAACTCTTGGCCGACCGCTGGTGTGACTAGCCGGTGCTCGGCGAGCGGGGAGAGGATTCGGGGAGGGGGTCGGGGTTGCCGTGCCGTGCGCGCTCGTCGGCGATGAGCTCAGGCAGCCCGCCGAGCAGCGTTTCAAGCCAGCTGATCTCGGCGCGAATGCGGTGCGTGCGGTGCTCCAGCGCCCACGATTCGCTCACCGTGATGTGGGGCGCAGCACGCTGGTGCGCGACGAGAGCGTCGGCCAGCACGTCAGTGAGAGCGACCAGGCGGCCCTCGAGAACGGGCTGCAGGTCATCCAACCGGGTTCGGTCCAGACGGGTGAGTGCCAGGTCGAAGGGGTCGGGCTTGATGTGCACCTGCTCCAGGCCCTCGCGGCGCTCTTCGTCGAGCGCCACCCTGCCCGTCGCGCTGATCGCGTAGACCTGGCGTTCGGGGTAACCGCCCTCGCGTTCGGTGCGCACCACGTCGATCAGGCCGTCGGCCGCCAGCCGCTTGATGGCACCGTAGATCGCGCCGACACTGATGTCGGTCCACATGTGCACGCGCTCCTGTTCGGCGAGCAGGCGGAGCTGGTGACCGTGCAGCTCGCCGTGCTGGGAGAGGGACCCCAGAATGAAGAGCCGGATCGATGACATGCGACTACTCTCGCATGACTAGTTCTGCGCGTCAAGATCAGCGGACGCGCAGGTGACGATGTGTGCCCCGGCTCGTACGATGGGTGGATGACGGCTCCTGTCTCCTTCGCAGAAGAGCTCCATCGGGCATCCATGGCGCTGGTCTCCACCGATTCAGACACCGCCGTGCAGAGAATCCTGCAGGACGACACACCCCTTCTCCTCGCGAAGCTCGCTGCAGACCGGGCGGCTGGCTCGTTCGCTCACTGGGGCCTCTCGACGGTGATCGACGAAAACCTCCACGCGCCCGTCGTGGGGCGCACTCTCTTCGAGACCCTGCACTCGCTGGCCGGGCTGAGCGCCGAATGGCCGGTCGGCAATGCGGGCGTTCTGCATCTCTACGGCTACCTGCTCTCGTCGATCACGACTCCATATGGCCTCAAACGCGAGCGCTGGGTCACCGATGAGTTGAGCAGTGCCGTGGGGCGATCGTCGAGCTTCGTGAGCAGCTCCGGCGGGTCCGGATGGCTGCAGGAGGTGACGGGGGCGCTTGTACCGATTCTGCAGAATCCGGAGACACTCGAAGGCCGAGCCCGCGCACGGTGTGTCGTCGATGAGTTCGCGCCCGACGAGCGCGAAGAGGTGTTCCGTGCGGTCTACGTCGCGGGGATCGCGGGCTCGAGTGCCGTCGTCTACGGCGTTCTGCTCGGCGGGCGGCTGCGGCTCATCACCGCGTTTCCGGTCGCCGCGACAACCGAGGGCTGGCTCGCCTCCGTCACCGCCGAACCTCCCCGGCTTCGCTACAACGCAGTCGCCCACGAACTGCCCCCACGCTCACCGCTGGCTCCGAACCGCGAGATCCGACGCCTCTGACCTCGGAAAGTAGGCCGCGGGGTTTTCGATACAGCTCGATGGCCCTACCGCTGAAGCACGGCTTCATCGGCGCCGGCGTCGCACTGGGCATCCACCGCACGCTCGCCACCGGCTCCAGCGCGCCCTTCAACCAGAGTGGGGTGCACTCTGAAGCGCAAGAAGCTGGCTCGTATGGGGACCGAAGCTCCCCCGCAGCCGATGCAGGTCCTCAGGAGTGTCGACATCCTGTCTCGCCGTGGAGCCCGAGCGCACAACGAGTCGAACCATGCCGCTGTCGGCATGCGCGTGCGCAGAATGCTGCCCGAAGCGCGGCACCACCGTCACTCCGGGCTTCGCGGTGATGGTCGTCGTGCCTGTTCCCTGTTCGTCGGCCACGAAGGCGAGTGGATGCCCGGCTGCCGCCTCGAGCACATCCTCGACGTCGGCGGTGGTCAGCGCGGGCAAGTCTGCCGTCATGGCGGCGACCATCGCATCGGGGTGACGGAGGCGGGCTTCAGCGATTCCGGCGGTTATCGCCCCGTTGAGCCCGGCGCGCGGATCGTCCACGAGAATCGCGCCCAGGCCAGCCAACGCCACTGCGGCGACGGCATCCCCGGTCACGACGATCACCTCGCGCACTTCTGCCGCGGCAGCGATGGCCGTGACCGCATCGAGGGCGAAAGCAAGCGCGAGCTCGCGGCGCTGCTCGCCGCTGAAGCCTGCCTCCATGGTCCACGCGGCTGCAAGCCTGGTCTTCGATTCCGTCGACCCCTTGACGGGTACGACCACGACCCAGCCCGTCACGAGACCGTGGCTCCGTCGCCTGCGTTCGCGGTCGACCCGGTGGTACGCCCGGAGACATGCTCCTCCCGGAGTCCCGCGGCCCGGCCAGCGGCGAATCCCTCGGCGAACGCCGCGTCGAATCCCTCTGCACGACCCTTCTGGAATCCCTCGTCGATCGCTTCATCGGTGCCGAGCCGGAACATGTCGCCTGGCCCTGTGCGGTTCAGGGCGCGAGCGGGCGTGTCCAGCGACGGTGTCACGTAGTGCGAGAGCCCGCGGACGAGTGCCACGGGTACGCCGCTCGCCTTGCCCTTGATCAGGTCGCCAGCTGCAGCGAGTTCGTCGGCGACCGCGATCTGGGTGACGATCAGGGGCTGCCCGAAGGTGTCGGTGCCCCCACGCAGGTCGTCGAGCACGCGAACACCGGCAGAGCCGATCGCCGCGTCGGTCTGGCCCTCGCGCCAGGCCCGCCCGAGAGTGTCAGAGATGACGACCCCGAGTTCGACTCCGAATCGCGATCGGAGGGCGGTTGCGATGGCTCGTGCTGACGCGTCAGGGTCGACGGGCAGCAGGAGCACCGTACCGGCGGGAGTATTGCTGGAGTCGACCCCGGCTGCGGCCTGCACGATCCCCTGCCGGTTCTCGACGATTCTCGTCACGCCACCGGGGTGCGCGCGGGTGGCGACCACGCGAACGGTTTCGGCCGTGATGGCAGCCTCACGGTCATCCGCCAGCACACTGCGACCTTCGGCCTTGGAGACGATCTTGCTCGTGACGACCAGGATGTCGCCGGCTTCGGGCACCAGTTCGCTGGAATCCATTGCACTGCCGATGAGTTCGGCGAGGTCATCGCCCGCCACTACCTCGGGTATGCCTTCAACGGCATACACCGCGAAGAACGCTGGGGTGCCCACGCTAGCACTTCAGCTTCGGCAGAACGTCGCGGCCGAAGACCTCGATCCACTCGGCCTGGTTGCGGCCGACGTTGTGCAGGTAGATGCGATCGAACCCGAGATCGACGAACCGCTGGATGTGCGCACGGTGCACGTCGGGGTCACTCGAGATGACCATGCGTCCCTCGAAGTCCTCGGGGCGAACGAGCTTTGCCATCTGTTCGAACTCGAACGGAGAACGGATATCGGCCTTCGGGAACCTCATGCCGCCGTTCGGCCACTCGACCATCGCGTTCGTCAGGGCATCCTTCTCGTCTGGTGCCCACGACAGGTGCAGCTGAAGAACCTTGGGCATCGAGTCGGGGTCTCTGCCCGCGTCGCGCGCACCCTCGCCGAACCTGGCGAACAGGCCAGCGATCTTCTCCAGCGGAGCGCCGACGGTGATGAGCCCGTCGGTGTGTCGACCGGCTCGCTTGGCGGTCACGGGACCTGCGGTGGCCACGAGGATCTCGGGGGCGACTTCCGGCATGGTCCAGAGCCGGGTGGACTCGAGCTTGTAGAACTCGCCGCGATGCTTGACGTCTTTGCCAGCGAGGGAGGCAGTGAAGAGTTTGTTGATGATGTCGATGGCTTCGAACATCCGGTTGATTCTCTCGGGCGTCTCCGGCCAGTACTGGCCGACGATGTGCTCGTTCAGGGCTTCCCCCGAACCCAGCCCGAGCCAGTGACGGCCCGGGTACATCGCGGCCATCGTCGCCGAGGCCTGCGCGATCATCGCGGGGTGCCAGCGGAACGTGGGGGCCGTCACTCCCGGGCCGAAGTCACCCTTCGTGCGCTCACCGACGGCGGCCAGAACGTTCCAGACGAACGAACTCTGGCCCTGCTGCGGCACCCATGGCTGAAAGTGGTCTGCTGCCATCACACCGCTGAACCCGTCCTGCTCGGCCAGAACGCTGAGGGCGACCGCCTCCGTCGGGTGGAACTGTTCAAGCATTGCGGCATAGCCGACCTGGAGTTCAGTCATCCGTCAATTCTGCCACTCGCGGTCACGGCCGAAGCCCGTCACGGGAGGCGTGCACAGCGCGGACTGCGGCCTGCGGGAAGCGGGCATCGAGGGCGCAGCGGCACACCCGGGGCCTGCTGCGGGAGCGCACCCTACTCGTGGGCCTCGAGGAAGGCAGCGACGGCCGCAGGCACGTAGGGCGCAACGTCGCCACCCAGCGACGCCACCTGCCGCACGAGCGAACTCGAGACATGCGCGTGCGCCGGGTCTGGGAGCAGGAAGACGGTCTCGACGCCCGCGAGGTTGCGATTCACGATGGCCATCGGCGTCTCGTACGAAACGTCGACCTGCGAGCGGATGCCCTTGACCAGCACTTTCGCGCCGACCTCCACGCAGTAGTCGACCAGGAGCCCGACGCTCCACGACGTCACCAGAATGTTGGCCGGGAGCCCTCCGTCGACGATCGCCTGCTGGATGAGCGACACCCGCTGCGCGATCGGGAGGAGTGCGGTCTTCGACGGGTTGTGCACCACCAGCACGTGGACCTCGTCGAAGATTCCTGCGGCACGCCCGATGACGTCGAGGTGCCCGAGGGTCACGGGGTCGAACGAACCGGGGACGACAGCGATCGTGCTCATTCGTTCAGGGTAGCAAGCTGGGGCAACCAGAAGACGCACTGTTGCACCTTGGTCACGATGCGGCGCAAGCCGGGGTCGGTGACCGGGCTCAGCAGTATGGTCTGAAAGAGAGACGCCAGGGCCATGCCAGTGCGAATCCAGGGGGAAGCAGACATGCCAAGGACCAACCAATCGATTCGGGGGTCTCGACGAGCCCGATGGGCCCCCGCGCACCCAGGGCGGCGATGGATGATCGGGGCTGCCCTCGCGGCCAGCGTGACACTCATTTCGGCCTGTTCCTCAGTCGCTTCGGTACCGACTCCCAGCCAGGCCTCACCGGCCCCGACCCCGACGACCCCCGCGACTCCCCTGGCATCGCTGACTCCGACTGTTCGCGTTCCGCTGGGCTGCGACCAGGTGCTCTCGCAGGCTGACGCAGAAGCAGCAACGGGCATGCCCATGACCGCGAGCCCACCCATCACCTTCACAAATCCCACGATCTACGTCGACCAGCGGGTGGGTTCGCTCGAATGCGGTTGGCAGACACCGACGAACGGGCCAGGAACGCCCGCTTCGTCGGTGACACTCCTCATCATGCCCGGCGTAACGAGAGAGGCCTTCCTCGGCGAAGCCGCAGGCGAGGGCTGGTCACGTGCGACGCCTGCTCCCACACTGGGTGACGACGTACGACGCGGGTGCGATCCTCAATCTGCCGACTCCAGCGGCTGCCACTACATCGCCTTCACCGGCGAATACGGGATCACCCTCGCCGTCTCGGTCGCCGCAGACTCACCGGCAGCTGCGGAGGCGACCGCTTCCGGGGACGCGCTCTTCACTGGGCTCCTCACCACTGTCGCGGCGGCTCCTGCCTCTGCGCCGCTGTGGCAGCCGCAGGGGCCCAGCCTCAGAGGCGCCCGGAGCTGCGACGACATTATCTCCACTGATACGCTCGCCGCGGTGACCGAATCCCCGCCCCTCGAGATATACAAACAGGAAGCCGGGGAGTACGCCAATTCGAACTTCAACGCTGCCGCCCAGACGAGTGCGTACTTCTGCAGCTGGACTTCACAGTCCATCGCCGGAGGCGCGTGGGTCTCGGTGATACCCGGCGGCGCAAGCTACTTCGAAGACTCGAAGCGGGCCTATCCCGGGCTCACCTGGGAACTCACGGGCGGATACCCGGGAGAGGCCTACCTCACCACAACTGACGGCGCGACAACGGTCAACATGCTGGTCGACAACGGCTGGATCAAGATCGTGCTGAGTGACGACAAGGCACCGCTTCTCCCCGCTCTGGCAGCACAGGTCTACGCGAACGTCGGGCCCTGACCCGCCGCTCGCGTCGAAGGTCTTCAGACCCAGGACACAACTCAGCTCTTCGCGAGAAAAGACCGGTCACTCTCGCTGAGCCGACGGTCGAGAGCCTGGGCGAGCTCCGGATGCCCGGCGAGCGCCGGGTCGGATTCAAGCAGCTCGCCCGCGGCCTGCCGGGCCTCGCCGATCAGTTCGCCGTCGGTGATCACTTTGAGCAGCCGGAGCTTCGATCGTCCACCCGACTGCGAGCTGCCGAGCACATCGCCTTCGCGCCGCAGCTGTAGGTCGATCTGGGCGAGCTCGAAGCCGTCGAGGGTCGAGGCGACGGCGTCGACCCTCTCACGGGCGAGCGACTCGGGCTCGGCACTGGTGACGAGAAGGCAGAGCCCGGGCACCGATCCGCGACCCACGCGACCACGCAACTGGTGCAGTTGTGAGACACCGAAGCGGTCAGCATCCATGACCACCATGGTGGAGGCGTTCGGCACGTCGACACCGACCTCGATGACGGTGGTGGCCACCAGCACGTCGATGTCACCGGCGGCGAACGCGAGCATGGTCTGCTCTTTCTCGTCGGTGCTCATGCGCCCGTGGAGCGGTTCGATGCGCCGGCCGGCGAGAAGCGGGTTGGCCCTGATCTCGGCCAGCATCTCGGCGACGTTCGCCACCGGGCGGGCGGGCGGCGCTTCGGGTGGGGCGACACGCTCTTCGCCGCGCTTGCGCGGGCCGACCCGCGGGCCGACCACGACGACGGGCACCGAATTCGTGGATTCGCCCGGTGCCTCGAGCTGCTGGCCGGCCTCGGTGGCGGTCGGGTCGATGGCCGGGCACACCACGAAGGCCTGCCTGCCGAGCTCCAGTTCTTCAGCGGTGCGCTGCCAGATGCGGTCGACCCAGCCGGGCTTCTCAGCCAACGGCACGACAAAGGTGGAGATTCCCTGCCTGCCGGCTGGCAGCTCGGCGATCGTGCTGATGTCGAGGTCACCGAAGACGGTCATGGCGACCGTGCGGGGAATCGGGGTCGCGGTGAGAACGAGCACGTGGGGCGGCTGGGCACCCTTCGACCGGAGCGCCTCGCGCTGTTCGACCCCGAAACGGTGCTGCTCGTCGACCACGACGAGGCCGAGGTCGTAGAACTGCACAGCATCGCTCAGCAGGGCGTGTGTGCCGATGACGATCTGCGCCTGCCCTGACACCATTCGGAGCAGGGCCTTCCGGCGCTGGGCCACGGGCACCTGGCCGGTGTGGAGGGTGGGCACGAGGGCCGCGGAGAGGTCGGGGCCGAGGGTCTTCACGATGGAGCGGAGGTGCTGCGAGGCCAGAACCTCTGTGGGCGCGAGCAACGCAGACTGCCCGCCGGAGTCGGCGACGGCGAGCATCGCACGCAGTGCGACAATCGTCTTGCCCGAGCCGACCTCGCCCTGGATCAGTCGGTTCATCGGCTCACCCCTGGCCAGGTCATCTGTGATCTCGGTGCCGACGAGCTTCTGGTCGCCGGTCAGTGTGAACGCGAGCGCCTTGTCGAAGCGTTCGAGGTACCCGCCCGGTTTGGCGACGCGGGGCAGGGCCTTCTGAGCGTGCGCCGTTCGGCGCTGCAGGAGGAGCGCCGTCTGCAGAACGAACGCCTCCTGGAACTTCAGTGCGTCATGCGCGCGGCGCCAGTCACTGTCGCGCTCGGGCAGGTGGATGCCTCGAAGCGCGGTGAGGTAGTCGACGAACCCACGCTCTGCCCGCACAGCGGCGGGGACAGGGTCGCCGAGAGAATGGAGGGAACCGACGACGAGCTCCATCGACCGCTGGATCTGCCAGCTCGAAATCGTCGACGTGGCCGGGTAGATGGGAATCGGCAGTTCGGCCCAGCGCTTTGCCCCGCCATCGTCTGGCTCGCCGAGTACCAGATCGGTGAACAGCTCGTAGTCGGGGTGCGCGAGCTGCAGGGCACCGCGATACGCCGAGACCTTGCCCGCGAAGATGCCGCGCACGCCGGGGCGGAGTTCTTTGGCCCGCCAGGCCTGGTTGAAGAACGTCAGGGTCAGGATGCCCCGGCCATCGGTGATCGAGACCTCGAGTATGGAGCCGCGGCGCGACTTCATCGTTCGCTCCCGCACGTCGCGTACCTCGGCGACGATGGTCACCGATTCGTCGATCGGCAGCTCGTTGAGTGCGGTCAGCTCACCCCGGCGGGCGTACCGCCTCGGGTAGTACGACACCATGTCGCCGATGGTCTCGATGCCGAAGGCCTTCTCGAGCGGCGCCGCAGTTCGGCCGCCGAGCACGGTGGTGAGCTTGCGATCGAGTGGCGACCCATGGTCGAGGGTAGCTGTGGCCCGCGGACCGGTGCGGCCACGAGGCTCGGGCAGAGTGGTGATGCTCGGCACCCGCGGGTCACTGTCACCGGCGGTGTCTGCCGAGGGCGGTGGGGGCGTAAGCATACGCCCGATTCTAGGCTCAGGGTCTGACACCGCAAGGCGCACCGCAACGCGCACCAGACGCGCGAAGCCAGCCCATTCGACTATGGTGCAGGCTGTGACACGAATAATTGCCGGGTTCGCCGGTTCGCAGAAGCTTTCCGTGCCCTCATCGGGAACACGCCCCACGAGTGACCGCGTTCGCGAAGCCATCTTCTCGGCGCTCGAGGCCCGCGAGGTGATTCAGGGCTCTGCGGTTCTCGACCTCTATGCGGGTTCCGGGGCGCTCGGGCTCGAGGCCGCGAGCCGCGGCGCCGCCGAGGTCACCCTGGTGGAGAAGAACCCCGCGGCAGTGAAGGTGGCGAAGAGCAATGCTGCGATCATCCAGAAGGCCGCGGCCGTTCGGGGAGCTCTCGCCAGCGGCCAGCTGAAACCACGCATCAGCGTGGCCCCCCAATCGGTGCTGGCGTTCCTGCGAGCCACGCCGGCGAGTTTCGACCTCGTCTTCATCGACCCGCCCTACGACCTCCCCGAGGCAGAACTCGCCGAGGCACTGGTGGCGGTCGCCGAGCACGTGACACCGGATGCCCAGATCGTCGTCGAGCGCACCTCGAGGTCGCCCGAGCCGGCCCTCCCAGCGTCTCTCACCCTCGACCGCCGCAAGGATTACGGCGAAACGACCCTCTGGTGGATCAGCACGGCGTAGACACGACCTGCAGCCAGCGCGGGCCAATAGTGCACCATAGGCTCAGGTAGGCAAGTTTGCGCTTGTGTAATCTTGCATGGTGTGCAATTATTTACGCATGAGTACATCAGTTCCCGCACGCGCCACATCGGGCAGCCACAGATTAACCCCGCCCGAATCGACGCCAGCCAGCGCCGCGGCGAAGCGAAACATCCTTCTCGTCTTCGCCGGCCTCATGGTCACCATGCTTCTCGCGTCGCTCGACCAGACCATTTTCAGCACCGCACTTCCCACGATCGTGGGCGAGCTCAATGGCGTCGACCACATGCTCTGGGTGACGACGGCCTACATCCTGGCCTCGACCATCATGCTGCCGGTCTACGGCAAACTCGGCGACCTCATCGGTCGCAAGGGTCTGTTCATCGCTGCGATCAGCCTCTTCATCGCGGGCTCCGTCGTCGGAGGTCTTTCGGGCGACATGACATCGCTCATCGTCGGGCGCGCCATCCAGGGTTTCGGTGGCGGTGGCCTGATGATCCTCTCGCAGGCGATCATCGCCGACGTCGTCCCGGCCCGCGAGCGCGGCAAGTACATGGGGATCATGGGCGGCGTGTTCGCCCTGTCGAGCGTCGCCGGCCCGCTGCTGGGTGGCTGGTTCACCGAGGGCATCGGCTGGCGCTGGGCGTTCTGGATGAACATTCCTCTGGGCATCCTCGCCATCGTCTCTGCCGTCGCCTTCCTGCACCTGCCGAAGGGTTCGCAGAGCAAGCCTCGCCTCGACTACGCCGGAATGGTCACCCTCGCACTGGCATCGACCGGCCTTGTGCTACTGAGCGTCTGGGGCGGCACCACCTACGCCTGGGATTCGATCGAGATCGTCGCCCTGATCGCCGCAACCGTGGTCGCCGCGTTCACCTTCGTGATGATCGAGCGGCGAGCCTCCGAGCCGATCATGCCGCTGCACCTGTTCAAGGACCGCAACTTCAACCTGACCACCGGTGCCGGCCTGATCATCGGTGTCGCCATGTTCGGCGCTCTCGCGTACCTGCCGACGTACCTGCAGATGGTCACCGGGGCCAACGCCACACAGGCCGGCCTCTTGATGATCCCGCTGATGGCCGGCTTGCTCGTCACGTCGATCGGCTCCGGTCAGCTGGTGAGCCGCACGGGGCGCTACAAGTTCCTGCCGATCATCGGTACGTTCATCACCGCGGTGGCACTGCTCCTGTTGTCGACCATGACGCCCTCGATGCCGGTCTGGATCATCTGCGCCTACCTCGCGGTGATGGGCATCGGGCTCGGCATGTGCATGCAGATCCTGATCCTGATCGTGCAGAACTCGTTCCCGCTTCGCGAGGTCGGCACGGCCACCGCGTCGAACAACTACTTCCGCCAGATCGGTGCCTCTCTCGGCACCGCCGTGGTCGGGTCGCTGTTCGCCAACAAGCTCGCGTCGCTCCTGCTCGAACGGATGCCCGCCGGAGCCGGCTCGTCGGGTGGCAGCAACTCCTTCACACCTGACATCGTGCGAAATCTCCCCACGGCCGTTCGTGACGTCATCATCAGCTCCTACAACGACGCACTCACACCGGTGTTCCTCTACCTGGTGCCCCTGGTGCTGCTTGCCACCGTGCTGCTGTTCTTCGTGAAGGAGAAGCCGTTGGCCACCACACTCGACCGCAGCGAGGTTCTCGCTGACTCGCTCGAAGTCGATGGGGCTTCACGTGTGTCGCTGGGCGAGGGTGCTGCTGAATCGGTCACAGCGGGCAGGAGTGCGGCACCTGCCTCAGCGGCCGATGCCGACGCCGAACTGGCCGAGATCGTCGACCACGACAGGGCAGGCGTACCACCGACGAGGTGATGAGTCGAAGCTGCTCGCGGGCGCCGCTGGCCACGATTCGATCTGACGTCATCGGTTCGTGCAGTCAGCGGCGCTCTCTCGCTGCATGATCGGGTGCAGCTTCACGACCGGCAGCGCGAGCCTCAGCCCACGCCGCCGTTCCAGTCGGCGAAGGGGTCCCAACCCCCGGGCCTGACGTAGGCTTCGCCGCCGACGGTGACGAGTGGATGCCCGGGGGCCCGGCCCCGCACCTCGCCGATGACACGGAATTCCGGCGGCAATTCCTGGCCTGCTGGAAACGTGGCCAGCAGCGCGTGGTCCTCTCCCCCACAGAGCACGAAATCCCGCGCGCGTGCACCGACTACGACGTCGACCTCCCGCAGGGCATCGGCCTCGGCTTCGATGGCCTCATGGAAGAGTTCCAGAGAGCATCCACTCGCCGTCGCAATGCGGCCGGCATCGAGCACGAGCCCGTCGGAGACGTCGAGCATGGCCGTCGCGCCCGCGAGAGCAGCCTGTGGTCCCGCCGCAAGCGGAGACGTGGGGGCGAGCTGCGCATCGACGAGGGAGCGATGCGCAGCCCTGACGGTGCGACCCAGAACGTCATCGGGCTCGCGTTCAGAGCGTGGTTCGCATGGACCCGGCCCGGATGGTGGGCTCGGCTCACCCGTTGCGCCCGGCCCGCCGCTGCCGCTCGATGTTCGAGTTGTTGTGCGGGTTGCCTGGTCGAACAGGAGCCAGATGCCAGCGCCCGCGCGCCCCAGGTCGCCCGCGACTGCGACGACGTCGCCCGGCTGAGCGCCCGCGCGAGTGACCGGGCCCCGCCCGTCGAGGTCACCGAAAGCCGTGACAGCCAGCGTCAGCGTCTTCGACACGGAGAGGTCGCCGCCGACGACTCCCGTTCCGGGTGACAGTTCGGCGCACGCATCACGTAGTCCATCTGCGATGCCTTCGAGCAGCGCCACGGGAGTGTGGAGCGGCGCGGCGATGGCGACCACCAGCGCTGAGGGGGTTGCCCCCATCGCCGCGACATCGGCGAGGTTCGACACGGCCGCCTTCCACCCGAGATCGTGTGCGGTCGACCACGCCAGCCTGAAGTCCGGCCCATGGATCATCATGTCTGTCGTGACGACGAACCGGCCATCCGGTGCCGCCACCACTGCGGCGTCGTCGCCGGGCCCGAGCAGCGCGCTCGTGGCCGCCGGAAGCCTCGGGAAGATCCTCTTCAGTGTTTCGACTTCACCGATCGACACGACGGTGTCGACGGGTGCAGACGCGCGGGGCGCAACCGGAAGCTGAGGGTCTGCCCCATGAGTACTCACTCGTAAACGGTAGCCTGTCAGTGATGCTCGCCCGTAAACGTCTTCTGATTCCCGGTGCCCTGGTGACCGGCCTTCTCGCCTTAGCGCTCAGCGGGTGCACGCCCACCATCGCCCTGGATCCTGCCACCGCGGCCACCGACCCGGGTTGCGCCGAGATCATGGTTCGACTCCCCAGCTCGGTGGCGAGTCAGGAGTCCCGCGAGACGAACGCGCAGGCCACCGCGGCCTGGGGTTCTCCCGCATCAGTGCTTCTGCGGTGCGGCGTCACTCCCTACGGACCGACCACTCTGCCCTGCGACGACGTCTCAGGGATCGACTGGATCGAAGACGACTCCAAAGCACCGTCGTACACCTTCACCACCTTCGGTCGGGTTCCGGCAACCGAGGTCATCATCGATTCGAACGCCGTCTCCGCCTCCACCGCGCTGGTCGACCTGCAGAGTGCCATCGCTGCGGTACCCCAGACCAACAAGTGCCTGAACGCCACGGATCTCCAGGGAATCGCTCCAACTGCAGGCTCGAACACGACCGCGCCTGCACCAACAGGCACCCCTGCACCCTTCACGCTCGACACGCCCACCCCGACGCCTGCTGGCTGACCGCGTCGGCGATTGCATCGAGAATTTCGGGGAGGTTTCACGTGGAAGCGTCGCGACTCAACTGGATCGGTGCCCTTGCCCTACTGGCAATCCGATCATTAGCCTTGTGGCTTCTCATACCCCTGGGATTCATCGTCTGGATATTCATCGGATACTCGCTCGATATGCGTGGGGCAACGCTCGGACACTGGCTGGGTTGGCTCGATCAGAATTTCGTGGTCTTCATGGTTCGACGCGTAGTTCGTCCGTTTCTTCAAGGACCGTTACCAAGCTATATGCCGTGGAATCGAATTGAAGATGTTGACCATCGAATACGCCTCTTCGACGCGTATTGATCAGTCTGGATTCTCAAAACGGCGCGTCTGTCCTGGCTTCTGGGCCAGCTGCAGCCGAACTAGGCCGTGTGTCAGCTCCACCACGCTCACCGTGCACTTCGCGCACCACTGAGGTCAACTGAGAGCCACTGGATGCCACGGGTTCGGTGTCTCTGGCGGGTGTGGTGGTGTAGTCGTGGCCGTGGGGTGAGGTCCAGTGCAGGGTTCGGTCTTGGCCGGTTCTGACTTTCCAGCGGGTTTCGTGTTTGAGGTGGTGGTGTTTCGGGCACAGATGTGCCAGGTTCGCCGCCGCGGTCTGGCCCCCGGCCGCCCAGTCGTGGGTGTGGTCGAGTTCGCAACGGTGCGCCGCTGCAGCGCAGCCCGGGAACCGGCAGCTCTCATCCTCGATCTGTAACGCGGTTCGAAGATCAGCCGGCGGCCGGTACCGTTTCCGCCCGACGGAGAGGGTTGCCCCGGTTTCGGGGTGGGTCAGCAGGCGGATGAAGGACGGCGCGTGCCGGGCCAACTCCCGCGCGGTCTCCGCGTCGATCGGGCCGTACCCGGCAAGATCGCCGGGCTCGTCGGTGTGCCCGAGCAGCGTCATCACGGGCACCGTCACGATCACCGTCGGACGCACCCCCCGACCCACCACCCGTACCGACGATCGGGTCGACCCGGTCGCGTCACGGCCACGCGCATCGTTGGCAGGAGCATCGCTCGCCTGAGCATCGTCAGCCTGGACGCACCCAGGCCCTTCATGCGCATCTCCAGCGCGCTGATCGTGGGCGAACTGGTCTGTGCTCGCATCCGGGGTGGTGCGCTGCGCGTTCGGAGCGTGTGAGGTGATGGCACCAGAACCCGCCTGTTCCGGGTCGCTTGTCAGGGTGGCCGAGTCGAGGATGAGGTCGGTGAGCACGTCGGAACGCAACTGTGCGTGGGTGCGCGTCTCTTCGGGCGATTTCAGGCCCCGGGCGAGGGCGTCGACGCTCTCATCGATCTGCACCGCGACCGCCGCGGGGAGGTAGTGCGTCAGCCACGCCATACCGTCACGGGCCGGCTCGAACCGCACACACCTGTCGCCGGCCGCTTTCACCCGCCGGGCGACCATCGACTCCGGGTGGAGGCGCTCCCGAAGCTTTCTGGCCTTCACCCCGAACTGCGCCGCCGTCGAGGACACCGCCGAGGGTAACGCTGCGCCCTCGAACGTCAGCCTTGCCTCCTCGGGCAACGACTGGGCATTGTCGACCATGACCTGAACATGCCGGTAACTGATGAACCCGCCATCCAACGCCTGAAACGTCGATGGCAACCCCGAACACAACGCCTCGCTCTCAGTCAGCAGCCGGTGCACACTCGCCTCCGGGACCCGCAACGCACATCCCAACTCCGCGACCAGAGACCGCAACACCAGGCTGTCCCGCTGCACCCGGGTACCGGTCTCGAGAACCGACGCCGTCAATACCAACTCCTCCGCAGCGAGAGCGAGCCGGCGGGTCTCCTCGACCAGACGCGCCCGACGCGCCATCAGCGCCGAGATATCCGCCTCGACCTCGACCACCGCCTCCACCGCCCGACTCACCCCATCACGAAGGACCGCAAACGACGAACGAGAACCAGAGGATTGAGAAGAAGAAGAAGCACCCACCCCATGGCGTTCCGCACCACCAGAACCCCGAGCATCCACCGATTCAGGCTCAGGCTCAGCGAACATCACTGCCTCGGCAGCCTTCTCCGCGGTCACCGATGCGAACAGTGCCTCATCACGAACCATGCCCGAATACACCTCAGACAGAAGCGCCTCCACAGCCGCGCTGCGAGGGAACACCTCGACCAGATTCGAATCAATGAGCATACATCAATACTACACTGTCGAAGATATGTTCGACAAGCTCGGCAATGATCGACAGACAAAACCCCGGTTTCGATACGGCGCTCTGCGCCTACTTAACCAGCGACACCAGCACGGCACACCCGGTTTCGATACGGCGCTCCGCGCCCACTCGACCAGCGACACCAGCCACTAATACGACCGCAAGGCGCCGTTCAGGCCAGGCCCGGTCAGTCACGAACCTGCCCCGACCTGCCATCCGAATTAGTCAACTCGAAGAACAGGACAACGGCTTCAATCTGCTGGCCATCCGAGACCCGACATCCGAGATCCCAGATCCGAGACCCTACATCCCAGATCCGAGACCCGACATCCGAGACCAGGACACCGGAAACCGGATACCGAGGCCAGCTGGCTGACACTGCCCAGCCGCGGCGTCCGCGACACCGTTGATCATCCGCTAACCAGATCGCTGAAAGGCGAAGCCCGAACTCAAGACCGAGGCCTGACCCGTGACCACTGACCACTCACCAGCCCAGCGCTACGTCTTGTTGCCTGCGACCGCGAGCACTCCGCCGAGGCCGATCATCATGACGCCGCCGCCAGCCCCCGTGCGGGCGACCCGCTTGGGGTCACGAGCAAACCAGGCGCGCAATGAGCCGGCGGTGAACGCCCAGACGCTGTCGCTGACCAGCGAGATCGCAAAGAAGATCAACCCGAGAACAGCCATCTGAACAGAGATGGAGCCGGCTTCACGACTCACGAACTGCGGCAGCACAGCGACGAAGAAGACGATCGTCTTCGGGTTCGTTGCACCCACGACAAAACCCTCACGAACAAGCCGGAAGGCCGACGGCGGTCTCTTACCACTCGGGTCAGCCGTGTCGACATGAGCGTTCCGGTGGCGGATCGCCTGCACGCCGAGATAGACCAGGTACACAGCCCCGGCGAACTTGATGATCGTGAACACGACCACCGATTCGGCCACAATCGCACCGACTCCCAGCGACACGAGAGCGATGGCAGGCAGCATCCCGAGCGCGTTGCCGACGACGCTCAGAAACCCGCCCCTTCGGCCGAGTGAGAGAGATCGGCCGACGACGAAGAGCACGCTGGGGCCGGGAATGACGATCAGGGCAAGCGCGACGAGGGCGAAGGCCCCCGCATTGGCTGCAGGAATCACGCTCGCTCCTCTCGGTCTCGCAGCGATGAGACGAACATAGTGCATCAGTACTCACCGCGATGTTCAGGATGCTCAGGATGCCCGGGGTCGGCCCCGGCGAACGATCAGTCGTTCAACCCGCGCCGGTCCAGCAGCGGGCCGATCTCTGCAGCGCGCCCGCGGAAGTCCGCGAACGCCTCCAGTGGATCCTTCGAGCCGCCGACGCCGAGCAATCGCGCCCGGAAGCGGTCGCCGTTCGCCCGGGTCAGCCCGCCGTTCTCGCGGAACCACGCCACGGTATCGGCGTCGAGCACCTCGCTCCAGATGTACGAGTAGTACCCGGCGTCATAGCCCCCGGAGAAGGTGTGGGCGAAGTACGTGCTCGAGTACCGGGGCGGTACGGCCGGATTGTCGAGCCCCACCGCGGCGAGCGCCGCCGCTTCGAACACCGCGACATCGGTCACCGGTTCGTCGCCAGCACGCAACCCGTGCCACGCCTGGTCGAGCAGCGCCGCCCCGAGATACTCCGAGGTGGCGAAACCCTGGTTGAAACCGGCCGAAGCCTGCAGTTTCGCCACGAGCGACTCGGGCATCGGTTCACCGGTGGTGTGGTGCACGGCGTAGTTCGCCAGCACCTCGGGCCACAGCATCCACATCTCGTTCACCTGGCTGGGGAACTCCACGAAGTCGCGAAAGGTACGCGTGCCGGCGAACTTGGGGTAGGTGACCCGCGCGAACAGGCCGTGCAGAGCGTGCCCGAACTCGTGGAACAGCGTGGTGACCTCGTCGAAGGTCAGCAGGGTGGGCAGGCCCGCGCCGGGCTTCGGCACGTTCAGGTTGTTGGTGACGACGACCGGATGCCCGAGCAGGCCGTTCTGCGCGATCAGCGAGTTCATCCACGCGCCCCCGCGCTTGGAGTCACGCGTGTAGAGGTCGTACACGTAGAGGCCAACCGCCGAGCCGTCTTCGTCGCGCACCTCGAAGACTCGGGCCTCCGGGTGGTACGAAACGAGGTCAGGCCGCTCGGTGAAGGTCACCCCGTACAGTGCCGTCGCAGCGAAGAAGACACCGTCACGCAGCACCCGCTCGGCTTCGAAGTAGGGTCGCATCTGAGCGGTGTCGACGTCGAACTCGGCCTTTCGCACCGCCTCGCTCGTGAACGCCCAGTCCCAGGCCTCGAGTTCGGGAGCGTCTGCGTTCGCCGCACTCAGCGCCAGCTCGGCCTGCAACGCCGACTGTTCACGCAGTGCATTCCGCGCCGCCGGGGCGGCGAGCCTCTGCAGCAGCTCGTCGACGGCCTCGGGTGTCTTCGCCGTCTCGTCGCTCGTCACGAAAGCAGCATGGGTCGAGAATCCGAGCAGCGCGGCCCTCAGGGCCCGTAGACGCGTTATCTCCAGCACCAGCGGCCTGTTGTCGTGCTCTCCCGCCCGATTTCCCCTGGCACGCGAGGCCTCCATGATGCGGCGCCTCGACGCCCGGTTCGTGAGCGACGCAAGGTACGGATGCCCGGTGAACAGCACGAGCGTCACAACATACTTTCCGGGCAGCCCTCGCTCCGCTGCCGCCTGCGCCGCGGCCGAGATCTCGCCCTCACCGAGCCCGTCGAGTTCTGCCGCGTCATCGAAGACCACAGCGAGGTCGTTGGTCTCGGCGAGCAGGTTCTTCTCAAACCGTGTGGTGAGGGTCGAGAGTAGCTGGTTGTACTCGGTGAGCTGTGCCTTCTCCAACTCTCCCAGCCCCGCACCGGCCTGCGTCAGCTCGGCGTAGTACCGCTCGACGAGGTAGCGGTCCTCGGGGTCGAGGGCTCCGCGCCCCTCGTACACCGAGCCGATACGCGCATAGAGCACGGGGTCGAGCCTGATCGTGTCGGAGTGCGCGGCCAGCAACGGTGCCAGCTCCTCTTCGAGGGCGTTCGTCACGGTGTTGCTGTCTGCCGACGCCTTGTTGTAGAAGACCGTTGAGACGCGAGACAGCGTCTGGCCCGCCCGCTCGAGGGCGACGAGCGTGTTCTCGAAGGTCGGGGCATCCGTCGACCCGGTGATCGCCGCGATCTCTGCGAGATGTTCGGCCATGCCCTGCTCGAATGCGGGTCTGTAGTGCTCGTCGCGAATGTCGGCGAAGGGCGGCAGCCCGTACTCGAGGGGGCTCGGCGCGAAGAAGGGGTTGGTCATGGTTCGAGCCTAGATCTCCAGACCGGGCGGCCGCGCAGGAAGACCCCACCAGATTGCAAGCCCCTGGCGCGAAAACGAGACGACGGGCCGGTCAGGCGTACCCTGCTTTCATGACTGTTCCCACTGTTACTTTGAACAACGGCGCCACGATCCCCCAGCTGGGCTTCGGCGTCTACCAGATCGATCCGTCCGAAACCAAAGAAGCGACGCTGACGGCCCTCGAGGTCGGCTACCGGCACATCGACACCGCCGAGATGTACGGCAACGAGAAGGGCGTCGGTGAGGCCGTTGCCGCATCCGGCCTTGACCGCGAAGACCTCTTCGTGACCAGCAAGCTCAACAACGGCTTCCATGCAAGGCAGGATGCCCTGGACGCCTTCGACCGTACCCTCGAGTCGCTCGGCTTCGGCTACCTCGACCTGTTCCTCATCCACTGGCCGTTGCCCGCGGTCGGCGACTACGTCGAAACGTGGAAGGCAATGGAGGAGATGCTCGCTTCAGGCCGCGTGAAGTCGATCGGCGTCTCGAACTTCCAGCCACACCACCTGCAGCGTCTCTTCGACGAGACCGACATCGTGCCTGCTGTGAACCAGATCGAGGTGCACCCGTACCTCACGCAGGACGACGTTCGTGCGTTCAACGCTTCCCATGGAATCGCCACAGAGGCCTGGTCGCCCATCGCGCAGGGCAAGGTGCTCGACGACGCCGTGATCGTGTCGATCGGCGAACGCCTCGGCCGTTCGCCGGCACAGGTCACGCTCCGCTGGGCGATCCAGCGCGGCGACATCGTGTTCCCCAAGTCGGTCACGCGCTCGCGCGTGGAGGAGAACTTCGCCCTCTTCGACTTCGAGCTGACAGACGACGACGTCGCTGCGATCACCGCGCTGAACCGCGACGAGCGCACCGGCCCGAACCCCGACGAATTCAACTACATCCCCTAAGACGCAGGATCGACTTTCCCGAAGGTGCACGAAATCAGCGAATTCGCTGCTCCTTCGGGAAAGTCGAACCGTCAGGGTTCGAGGGCGAGCGCGATGAGCTCGTCGATGATCTGCGGGTACGAGATGCCCGAGGCGATCCAGCAGGCGGGGAACATGCTGATCGGCGTGAACCCGGGCATCGTGTTGATCTCGTTCACGACGAACCCTGTGGGCGTCAGAAAGAAGTCGACCCTGGCCAGCCCCGCGCATCCGATCGCCGTGAAGGCCCGCACGGCGAGCTCCTGCATCTCAGCCAGTTCGTCGGCCCCGAGGTCGGCCGGGCAGACCAGGTCGATTCCCGGTGCGTCGAGGTATTTCGCGTCGAAGTCGTAGAACTCTCTCCCGGTCATCACGACTTCACCGGCGACGGATGCCCGGGGCGCAGCCCCGTCGAGAGACCCCAGCACCCCGCACTCGACTTCGCGACCGACGATGCCCTCCTCGATGAGAACCCTGTCGTCTTCGGCCAGGGCGACCCGCATGGCGTCGGAGAATGCGTCCCAGCTCTTGACCTTGCTGACCCCGACCGACGACCCGGCGCGGGCCGGCTTCACGAAGACGGGCAGTGCGAGGTCGGAGACGGCCTCGAGCACCGCAACGGGTGAGCGAAGCCACTCCCTCGCCGAGATCGTGTGCCACGGTGCCACCGCGATGCCGGCCTGCACGAGCACGGTCTTGGTGAAGTGCTTGTCCATGCCGAGTGACGACGCCAGCACGCCTGAGCCGACATACGGGAGCCCGACGAGCTCGAGCAGGCCCTGCACAGTGCCGTCTTCGCCGAACGGCCCGTGGAGGATCGGGAACACCACGTCGACGGCGCCGAGCGAGCGGGTCTGGCCCCGGGCATCCCTCACCGTGAGCTCGCGCGTCGCGGTGCTCTCTGGCCAGTGCACCCGGGTGCCGTTGTCTTCGACGGTGGGCAGCTTGGCTCGGTCGAGCGTGAACTTCGTGGCGTCGTCGTCTTCGAGAATGAACGCGCCGCTGGCGGTGATCCCCACGGGGATGACCTCGTAGCGCGAACGGTCAATCGCCCGGAGTACCCCGCCCGCTGTTGCGCAGCTGATCGAATGCTCGCTTGAACGGCCGCCAAAGAGCAGCACCACCACGGTCTTTTCTGCCATCGTTCGGCCTTTCGCCCTGGGGTTCGAGTGAATCGGTTGTGAGATGCGGAGCGATGTCCCGGGGATTCAGCGTACCGGCAAGCACCTGGCTCACCTGCTGAACGATGGGCATGTCGACTCCGCGCGCCGCGGCGAGCGTGAGAATCGGGGCGACGGAGGCCAGCCCCTCTGCGGTCTGCTGCATGCGCGAGATGACGTCGGCGAAGCTGTACCCCTGGCCGAGCAGGCGACCCGCCGTGTTGTTCCGTGACAGCGGAGAGCTGCTGGTCGCGATGAGGTCGCCGAGCCCCGCGAGCCCCGACATCGTCTCAGGATGACCGCCGTAGGCAACCGCGAAGTCCGTCATTTCGGCGAGCCCCCGTGTGATGATCGAGGCCTTGGTGTTCTCGCCGTAGCCCACACCGTCGACGATGCCGATCGCGACCGCGATGAGGTTCTTGAGCACCCCGCCGAATTCGGTGCCGATCACGTCGGTGTTGACGAACGAACGGAAGTACCGGTTGGTTGCGACCATAGCGACGGCCTCGGCCGTGGCGAGGCTGGCAGACGACACGACGGCGGCGGTGGGCTGCTCCCTGGCGATCTCGAGGGCGAGGTTCGGCCCCGAGGCGACGGCGAGCCTGTCAAGGTCGATGCCGAGGCCTTCTTCGAGAACCTGGCTCATGCGGAGGCCCGTGCCCTTCTCGACACCCTTCATCAGGCTGACCACCACGGTCTCCGGCCCGAGCAACGGCTTCAGCGCTGCCAGGTTCGACCGCAGCGACTGGCTCGGAATCGACACGAAGATCAGCGATGATGAGCCCACCGCCTGTTCGAGCGAGGCAGAGGCGCGGATGCTCGGGGGCAGGTTGATGCCAGGGAGATAGTCGCTGTTGCGCTTGGCCTGATTGATCTCCCTCGCCAACTCAGGGCGCCTGGCCCAGAGCGTCACGTCGTTGCCGCCGTCGGCGAGGATCTTCGCGAACGTCGTGCCCCAGCTGCCGGCGCCGAGAACGCTGACCTGCCTGAGTGGAACGGGAATCGCCCGTGCTTTCCTTGCCATTACAGTGCCCCGAATTCGGTCTGGTTGTGAGCGGCAGGGTTCCAGCGTTCGGCAGGGGCCTTCTCGCCCCTCAGATCTTCGAGCAGCGCGGTGATCGCCTGCATCACGAGCTCTGTCGCCTCAGAGAGCGCACTCTGCGTGAGAGGCACACTCCGGAATCGGTCGAGGTCGACGGGTTCCCCGTAGGCGATGAGTACGGTCTTGCGCGGAAACACGCTGAGCCGCTTCGAATACCGCGGCAGAATCGCCTGCGTGCCCCAGTGAGCCATAGGGATGATCGGCACACCGTTCTCGAGCGCGATTCGCACGGCTCCCGACTTGCCGCGCATCGGCCAGAGACCCGGCTCGCGCGTGAGCGTGCCCTCTGGATACACGATGATGCCCTCACCTGTCGACGCGAGGTCGTGGGCCGCGCCCAGGGCCGAACCCGCACTCGTTCGACCTGTGCGTTCGACGGGAACCTGCTTGATCAGGCGCAGGGCACCGCCGAGCACCGGAATACGAAAGAGGGAGGCCTTTGCAAGAAACCGCGGCGCCCGGCCGAGCTTCCACACCGACCCGCCAACGATCACCGGGTCGAAGTTGCTGTAGTGGTTGGGGGTGAGCACGAAAGCCCCGGTCTTCGGCAGCTTTTCGCCCCCTCGGACGTCGAGCTTCGCGATCGAGTTCACGAAGACGAGCGCAGGGGCTGCCATCAACGAGAAGGCGAGACCCTTCTCGGATCGTCGGCGGGGCTCGCCGGCCGGCTGTGCCGGATCTTCAGACGCCACGGCCTGCGTCTATGCCTCGAAGGAGAAGTCGGCTCCCAGCTTCTCGAGCTTTCCGGCGAAGTCGCCGTAGCCGCGGCTGATGAGGCCGACGTTGCTGACGCGCGAGCGACCGTCGGCCGTGAGTGCCGCGATCAGGTGGCTGAACCCGCCGCGCAGGTCTGGCACTTCGATGTCACCACCGTGGAGCTTCGTGGGGCCCGTGATCACAGCAGCCTGTTCGAGAGCACGGCGGGGTACCCGGCGGTAACCGCCTTCGAGCCCGTCTTTGTGTACCTCTATGTTCGCGCCCATGTCGACCAGTGCCTCGGTGAAGCCGAAGCGGTTCTCGTAGACGGTCTCGTGCACGACAGAGGTGCCGACCGCCTGCGTGAGTGCGACGATGAGCGGCTGCTGCCAGTCGGTCATGAAGCCGGGGTGCACGTCGGTCTCGATGACGACAGGCTTCAGGTCTCCGCCAGGGTGGTAGAAACGGATGCCGTCTTCTTCGATGTCGAATGCGCCACCGATCTTGCGGAAGACGTTCAGGAACGTCATCATCTCCTGCTGCTTGGCCCCGACACAGAAGATGTCACCCTTGGTCGCCAGAGCAGCGGATGCCCAGCTCGCCGCCTCGTTACGGTCGAACAGCGCTCGGTGGTCGTAGCCCTTGAGCGCGTCCACACCCTCGATGAGGATGACGCGGTTCGGCTCGATCGAGATGATCGCGCCCATCTTCTGAAGCACAGCGATGAGATCCATGATCTCGGGCTCGATTGCCGCATTCTTGAGTTCGGTGATGCCCTGGGCACGAACCCCGGTCAGCAGTACCTGCTCGGTCGCACCAACACTCGGGTAGGGCAACTCGATGTTGGCACCCTTGAGCCCGTTGGGGGCCGTGATGTTGATGCCACTCGGGAGCTTCTCGACGACAGCGCCGAACGCGCGCAGGGCGTCGAGGTGAAAGTCGATCGGCCGGTCGCCGATGCGGCAGCCACCGAGGTCAGGGATGAACGCGTGCCCCAGGCGGTGCAGCAGCGGGCCGCAGAAGAGAATCGGAATACGGCTCGACCCGCTCAATGCGTCGATCTCAGCGCTCTGGGCGATGGCCACGTTGGCGGGGTCGAGAACGAGGATGCCCGACTCCGGGCTGCCCGTGATCTCGACGCCGTGGATCTCCAGCAGGCGCGAGACGACGTGCACGTCGCTGATGTCGGGAACGTCTCTCAAGACACTCTTCGTGTCGCCCAGCAGCGACGCGACCATGGCCTTGGTCACCAGGTTCTTGGCGCCGCGCACATCGATGCGGCCACGCAGGGGCCGGCCACCGTTGACGATGATCGTGTCAGAGGCAAGACCCACGTGTGCCGCCGCCTTCTGCGCATCGAGCTTTTGAGCATCTTGAAGGAGTGTGTTCATAGAGGTTGTTACCTACTTCACTGGGAGGGTCTTCGGTCGCCAGTTGTGCCGGTGACGTTCGAATTCGGTGATCTGCTCTTCACTTCGCAGAGTGAGCCCGATGTCGTCGAGTCCTTCGAGCAGCCTCCATCGAGTGTAGTCATCGATGGAGAAATCGACTGTGAAGTCCCCGACAGTGACCGTCTTCGTGTTCAGGTCGACGCTGATCTCACGGCCCGGAGCCTCGTCGATGGCCGCCCAGATCTTCTCGATGTCTGCTTCGGAGACCTCGGCGGCGAGCAGCCCCTGCTTGCCGGAGTTGCCGCGGAAGATATCGCCGAACCGCGAGCTGAGAACCGCGTCGAAACCGTAGTCGCGAAGCGCCCAGACAGCGTGCTCCCGACTGGAGCCGGTGCCGAAGTCGGGGCCGGCGACCAGAATGCGGCTGCCGGTGAAATCGGGGTCGTTGAGAACGAAATCGGGGTCCTGTCGCCAGCGATAGAAGAGGGCGTCTTCGAAGCCCGTCTTCGTGACACGCTTCAAGAACTCGGCGGGAATGATCTGGTCGGTGTCGACATTCGAACGCGCCAGCGGCATCGCGACGCCGGTGATGACCGAAACTGCTTCCATGGTTCAGACCGCCTTCGCTGTGGTCAGGTTCGAGACGTCGGTGTTCGAGCTCGGGGCTTGATCGTCGTTGTCGAGGTCCCACGGGCTTGAGAGCGTTCCCCTGATCGCGGTCGCGGCAGCGACAAGCGGAGACACCAGGTGCGTACGACCACCCTTGCCCTGGCGGCCCTCGAAATTGCGGTTCGACGTGGAGGCGCAGCGTTCGCCCGGAGCCAGCTGGTCGGGGTTCATGCCCAGGCACATCGAGCAGCCGGCAAATCGCCACTCCGCCCCGAATGCCTCGACGATCTTGTCGATTCCCTCGGCCTCGGCTTCGATCCTCACGCGCGCTGAGCCCGGAACGACCATGACGCGAACGTTCTCGGCCTTCTTCTGGCCCTTGATGACCGAGGCGAAGGCACGCAGGTCTTCGATTCGGCTGTTGGTGCACGAACCCATGAACACCGCGTCGACCGCGATCTGCTTCATCGGGGTACCTGCCGCGATGTCCATGTACTCAAGGGCACGCTCGGCGCTGGCACGCTCGTTCAGGTCGGTGATCTGCGCGGGGTCCGGCACGTTCTCACTCAGCGAGACACCCTGGCCAGGGTTTGTCCCCCAGGTCACGAACGGCTCGAGCGTGTCGGCGTCGAGGAACACCTCGGCGTCGAAGACAGCCGTCTCATCGGTGGTGAGGGTCTTCCAGTAGGCGACGGCCTCGTTCCAATCGTCGCCGGCCGGCGCGTGCGGGCGACCCTCCAGGTAGTCGAAGGTGATCTGGTCAGGCGCGACCATGCCCGCCCGGGCGCCCGCTTCGATCGACATGTTGCAGATCGTCATGCGGCCCTCCATCGAGAGCGAGCGGATGGCCGACCCGCGGTATTCGAGCACATAGCCCTGCCCACCGCCGGTTCCGATCTTCGCTATGACGGCGAGGATGATGTCTTTGGCCGTCACACCGGGGCGCAGCGTTCCCTCGACGGTGATCGCCATCGTCTTGAACGGTTTCAGCGGCAGGGTCTGCGTGGCGAGAACGTGTTCGACCTCACTGGTACCGATACCGAATGCCATGGCACCGAACGCGCCATGCGTCGAGGTGTGCGAGTCGCCACAGACGACGGTGATGCCGGGCATCGTCAGACCGAGCTGTGGGCCGACCACGTGCACGATGCCCTGCTCGACGTCACCCAGCGAGTGCAGGCGAATACCGAACTCGCGGGCGTTGGCCCGCAGCGTGTCGATCTGCGTGCGGCTCGTGAGGTCGACGATCGGCTTGTTGATGGCCAGGGTCGGCGTGTTGTGGTCTTCGGTGGCGATCGTCAGGTCGGGGCGCCGAACCGGGCGACCCGCGACACGCAGGCCGTCGAACGCCTGCGGGCTCGTGACCTCGTGCACGAGGTGGAGGTCGATGTAGAGAAGGTCAGGGTTGCCGTCTTCGCCTTTGACGACGATGTGGTCGTCCCACACCTTCTCAGCAAGGGTGCGTGCCTGCACTTCTGACATACTTCTCTCCACCTTAGAAAATACGCGTGACTATCCGCTCATTCTAACGGCGGGGTGCCTCGATCATTCCCTTTCGGGCATCGTGCCGCATGCGTAGAAGGCTCGCGATCGTCGCTACGGCCATCGAGGCGATGATCACAATGAGCGACGTCAGCGTGCTGATATCGGGCGCCCACTCGATGTGCTGGCCGCCGTTGATGAACGGCAGTTCGTTCTCGTGAAGTGCGTGCAGAACGAGCTTGACGCCGATGAACGCGAGGATGAACGCGATTCCGTAGTGCAGGTATACCAACTTGTCGAGCAGCCCCCCGAGCAGGAAGTAGAGCTGCCGGAGACCCATCAGCGCGAAGATGTTCGCAGCGAAGACGATGAACGGGCTCTGGGTGATTCCGAAGATCGCAGGGATCGAATCCAGCGCGAACAGCAGGTCGGTCGAGCCGATCGCAATGAAGACGATGATCATCGGGGTGAAGAACTTCTTGCCGTCGATCTTCACCGACACCTTCGTGCCGTGGTAGTCGGGCGTCAGTGCGACTCGCTTGCGCAGGATGCGCGTGACGAGGTTGTCCTTCTGCTCGGCGTCATCGTCGTGATTGCCGAAGGCCTGCTTGAAGGCGGTGTAGAGAAGGAACGCACCGAAGATGTAGAAGATCCAGCTGAAGTTCTCGATGAGTCCAGCGCCGAGCACGATGAAGATGGCGCGCAGGATGAGGGCGATGACGATGCCGACCATCAGCACCTCCTGCTGCAGCTTTCGCGGCACGGCGAACCTTGCCATGATGATGACGAAGACGAACAGGTTGTCGATGCTCAGGCTGTACTCGGTGAGCCAGCCTGCGACGAACTCGACGGCGTGCTGGCTGTCTCCGATCGCCCAGATCAGACCGGCGAAGATCAGGGCGAGCACGACGTAGAAGACGACCCAGAGCGTCGACTCTTTTGCGGAGGGGATGTGCGGCCGCTTGATCACCAGCAGGAGATCGGCGATGAGAATCAGCGTCAAAACGACGAGCGACGAGATCTCGAACCAGAGGGGCAGGGCGGTCATTCAGTGGTGCCTTTCGCGTTCGGCCACCACGTGTGCGGGCAGCGCAAATCGGCGAAAGTCTCTCCCGCATGCCTGGTCATACACTGATGACCGTTCATGCCACCGCGACCGGGCCTCCGACGACGGAGACCGTACTGACGACAACGGTGAATCGGGATACTCCCCTTCACTGAGAGATTCTACAGGAACTTCTCCCTGCCCTCCTGGGAGCAACCGAACCCGAAACGGCGGACTCCTCTCCGGAACCCGAACCTGTCAACCGCAGAGCACCGGCGAGAAACAACGCAATCGTCGACCCTGAGCCAGACCGACACAGTATTTGCGTTGGTTTGACTCAGAGCCGACGATTGGTCGCTTAGCCGCTTGGTCGCTTGGTCGCTTCGTCAGCGGGCAGACAGGTTCGCGTGGAGCTCGGCCTGGATGCGGGTCAGTTCATCGGTGAGCTGTCGCACGGCCTGGGGCGGCACAGCACCCTTCGCGGCGTGCTTGCGCAGGTCGGCGCGAACCTTTGCCCGGAACGTCGCGAGCGCGGTCTCAGCTTCACGAAGCGCATCGGTGTTGCCCCGGCGCTGCTCGTCAGACGTCGGGGCGCTCGGGGACGATGCTCCGGCAGTTCCCGTGGGCGAGCCGGTTACACCGGAGCTGAATTCGCCCGCTGCGGCGTCTGGCGCTGACCCTGCCGGCGCTCCCGACGCCGGACCGGCGTAGCTGCGCCCAGCATTCGAGCGGGTGTCGGTGCGTGACGCCTCTCGGGCAGCAGAGGCGAGGTCGGCGCGGAGGCTCCGCATGGCCGTGTTCACGCCTGCGCGAACACTGTCGGCGAGCATCCGTACCGTGTCGGTGACGTTGTCTTCGATCGAATCGAGCTCGTCACTGCGTGCGGCAAGCTCAGCGCGGCCGGCGACGGTGATCTCGTAGATGGTCTTGCGACCGTCTGCGGACTTCGTGACGAGACCCTCCTCCTCGAGTTTGGCCAGCCGGGGGTAGATGGTACCGGCGCTTGGGCTGTAGGTTCCGCCGAAGCGGTCACTGAGTGCCTGGATCAGTTCATAGCCGTGGCGAGGATGCTCGGCGAGCAGACTGAGCAGGTACAACCGAAGGTGGCCGTGGCCGAAGACGGGGTTCACGCGCTGGCCTGCGATTCGTGTTCTGCCGCCGCATCGGGTTCGACCGTCGCCCCAGCATCGGGAGTCGCTTCGCCCGATGCCGGAGCAGCCGGAGCGTCCGACGCACGCCGGATCGACGTGATGTCGCCCGAGACGGAATTTGCGTGGACTTCGACGAAGCGGCCGTCGAGGGTACCCGTGGTGAAGTTGTTGCCCTTGCCGTGGGTTCCCCTGAAGGTCGAGCCGTCGAGAGAGAGCACTCCGGAGACGGTATTCAGGTTGTACCGTGCCCCGAGTCCGGCGTCGAGACGCACAGTGAAGTCGCCGCTCACGGTGTTGTTGTCGAGGGTGTCGACGTCTCCGTTGAGGTCGAGGAAGACGTTGGCCGCGACGCCGTCGCAGGAGAACCGGCGCACCTGCCCGCTCACCGTGATGTCGCCCGAGACAGTGTGAACGGCCACGACGCCGCGATGGTCGCTCACCGAGATCTCGCCGTTGACGGTGTTGAGTTCGAGGTCGCCGGTGACGTTGTCGATCACGACATCGCCTGAGACCGTGCTGATACGCGCGTCATTGGTCATGCCCGAGATCAGGGCGCTTGCCGTCACCACACCGAACTTCATCGCGACGTCACGGGGAACGAGAAGGCTGATGTCGGCCTTTGCCGAGCCCCTGAACGACGCGAACACGTCGATGAAGTTGTCCCAGCGCAGTTGAGGGTGATCGATCTCGAGCAGGTCACCGTCGATCGAAACCTTCAGGTCTTTGCCCTGAACGGAGTGGATCTCGACGCGTGCACCCGGCTCGTCGTGGCCGATCACGTCGATCTTGCCGCCGATCAGGCTGATCTTGACCGAGCGTACGAGCTCGAGGTCGATGATCTTCGGCCCGTTTACGAGCCATTTCTCCAGCGCCATGCCGGTCTCCCATCGTCAAACGCGATATATCGCGTGTTGGTATGGAAAGACGGTACGTCAGGCCCTGCACAAAGTCAAGCTATATCGCGTTTCGAAAGAGAAGCCACGGTAGTTCGTGAACGCGTCGTGCTCGCGGCAGCCGCCTGGCCACAACGCACCACACGCTTGTATCGGTTACTCGGGGGCAACGACCCGCGGATGATCGCGCCAAGCCGGCATCGTTGCCAGGTACTCCAGCGTGGCCTGCTCGGCCTCCTGCTGCGTCTCGCCCGGGTTCGAGCGCAACTGCCACTGGGTCATGCGGCTGAAGCGATCGTCGAAGCTCTGCAGCGCGCCGGTCTCATCGGTGCAGTGGTCGCAGTACTCCCCCGACTCGATCGGCATGCCGCAGCTGAGGCAGGTGAGCATGGTGCTGGTGTCGGTGCTGATCTCCGTGCCGGTGGTGGTGTTGGTGCTCTCAGTGCTGATGATGCTCATAAGAATCCCCTCTCACTTGCGAACAACTATCGACCTGTGAGCATGTCTCGTCAAGCCCTTTCTGCTCCCCCTTCGCTCCCTGTCGCAACGCCGCAGACGAGAGGATGATCGAACCATGATCCCCTCTGCCGCCGCACCCGTCGCACCGATGCTCGCGAAAGCCGTCGACACGGTTCCAGCACCGGATTCTGTCGCAGGCGGGCTCAGCTATGAACCGAAATGGGACGGGTTTCGCGGCATCGTCTACTTCGACGGAACGACCGTCGAGATCGGCAGCCGGGGTTCGAAGATGCTCACGCGATACTTTCCTGAGCTCGTCGCCGCGTTCGCCAAGCAGCTGCCGGGCCCCTGCGTTCTCGACGGTGAGATCGCGGTTCGCACCGGGGCCAGCGGCGCCGAACGGCTCGACTGGGAGGCGCTTTCTGCGCGCATCCACCCGGCCGCCAGCCGCATCGCGAGACTGAGCGTCGAGACTCCGGCCCTCTTCGTGGCCTTCGACCTTCTCTCCATTGGAGAGGTGAGTTGCCTCGACCGCCCGTTCAGCGAACGAAGGGCGGCTCTCAGCGAACTCGGCACCCACCTGGCCGCGCCGCTGCACCTCTCGCAGACGACCTCAGACGTCGGTGTCGCGCGGCGCTGGCTCGTCGAATTCGAGGGCGCGGGGCTCGACGGCGTCGTCTCCAAGCCGCTCGCAGCCGCGTATGCACCGAACAAGCGCGTCATGCTCAAGACCAAACACCACCGAACTGCCGACGTGGTCGTGCTCGGCTACCGGATCCATGCCAGTGGTGCCGGCGTGGGCTCGCTACTGCTCGGGCTCTACGACGACGAAGGGGTTCTGCAGAACGTGGGCGGAGCGTCGGCCTTCACCGACGTGCGCCGTCGCGAACTCATCGACGAACTGGCGCCGTTCGTGCTGCGAGACGTTTCGGGTGAGATCATTCGCGGCGAGACGGAACGCAACAGGTTCTCGGGCAGCAAGGATATGTCGTTCGTGCGACTTACCCCCACCCTCGTCGCCGAGGTGCGTTACGACCAGATGGAGGGCTCGCGCTTTCGGCACACCGCCCAGTTCTTTCGCTGGCGACCCGACCGCGACGCCGCGTCGTGCACGTTCGACCAGCTCGACCGCGCCGTCGCGTACGACCTGAGCGAGGTTCTGGCCTGAGTCGTCAGGCGTGGGGCTACTGCGGGTCGGCAGCGGCCGGCTTGCGCGCCCGCGACGGCTGCACCCGCCGCGGCTCGCCGGGCATCTTCGGAAAGTCGGGCGGGAAGGGCAGCTCGCCGAGCCCCGACTCGAGGTCGCGCGCCCACCACCCGAGCAGCACGTCGAGGGTACCCGGATGCTCGTGGAGCGCCTTCCACGGGTCACCCACCGTGCGCAACCGCTCCGGTACCGTGAGAATCGTGTAGCTCTTCGGGTCGGCCGCGCCGAGCTCATCCCACTCGAGCGGACACGAGACGGCAGCCCCTGGCAACGCACGTGGGCTGTACGCGCCGGCCATCGTGCGGTCGCGGTTGGCCTGGTTGAAGTCCACGAAGATGCGCGTCCCGCGCTCCTCCTTCCACCACGCGGTGGTGACGGCCGCCGGGAGGCGTCGCTCGAGCTCACGGGCCGCTGCGATGACGGCGTGCCGAACATCCAGAAACTCAAGCGTCGGCTCGATCGGCGCGAACACGTGGATGCCGCGGTTGCCCGAGGTCTTGACGAACGCCGTCAGGCCGGCCTCAGCGAGCACAGCCCGGAGCTCGAAGGCCACGGGGACGGCGTCACCGAAGTCGGTGCCGGGCTGCGGGTCGAGGTCGATGCGGAGTTCGTCGGGGAAGTCGCTCGTCTCGGCGCGTGACGCCCACGGGTGAAAAACGACCGTGTTCATCTGCACGGCCCAGACCGCCGCGGCGGGTTCATCGATGACGAGCTGCGGATGCGTACGCCCGCTCGGGTAGACGACCGGCACCGCCCGCACGAAATCCGGCGCGCCCTTCGGCGGGTTCTTCGAGAAGAACTGCTCGCCGTCAATGCCGCCGGGGAATCGCTGAAGAGACACCGGCCGGTCGCCGTTGGCCCGAACGAACGCGTCGCCGACCTCGACGATGTAGTTCGCCAGGTCGAGTTTCGTGATGCCGGGTTCCGGCCAGAGCACGCGGCTGGGGCTCGAAAGACGCACGTCGCGCACACCATTGGGGCCATCCACACTCAGCACCACTGCTTCGCTTGCCATGGGTAACAAGATACTCGCCGAGTTCCCCGCGGTCACGGGGCGTGCGTTTTGGACCGGTAGGGGAAGGGCGCTTGACTGCGCGGGAGATACGAGAACGACGCAAGAGTTGCTGGGGGTGGTGTCGCACCGGCCGCTCAAGGGGAGGCATGATCGAAGGGTGACGACAACTTCGCGAATCCTGGTGCTCGACTTCGATGGCACCGTCTGCCTTGGCGACGAGCCGGTGTTCAGCTATGCCCGCCTGCTCGACGAGGCACTCGGTCACGAGGCGATCATCGAGCAACATGCCTCCGAAGTTCAGGTTCCAGGAGAAAGGGATTCCGGGCCGCTGCCGCAGCGGCAGGGACTCATCCGCGCGGCGGTGGGCGCGTTTCTCGACGGCGAGCACGGTCCTTCGCGTTCCGAATCGCCCATGTCGGGGCCCCGAGGCGGCGATGTGCTGCCCGCACTGCTCGACGCGCTGGCACTGATCGCGGGGAGCGCCGACGGGTATGCGGCCGCCGAGAGGCTGGCCCGGGCATCCGGAATCACCGACGCGCAGCTCTCTGCCGCCTACAAGGGCAGCCGTGACGCGCTGGCCTCTGGCGCAATCGAGACGTTCGCGCCCGACGGCCTCGCCGAGCTGCTGGCCGGCCTGCCCGAGCACGTGCACGTCGTGCTCGTCACGAATGCACCGCGAAACGGCGTCGAGCAGCAGCTCGAAACACTGGGGCTCTACGGGTACTTCGATGAACTGGTGACCTCGGCTGGCAAACCGGGAGGCATGCGCGCCATTCTCGACGGCCTGCTGGCCGCGCACGACCTGGCCGACTCGCCAGGGCGTCTGCTCAGCGTGGGCGACATCTGGCGCAACGACCTCGAGCCGGCGGCGGCGCTCGGCTGCGAAACGGCTCTCATCGAACGTTTCGCGGCCCCGGATGCCCGGCCGACGTACCGCGCGAGCACCATCGAGCAGCTCTACCCCGCGATCACAGCCTGGGCGACCGCCCTCTGACGACGTCGACGGGCACACACCCGTCCACTCGTTCGTCCACACGCGACACCACGTGCAGCGTGCACGCCGCGACCGGTCTGGACGAACGAGTGGACGAACAAACGGCAGCCGCAACGCGACGGAGGGTCAGCCGTGTTTCGCACCCCAGGCGGCGATCTCTTCGCGCAACTCGTCTTTGCGCTCGTCGGAGGCGAACGACGCCGTGACCGAGTTCAGCGCAAAGCCGGCCATTGCGAGGTTGTCGTAGCCGAACGTCTGCTGAATCGCGAGGTAGTTGTCGCCTACGTACCCGCCGAAGTACGAGGGGTCGTCAGAGTTGATGGTCACGAGCAGCCCGGCCTCGATCATCCGGGGCAGTGGATGATCGGCCATCGTCGGCACGCCGGCCAACCGCACCGTCGAGAGCGGGCACACCGTCATCGGCACCTGTGCAGCCCGCAACCGCTCGACGAGCTCGGGGTCTTCGAGGCTGCGGATGCCGTGGTCGACCCGCTCCACCTTCAGGAGGTCGAGCGAACCGGAGACGTATTCCGGGCCGCCCTCCTCACCGGCATGGGCCACCGCATGCAGCCCGAGCGACCGGGCGTGGGCGTACACCTGCTCGAACAGCTCGGGCGGGTACCCGACCTCGGTCGAGTCGAGGCCGACACCGATGAGGTCGCCCACCCGGTGCGCGACTGAGTCGAGCAGGGCGAACGCCGACTCGACGGGGAGGTCGCGCAGGAAGCACATGATGAGCCCGCCCGTGATGCCCCACTTCTCTTGCGCCTCAGCGAGCGCGGTCAGCAGCCCATCGATCACCGCGTCGACAGGCACCCCGCGGGCGGTGTGGCCCTGCGGGTCGAAGAACATCTCGACGTGGCGCAGACCCTGCTCGTGTGCGCGCGTGAGGTAGGCCGCGGCCAGGTCATGGAAGTCCTGCTGCGTGCGCAGCACTGCCCCGCACTCGAAGTAGAGGTCGAGAAACGGCTGCAGGCTGGTGAAGTCGAGCCTGCTGCGAATGTCGTCGACGCTGGCGAAGGGCAGTTCCATTCCGTTGCGCTCGGCCAGGGCGAAGACCATCTCGGGCTCGAGGGTCCCCTCGATGTGCAGGTGCAGCTCGGCCTTGGGCAGCGTGTACATGGCGTTCGTCATGGTGACTATTCTGAAGGCTCGAACAGGCCGGCGGGCTCATCGCCGCTCGCGAGGTACGCCGAACGCCGTTCGAAGAGCCCAGGCACGGTGGCACGGGCTGCGGCGATCAGCTCCTGCACATCGGCCGAGAGCAGTTCGCCGCCCTCGACGAGCACCTTCCCGTCGACCATCGTCAGGTCGACGTCACTGCCGCGCACGGCGTGCACGAGGTTGTGGTGCAGGTTCGCGTACGGCCCGTCGCCGAGCAGCGGTGTCATGCGCGGGGTGTCGGTGCGCACCGCGATGAGGTCGGCCTTCTTGCCCGGTTCGAGCGACCCGATCTCGTGCGAGAGGCCGAGCGCCCGCGACCCACCCATGGTCGCCATACGCAGCACGTCCCAGCTGTCCATGGCCGCAGCATCCATCGTGCGCAGCTTGCCGAGAAGGGAGGCGACCTTCATCTCCTCGAACATGTCGAGGTTGTTGTTCTCCTTCTCGCCGTCGGTGCCGATGCCGACCGCGACCCCGGCTGCCAGGTACTCGGCGACCGGCGCCATGCCGCTCGCGAGCTTCATGTTGCTCACCGGGTTGTGCGAGACGCCGACCCCTCGGCGCGCGATCAGTTCGATCTCGGCCTGGTCGAGCCATACCGCGTGGGCGATCATCGCCTTCGGTACGTCGAAGAAGCCCAGCTTGTCGAGCGCGAACATCGGCCTTGCCCCGTAGCGGCTCTCGAACTCGGCGACCTCGATCTCTGACTCGCTGCAGTGGGTGTAGAGCCCGGTGTTGTACTCCTTTGCCAGGGCGATCGCGCGCGCCTGCCCGGCCTCATCGGCATAGAACGGATGCTCGAGCCCGACCCACGGGTAGATGCGGCCGCCCGCTCCCCCCGTCCACTGCTCGAGCATCGCCTCGTTGTCGTCGAGCGTGTCGAAGTAGTCGTAGTCGGGGTGCGCTCCGACGTAGTTGACGGTGACCAGGCGGTTGCCGAGGGCCTCGGCTGCACGCGCACTTCCCTGCATGTAGCGCCACATGTCGACCACCGTGGTGGTGCCCGCGAGCAGCCCTTCGGCGTAACACAGCCACGAGGCGGCCTCTGCCTCCTCCGGGCGCAGCACCCGGTGCATGGGGTCGATGTGCAGGCGAAGCCACTCCCACACCGGCAGGTGCTCCGCGGTGCCGCGCAGCAGCCCGGAATGGTGGTGGGCGTTGACGAGGCCGGGCATGAGGAGCCGGTCGGGCATCGCCGTGACCGGCACGCCCGGGTTCGCGGCAAGCAGATCGGATGCCCGGCCCACCGCCTCGATCACGGAGCCCCGCACCAGCACCGCGCCGCCCGTGATGATCTCGTTCGAGGCGTTCATCGTCACGACGAAATCGGCCGTCAGCAGCTGAGCGGGTGCAGGCGTCTGCCTGGTCGGCGGGGAGGTGGTCATTCGGCCAGTTTCCAATCGTCGAAGGTGAAGCCGGGCGACACGACACAGGTGACGAGCGCTTCGGTGGCTGAGGGCAGCGTACGCTGCCACACCCCGGCAGGAATGATGAGCTGTGGATGCTCGCCCTGCTCGATCGCGGGCCCGAGGGTCAGCTCGTCAGTAGTCAGTGGCGCTTCACCGGAACCACCGAGTTCGAGCTGCACCGCGCCCGGCCCGTGCCAGAGCCAGATCTCGTCGAACGCGACGACGTGCCAGGCCGATGCCTCGCCCGGAGGGAGCAGAAAGTAGATCATCGTTGCGGCCGGGCGAGGTTCGCCAGCGACGACCACTCCGGAACCCGAGGCCCAGGTACGCCGGTACCAGCCGCCCTCGGGGTGCGGTTCGAGACCCAGGATCGCAGCCCGATCGGGAACGTCGAGCCACTCGATGAGCTCGCCGTCGACGGTGCGGCGGGCGAGCTGACGGGCAGCGGGTTCGGGTTCAGCGTCGATCAAGCACCGACCTCCGCAGCAAGCGCTGAAGAGAACGAGAACCGCTTGCCCGGGTGATCGTCGGAGAGGTGTGCACCCTCGCGCCCCAGCACCTGCTCCCGCAGTGAGCCCGTGCCGGATTCGGCCGGCATGCGACCGCGGCGACGGAGTTCCGGTACCACGAGGCGTGCGAAGTCCTCGAGGTCGGCCGGCGCGAAGATCGGCTCGAGCAGAAAGCCGTCGAGCCCGGTCTCGTCGACGAGGTATTCGAGCTGGTCGCAGACCTCGGCCGTGCTGTCCGTGAGCTGCAGGCCCCTCGTTCCGCGACCACGGAGCTGGTCGAGGATCTCGCGCACAGTCGGCGCCGGGCTGCCGTCTTTCGGCAGGAACCGGTCGATGTTGCTCTGGCCCATCTGGCCCACCACGCCGCCATCGTCACGCAGCTGGGTGAGGTCGCGAGCTGGGTCGAGCGACAACAGGTCGATACCCGTGTTTCCGGCGTAGAGCACCGCAACGACCTCGTCGGTCTGCAGGTCGTCGAACTCCTTGCGCTGGGCGGCAGCCGCTTCGCTGGTCTCGGCTACGGTCACCGTGAGCCCGACCATGATCTTCAGCGAATCGGGGTCGCGGCCCCACTCCGCTGCGCGCGCCCTGATGTCGGCGACATTGGCCTTCGTCGCTTCGACCGTCGTGCCCTGCACGAAGACGCACTCGGCGTTGCGGGCAGCGTAGGCACGGCCCCTGGCCGAGGTGCCGGCCTGGAACAGCACAGGGGTGCGCTGTGGCGACGGGTCGACGGTGAAGTACCCGGTCGAACGGAAGTGCTGCCCCTCGAAGGTGATGCGGTGGATCTTCGAGCGATCGGCCAGCACCTGGTTCTCTTTGTCACCCACGAAGCCATCGTCTTCCCACGATCCCTCCCAGAACTGCATGGCGAGGTCGACATATTCGTCTGCCTGGTCGTAACGGTCGTCGTGCGCCTTCATCGTGTTGTGCCCGAACAGATCGGCGACGGTGTTCGCCGATGCTCCCGTCACGATGTTCCAGCCGATGCGGCCGCCGGTGAGGTGATCGAGGGTGGCGAACCGCCGGGCGGTCTGCAATGGATGATCGAGGCCGGTCGAACTCGTCACCACGAACCCCAGGCGTTCCGTCTCCCTGGCGAGCGTCGGAATCAGCAGCGACGGATCGATCCCCGGAAAGTTGATGCCTCCGCGGGCCGCCAGCTCCGGCAGGTCGCCGTCGATCGCCGGGAACCCGAAGCCGTCGGCGAAGAACAGGAAGTCGAAACCAGCCTGATCGAGGGTCTTGGCCATTCCGATCCAGAAGTCGAGTTCGTGGTAGCGGAGCGAGTCGCTGCGTGGGTGCGGCCAGCTGAGGGTGCCACCGACCTGCGGGCCTGCTACTTCGAATACTCCCAAGTGAATCTGTTTCATGCCTGACGATTTCCATTCTGAAAGAGGGTGGCCGCCCGACGGGTCACGGCCTCATCCTCAGTGAACCAAATGGTTCATGAAAGGTAAAGCCACGAAACAGACTCTTAACATGGGAGGAATCCGGCCGTCACACAGCGGCCAGGCGCACTCTGGCGAGCAGGGCCGCTGTGGCCTCGACGGCAGCACGGTTGACGAGAACTTCATCGCCCATGCTGAGCAGGGTCGCCTGGAGCCCGCGCCAGAGCGCGACGAGTTCGTGCGCAAAGACGAGGGCAACGGCATCCGGCACCCCTTCGTGCTCGAAGGCTGCCGCCACATGCGCGACCCATTCGGTGCTGATAGCCGTGAGCAGGTCGGTGAACTGCTGGTGCTGGAAGCCTGCGATGCCGAAGATCTCGAAGAACAGCCGATGGAACGGGCGGTTGAGAGGGTCGGCGATGGTCTGCCAGGCCTCGAAGAGGCGCTTCTCTAGTGGAGTGCTGTGGTCGCCGAGGTTCGGGATGATCGCTCTCATGCCAGGGAACCGGTCCTCCGCACCCTCGAGCGCGGCAACGATCACGTTCTCGCGGCTACCGAAGTAGTACAGCAGCATGCGGTTGTTCGAACCGGCAGCCTGGGCGAGGGTTCGCAGGGTGAGCTGGCTGACCCCGTTCTCGAGCACGTAGCCGATGATGTTGTCGAGGAGCTGCTGGCTGCGGGGCTGCGATTCGGCTTCAGCACCATCGCTCAGCTTCGGTTCAGTCATAGCTTCGACGTTAGCGATTCACAGCTTGGTGCACCGAAGGCAACGCCGCCGAAATGCTGCGGTAACAATCGCGAGCTAGCGTTTCCGTCACGATGTAGAAAAGTTTCACGGCACAACGAATGCTTTTCTGCTTGAGCACGTCTCACACCCGACCGCACACACTGGGAGATCCTTTGAACGCCTTCACCCCCCCACCTGCCCTCAGCAAGCCGTTCGACCGGCGCTCATTCCTCCGCATCGGCGGCCTCGGCGCCCTCGCCATCGGCGGCACCGCCGTTCTCGCGGCCTGCTCGACTGGTTCGACCACAGCCGCTTCGACCGCAGCGGCGACCGCCGGCGCGAGTGTTGCTCCAGGCGCCTACGGCACGATCGCACTGCAGCTGTCGTGGATCAAGAACATCGAGTTCGCCGGTGAGTACTACGCCACCGAAAAGGGCTACTACACCGACGCAGGTTTCTCCGAGGTCACCCTGCTCGCCGGTGGCGGCCAGACGGGTGCCGAAGAAACCCTGCTCTCCGGCCAGTCGCTGGTCGGCCTCTCCGGCGTTTCGATCACCGCTCCGTCGATCCTCCAGGGCGCGCCACTGAAGGTCATCGCTTCGACCTACCAGAAGAACCCCTTCTGCCTCCTGTCGCTCGAAGAGAAGACCCCCATCAAGACGATCGCCGACATGAAGGGCAAGAAGATCGGCGTGCAGTCCGGCGGCAACCAGACCACGTTCGAGGGCTTCCTCGCTGCCAACGGCCTCACGACCGCAGACGTGACACTCGTCACCACGCAGTACGACATCGCTCCCCTGGAGACCGGCGCGTACGACGCCCACATGTCGTACATCACCAACGAGCCGATCCTGGCCAAGAAAGACGGCTTCACACCCGTCATCCTCGGCTTCGCCGACAACGGCCTGCCGTTCGTGGCAGAGACCTACACGGTCACGCAGGACTCGATCGACAACAAGCGCGACCTGCTCAAGGCGTTCCTCGTTGCTGAGATCAAGGGCTGGACCGACGCGGTCAAGGACCCCGCCGGCTCGGCGAACCTCGCTGTCACCAAGTACGGTGTCGACCAGAAGCTCGACGTCACCGAGCAGACCGAAGAAGCCACCGCGCAGAACGGCCTCATCCTCACGGCAGACGTCAACAAGAACGGTCTCTTCACGATGACCGACGCGTTGATCGCCGAGAACATCAAGTCGCTCGCCGCCATGGGAACCGTCATCACGGCCGACCAGCTCTTCGACATGAGCCTCCTCAAAGAGGTCTATGCCGAGCACCCCGAGCTGATCACCACCTTCACCATTCCCACCGCGTAACCCACTGGGCTGTCGGTACCGCGCACTATCCGGTATCGACAGCCCAGCATTCTTTAACACAGCTGTACTGGTTTTCAAGACCCGAGAAAGAGCAGAATAAGTGATGGTCACTTCACTCCCCGAGCAGGCGCAACTCGCCACTGCAACAAGCGATCCGGCAGCAATGCCAGAGCTCGCGACCGGCATCAACATCCAGGGCCTGACCAAGACCTTCTCTCTCGGCCGCAAGACCGTGCAGGCACTCTCCGAGATCAACCTCGGCACCAAGAAGGACTCGTTCCTCACTCTGCTCGGCCCCTCCGGCTGTGGCAAGTCGACGATCCTGCGCATTCTCGCTGGGCTGGAGAAGCCCAGCGCCGGTACGGTGATCGTCAACGGCAAGAGCGCGGCAGACGTGCAGCGCGGTCACGAGACCGGCATCGCCTTCCAGGATTCAGCGCTGTTGCCCTGGCGCACGGTCGCCAAGAACATCAGGCTCCCCCTCGAAGTCGCGGGCATCACGCCGCGACCCGGGCTCGTCGACGATCTGATCAAGCTCGTCGGTCTGTCTGGCTTCGAGAACGCCAAACCGGCCCAGCTCTCCGGCGGAATGCGCCAGCGAGTCTCGATCGCCCGGTGCCTTGCTGTCGAACCGAGCATCATGCTGCTCGACGAACCCTTCGGAGCTCTCGACGACATGACGCGCCAGCGCATGAACGTCGAACTGCTGCGCATCTGGGGCGAGAAGCCCGCCACGACCCTCATGGTCACCCACGGAATCAGCGAAGCCGTCTTTCTCTCCGACGTCGTCGCTGTGATGAGCGCACGGCCCGGCCGCATCGCCGAGGTCGTCGAGATCAACCTGCCGCGCCCGCGCCTTCCCGAACTCACGCGCACCCCCGAATTCCACGCCTATGTCGACCAGATCTCCGAGATCCTCTTCGGCGCCCATGGCACGGTGTCCGATGACTGATCTGAAGATGGAGACCGAGCACGAACTCGGCGAGAGCATCGCGATCGATGCAGAGACCGCCCGCGGGCCTGCGCGCGCGGGTTTCCGCGGGTCGCTGTCGTCGGTCAAGTCGATGCCGCCCTGGGTCGGCTCGATTCTCGGAATCATTCTGATCGTCGCTGCCTGGCAGTTCATCGCGGTCACATTCTTCTCGGTCACGGGCTCCGTTCCGCCCCCGTTCGAGGTATTCGGCCAGCTCGTGACAGACCTCACCGACCCGATCTTCTGGAACGCCATCGGCGTGACCGCGACCTCCGCCGCCTGGGGCTTTCTCTGGGGAAACCTGATTGCGTTCTTCCTGGCATTCCTCGTTCTGGTCATCCCGTGGTTCGAAGGTCTCTCGGTACAGCTGGCCGTGGTGTGCTCGTGCATCCCGCTCACCGCCATCGCTCCGATCGTGACGCTGCTCTCCCCCGCGAGCAGCCGTACCACCTCGATCTTCCTGGCCGCGCTCAGCGTCATCTTCACCACCGTCATCGGCACCCTGCTGGGCCTGAACGCAGCGAGCGAGACGCAGCTCGATGTGGTTCGCGCCTACGGTGGTGGCCGGTTCACCCAGCTGCGCAAGGTCCGCCTGATCGCAGCCCTGCCGAGCATCCTCGCCGCTCTGAAACTCGCCGCACCGGCTGCCTTTCTCGGCGCTGTGCTCGGTGAGTACTTCCTGGTCGGTGTCGACTCCGGCATCGGCATTCTTCTGCTCGCCGCCCAGGCCACCGCAGCGTCGGTGCACCTCTGGGCAATCGCACTGATCTGCGCCGGTGTCGCGGGCCTTGCCTACTTCGTGATCGGGCGCATCGGCCGCCTCGTTGCGCCGTGGTCGGCCGGCGATGCACGCGCAGGAGAGGGTTTCTGATGGCCACCGCCACCCCCGCACAGGCAACCCGCATCCAGCGGCGCACCATGAACCCGCAGACTGCGGCGACGCTGAAATACGTGCTGCGGCGAACCGCCACCAGCCTCGGAACCATTCTGGTCTCGGCGATCATTCTGGGGCTGCTCTGGAGCCTGGCGATCCAGCTGCTTCATGCCAGCCCGTTCATTGCCAAGACCCCAGCCGACGTCTTCAACTACCTCTTCGTCGACAACCCGAAGAGCAAAACCACGGCGCTGGAGAACCGCGAACTGATCGGCAGCCTGCTCTGGGTGACGCTCGGGCACGCGGCCGTCGGCTTCGTGTTCGGGGTGGGAGCCTCGGTGTTGATCTCGATCGTGTTCACGCTCATCCGGCCGATCGAGTTCATGTTCATGCCGATTGCGATGCTCCTGCGCACGGTGCCGCTGCTCGCGATGGCGCCCGTGATCTTCCTCGTGTTCGGCAACGGGCTCGTCACGGCGGCCTTCATCGGCGGCGTGGTCGTCTTCTTCCCGCTGCTGGTCAACCTCACGCTCGGTTTCCGTTCGGTGAGCGCGCAGTCGGTCGACCTGATCAGGGTCTACGGCGGCAGCCGCCTGACCATCATGCGCAAGGTGGCGATTCCCACGGCTCTGCCGTACTTCTTCGCCTCGATGCGCATCGCGGTGCCCGGTGCGATCACCGGAGCCATGCTCTACGAATGGCTCTTCACCTACGAAGGTCTCGGTGCCGCCATCACCACGGCAAAATCGCAGTCGCAGTACAACGAGATCTGGGCGATCGTGGTGGTCATCACGCTCGTGTCCATTTTGCTGTACACGCTCGCGACCTTCGTCGAGACAGCGGTTCTCGCCAAGTGGGGGCCGAACGCCGGCAAGTCGAGCGGTAAGTAAAGCAGCGCAACTTCTCCTCCGCTCGCCGGCCGCCAGCCGGGCATCCGTCGCCACACATCACGGCGCAGCATCCACCCAGAACGACACGAAAGAACCGTGATGTCAGAGATCATCGACAAAGCCGAAGCCGGCAAGAACGCCCGGCAGTATCACATCGGAATCGCCCCTGGGGAGGTAGGCACGGTCGCCCTGCTACCGGGCGACCCCTTCCGTGTGCCCCTGATCGCCGAGTTCTTGACCGACGTGACAGACGTGGCTCACAACCGCGAGCACCGCACCATGACGGGGTACTACAAGGGCAAGCTCATCACGGCGACCTCCACGGGAATGGGATGCCCGTCGACAGCGATCGCGGTCGAAGAACTTGCCCGGGTCGGCGTCACCTCGTTCATCAGGGTCGGCAGTTCGGCGGCCCTGCAACCCGGCATCAACCCCGGCGACCTGCTGGTGAGCGAGGGATCGCTGCGCAACGACGGAACGACCGCCGCCTACGCCCACCCCGGGTTCCCCGCAGTACCCGACCTCGAAATCACCATCGCCCTCAAACAGGCAGCCGACGCGCTGGCCGAAGGCAAGGACTACGCCGTGCTGTCGGGCATCAACTGCTCCGACGACGCGTTCTACGCCGAGACGCCCGAGTGGATCGCCCAGCTCAACGGCCTCGGCATTCTGAACGTCGAGATGGAGAGCTCGGCCCTCTTCGTGGTGTCGAGGTTGCGCAAGCTGCGAGCCGGCATGATCTGCGCCTGTTCATCGAACCTCGTCGACGGCACCAGCCTCTACGACCACGACCCCGCCAAACTGATGGACGGCTGGCGCAACAGCATCGTCGCTGCCCTCGATGCCGCAGTAGCCCTCGACCTCTAGACAACCGATACAGCCCCGCACGGCAACCCGCTTCACCGCTTCACCGCACGAACGCTCCACCGCACCCGAAAGAACGGTTCCCCATGCCTGAAACACCCGCGACGGTGTCGACCCCCGTTGTGAACCGGCGCATCGTCGTCGACACCGACACCGGCATCGACGACGCGCTCGCGCTGCTCTATCTCGCGGCACAGCCCGACGTGGAGATCGTCGCCGTGACGTCGATCTACGGCAATTGCGTGATCGACGACTCGCTGCGCAACATCGCCTACGTGCTCGGGCTGGTCGGTATCACCGACGTGCCAGTGGCCCGGGGTGCCGCCAAACCGCTGAACGCCGAACCGCACATTGCGCACTACGTGCACGGCTATGACGGGCTGGGCGACGTCGTGAGTGTCGACGACCGACCGATGCCCACCGGGCTCGTCGACCAGACCGCTGCCGAGCTGCTCGTCGAACTGGCCCGTGCACAGCCCGGGGAACTCGAACTCCTCACCCTCGGGCCGCTCACCAACATCGCCCTTGCGCTGCAGGTCGAGCCCGAGCTGCTCACCCTGTTCCGCTCGATCACCATCATGGGCGGCAGCGGGCCGTTCCCCGAGGTCGGGCAGAGCGACATGTTCGACGCGAACATCCAGAACGATGCGGATGCCGCGCAACTGGTCTTCAGCGCCCCGGCCACGCGCCGCGTGATGGTCGGCGTGAACATCACCTCGCGCGTCGTCACCGACGAACAGGATGTGGTGGCCCTGCACAAGTCGGGTACGCCCACCGGTGTCTTCGCGGCGGCGATCCTCGAGACCTACCTCGACTTCTACCGGCTGGCCTGGGGTCGGCGCATCAGCCCCGTGCACGACGGGCTCGCTGCCGCACTGATGGTGCACCCGGAATGGATCACCGCCAGCGTCACGGGGCCTGCCAACATCACCCACGACGGGTTCACCACGCGTGCCCGCATCATGCAGACCGCCGAGGGGCGTGCTGTGCCCTGGGCGATCGAACCCACCCCCGACACCATCGCCGTGACCGGCGTCGACACCGCGGCCTTCGTCACCGCGTTCATCCATTCACTCATTCACGGTTCACCCAGCTCACCCAGCCCAGCCAGCCAAGGAGGCACCACCGCATGACCGACACCGCAACACTCGAATCCCCCGCCGTGCGAGATCTCACCGCATTGCCCAAGGGGCACCTGCACCTGCACATGGAGGCGGCGATACGCCCTGAAACCCTGCAGCAGATGAGCGACGAGCTCGGCGTCGTCGTGCCGATGCCCGACCTCTCGGTGACCTACAGCGACTTCACCGAGTTCAGCAACACCTATCGCGGGCTGCTCGCCGTGCTGTCGAAGGCCGAGAACCTGTTCCGCCTGATCGACGAATCCATCGAAGACGCCGCCCGCGAGGGGGTCGTCTACGTGGAGTTCGGCGTGAGCCCCCACTTCTACATCGAGACCTTCGGCTCAACAGAGGCTGCGCTTCAGATCATGCTCGACAAGGCGGCTGAGGCCGGTGCCAAATGGGGCGTCGAGATCGGCTTCATGATCACTGTCGACCGCACCGAGAGCATCGAGACCGCCGTCGCCTACGCCGAGGTCGCTGCAGCGTTCGCGGGGCGCGGCGTCGTGTCGCTCGGCCTTGCCAACGACGAGCGCGGCTACCCCGCCGGCCAGTTCGCAGACGCCTTCGCCATCGGAAAGGCGGCCGGTCTCCTCTCGACCCCGCACGCCGGTGAACTCGCCGGCCCCGACCAGGTTCTCGAGGCCGTCGAGGTGCTGCACGCCGACCGCATCCTGCATGGCGTGACCTCCGTGCAGGACGCTGCGCTTCTCGAGCGCCTCGCTGCAGACGGCATCTGTCTCGACGTCTGCCCCACCTCGAACCTCCTGCTCGAAGTGGTGCCGAACATCGACGCCCACCCCCTCGTTGTGCTGCTGAACGCAGGAGTGCGCTGCTCGATCAACGCTGACGACCCGATTCTGTTCGGCCCGAACATCCTCTCGGAGTACGAACTGTGCCGCGCGGTACTGGGGCTGACGGATGCCCAGCTCGCCGACTGCGCCTGGAGCTCGATCGAGTGCGGTGGTGGGTCTGCCGAGCTGAAGGCGAAGGCGAAGGCCGACATCGACGCGTGGCTCGCGGCGGGGGTGTGAACCAAGCCGCGAGGCTCGCGGCGGACGTCTAGACCCAGAGCCGCGGTGCGACACGACGGCAGAAGTGTAGAGCTCAAAGCCTGAAGCGCCGAAAGCCGGCGCGAGGCAGTAGCGTGGTGGGCGTGAGCGAGAACCGGTTTCCGAAGCGGGTGTACGGTGTCGGCGACGAGCCCGACCCGCGGTTCAGCCTCGCAAACGAACGCACCTTCCTCGCCTGGATCCGTACCTCGCTCGCGCTCATAGCGGGCGGCGTCGCGCTCGAGGCGCTGAGTGTGCCGATCGCCCCTGGCTTACGGCTCGCCGCTGCCCTCGTGCTCATCGCCGCCGGAATTCTTGCGCCCCTCCAGGCGTGGTTCGGCTGGGCGAGGGTCGAGCGGGCGATGCGCGAGGGCCGGCCGCTGCCGGGCACACTGTTCGCTCCGGCCATTGCCGCGGTCGCCAGCATCGTCGGAATCCTGCTGCTTTTGGGCTACTTTCTGCGATGAGCGGGCCAGGGGGCAGCCGCAGCGTCTTCGACCCGGGCCTGCAGGTCGAGCGAACCGCCCTGTCGTGGCAGCGCACCGGCCTCTCGATCGTTGTCGGCTCGCTCGTGGGAATCCGCGTGCTGGCACCCGTCGCGGGCTGGTGGGGAGTAGCTGCCGGGGTCGCTGGCGCTCTACTCGGGGTGTTCGTTGTGGTGCGGTCGAGCATCCGCCATCGCGTGATTCACGAGCGGCTCACCAGCGACGACCTCGCGCAGCTGCCCGGCGCCGGGGTGATGGCCGTGGTTGCCGCGGCGGTTCTGCTTGCCGCACTCGTGGCACTGGGTTTCGTTCTGCTGCAGCGCTGACATCACCGCTGTGCCCCGCCGCTGTTGCGTGCCGCCATCTGCTCTGCGGGCTGCTTCGACGCCGTGCGAGCAAGCGCATCACGGCAGGCGAGAATCGCGGGCCGGCGAGCACTGGCCCGCCGCACCGAGGTGAAGATGGTGCGCTGTGGCGCGCCATCGAGGGTGATCAGCTGGGCTGTCGTTCCCCGGCCCGTCCACACCAGGTCGGGCATCAGTCCCACGGCATTGCCCGACTCGATGAGCCTGATCTGCGCCTGCAGGTCGGCTGTCTCGAACCGGACGTCGGGCTCGAAACCCGCGCGGCGGCACGTCTGCTCAGCCCAGTGCCTCGATGCTGCGCCCCGCGGCTCCATCACCCACGCCGCCCCGGCCATGCCGGCGAGAGCGACGTCGGCGCCGCTGGCCCCAGATCCTCCGAACTCGGCCGGTGGCACGGCCAGGCGCAACCCGTCGGTGGTGAGTTCGACCTTGTCGAGCTCGGGATGCCTCGGGGCAGCGTGGCCGGGGTACTGCTCGGCGATGACCAGGTCGAAGTCGCGCGCCCACGTCTCGTAGAGCGCCGTCTCCGGCTCGCGCTGGGTCATCTCCACCCGGAGCTGCGGATGCTCGTGGGCGAGCAGCGTGAGCGCCCCGGGCATCAGGGCCAGCGCTGCCGACTGGAACACCGCGATACGCACCACACCCGTCGCCGATTCGAGGGAGGCGGCGAGGTCGGATTCAGCCAGCTCGAGCCGCTCGAGCACGGCCGTCGTATGTTCAACCAGAATCTCAGCCTGCGGGGTGAGCTGAACCCTCCTGCCGCTCTTGCGGAGCAGCGCGACGCCCACCTCCTTCTCGAGCTGGGCGAGTTGCTGCGACACCGACGACGGGCTCTGGTTGAGCGCCGCCGCCACTTCAGCGAGAGTGCCACGAATGGCGAGTTCCCGCAGCAGCCGAAGACGCCTCACATCGAGCACCTCGACCTCCTTCGAAAACGTTCCAGGCCTGCGCTTGCTCGAACAGGACTAATCAGTGCAACTTACTGATACTGGTAAGAAAAGATCGCTTTATCTTATGGGATGACCGACTCATACTGAACCCTATGACCGACATCCTGCAGAGCGAACACGACCCCCGCACGGCTGAGAGCACCGCGACGCCCGATGAACAGCGCACCGACGGACTGCGCGCCGAGGCCCTCGCCCTGACCGACGACGTGGTCGCCCTCGTTCGCCGGTGGCTCGCCGAGTCATCCACCGTTCCCGTCGACGCCTCGGCCGCCCAGCTCGCCGGCGTGCTGAAAGACCCGAATGGCCTCGCCTTCACTGTCGGGTTCGTCGACGGCGTGGTGCGCCCCGAAGACCTGGCTGTCGCTGCCCGCAACCTGCACGCCCTCGCACCGAGGGTGCCCGCATTCCTGCCCTGGTACATGCGTGCGGCCGTTCGCGTCGGTGGCACGCTCGCCCCGGCCCTGCCCCGCCTTGTGGTGCCTGCCTCCCGTGTCGTTCTGCGCCGGATGGTCGGACACCTCATCATCGATGCGACACCGTCGAAGCTCGGCCGGGCCATCGCGAAGATCAAGTCCCGCGGCGTGAAGCTCAACGTCAACCTTCTCGGCGAGGCCGTTCTCGGCGCACACGAAGCCGAACGCCGCCTCACGGGCACCCGAGCCCTGCTCGCTCGCGAAGACGTGGACTACGTCTCGATCAAGGTCTCCTCCACCGTCGCCCCGCACTCCCCCTGGGCGTTCACCGAGTCCGTCGAGCACGTGATCACCAGCCTCACGCCACTCTTCGAGTTGGCTGCCAGGGCCTCACGGCCCAAGTTCATCAACCTCGATATGGAGGAGTACAAAGACCTCGAACTCACCATGGCGGTGTTCCAGGGCATCCTCGACCAGCCGCAGCTGAAGAACCTCGAAGCGGGCATCGTGCTGCAGGCCTATCTGCCCGATGCGCTCTCGGCGATGATGCGCCTGCAGGCCTGGGCGGCCGAACGACGCACACAGGGCGGCGCCGGAATCAAGGTGCGCATCGTCAAGGGCGCGAACCTCCCGATGGAGCAGGTCGAGTCGTCGCTTCACGACTGGCCCCTGGCCACGCTTGAGTCGAAGCAGGCCACAGACACCAATTACAAGCGTGTGATCAGCTATGCGCTGCACCCCGACCGCATCGACAACGTGCGCATCGGTGTGGCCGGGCACAACCTGTTCGACCTCGCTTTCGCGTGGCTGCTCGCCGAGAAACGCGGCGTGAAGCGCGGCATCGAGTTCGAGATGCTGCTCGGCATGGCGTCAGGTCAGGCCGAAGCCGTCAGGCGCGATGTCGGGGGGCTCTTGCTCTACACGCCGGTCGTGCATCCTGCTGAATTCGACGTGGCAATCGCCTACCTGATCCGCAGGCTCGAAGAGGGCGCCAGCACAGACAACTTCATGTCTGCCGTCTTCGAACTCACCAGCAACGACGAGCTCTTCGAGCGCGAGAAGCAGCGTTTTCTCGCTTCGGTCGAAGCTCTCGACAGCACGGTTCCCTCTGGTAATCGCACGCAGAACCGCCAGCACGCCGCCGCACCGGCCGACACCAGCGCGTTTCACAATACGGTCGACACCGACCCGGCGCTCCCGGCGAACCAGGCCTGGGGCCGCAGCATCATCGACCGCGTCACCTCCTCCGAACTCGGGGTGGCCGCAGTCCATGCGGCGACCATCGCTACGGTCGCCGAGCTCGACGCGGTGATCGAGGATGCCCGGCAGAACGCCGCCGCCTGGGGAGCCCTCAGCGGGGCAGACCGCGGTGCCGTGCTGCACCGGGCCGCAGACTCCCTCGAGCGGCACCGCGCCGAACTGCTTGAGGTGATGGCCGCCGAGACGGGAAAGACCCTCGACCAGTCCGACCCGGAGGTGTCGGAGGCCATCGACTTCGCGCACTACTACGCCGAGCGTGCTGCAGAGCTCGACTCTGTCGCCGGTGCGACCTTCGTTCCGGCCCGGCTCACGGTGGTGACGCCGCCGTGGAACTTTCCTGTCGCGATCCCCGCAGGCGGAGTGACTGCGGCATTGGCCGCGGGTTCGGCCGTCGTCATCAAGCCGGCACCGCAGGCCGAGCGCAGCGGAGCGGTCATGGTCGAAGCGCTCTGGGAGGCGGGTGTTCCGCGAGAGGTGCTGAAGATGGTGCAGTTCGAGGAGTCGTCGCTCGGCGCCGAGCTCATCTCCGACCCCCGGGTCGACCGCGTGATCCTCACCGGCGCGTTCGAGACGGCAGAGCTCTTCCGCTCGTTCAGGGCCGATCTGCCGCTCCTGGCGGAGACCAGTGGCAAGAACGCCATCATCGTCACGCCCAGCGCCGACCTCGACCTCGCGGCCCGCGACGTCGTCTCCTCGGCGTTCGGGCATGCCGGCCAGAAGTGCTCTGCGGCGTCGCTGGTCATCCTGGTGGGCTCGGTCGCCGCTTCGTCACGGTTCAACAACCAGCTCGCCGACGCCGTTCGTGCACTGAAGGTCGGCTACCCGAGCGACGCGACTACGCAGATGGGCCCGATCATCGAACCCGCCAGCGGCAAGCTCCTGCGGGCACTCACCACTCTGGCACCCGGCGAGAGCTGGGTGGTCCAGCCGACACAGCTCGATGAATCCGGGAGGCTGTGGAGCCCTGGCGTGCGTTCGGGTGTGAAGCGCGGTTCTGAGTTCCACCTCACCGAGTACTTCGGCCCGGTTCTCGGCATCATGACGGCCCAGACGCTCGAGGAGGCGATCGCCCTGCAGAACCAGGTGCACTACGGCCTCACCGCGGGCCTCCACTCGCTCGAGCCCGCGGAGATCAGCACCTGGATCGACACCGTCGAGGCCGGGAATCTCTACGTGAACCGCGGCACAACAGGGGCCGTCGTTCGCCGCCAGCCCTTCGGCGGCTGGAAGAAGTCGGCCGTCGGCCCCGGTACCAAGGCCGGCGGCCCGAACTACCTGGTGGGGCTCGGCAGCTGGGTGGCCGCGCCCACACGGTCGGCCGACGACTTCCTCACCCGGTCACGTGCCTCTGACGTGAGCGCCTGGGCTACGGAATTCGGCGTCGCCCGCGACATCTCCGGCCTCAGCGCTGAGCAGAACGTCTTCCGCTACCGGCCCGTGCCCGTGACCATCCGGTTGAACGCAGGCGAATCGCCCGAGAAGCTCGCGCGCGTCATCTCGGCGGCAGCGACGGCCGGCTCCGGCGTCACTGTCTCGGCTGCCGAGGCGGGCGCACTGACAGACGCTGTCGGGATGCTCACCTCGCGTGAGGCCGCAGCCGTCACCACAGCCGTGGCCAAGGCCGTAACGGAGTCTGACGCCGAATGGCTGGCCCGGGCATCCATTCTGCCCGCCGGTCGCATCCGGCTCATCACCAGCGACCCGGAGGCGGGTGCCGTGTTCGCGAGGGCGACAGACGGACGTGTCGACCTCGCGGTGTATTCGAACGAGGTCACCGAATCGGGTCGCCTCGAATTGCTGCCCTTCCTTCGCGAACAGGCCATCAGCGTCACCGCACACCGTTTCGGGTCGCCGACCGCTCTCTGGAGCGCCGAGGGAGGGCGGGGCTGAACGACCTCTCAGAATGACGAAACAGCGGCGACATGTCGATGCACCCTACAGTGGGAGATCAGGCAATCGGTGCCGAGGCGCATCCACCTCTCGAGTGACCTGGCGACTGCTGAGAGGAGTGCCGCGGATGGCCAAACGCCGGATCATCGCGACCCGAAAAGACGAGTTCGGGTACATCACCCACGTCAGGTTCGATTCGGCAGAGGCGTCGGCGCTGCTGGCTGTCCCCGAGGTGATCCTCGACCTCGAGCTCGGTGACCACAGCTATTTCGTCGAACTGCCCGACCAGAGGGCCGTGGTGCGCCACGCCCGCGACGCCGGAGGAACCTACCTGCGCGCCGACTGGGAACCCGACGATCGCAACAACCTGCTCGACCTGCCCGACTGCTGAGCGGCCCGCGCGAGCAGAGCCTGGACTCGGTCCCCGTGTTCTGAGCGACCATGTCACCGCGCCAGGGCCCGACGTGCGAAACACGAGCGACCGGGCATCCTGTGGCTCAGCGGCACAACCACGGCGCGGATTGCTCGGAACGGGCGTCAGGCTGCCATGAGCTCGGGGTTTGCAGGGCGCTCGCGATACGCTCAAATAGAATTGTCTGTGGTTCACAGAATTCTTCGAGCAAAGACGGGGTGCCCAGATGGCAATCGACAGGAGTCGTGCCCTCGAACGTCCGTTGATCACGGCGCGGCTGCGCCCCGACAACACCGCGCTGTTGCGGGTCGACAACGTCACTCAGCAGATCACTGAGAATTCCGAGGGAGCGGCCCTGCAGAGTCTCGTCCGACAGATCCAGGCTGAAGCCGTGCGGGTCGAGCGGCCGGTTCGAGTCACCGTCACAGCCCAGACCGGGCTCAGCTTTCTGGTGGTCGACATCGACGGCGCGATCGAAGAAGAGAGCTTCATGCCGTTCGAAGAGCTGCCGAAGCCCTGGCCACCACCGGAAGACAGCGGCGACGACGCTGACGAAGCGGCATCCGAAGACCCGACGGGCGACGCTGCCAGCGAAGAATCGGTAAGTGATACGGCCAGCGTGAGCAGTGTTGATGAAGAAGGAGCTGGCAACGATGCGAGCGACACCGCCGAGACCGACGACCAGGCAGCGGGATTCGCTGACGATGAACCTCCTGCGCCGGGTGACTCGGTGAAGGTGGGCGCCATGAGGCCTACGGCGAACGGAGACACCACCGGTGACCGCATACCGGTGTCATCGGCCCCGTTCACGGCACGCTCCTCGTACATCGCAGCGGGGGCCGTTGCACCCGAACGGCCAGAACCGGCCGAAGCGCCGGATCAACCAGAGACGGCGGCACGAGCCGTACGGTCGAAGGCAGAACGCCCGGCGGCGTCAGAACGTGCCTCAGCACCCGTACGAACCCGCAGCGCAGAAGAACCAGGGAGCAAGCCACTCTCCGACCAGGCCCGCCGCGATCTGCTCGAGGCTCCGTCGTTTCTCGCCGAGCCCACGGTCGTCGAACCCGCGCGCCAGGGCTTCGCCGGTTTTGTGAACCACCTCGGGCTACGGCTTCCACCCGGAGCGACGGAGCGCGCGGAACGCAGCGATGTCGAGGAGATCTCCCGGCACCTGTCGGCCCATCGCACCATCAGCGTGATCAACCGCAAGGGCGGGGCGAACAAGACCCCCACCGTCGTGAACCTCGCGGCTGTGTTCGCCCGATATGGCGGGGGCGGCGTGCTCGCCTGGGACAACAACGAGACCATGGGCACCCTCGGCTGGCGCACCGACCGCGGTGAGCACGATTCCACCGTTCTCGACGTGCTAGCGAGCGCGGATGACCTGCTCGATGCCAAAGCCGAGTTCGGTCAGATGTCGAAGTTCGTGCATCACCAGCAGGCCGACAAATTCGATGTGCTGCGCTCCGACGAGGATGTTGCCGGCACCCACGAGATGACAGCAGCCGAGGTCGACGTGGTGCACAGCATTGCCGCGAAGTACTACCGCCTGATCTTCATGGACTCCGGCAACAGCGACCGCGCCGAGAACTGGCTGCGCATGCTCGACCACACCGACCAGCTCGTGGTTCCCACAACGACCATGGAAGACCGGGCGCAAGCCGCCCTGCTCACGCTTCAGGCGGTGCAGAGTCGCAGCGAGAAGGCCGCCGAACTCGCCTGCAACGCCGTCGTGATCGTCTCGGAATGGCAGCCCAAGGAGTCGAGCATCTCTGAAAGGATGGCCGACGACTTCCGGCCGTTCGTTCGCGACGTGGTCATCGTGCCTTTCGACCCGGCGCTCAAAGCCGGTCGCATCCAGCACAGCGCACTGCAGCCCGCCACCAGACGCGCTTGGCTCGCGGCCGCAGCAGCGATCGCGCGCGGACTCTGAGGCGAGGGCTGCCCCGTACCGCCCGAACGGCTACCTGGCGAGGACCACAGGCTCGTCGATGACGGACATACCGTCGTTGCTGTTGGCCGACCGCATGAGCTCGTCGATCCAGGCACGGTTCAGTGCTGGGCGCGTGTCGTCGTCGAAATCGAATGCAAGCTCGATCGCGGGGTGTAGCCAGATCGTGCTGCGCCCACCTTCACCAGGGTCCTTCGTGTACGAGAGGGTGAATTTCTCTTCGCGACGCAGCTTGGCCACGATCACGGTCTTCATGTGCGCGAGAAGGCGGTCGTCGAACTGTGCTTCCATTCCAGAAGCTCCGTAACGCATTGTGCCCAAGAATCTACCTGCCTTATTTTTCGTGCTGATCGGGTGAAAACGGGCGAGTCGAGACTACCGCCATGACTAGGACGGTCGACCAGGGCGATTCGTCACGGAGGCGGCAAAAGATTTCCTGACCATTCCCTGAGTACCGAAGTGCAGGAATCAGGCTCACAACGGGCGAGAATGGGGTGACGCGGCGAATTCTCCTCGCCGTGTTCCGCGCGCCGCAGCCGCATCTGCTTGCAGACTCTGACGGCAACACCGACCCCCTTGGAGGAGCCCCCACCATGAAGACCTCGTTCGCTCTGGAACTGCCCGCATGGCTCGTCTCCGAGCTCCCAGAGCTCCCGCACGTTGTGCAGACTCCCGAGCAACGCATGGCGCTGGTGAATACTCTCGCCGACCGCAACTTCCGTGAAGGAAACGGTGGCCCGTTCGCCGCGATCGTCGTCGATCATGTCAGCGGTGAGCTGATTTCCGTGGGTGTGAACGTCGTGCTCGCCTCTGCCCTGTCATCGGCACACGCTGAGGTGATGGCACTGAGCCTCGCTCAGGTCGCCCTCGGTTCGTGGGACCTCGGTGCACGCGATGACCGCTCCGGGGTACACCGTAACCTCGAGCTCGTGGTCAATTGGCGCCCCTGCGCCATGTGCTACGGGGCGACCATGTGGTCGGGCGTCAGGCACCTCGTGGTCGCTGGCTCTGGCCCCGAACTCGAGGCTCTCACCGGCTTCGACGAGGGCCCGGTGCGTGACGATTGGGCAGAGCAGTTCGAAAGCCGGGGTATCTCGGTGACCCAGGATGTTGGCAGGGAAGAGGCCCTGGCGGTCTTCCGTTCCTACGGCGAGGCCGATGCTCTCGTGTACAACGCCCGCGGCAGCGCGAGCTGACCTGAAGTCGATGTCGGGGCCGACTGTCACCGACCCCAGCGGGCATGCGCACGCACCCGCGCAAGGATCTCGAGAGCAACGAGGCCCCCAGCCGAAGCGACCACGGTTGCCGTGAGCAGGTCGCCCTGCGGCACCGTCAGCTCGAAGAAGTCCCGGGCGAGCGGAACGGTGAAGAGCAGAACAGTGCCGACGATCATGGCAGCGATGATGGCGACCCGTACCCTGTCGAACGGGCGCGATGCCACACCGAGAATTCCGAGCCCGAGCACGGCCAGCGTGAGAACAGAGGCGCTTCGCGCTTCGATGGGCAGCGCGACGCTGGCGCCGAATCGAGCGGTCAGATTCACGGCGAACACCGCCATCGTGACGATCACCCCGGCCGGCACCGCGAAAGAGAGCGAGCGCCGGAGGAAGCCCGCGGAGTACCTGCGGGAGTTCGGCATCAGCGCGAGAAAGAACGACGGCAGACCGATGGTCAGTCCGTCGAGCGCCGAGAGCTGCCGGGGCAGGAACGGAAAGCCCCAGAGCAGCAGGCCGAAGACCACCGAGATGAGCGCGGCATAGGCCGCTTTCGAGAGATACAGCATCGAGACCCGCTCGACGTTGGCGATGACCCTCCGCCCTTCGGCGACGACGCCAGGCAGCGACGAGAAGCGCCCGTCGAGCAGCACCAGCCGCGCGACGGCCTTCGTCGCCGGGGCAGCAGAACCCATCGCGATTCCCAGGTCGGCCTGCTTCAGAGCGAGCGCGTCGTTCACTCCGTCTCCTGTCATCGCCACCGTATGACCGTGACTCTGCAGGGCCCTCACCATCGTCTCTTTCTGACGCGGTGTCACGCGCCCGAAGACACGCTGCACCTCCAGGAGGTCAGCCAGTTCGGCCAGGTCATCGGGCAGGTCTCGTGCGTCGAATCCCTCGCCGGCATCGAACCCGACCCGCCTCGCGACGGCGGCGACGGTCCGGGGGTCGTCACCCGAGATGATCCGAAGGGAGATCCCCTCGGTCCGGAAATACCGGAGAGTGCTTGCTGCATCTGCACGCACCTTCTCGCGAAAGGTGAGAAGCGCCACCGGAGCGAGTGCTGCTGGAAGCACCGTCACGCCCTCGTTCGCGGCATCCGCAGCCAGCAGCACTGGCGAGTGCGCGAAGACGAGCGTCCGCAGCCCCGAAGAGGCGAGTGTGGATGCCCGGGCCAGCGCGTCACGGACGTCGCCCGAACGCGGCGAATCACCGTGCACTTCATCGAACACGATCTCCGGTGCTCCCAGTACCCATGTGCCCGCGAGACCAGACTGCGCGCCCGCCGCTCCCGATGCGAAAGAGACGGCACTCCACTTCGACACCGAGTCGAACGGCACGGCGGCAACGGGCACCTGGTTCTCACCACCTGCAGCAGCGCCCCCGAACACGCCCTTCATGCTCTGTGCCGTCTCGTTCGCATTGGGCTCTGTCGCCATCCAGCCCAGTGCGCTCTTCCACGCCTCGTCCTGCGCAGGCATCGGGCTGCCAACCCCTGGGCCCTCCTCCACCGCACCATGACCGAGCACGAGCACGTCGTCGAAGTCGATACTCCCCTCCGTCAGGGTGCCCGTCTTGTCGAGGCACAGCACATCGACCCTGGCGAGACCCTCGACCGACGCGAGTTCCTGGATGAGCACATTCTGGCGTGCCAGTCGCACCCCTCCCACAGCGAACGCCACACTCGTCATCAGCACCAGGCCGAGCGGCACGATCGCGATCACACTCGCCACGGCCCCCACCGCGCCAAGCCGCCAGCTCCCGGTGTCGAGAGCAACCCTCCACCCACCCAGGGTCTGCATCTGTCCGTTGATCACCACCAGCATGATCGGCGCGAGCGCGATCGCGATCCAGCGCAGCACCCGGTTCGTCGCGGCACGGATCTCGGAGTGCACAAGCGAGAACCTCTTCGCCTCGGCCGTGAGCCCGCTGGCGAACGATGCGGAGCCGACGGCCGTCGCCCTGGCGAAGGCATTGCCCGCGACGACACTTGACCCAGAGAGCAGCGTATCGCCCGGCCGCCGCTCGACGGCCAGCGATTCGCCGGTGAGCAGGGATTCGTCGACCTGCAGTCCCTCGGCGGCCAGGACGACTGCGTCTGCAGAGACCTGGTCGCCGGTTCGCAGCACAAGCACGTCGTCCAGCACCACCCGGGCCGACGGAATACTCAGGGTCTCTCCCGCGCGCAGGACCCTCACGTCAGGCGCTGTGAGAATGGCCAGGGCATCCAGCAGCCGTTTCGCCTTGTACTCCTGCACCACGCCGATGATCGCGTTGGTGACGGCGGTCACACCGAAGAGCGCGTCCTTCCACTGCCCGAGGGCGAGCAGCAGAATGAAGCTCGTCGCCACGATCGCATTGAACAGCGTGAACACGTTCGCGCGAAAGATCTGCCAGAAACTGCGGCTCGAATTGTGCGCGACGGCGTTCGTGAGGCCGGCATTCTGGCGATCCGCCACCTCAGTGGGGCCGAGCCCGCTGCCGACCACGTCGTCACCCACTCGTGCGCCCACAGTCTTCTCCACCGATCTCAGGGGTCACGCGTGGGCAGCTTCGGCCTCCGTCGCGGTTCCGTCAACCATGACATAGTGTCGGGCGGAACGGGCACGCCGTGCATCGACCCCGATGTACGCACGGCAGATTCTCATCGTCAGGCACGCCCTGCGAGTGGTCAGGGCCTAAAGTCCCATGGTTCAGAGCGTGGCCAGTATCTCGCGGATTCGGTGCATTCCAACGGAGACCTCTTCGAAACTCGTGCTCAGTGGAGACAACCCGATTCGAAGCCCGTCAGGGTTTCTGAAATCGGGGATGATTCCTTCAACCCACGCTGCTCCGATGACGTCGCGGAACCGTTCGTGGCGAATCATGACATGGCTGCCGCGCTCAGCCGCGGAGCGAGGGGTCGCGATCGACGCTCCCTCAGGTACCAGCAACTCCTCTGCGAGAGAGATGACGAACTCCGTCAAAGCGATCGATTTGTTCCGGATGGCCGGCAGGCCCGCCTCCTCGATGAGGTCCAGCATGTCGCACATGGGCATCATCGCCAGCACTGGTGGCGTACCACTGATGAATCTGCGCATGCCGTGCGCAGGTTCGAATTCCTCGCGCATGCCGAAGACATCCTGGGCGCCCATCCACCCCCAGATGGGCTGCTCGAGTTGGTGCTGCAGGCGTTTCGCCACGTAGCCGAACGCAGGGGAGCCCGGGCCGCCGTTCAAGTACTTGTATGTGCATCCCACCGCGAGATCGACGCCCCAGTGATCGAGTTCGGTTGGAACCACACCCGCTGAATGGCAGAGATCCCAGAGAACCAGGGCCCCAGCGCTGTGCACTTCTTCGGTGATCGCCTGCATGTCTGCCAAGAACGCCGAGCGATACGAGACGTGGCTGAGAAGAACGAGGGCTGTTCGCTCAGAAACAACAGCGGCGACGTGATCCCTCGTCACTCCGCTGTCACGGTCAACCGAGATCCAGCGGATGGTGAGGCCGCATTCCCGCGCAATCCCCTCCACGAGGAATCGATCCGTCGGAAAGTTGTCGTCGTCAAGAACGATCTCCGTGCGGGTGGGTCGAGCCCCCACGGCGGCTCTGATCAGTTTGTAGAGCATCACGGTCGTGGAGTCGGCGATGACGGTCTGCCCCTCGCCAGCGCCCAGCACGAGTGCCCCCAGCCGATCACCCAGCGTCAGGGGCCGTTCGAACCATTCCTCATCCCACGATCTGATCAATCTGCTGCCCCAGTCCTGCTCGATGAAGTGAGTCAGACGCGGAGACGTCACGCGGAGTGGCCGGCCGAGCGAATTCCCGTCGAGATACGACGTCACCTCGGGACTCTCCACGAAGCGACTGGTCAACGAAGCCAGCGGGTCTGCACGATCGAGCGCGCCTGCGTTCGACCGAGGCACGGAGGAGGCGTTGGCCGTAGTTTCAGCATTCATTCGGCCAGTTTGCCGCACGAATCAGCGTTGGGCGAGCCGCTGCTAGACTCGCGGCGATATCGCTGTTCATCTTCGCGGTATCGCTCGATCGACACCACCGACAGTTGAGGCAGCTGTGGCCACATTCAGAATCCTGCTGATCCGCATCGCCGTCTCACTGGGCTCTGCCTGCATCGGGCTCATCGTCGCAGCGCTGCTCATCACCGAAGTGACGCTGACCTGGGAAGGGTTCCTTGTCACGGTGATCGTGTTCACGGTGGCTCAGAGCCTGATCGTCCCTCCTGTTCTGAAGGCCACGACCCGCAACGCGCCCGCCTTCATCGGGGGGATCGGCATCGTCGCCACCCTCGTCTCCCTGCTCATTGCGGCCGTCATCGCCAACGGCATCCGCATCTCGGGAATCCGGGCGTGGATTCTCTGCACCCTTGTCATGTGGCTCGTCACCGCCGTCGGCAGCTTCCTGCTTGCCAGATACCTGAAGAACCAGAGGCGCCCCGCAGCCCGTCGGTGACTCCGGATCGCACCCACCCGTGTCCCCCGTTTTGCGGACTGCGAGTCTGCGCCTCCCGGCCTAGCCTGAATGAAGCGGCTGAACGCGAGCACCACGGTCATCCCTGCATCATCGACCCTGCATCGTGAACCCGGAGTCGCAGACCGGGCACCACAGACCCCACATCACAGACCCCGCACCACAGACCCGAGAGCACTCCTCCCATCGACGAGCCAGACAGCGAGCCTCCCCGCTACCTCCCCCAGGTGATCACCATCACTGTTCTGGTGCTCATCGGCATCGCGGTCTTCTGGGTGATCTCGCACCAGTGACGAATGCGAGCGTGAGCGTTGCGTGCGCGGCCGAACGGCCCGTGACGAGTACGCTCTTGACCAGCCCGCACCCGACATGTACGCATGAGCAAGCCTGAGAGGCACGAATGTCTGAACCCCTGATTCCTGAACCTCGCAACACACCCGCTGTCGGCCCGGGCTGGTACCCCTCGCCGACGGGCACTGCCGAGTTGCGCTGGTGGGACGGCTACCAGTGGACGGAACACGCGATGGCCAGCGCACCCGTCAGCCAGATCGGGCCTGCCACGCCGGTGTACAACGCCTTCATCTGGCTCATGGTGCTGGTTCCGCTGATCGACACGGTGGCCCTCGCGCTGCTCAATTTCGGCTCACTGATGACCGACAGCATGCGGGCGTCGCTCTACAACCCGGGCGCGAGCCGTTACTCGTCGACGTCGATGATGTACACCCCCGGTTACATCGCGGTGCAGCTCCTCGGCTTCGCTATCTATGCCATCATTGTGGTGCTTGCCTACCTGGACTGGAAGCGCCTCGGTACGCTCGGGTTCCCCCGCCGTTTCCACTGGGCGTGGGGCTTCCTCTCGGTGGTCTACGTGATCGGGCGTTCTGTCGTGGTCAGGCAGCAGACCGGCCGTGGACTCGCCGTCATCTGGGTCTACATCGGCGTGTTCGTGATCCAGCTGCTCGTGGTCGGTCTCCAGGTCGCGAGTGCGATCGGCTCGATGAACCAGATCATCCAGCAGTACTCTCGCACCTGAGAAGTGCGCCAGGCAGTCTGTGCTGCGCCGTCTTCACTGAACGGCGGCGGTGAGCCTCGACACGTTGTCGAGCAATTGCGACCGCACCGGGCGTTGCAGCCAGTCTTCGAGCAGCAGTTCGCGTGAATGCAGCAGGTAGTCCTCTTCGACTTTGCGCAACGCGTCGACAAAACGGCGCCCACGCACGAGCAGGGAGACCTCGAAATTGAGACTGAATGAGCGCATGTCCATGTTGCTCGATCCGATCACGGCAACCTCGTCATCGATCGTGAAGTGCTTCGCGTGCAGAACAACGGGCTTTTCGTAGAGGAAGATTCGAACCCCTGCGCGCAGAAGAGCTTCATAGTATGAACGCTGTGCGTGATAGACAACTGCCTGGTCGGCGACCTCGCAGGCGAAGAGGTGCACGTCGACACCCCGCTCCGCGGCCGTCGTGATTGCGTAGAGCATCGAATCGTCGGGCACGAAGTAGGGGCTCACGATGACCAGCCGCTGCTGGGCCGCGTACAGCAGTGCATTGAACAACCGGAGGTTGTTCTCGCCTTCGAACCCGGGGCCGCTCGGTACGATCTGGCAGTCGAGCGTGTCTGACGATTCGACGACACGGATCGACTCGGTCTCGCGGGTCAGAAGTTCGTCGGTCTCGCTGTACCAATCGGTGATGAAGATCGCATTCACACCGGCTACCGTCGGGCCCTCTATTTTGACCATGAGGTCTTTCCAACGCAGGCCCTGCCGGATGTTGCTGCGCTTGTTGTACGAGGGGTCGACCATGTTCTGCGAACCCATGAAACCGACGAGACCGTCGATCACGAGAACCTTGCGGTGGTTGCGCAGGTCTGGTCGACGCCACGAACTCCGGAACGGATAGAAGGGCAGCATCTCCCAGAAGTCGATGTCGTTCGCTCGCAGCCATCGACGGGTGGCCCGGCCTTTGGGGCTCCGGATGGTCGAGATGTGGTCGTACAGGACCCTGACCGTGACTCCCCTCTTCTGGGCGGCAAGCAACGCATCGAAGAAGGGCATCGTCGTCGCGTCGCGGCTGAGGATGTAGAACTCGACGTGTACGTATTTCTCGGCAGCTTCGACTGCTGCCGTCATCGCCGCAATCGACTCGGTGTAGTCCGGCAGGAGTTTGACATCGTTGCCACCGACCAGCGGCATGGCGCCGAGGGTCCGGTTCAGTTCGACGACTGAACTGAACCACTCCGGCCAGGTCTCGTTCTTCGAGACGAGGTCGAGCCCCTCTGTCGTCTCCAGAATGAAGTTGTTGATCTCCTGCTGCTTGTCGCGACGGGCTTTGGGCAACTTCGTGGTTCCGAACAGGCTGAAGAAGAGCGTCCCGGGTATCGGCGCCACGAAGATCGCCATCAGCCACGCCATGGCTGCCGTGGGTCGCCGGTTTCGTGGCACCACAATGACGGCACCGATGCGGATGACGATCTCGGCGATGAGAACAACGATCGGCACGACCTTGAACAGCTTGTGCCGGCTCAGACGAGCCAGTCCTTCTTTCACGCTCTTGCGCCCCATCGTCGAATCCTGCTGCCAACGGACATTGCCACCCCGCGGAGATCGTTACCCCATTGAGCCTGCCATACCTTAGCCGTCACCCGGCCCGAAATCGAGGCCCCGCCACGGAATCACACCGTGTACTAGCGTCGTCGCATGCCTGGTTCTGCCCTCCGTTCCTTCCACGAGAGATTCATCGTCGAGACCCGGCCCGTTGCCGCCTCGGTCAAGCGAAACCTCTACATCATCTCTGCTGTGCTCGTCGCGGCCGGTCTGGTGTTCTTCTTCGTGATCCTCTCCAGCGTGCTTCAGAAAGACGATCTCTCGAGCATCGACGCACCGATCGAGAGCTGGATCGACGCCCGCCGCGCAGACTGGCTCACGGCAGTCATGATCGGCATAGCCGTGGTGTTCGGCCCGATTGCACTGCCGATCATCATCCTGGTCGTCACGGTGAGCTGGGGCATCTTTGCCCGGCACATCTGGCGCCCGCTCCTGCTCGCCCTCGGCACCCTGACCGGAGTGATCGTTGTGCAGATCATCACCCGGCTTGTCGGCAGGGAACGCCCACCCACCTCGCTCATGCTCTTCGGCACCGACACGACGTTCTCGTTCCCCTCCGGCCACGTTCTCGGTGCGTGCGACTTTCTGCTCCTGCTGACGTACCTGGTCTTCTCTCGGAAGAAGAACCCGCGGGTGACCGTGACAGCATTCGCTGTCGCGGCCCTGCTCATCTTCGCGGCGGCCGCGTGCCGGGTCTATCTGGGATACCACTGGGCGACGGACGCACTCGCTTCGATGTCACTGTCGCTGGTCATCCTCGGGCTCATCATCGCGCTCGACACGTATCGCACTGTGCGTGTCGTGCCACCGGCAGTGACGGTCGACGCAACCCGTACGGTCGACGCAACCGGTACGGTCGACTCGTCCGGTACGGTGGGGCCGGTGGCCGCGGCGAACCAGGAGACCTCAGGTCACAGGCGGGCGCGCAACGCTCGCACCCCGCAGTAGACGCCGTACGCGATCAGGCCCGCACCCACGATCCAGAGCAGTGCCATGCCCAGCGGCAGGGTGGCCAGGGTTCGCAAGGCACCATCGATGCCCGTCGCCTTGCCCGGGTCGACGGCGAATGCAGCTACGGCGAAGAGCACGCCGACGAGAACCAGCACCACACCCTTGGCCACATAGCCGAGAACGCCGACGAACACGGTTGCGGTGCCGGCCGGGCCAGCGGGAACCGAGATGTCATCGGTGAACTTCTTCGTGACGCCTTTGACCACGAAATAGACGCCGATGGCAGCGATGGCGACGCCGATGACGACAGCCAGTATCTGCCCACCCGGAGTCGACAGGAGCCCTGCACTGGCCTGGCTTGCGCTCGATGCAGAATTCGACGTGCCACCCTGCGCGAAGGTCAGGGCCGTTCCGGCAACGGCAAGGTAGACCAGCCCCTTGGCGACCTCCTTCACGATGTGCGAAACCCGTTTCTTCGGGTCGGGAGCCCGAAAGAGGAACGCACCGAGGATGAGCCACAGACCGAGGGCCGCGAGACCGACGACGACGACCCAGAGCACGAAGGCGCCGCCCGGAGCGCTCGCCAACTGGGTGAGAGCACCCGACTGGTCGGCTTCACCACTTCCCGTGCCCACCGCAATGCCGATGGCGATCAACCCGATCAGAGCGTGCAGCAGGCCGTTCACGGCAAAGCCCAACCGGGCCAGGCCACGGAGAATGGGGCTGTTCGACGCCGTACGTGCGGCGGCTTTCGCGTCAGGCATGCGCGTCCTCCTTCGTGCCGGCATCACTGGCACCGGCATCGCTGGCACCGGCTTCACTCGCACCGGCATCGCTCGCACCGGCATCACCGGCACCGACGTCGTCACCCGTGCTGTCAGCCGCGACCTCGGCCGGAATGCGCACGACCAGCGAACCGGCATCGACCCACGTCTTGAAAGCCACGGCCTCGCCGAAGGCATCACCGTCGAGCTCGATGTGCTCCGCACGACTGAATCGGGCGGTGACCGACTCTCCCTTGTCATACTCCATCGCCCGAACCTCCTTCACCTCACCCATGAGCTTTCTGCCCATCGCCGTACGCCGGATGATCCCGTTCTCCCACGCGACCCTCGCCCAGATCTGCACCCAGCCGAAGAAACCCTTCGGCCGGAGCATCACGATGTCGAACACCCCGTCGTCGACCGCCGCGTCAGGCAGCAGCAGCATGTTCGCCGGCAGCGAGCCGCAGTTGCCGATGATGAGCGTGTGGGCACGAAGAGCGCGGGTCGGATGATCGCCGAGCCGATACCGGAAACGGAGTTCGTCTTTGTCTCTCAGCGCCAGTGTGATCGCCTGCACGTAGGCGAGCCAGCCCACTCGCTTCTTGAGTTCGGAGTTCGTATTGGCGATCATCTTGGCGTCGATACCGAGCCCGGCCATCACCAGGAACGCGTGCCTGTCGCGCGTCGAATCCGCCCGCTCGATGTCGATGACACCCAGGTCGATTGAACGGTTCGCACCCGTGAAGGCTGTCTCCAGCGAATGGGTCATATCGTCGAGGGTGAGTGCGAGATTGCGCGCGAGCAGGTTTCCGGTGCCGGAGGGCAGCAGCGCGAGGGGGATCCCAGTGCCTCGAAGGCTCTCCGCCACCGCTCGGACCGTTCCGTCCCCGCCTGCCGCGATGACGACGTCGACCTTCTTTTCGACGGCCGTCCTCGTGATCTGTTCTCCGGGGTCGTCTTCGCTCGTCTCGAGCCAGAGCGTGGGGCCCCAGTTGTTCGCCGCCTCCTGCGTCTGAAGCGCTGCGCGGAGCTCCTCGAGGTCAACCTTGATGGGGTTGTAGACGATGGCGGCCGTCTTCTGCTGGAGACGGGCCGCATTCATTGCGACCACATCATCCGTGACCGTCTCATTGGTGGCCGTCCCCTCTTCGACAGTTTCATCTGTGGCGGCGTGCCTGGGCTCTTTCGAGGGCGTCATGTCGTGTGCTCCAGATCGTCGGGTGGTTCGTGCGCAGGCCGCTGACGTTCGGGCTGCTGATGTTCGGGCTGCTGTTGTTCAGACGGCTTTCTTCGGGTCGTGAGGTAGAGCCGGTGAGCGGTGATCACGATGGCGAGCCAAGCGGCCCCGAGCATCCAGCCGGCGAGCACATCGGTGAACCAGTGGTGCCCGAGGTAGACGCGGCTGAGACCGATCGTGAGGGCGAAGAGCGCGGCGACAGCGATGGTGATCACCCGCGCGCGCGGTGTCTTCTGGCGCAGGACCAGGAGGTACGCGATGATTCCCGCGATGACGACCGCATTGAGAGTGTGCCCGCTCGGGAACGACGGCGAGTATTCGTACGGTGGCACAGCGTCGGCCAGTGGCGGCCTGTCGCGGCCGATCAGGTCCTTGCCGGCGATGGTCATGAGGAGGGAGCCGGTTCCGGCAGCCGCAATGAGTATCACCGGCGTCCACGACCGCCGCCTCAGTGCCAGGATCACGATGGCCCCCACGGCGATGATCGGCATCCCGATGGGCCCGGCGATGTCGGTGTAGGCGGTGACGATGAAGTCGAACCATGGCGAACGCGCTGACATCATGACATTCAGCAGAGGCTTGTCGAGCCCGGCGACGCCGTCGGAATCGGTGACGGCGTCGTAGACCTGAGCGGCTGCGGCACTCAGCAGAACCACGATGGCCATGCCGAAGACCAGCGTGAGGATGAGCGCACCGTGCGGACCGAGCCTGGCCGACAGCCGGCGGGTCAGCCGGGCGAGAAAGCGCCCGATCGGGCTGTACCAGTGCGTGAGGTCTCGCGAGCCCACGTATCGATCGTGGTTCAGCTCTCCCCTGACACCCGCGTCTTTCGGGCTCGCCGGTGTCACGGGAGGAAGTTCCATATTCCGATAGTAGGCAGCGGGCGCCAGATCGGGCGGGGGCTTGCGCGCCATTGCCTCGCTCGGTAGATGACTCTAGACTGCATACTTGCAGATATGAACGAATCCTCCCGCCCGGCACTGTCGCCGGATGCAGACGACCTGCTGATTCTCCTGGCGGTTTCGCGCACGGGCCGCTTCTTGACGGCGGCAGAGAGCCTCGGCATCAACCACACCACCGTCTCGCGGCGGATCACCTCGCTCGAGCACGCCCTCGGCGGCCGGGTGCTCGCCCGGTCGGCTGGCGGATGGGAACTCACCGCCCTGGGCGAGAAGGCCGTCGGGGCAGCCGAAGCCGTCGAGGCGGCCGTGAGCGAACTCACAGCGCCGCCCGACGAACCCCGGCAGCTCAGCGGTGTGGTGAGACTGTCTGCAACCGACGGGTTCAGCGCGTACATCGCCGCTCCTGCGGTCGCTGCGCTGCGGCGCGAGCATCCGAATCTCAGCGTCGAAATCGTCACCGCGACCAGGCGGGCGCTGCAGCACCGATCTGGTCTCGACATCGAAGTGGTGGTCGGCGAGCCCCAGGTTCACCGCACAGAGGCCTTCGAGCTGGGTCACTACTCCCTCGGCATGTACGCCTCCCGTGCGTACCTCAGCGAACACGCCACTCCAACGTCACTGCCCGAGTTGATGACGCACCCGCTGGTGTACTTCATCGACTCGATCCTGCAGGTCGATGACCTCGATGCGCCGCGCCGGCTCGTGCCGACCATGGTCGACGGGGTCACGTCGACGAACGTCTTCGTGCACGTCGAGGCGACTCGTGCGGGTGCCGGCATGGGCTTCCTGCCGTGCTTCATGGCCGACCAGCACTCAGACCTGGTCCGCGTTCTGCCGGAGCTGGTCGGCGAACGGCTGGCGTACTGGATGGTTCTCCGCACCGAGGCGCTCCGGCAACCGGCCATCGCTGCGGTGGCGTCAGCACTGCGCTCGCGGATGATCGAGTTCAGCGACGCCCTCGAAGGGCGCCCCGGCAGCCGGATGATCGGCAGCCCCTACAGCTGACGCCCTGCTTGCCGCAGCCTGCGACGCCTCGGGCGGAATACGAGCGTCCGCTCAGCGGGCCGACCAGCCACCGTCCATCGTGTAGCTCGCACCGGTCACCATTGCGGACTCCTCAGATGCGAGCCAACCGACGAGCGACGCGACCTCAGAAGGTTCCACGAGCCTCTTGATGGCACTCTCCGTGAGCATGATGCGGCTGAGCACCTCCGACTCGGGGATTCCGTGCACCTCCGCCTGCTCGGCCAGCTGCTTCTCGACGAGGGGAGTCCGCACATAGCCGGGGCTGACACAGTTGCTCGTGACACCCTTGGGGCCACCCTCGAGCGCCGTCACCTTCGACAGCCCCTCGAGCCCGTGTTTCGCCGACACGTAGGCACTCTTGAACGGGGATGCGCGCAATCCGTGAACAGACGACACGTTGATGATGCGACCCCATTCACGCTCGTACATGCACGGCAGAACACGGCGGATGAGAAGGAAGGGCACTTCGAGCATGAGGGTCACGATCATCCTGAAGTCGCCGGGGGCGAAGTCTTCGATCGGCGCCAGGCGCTGTACACCGGCGTTGTTCACCAGGATGTCAATGGGCGGCAGGGCGCGGGCGAGGGCGTCGTCGGAGACCTGTTCGGGGTCGAGGAGGTCGACCTCCCACGCGGTGCCCCCGATGTCTGCCGCCACCCGCCGGGCAGCGTCGCCGTCACGGTCAGCCACGATGACCTGCGCACCCCGCGAGGAGAGGGTATGGGCAACTGCCTCCCCGATTCCACTTGCGCCGCCTGTGACCAGCGCTGTCTTGCGTTCGAGAGAGTTCGTCATGGTTCAGGAGTATCACTGCACTGGAATGCGGATCAATCACCGAACACGCACCCGCGCTGTGCAGATTTGCAGAAACTCGGATCTAGGGATTTCGCACACAAAGACGGCCACGGGCATCCGGAACAGTCGGCCTGTGCCCGAATGCGGTCAGCGTGGGCCTCTCGGCACGCAAAGGCACCCGCCGCTGGCCCGTCAGAACTGGAAGTCGTCGTACTCGAACAGGTCGGAGCCCAACTCGGCTTCCCCTGTATTCGAGAGTGCAAACGGCTGTGCCGAAGAGTGCGCGAGGGGCGGTTGCCACAATTCGTCGATCTGCAGGACCGCGTCGAACTCTTCGAACTTGATGGACGAGCTGGGCGTGATCAGCAGAGCGACGCGCAATTTTGACGTGTTCAGAACGTCGACGAAACCTCCACCCATGCGGGATGCTTCGGCGAATACGGCCTTCAGGCCCACCACGTCTCTGCCCTCGGGAAGGAAATACCGTTCGTTGTTCACCGTCAACCGGTACGTGCTCATCAGTACTCTTTTCACTCGTGGGACCAGAGGAGAGTGCCCACGCACCGCCCATTAGTATGGGTAAGTATCTCAGAGAGTGAGTAGTTTGAACTCTGGCTGTTTTGGGGATTGACACACTTCACCAGCCCGGTAGCCTGATGCAGCCACCAGCCAGACGCGCTCTGGGATCGATATGAGAATCAGCAGGGAGAATCGGATGTTCGGGCAGACGGGGCCGATTCAGGCCGTCGAGGGCTTGCCAGCCGCTACCCTCGTACTCCTCCGCGCGCTCGACAAGACGAGAAACCGCTTCGCGACCGAACGCGAGCTCACCCTGTCGGAACTCCGCGTGCTGTCGCGCATTGCCGAAGCACGCCAGGCCTCGCCGAAGATGCTAGCCGGCTCGATGAATCTGACGACCGGTGCCGTGACAGCGATCTCAGATCGACTTGTCGAGCGCGACCTGATCCTCCGGGTCGCCCACCCGAGCGATCGGCGAGCCATCTTCCTCGAACTCACCCCAGCGGGCGAGGCCGTCATGGCCGGCGTCTACGACGACTACCGGGGCGCGATCACGACTGTCGCCGACACGATGACCGAAGGAGAGACAGAACTCCTCGAGAGCCTCCTGTTGCGGCTCGCGACATCTCTCGGATACCCGCTGGAAGATGGCCTCGCCGGGGCACAGACAGCCGTTCCCACGGCCTGACGACCACTTGGTTGATGGCTGAAGCGACGTGGGATGGCGGATTGCTCATCCGGCAAGGGATGAGGGCTGCGTCAGGCCGGCTCTGGCACGGCCCAGTCGAGGTCGTTCGACGCAGCCTCGTATCCAGGGTCGCTGGCCGACGAGTGGGCCGTTATGGCATGGACGGTGGGACTGAGCAGGCCATCGGTTGCCCCGGTGGATTCCGACATGTGATCAACCAGCTCAGGCACGTGAACTGACAGCACGGTCTCGTACCCGGTTGCCCCAACACCTGGGCGGGAAGGCTTTGGCACACGATTGGGCCGCCTCGGCGGTTGGCTACTCCGCTCTGCCACATTGCTGAGTGACTCGGGCGCAGGATCACTTGGCTCGGGAACGCCCTGAACCGGCCTGACACCGTCTCGGGCACCAACAGCCCGCGACACGGCAATCACGAGACCGGCGACGATACACCCACCGACGAGTGCCGCGAGTGTCGAATTCAGGTTCCTGGTCACTTTGCTCCCTCAGACGTGGCACGTGTGTGCGGCTCCGGTATCGATCTGACGATCAACACCTGTCACCGGGGTCTGGGGAAACAGTACGAAAAACGTACCACCGCGATGTCGGTCACGAAAGACCGCGAGCTGTGACTCTGCGGCGAACGGCGTGACGAACGCGTGTCAGATCAGGCTCTTGGTATGCCAGACGGTCTTGGTTTCGGTGAGCGCGGTAATCCGGCCGAGAGTCGGGTAGCCAGCATCGAGCCCGGTCTCAGGAAGCAGCACACGTTTGAGCGTCTCGGCAGCAGCAATCTGGAGATCCACCCAATCCAATGCTGACGCTCCACAAAGGTCGAGTGCATTGACGTCGGCGTGCGAGGCGAGCCAGGAGGCAATGTCTTTCGGCGACCCGGTGAGGATATTGAGAACTCCTCCTGGCACGTCGCTCGTAGCGAGCACCTCGGCGAAGCTGATCGCCGACAGCGGGAACTGCTCACTCGCGAGAACAACAACCGTGTTCCCGCTCACCAGGGCGGGGGCGACGACACTCACGAGACCGAGCAGAGACGAATCCTGCGGCGCCACGATCGCGACGACGCCGGTGGGCTCTGGCACGGACAGGTTGAAGTAGGGTCCCGAAACGGGATTCGCATTACCGGCAACCTGAACGTACTTGTCACACCAGCCGGCATACCAGACCCATCGGTCGATTGCCTCGTCGACCTGGGCCCCGGCGACGTCCGCTGTCACGGACTCGGCCTGAACGATCTCATCGACGAACTGGGCGCGGCGACCCTCGAGTACTTCGGCAATGCGGTAGAGCACCTGACCACGATTGTAGGCAGTCGTTCCCGACCATCCGGAGACCGCAGCTCGGGCAGCCACGACCGCGTCCCTCGCGTCTTTTCGGGATGCTTTGGCGGCGTTGGCGAGAAAGGCTCCGGATGCGCTCAGAACCTCATACGTGTAGCCGGACTCGCTACGAGGAAATTTACCTCCGATGAACAGTTTGTACGTCTTGGGAACAGCGAGATGCGTCATTTCGAAACCCTCTTTCGTCGGGATGCGGGTACGGCCGATGTAGGTGTGGCCGACGCCAGAACCGGTGCTGCCGGGCTCAGGTACGCGGCCAGGCCCTGTTTTCCACCCTCACGGCCATAACCTGACTCCTTGTAGCCACCGAACGGGCTGGCCGGGTCGAACTTGTTGAACGTGTTCGCCCAGATGACGCCTGCGCGCAGTTTGTCGGCGACGGCCAGAATGCGACTTCCCTTGTCGCTCCAGATTCCCGCTGAGAGCCCATAGGGAGTGTTATTGGCCTTGGCGATCGCCTCGGCGGGTGTGCGGAAGGTGAGCACCGACAGCACAGGGCCGAAGATCTCCTCCCGGGCGATCCGGTGGCTCGTCGAGACGTTCGTGAAGATCGTCGGCGCGAACCAGAACCCGTTCTGCGGTAGTTCACACGGTGGGCTCCAGCGTTCAGCCCCTTCCGCCTCTCCCGCAGCCGAGAGCGCCTCGATACGAGCAAGCTGCGCTGCGCTGTTGATGGCGCCGACATCGGTGTTCTTGTCGAGGGGATCCCCCACCCGAAGTGTCGCCATGCGAGCCTTCAAGCGTTCGACCACCTCGTCGTGCACGTTCTCCTGCACGAGCAACCTCGAGCCGGCGCAGCACACCTGGCCTTGGTTGAAGAAGATTCCATTCACGATGCCCTCGACAGCCTCGTCGATCGGTGCGTCGTCGAACACAATGTTGGCCGCCTTGCCACCCAGTTCAAGGGTGACCTTCTTGTTCGTGCCTGCCAGCGACCGTGCAATCTCGCGCCCGACGGCGGTCGATCCCGTGAACGCGACCTTGTTCACACCGGGGTGGTTCACGAGCGCGCGACCGGTTGCCCCGTCGCCGGTCACGATGTTGACGACGCCTGCGGGGAGGTCGGCCTGCTGGAGAATCTCGGCGAAGAGTAACGCCGTCAGCGACGTCGTCTCGGCCGGCTTGATCACCACGGTGTTTCCGGCGGCAAGAGCCGGCGCGATCTTCCAGGCAAGCATCAACAAGGGGAAGTTCCAGGGGATGACCTGAGCTGCAACTCCGAGCGACGAGGGGTTTGCGCCAAGGCCAGCATGGTCGAGCTTGTCGGCCCACCCTGCGTAGTAGAAGAACCACGCAGCAACGAGAGGCACGTCGACATCACGGCTCTCCTTGATGGGTTTGCCGTTGTCGAGGGTCTCGGCCACGGCGAGTTCGCGGGCCCGCTCCTGCACAAGGCGGGCGATGCGGAACAGGTACTTCCCGCGGTCGCGCCCCGACATCGTCGACCACACGGTGTCATATGCCAATCGCGCAGCGAGCACGGCTGAGTCGACATCGGCGTCATCAGCTGACGAGATCATGGCTATGGTCTGTTCGGTAGCCGGAGAGATCGTCGCAAAAGCAGTGCCTCTGCCGTCGACGAACTCCCCGTTGATGAAGAGGCCGTAGTTGGCCTTCAGATTCAGCAATCCCGTCGACTCCGGGGCCGGAGCGTATTCAAGAAAAGTCACAATAGTCCTTCAGTGTTTGATGCGGTGTTCGACTGGACATGGCGTTCGTCTAATCGACTGTGACGTAGTCGGGGCCCGAGTAGTGCCCCGTGGTCAGCTTCTGGCGCTGAAGCAGAACGTCGTTCAGCAGGCTCGACGCACCGAACCGGAACAGGTGCGGCTGCAGCCACTCCTCCCCCACCGTCTCTGCCACCGTCACGAGGTACTTGATGGCATCTTTCGACGACCGGATGCCACCGGCAGGCTTCACGCCGATCTTCTGGCCGGTCACCCGATGCCAGTCGCGAACAGCCTCGAGCATGAGAAGGGTCACGGGCAGGGTCGCGGCGGGGGCGACCTTTCCTGTCGATGTCTTGATGAAGTCACCACCGGCAAGCATGGCCAGCCAGGATGCCCGGCGAACGTTGTCGTAGGTGTTCAGTTCGCCCGTCTCGAGAATGACCTTCAGGTGCGCAGACGTTCCATCCTGGCGGCGGCAGGCCTCTTTCACAGCGACGATCTCGTCGAAGACCTGGCCGTACCGGCCAGAGAGAAAAGCGCCGCGATCGATGACCATGTCGATCTCGTCGGCACCGGCCCTCACTGCATCTGCGGTGTCGGCGAGTTTGACCGCGCGCGAAGCCCGGCCGCTCGGGAACGCGGTCGCGACGGCCGCCACGCTCACGCCGCCGTGGTCCGGGTCGCCGTGTGCCGAACCGAGGGCGGCAACCGCGTCACCGACCATGTCGCCATAGACGCACACCGCCGCCACACGTGGAGTGCTCACATCGCTTGCATCGGGCACCAGCGCCTTGGCGACGAGAGACCTGACCTTGCCCGGTGTATCGGCACCCTCGAGGGTGGTCAGGTCGATCAACCGGATGATCGTGTCGAGGGCCCACGCTTTTGATGTGGTCTTGATGGAGCGGGTGCCGAGCGACGCTGCTCGTTGTTCCAGACCGACAGCGTCAACGCCCGGAATGCCTTCGAGGTAGCGGCGGAGGTTCGTATCGGTTGCTTCCCCACCGACAAGGTCTCTGATGCCTTGGACGGCACCTGGGGTGTCGATCACGGGCTGTTCGATAGTCATGATGTCTCTTTCTCAGTCAGGAAATCGTGCGCGCACGCGAGTCGATGAACTTGTTCAGAATCAATGCCAACAGAAGAATGATGCCGGTGGCAACCATCTGGAAGAACGAACCTATGCCCATGAGATTGAAGAGGTTCTTCAAAACGCTGAGCAGCAGAACGGCGATGAAGGTGCCACTGATTCCTCCTCGACCACCGAAGAGGCTCGCCCCACCCAGCACGACCGCTGCGATACCGTCGAGCTCTGCGCCAGTGAACGCTGTCGGCTGGGCTATCGTGAGACGGCTGGTGAGGAGGATTCCGGCGATCGCTGCTGTGAGTCCTGAGATTCCGAATACAGCCATCTGAACCCATTTTACCGGCACCCCCGAGAGCCGGGCGGCCTCCTCGTTGCTCCCTACTGCGTAGATGTACTCACCGAACGTGGTGAACCTCAGGACAGCGGCGGCGACCAGGGCGACGGCGATGAAGATCAATCCGGTGATCGGGAAGAACCCGATGTAGCCTCCGCCGATGACGGTGAAGGCCTCCGGGAGGTTCTGACCGACGGGCTTGCCGTCGGTGGTGAGAAAAGCAGCGCCCCGGATTGCCGTGAGGCCAGCAAGTGTGACGATGAAGGCAGGGAGCCTGATCCAGGCGACGACGTACCCCATCCCGAGTCCGACGACAATGCCGGTCCCCATCGCCAGAAGGATCGCGAGCGGTATCGGAACCGCGCCATCGAGAGCGATCGCAACGACCATTCCGCTGAGGGCTGCTGTACTGCCCACCGAAAGGTCAATTCCCGAGGTCAGGATGACCAGGGTCATGCCGATGGCGATGATGCCCGTCAGGCTCGACTGCTGAAGGAGGTTGGATACGTTTCGAATGGTGAGGAAGTCGGGCGAAAGAATCGAGGCGACGACGACCAGCACAACGAAGACGATCAGCAGATTACCCTTGACGAGCCAGCTCGACCCTCGACGCTTCCAAAGGGAATTCTCGGGCCTGGCCGGCTCTCCGGCCTGGCTCACGGTGTCTGGATTCTTGAGGATTGTCATGAGGTCTTCCCGCTGATGATGGCGTGCGTGATGGTTTCTTCGGAATGAGTTCTGGGGTCGAATTCGGCGACTTTGCGGCCTTCGTGCAGAACGATGATGCGGTCGGCATTGGCCATGAGCTCGGAGAGCTCACTGCTGGCAACGATGACCGCAGCACCCTGGTCGGCAAGTGTTCGAACTTGCCTGTAGAGATCGGCTTTGGCTCCGATGTCGAGTCCCCTGGTCGGTTCGTCGAGCAGCAGCACCCGGATGCCCCTGGTCAACCATTTCGCGAGGACGACCTTCTGCTGGTTGCCACCGCTGAGCTGTCCGACTGCCTGGTTGACGCTGGCGTACTTCACCCCGAGGCGTTTCAGCACGGGAGCGGAGAGCGCCTTGCCTCTGCGATGCGGGAACAGCCACGGTGCGTTATCGATCGAGGAGACGGATGCGTTTCGTGCGATCGAGAGCCCCAACATGAGGCCTTCGGTCTTGCGCGATTCGGGCACGAGTCCGAACCCGGCTGCCGTCGCGTCGCGAACTGAGCGGATTCGGAGGGGTCTGCCGTCGAGACTGATGCTGTTGGTCGACTTTGTTGCGCCGAAAACGGCCGACAGATAGGTGGTTCGACCCGCACCGCCGAGTCCTGCGAGACCGACGATCTCGCCGGGCAGAACGGAGACGTTGTCGACATCTATGACGCCCTTTATGCCCACGTGATGGATGTCGAGCAGCGGCACTCCCGTCGGTCGCGGCCTGTCGGTCACATCGGTGAGTTCGTGCTTCTTGTCACCGATCATGTCGGCGATCCACTGGTCCGGAGTGCTCAAGGCGACAACGTGCTCTGCGACGTTCGCCCCGTCGCGCAATACCGTGACCCTGTCACCGATGTCGCGCACCTCATCGAGGCGATGCGAAATGTAGACGACCGAACGGCCTTCTTCGACAAGGCCACGGATGACGCGGTGCACCTTCTCGACATCGGCGTCGCCGAGCGTCGCGGTCGGTTCGTCCATCACGATCAGACGGGCATCGGCAGTGAGTGCCCGGGCGATCGCCGTGAGTTGCTGGTCTGCGATCGGCAGGGTGCCGACCACCGCGTCGGGAGAGAACGTGGCTCCGACGCGCTCGAGAACGCGCCGGGCATCCATCTTTCGCTGCCGCCTGCGCACGAGCCCCGCAACACTCGGAGAATGCCCGAGGTAGAGATTCTGAGCCACGGTCAGATCGGGAAATAGGTCGAGTTCCTGATAGATGACGGCGATCCCAGCCGCTATGCCGTCGAGCGGGGTAGCGAATGAGACCTCGACCCCGTCTATCTCAATCGTTCCGCTGTCTGGTTGGTACGAACCCGACAGGATCTTCATCAGCGTGGACTTGCCTGCGCCGTTCTCGCCGAGTAAGCGGTGAACTTCGCCCGGACTCACCTCGAGTCGAGTATCGCGGCAGGCGTGGGTGCCGGGAAACGACTTGTTGATGCTGCGCATGCGCAGTCGAAGAGCCGGCAGGCTGTTGGCCTGGCTCTCGGTGGTTACCAGAGGGGCGTCGACATTCATCGTTGAGACTCCAAGAGGTAGGTGGCTGTGTTCTGATCAGTGACCAGGACCGTGCAGAGGCCGTTCGAGACGACCGTGCGGCAGATCTCGTGTTTCGACTCGCCTGCAATGACGGCGATGGCACTGTTCGAAGCCCGCAGCGCGTCGATCGAAAGGCCGAGCGTTCGTTCGTTCAGCGAGTGATCGATGATGTTTCCGTCTGCATCGATGAACCTGCCGATCACATCGGCTACGGCGCCTTTTGAGATGAGAGCAGTGACATCGGCCGAGCTGAGGTATCCGCTCTCCACGAGCACGGATTTGGTATCAACCGCGCCTGCGCTGAAGAGGTACGTCGACGCGGAGGCAGCTGCATCCAGCACGGCGCGAACGGTTCGATCGTTTTCGATGGCGCGCTTCGTCGCTGCCTCTTGCAGTATCGCGGGAGACGGCAAGAGGGTCGCAGAACCGCCACCCTTCTGGGCGATGGAGACGGCAGTGTTCGCCGCAGAGCTCGCTCGCTTGTTGAGACTGACACCACCATTGATCTGAATGACGCTCACGCCTCGAGCCCAGCCCTCGGGCAGGCTCATTGCCACGTCGTGCATCGTGCGACCCCAGCTGACACCCAAGGTGCGCGGCGCTGGGCGGAGTGAGGTCAGGTACGCTGCTGCGCCGCTGGCTACCCGCGCACGAAGTTCGGGTTCGTCATCGGAGTCGGAACTCGGCACGACGACAGCGTCGATGAGGCCGAACCGCGCTCGGAGTTCGCGTTCCAGAGGAAGTTTGCGCGCACGAGGGTGCACGATCTCGATGCGAATGAAACCTTCCTGCTTGGCCTGGTTGAGCAGCCGGCCGACCTTCCACCGGGTCAGGTGCAGAAGGGCACCGATTTCGTCTTGCGTCTTGTCGTCTTCGTAATAGAGCTCAGCGGCTTTCACCGCAAGCAACTCGTCGTCGGCGTTCATGACAGCCCGGGCTCCGTGGCGACAGTGGCCGAATGACCGGTTGAGAGTTTGTGGAGGGAGTGATGGATTCCCGTCGTCGCCGTTGTCGCCTCACGGTACAAGGAATAGGCCTGGTCGAGGATCTCGTGCTTGACCACGTCGGGCTCGACGACGACACTGCTGGGACTGAACACGCGCGCGGCCTCCTCGAGCGTTGCGGCATCGCCGTTTGCCGTGGCGGCGATCGCCGCGCACGCAAGGAGGGTGAGATTCTCACCAGCGACGAGGTTGATCGGTCGCCCGAGAACATCGGCTGTGGTCTGCAGCCACAGTGCATTGTGCCGGATTCCTCCAGTGATGAAGACGTCTGAATCGTCCACTCCGGCATCGACGAATGAGTCGAGAACTTGACGAGTGCCATAGGCCACCGATTCAACGGTGGCCAGATATAGCTGCGCCGGGGTCGTTCCGAGGCTCGCACCGAGAATCGCCCCGCGCAACAGCGGGTCACGCAGCGGAGTCCGGTTGCCCATGAAGTTGTCGAGCACGAGCAGACCATGCGTTACGGCGTCGAGACTGCTTGCGTCTGAGATCAGAGCCTGAACACGCTCGCGCCCGAAGCCCAGTACCCGTTCAGCCAGCCACGTCAATGATGACCCGGCCGAGACCTGACCGCCCTCGACGAGCCACTTGCCGGAACTGAGCGCGTTAGGGTACGGGCCCCAGATCGAGGAGGAGAAGACCGGGTCGGTCAACTCCGCGATGAACGCGTTCGAGGTTCCTGCGACGATCGACACCGGGTGGGAGCTGAGACCTTGAAGAGGGATCAGTGACAGGTGGGCGTCAATACCGCCGATGCCGACGACCGGCCGGTTGGACAGGCCGAACTTCGCCGAGGCCTCGTCCGTGAGCCTGCCTGCAACACGTCCGACAGCCCTGATGTCCTTCGGGAGCTTGGTGCCGAGATCGGGTACGCCGAGCGTCTCGTAGAGGTCATGGGGCAGATCCGATTCGCGAGAGTCGTAGTTCCATTTGCAGGTCGCATTCAGGCGGGAGCCCAGCCATTCCCCCGTGAGCTTCCAGGTGAGGTAGTCCACTGATTCTCCGATGTAGCGCGAGTCCGCGTACACATCGGGTTCGTTCTCGGCAACCCACATGGCCTTGGGCACGAGCCACTCCGACGAGTCCGAGCCGCCTGAGAACTTCAGAGCCGGATGATCGACCTCCGCCGTTCTGCGGGACTGTTCGCTCGCACGAGCATCCATCCAGAGAAGCGCGGGGCGAAGCGAATGCCCCTGCGAGTCGAGAAAGACCACAGAAGACGAGGTCGTCGCGATACTGACCGCATCGACAACGGTCACCCCCGCTTGCGACAACGCCTGACGCGCGGCATCGGCAGCGCTGTTCCACCAGTCGAGGGGGTCCTGTTCTGCCCACCCCGATCGTGGAAACGTCGTCATATACGTCGAGCTGCCATCGCCGACCCGTCGCCCTTCGCTTGTGAAGACGGCACAACGGGCGCTTTCGGTGCCGATGTCGATTGCAAGGTAGTGGGGCATGTCATCCAGCGTTCGGGAAGAAGAGAACTTTGGAGCTAAAGATAGACCTGTCGGCCAACTGCTTCATCGTCTCGGGCAGCGCATCGAGCCCCAGTTCGTGCGTGATCATGAACTGCCACTTGAGATCGCCGGTCGAAAGCTTGGCCGCCGACTCCGTCCATTCCTTACCAGGGAACGGCGCAGAGAAGGAATTCCAGCTCCCGTACAGGCTCACTTCGTTGCGAAGAAAACCACTGAATGCCGCTTTGTCGAGCTCCACCGGCCGGTGCGGAATGCCGATGAACGCGGCCTCGCCGTGACGGGCGGCCAGTTTCACTGCAAGCGCAATCGTCTGCGGCACTCCTGCTGACTCGATGATGACGTCGTAGCCCTTGCCAGCGTGCGCGAGAGCCTCCTCATCGTTGGTGGCGGTGTGCGTTGCGCCGGCCTCACGTGCCATGTCCGCCTTCTGCTCGTTCACGTCGACGGCCAGCACGTCAGTGGCGCCGAGCAGTCGTGCCCATTGAACGGCGAACAAGCCGATTGGGCCAGCGCCGATGACGGCGACACGTGATCCGGCTGTCAGACGAGTGCGCCAGATGGCGTGCAGCGCGATCGCCGCAGGATCAATCATTGCTGCTGCCCGAGGGTCGAGCCCCTCGGGCATGATCAGCGCGTTGTCGGCAGGAACGACGACATATTGCGCATACGCACCGTCACGACGGCTGCCGAAGTAGTCGTAGTCCTCACAGAGGCTGAAGTGCCCCTCGAGGCAGCTCTCGCATTTGCGACACGGCAGCAGCGGCGGCACCGAGACGAGGTCACCGACGGTGAAACCTGTGACATCGTCGGCGGCGAACACCACGTGCCCGGAGAACTCATGACCGCAGATGAGCGGGAGCCGGTAGGGTGCCGAGAAGTTCATCCGCGGTATGTCCGACCCGCACACTCCGCAGGCGGCGACCTTCACGAGCAGATCCCCGGGGCCCGGGGTCGGGATCGGTACCTGCTCGATTCGCACGTCTCCCACATCGTGAAGAACTCCCGCTGTCATCTCGCCGGCGAGGGGCGCATTCGAAAGGTGAGTGGAGAGGAGTTCGTCTGTCATGAGATTCTTCCGGTTGATCGCAGCGTCACCGCGAATGAGTGGTGGTGGGAGGGGCCCGGCGATTGGTTCTTCACCGAGCCCCGACCACAGAGGGGTGTGGCTACTTCTTCGCCTGCGCGAACAGGGTCGTGCCGACATAGCTGGCGGCGTTGCCCTTGTTGACCAGCGCAGTGCCTGCGTCGATCTCTGCGTCGACTTTGTCGCCCTTAGCTGCGGAGATTGACGTCTTGGCGGCAATGGCTCCCAGTGAGATCGGGTCGTTCAGCGCAGTGGCGACGTACTGACTGCCGTCGGCGATCGCCGACACGGCTTCACTGAGCCCGTCGACACCGGAGACCAGAACGTCGGTGCGGCCGTTCTCCTTCAGAACCTGAAGTGCACCCAGAGCCATGTCGTCATTGTGCGCGTACACCGCTTTGACATCGGGGTTCGCCTGCAGGAGGTCCTGCATTGCCGTGACCGCGTTCGCACGGATGTACTCGGCGTACGGACCCTGCACGATCGTCACGGCAGAGTTGCCGGCGAAAGCGTCATGGAAGCCCTTCGAGCGATCCATAGCGACCGTACCGCCTGCATCGCCCTGAATTTCGACGATCTTGCCCCCCGAAGCCCCGAGAGCTTTCGAGAGTTCCTCGCCGACGAGCTTGCCCATCGCGACGTTGTCACGACCTACGTGCGCAAGCGAGCCTGCCGCTGACCTGTCGACGGTGATGACAGGAATGTTGGCGGCCTTCGCAGCAGCGATGCTCGGCGCAATCCCCTGAGGGTCGACCGGGTTGATGAGCAGGACGCTGACCCCCTTGGTGATGAGGTCCTGGATGTCGTTGTTCTGTTTTGTGACGTCGCCGTTCGCGTCAACATAGACGAGGTCGGCTCCTTCTGCTTTGGCTTCCGCCTTCACACCGTTACCGAGTTCGACATAGAAAGGCGACTGCTGTGTCGCCTGACTGAAGCCGATTGTCACGGTCCCGGTGGTTCCGGCTGATCCTGTGCTCGCTGCACCACCGGGCGTGGTGGACACGGAACAAGCGGACAGGATGAGTGCGATGGGAATGAGTGCTGCAAAGCGCAATGATTTTTTCATCTGAGCCTCCTTGGTCAGAACGGAATACCTCACGGTACGGGGAGACACGGCCCAGTCTCCACTTCTGTAGGACTTTTCGCTCTTAAGAGCAACCGATGCGTTTGTGCTCGCACTTATGAGCGCTGAGGCTCAGCCGACACCTATCGCAAGTGACAAAATTTCCGATAGCTTTACATCGCCTGAGCATTTGCCCAGAATTCGCAACAAGACTCGCAACCCGTCGAAGGAGATGCTGATGACCGACTTGAATGGCAACCAGCTGCCGCCCACACCCCCAACACCGCCTGCCGCACCGGCGTACTCTGCTCCTGCGCAGCCCGCCGCGCCTGTCTACGCCCAGCCCGCCACACCGGCGTCGGTACCCGGCAAGACACTCGGTATCGTCGCTCTGATCGTGGCGATCTTCTTCAACATCATCGGCCTCATCCTCGGTATCGTCGCCCTGGTGCAGTCGCGTCGCGTCGGTGCCAAGAACGGCCCTGCTGTTGCTGCGATCATCGTCGGCGCCGTGCTGTTCATCCTCGGCATCGTCATCGTCATCATCGCGGTCACTGCCGGTGCCGCAGCGATCAACAGCCTGTGCCAGGGCCTGCCCTCAGGCACGAGCACACTGTCGAACGGTGTCACGGTCACCTGCCCGTAACACCAGCTCCACGCAGAAGAGGGTGCCGTTCTTCGGGACGCCACCCTTTTCTGTTGGCGCTTGTCAGGGGGCATTCTCTTGACCTTGCACGTCTCTTTCTCGCGCCTGGCTTGGTTGTGCGCCTTTCGTGCTTGTACGCGGAACCTTCAGCAGCGGTGGCCAGAAGCGACGTGCGCCGACAGATCGGCGTGTTGCGCCTGGTCGACCCCGTGCGATTCACCCATGAACACATCCAGATCGATGCGGCCGCCCCCGAGCCAGGTGCCGAGCACCATCACGTCTGTCGCGAGCGTTCGCGGGTCGACGTCGTACGGATCTGCCGAGAGCTCCACGAAGTCGGCCAGCTTTCCCACGGCAATCGAACCCACGAGGTGGTCCCGCTTCAAAAGGAACGCAGCGTTGATGGTCTCGGCCGCCAGTCCTTCGTGTACTGAGATGGCCTGGTTCGCCCCTCGAAGTGCGCCGCTGCGTGTGCGGCGCGTCACCGCTGTCTGGACGTTGAGCAGGGGGGTAGGCGGCGTCACCGCGCCATCATTGTGAAACGACACCGTGGCACCCGAGCTGAACGCGTCCCTGAACGCCTGCCACTGCGAGCCGTACTCCGATTCGAACATCTCGCCGTCGAGCATGTCGCCCCAGTAGTAGAACTGGAACGGCCCCATCGAAATGGCCACGCCCAGTCTCGCGGCGCGCTCGAACTGGTCTTTGCGCCCGGCTCCCACATGCTCCACCCGCCAGCGGTGATCGGTGCCGAGAAGCCGGTACTTCACCAGCGCCCGTTCGATCGCGTCGAGCACGATGTCGAGCCCGAGGTCGCCGTTCACGTGTACGGAGATCTGCCAGCCAGACAGCGCGTGTTTGTCGAGAATGGCGTCGAGGTCTGCACGTGAGTAGTTCATGGCGTGCTCGCCGGCCACCGAGCGGTCGATCTTCGCGCGGCGTGTCGTCTCGGTGTCCAGGTACCCGAACGATGTGGCCACGTTGCCGATCCACGGCGAGCCATCGGCCCACAGTTTGATGCCCTGTTTCACCAAGAGTTCTGTCGAGACGTCAGAGACCAGCGGCTCGGCGCAGCTCGCCTCGACCGAGACGTGGTAGGCCGAGAGGCGCAGCGGCACGTTCGACATGACGGCGAGCGCCTCGTATGCGCCCTTGAGCTGGTCGTTGTACGTCATCTCGCTCGCCGAGGTGATGCCCGCCTCGGCCATGAGCCGGTAGAACGCCATCGCCGGGTGCAGCGGGTTGCCGCCGAGCTTCGCCATCACCGGCATGACCACGGCGAGTACGGCCGGCAGTTCATACGCGGTGCCGTCGAGTGAGCCGTCGGTGTTGCGGCCGAACGAGCCGCCCACCGGGTCTGCGGGTGGCTGGGCATCCCACCCCTGGCTGGCGATCAGCGCGGTGGTGAAGTAGACACCGTGGCCCGAGTTGTCGGCGACAGCAACCAGCCGTTCGCCGAAGATGGCGTCGAGCGACAGCGCGGTCGGATGCTCGATGCCATGCAAAAGCGCATCGAAGCCGTTGAACAGCAGGGGCACATCGGCCGGGGTTGCAGTGATCGCTTCGGCGAAGATCGCGAGCACGTCATTCCACGTCGGCGCATCCCACGGGGAGATCGACCTGGCCGGCGCCTGCGTGGCCTGACCAGAGACGATCGGATGCCCGTGGGACTCGATGAAGCCGGGCATGAGTACGGCGGCCCCCGTGTCGATGACCTGCGCACCGGGCAACGCTTCCTGCGCCTCGGCGAGCGATCCGACGGCGACGATGACTCCGCCCGAGACGGCGACGGCTTCGGCGCGCGGCAGAGACTCATCCATCGTGATGATGGTGCCGGCGGTGAGGATCGAATCAGTCATGACTGGCCTTTCTGAGGGGGAGATGTCTGGACGGGCTGTGCAAGAAAATCGTCGACGGGAATGCCGGCCTTCTTCGAGCGGAGCGAGAGGAACATGAGAACCCCCGCAATGGCGACGACGACAGCGACGATCACAGAGGTCGACTGGAAGGCGTGCGTGTAGATGGCCGCCATGTCTGCCGGGCTCACTGACTGCAGCGCGGTGTTCGTCGTGGTGCCCGATTCGAGGTAGGCAGTGATGTCGTTCCAGTTGCCCTCACCGGTCACGGCCCCGTTGGTGGCTGAATCCACGCCGCGGAGGGTGAACATCGACACGAGAACCGTGGTCCCGGTGAGCCCGAGCGCGTAGCCGAACTGGCCGACGGTGACCTTGCTAGAGGTGACCGGCCCGTAGAACTTCGCGGGGGCGAGGGAGATGAACAGGTTTCCCTGGCTGGTTGCGTTCATCATCCACCCCGCACCGGCGAGGAGCATGCCCGGCACGAAGATGATGTACCCGGCGGTGGGTGTGACAAGCAGAAAGGAGAGAAAGCCGACGACCATGAGGCCGTACCCCACGAGCGCCATGGTGCGCGGCAGAACACCCTTGCCAAAGGCTGCGCCGGCGGCGATCGACCCGGCGATACCCGCCAGCGACATCGGCAGGCTGGCTAGGCCCAGCACACCGGTCGGCAGATGCGTGACGTACTGGAAGAGGTTCGGCAGCATCTGGCTCATGCCCGCTGCAGCGAAGTTCCAGAAGACGCCCATGATGACGGCGCCGAGAAATGCAGGGTGTGCGAGCAGACGCACGGGAAAGACCGGCGCTGCGACCCTGTTCTCGACGATGGCGAACCCAGCGAAACCGATGATTCCGATCAGGATCGGCAGCCAGAAGGTCGGGTGGCCAACGCCCGCATTTGCGTTGCTCAGGCCGAAGAGCACTCCAGCGACGCCGGCTGCCAGGAGAGTGAGACCCGCGATATCGACCGAACCTCCGGCCAGGCGCCTGACTTTCGGCAGGATCGCAGGGATGAACGGAAAGCAGATCACCGAGACGACCGGAAGGATGAGATAGGCCAGCCGCCAATTGACCGCGACAAGCACTCCGGTGAGAACCATTGCGACAATCGGCAGGATGCCGTTCACGACGTTGAACAGGGCCATCGCCGGGCCCATCGCGGTGGGGCTCGACACTTCGCGCAGCATTCCGTATGCCGCACCGAAGGTGACTCCCAGCGCAACGCCGGCGATGACCCTGCCGAGCAGATAGGTTGCGGCATCGGGGCTGACTGCGGTGAGCAGCTGGCCCACCGAGGCCACCAGAATCGACACCAGGAGCACGTTGCGACGGCCGAGGCGGTCGGCGAGAAGGCCGCCGGGGATGACCGTCGCTGCGAGCGCGAGCGTGGAGATGCCCGCGGCGAGCGACTGTACCGAGGCGGAGAAGTGCAGTTCGTCAGAGGCCTTCACCAGGGCGAGCGACGAAATCAACGGGTCGGCAACCTGGATCGCGCCCAGCAGGCCGAGCAGGATGACCGGGCCGCGCTTGAACCCGGTTGCCGGTGCTGAGTCATAAGGAGCCGGAGACGCAGACGGAGCGGATTCAGGGGGGTCTGCAGCTGACATCGGGCTCCTTTGACGAATCGGTCGCCCATTCTTAGCAGCAAACCACCCCCGAGCGGGGGATTTTTTCGAAGATCACGTGCCGATCCGATCTTCACGGCACCGATGCGCACGCTGGGCTCAGACCCTATGCTCAGCAGCATGAACGAGTCGCTCGAAGCGGTCTACCGCGATCTGCACGCACACCCCGAGCTCGGCATGGCCGAACACCGCACAGCGGCAATCATTGCGCAGCTGATGACAGAGGCCGGCCTCGAAGTGACGACCGGCGTCGGCGGCACAGGGGTCGTTGCTGTACTTCGAAACAACGTCGACGGTGATGACGGCCCCGTCGTGGGCCTCCGCGCTGACATGGATGCCCTCCCGATCCTGGAGCAGACCGGGCTCGACTACGCCAGCAGGGCGACCGTACGCGGCGACGATGGCGTCGAAATCCCTGTCATGCACGCGTGCGGCCACGACATGCACGTCACCTGTCTGGTCGGTGCCGTGCAACACCTGGTCGCCTGCCGGCACGAATGGCGAGGAACAGTCGTCGCGATCTTCCAGCCCGCCGAAGAGACTCTCGCAGGTGCCCAGGCCATGGTCGTCGACGGCATTGCAGACCGCTTCCCGCGACCGGAGATCCTGCTGGGGCAGCATGTTGCTCCCCTGCCGGCCGGCGTAGTGTCGCTGCACTCGGGTACCACCCTGGCCAGCGTCGACAGTTTCGACATCACCTTCACCGGCCGGGGAGGGCACGGTTCGAGGCCGCAGACCACGATCGACCCGATCGTCGCAGCGTCGGCCACGGTGATGCGGTTGCAGACCGTGGTGGCGCGCGAAGTGGAGCCCGGCACCCTCGCCGTGGTCACCGTCGGCACGTTCCACGCCGGAACGAAGAACAACGTGATTCCTGCTACCGCGAAGATCGGTGTGAACGTGCGCGCACTCGACGCCGACACGCGGGCGAAGGTGGTCGGGGCGATCCGCCGCATCGCCTCGGCCGAGGCGCTGGCCTCCGGAATGGTGGTCGAGCCGATCTTCACCATCGGGGAGAGCGGCGATGCCACGGTGAATGACGCGGTCTCGACAGAGCGGCTCCGCGCACGGTTCGCGCGTGAATTCGAGCCTGACGGTGAATCAGGAGCGCGCACCGTACTCGACATCGGCGCGGCGTCGGGCAGCGAAGACGTCGGAGAACTGGCCAACGCTTTCGGAGTGCCGCTGGTGTTCTGGTTCTTCGGCGGCAGCGACCCCCAAGCGTTCGCCGCGGCAGTGGCGGCGGGCCGGGTCGACGCCGATGTTCCCAGCAATCACTCGCCGTACTTCGCCCCGGTCATCCGGCCGACCATCGACGCCGGAGTGCAGTACCTGACCGTCGCGGCGCTCGAATGGCTCGCGCCCGTGTGAGGCCTCGCGGCCACCCGCGCGCGCTCACTCCGTCTGGATGTACTCCCCCGGCAGGTCGATGACGTCGGTCGGCATGGTGGCCACGATGACTGACCCGTCTGCGCGGAGGCTGCCCTCGATGTCGCTCGTGCTCGGTGCGCCTTCGAGCGCAGGAGGCTCGTTGGTGAGGGTGACTGTCACTGCCTTCTCGGCGGTCACGACCACTCGTCGGCCACGCACGTAGACTTCGACGCCGTCGCCCGATTGCACGGTGAAGGTCATGTCCTCGGGCGTCAGGGCCACCAGCAGCCTCGAACCGCGGATCGTCACCCGGAAGACGAGCGACTCCCATTCCTCCGGCAAGCGGGGATCGAAGGTGAAGGTCCCGAGGTAGTCCCGCATTCCACCGAACCCGAAGGCCAGCGCACTCCACACGCCACCCGTCGACGCGACGTGCACGCCGTCTGAGGAGTTGTGGTGCAGGTCGCCGAGGTCGACAAAGAGGGCTGCCTGAAAGTACTCCAGCGCCAGGTCGCGGTAGCCGACCTCCGCCGCGACGATCGACTGGGTCGAGGCCGAGAGGGTCGAATCCCCGGTGGTCAATGCGTCGTAGTACTCGAAGTTGCGGCGCTTCTCCTCCTGGCTGAACTCGTCGCCCTGAAGCAGCAGGGCAAGCACGACGTCAGCCTGCTTGATGACCTGGAAACGGTAGATCACGAGCGGGTGATAGTGCAGCAGAAGCGGGTGTTTCGACGCCGGAGTGTTCTCCAGATCCCACAGCTCCTTCTCGAGGAACTGCGAATCCTGCGGGTGGATGCCCAGTTCTTCGTCGTACAGGATATGCATGGCCTCGGCAGCGGCCGCCCACTCGACGACCTCCTCGTCGCGAAGCTCGAGCCGGAAGGCGATGCGAGCGTACTCGTCGGGCGACGTCTCGCGGATGCCGGTGCACCGGCGCACAGCAGCCCGCAGGTTCGCCCGGGCCATGACGTTGGTGAAGAGATTGTCGTTCACGACCGTGGTGTACTCGTCGGGCCCGGTCACCCCGTGGATATGGAACGACTGCTTGCCGTTGCTGCGCCAGAACCCGAGGTCGGCCCACATGCGAGCCGTCTCGATCAGAATGTCGATGGCGCCCCCGGCGATGAGGAAGTCCTCGTCACCGGTGGCAGAGACGTACTGCGAGAGCGCATGGGAGATGTCGGCGTCGATGTGGTACTGGGCGGTACCGGCCGCGTAGTACGCCGAGGACTCGAGCCCGTTGATGGTGCGCCACGGGAACAGGGCGCCCAGCTGGTTGAGCTCTCTCGCGCGGTCTCTCGCCGCGTCGAGCATGCCGTGCCTGAACCGGAGGGCGTTCCGGGCGACAGTCGGCGAGGTGTAGGTCAGAAAGGGCAGCACGTAGATCTCGGTGTCCCAGAAGTAGTGGCCGCCGTACCCCGAACCCGAGACACCCTTGGCCGCGATTCCGCCGCCGTCGGTTCGCGCGGTCGCCTGGGCCAGCTGGAAGATGTTCCAGCGCACCGCCTGCTGGATCGCGGGCTGGCCCTTCACCTCGACATCGGAGCGCTGCCAGAACGCATCGAGCCACTCGCGCTGGCGGTCGAAGACCTCCTCGATCGGCGCTTCAGCGATGCGGTCGAGGGTGCGGTCGCAGCGATCGGCCAGCTCACGCGTAGGCACGGCCTGGGTCGTGTAGTACGTGATCGTCTTCACCAGCCTGATCGGCTGGCCCTTCTTGGCCCGGATGCTGTACACGTGTTTGGCCAGATCGTCGTCGATCTGCGAGCTTTCAATATACTCGTTCCCGGTTTCGAGACGATGGTCGGTGCCACAGGCGATGGTCATGCCTGAATTCGCGGCACGGTAGCCCAGAATGTACCGGCCACCCTCTGCCTTCTTGAACCGTGGCAGCAGCACCCGGTCGGCGAACGCAGCCGCGCGCCGCGGGTCGTCGATCGGATGCTCGGAGTTCGCTGTCGCCGCGTACTCGTCGACCCAATCCTGCCTGTTCAGGGTCTGGCTCGACAAGACGACGGACGCGTCGCTGTCGAGGAGGGTGACCTCATAGTCGACGACGGCCAGGTGGCGGTCGGTGAACGAGGTCAGTCGCTTCGAGTGCACGAGCACCCGCTTGCCTGACGGCGTGCGCCACTCGATCTCACGGTGGAGCACCCCGGTACGGAAGTCGAGGCGACGCTCGTACGAGATGCAGTCCGCCTCGCCGATGATGAAGGGTTCATCATCCACATAGAGCCGGATCAGCTTGGCATCGGGCACGTTGACGATCGTCTGGCCGACCCGCGCGAAGCCGAAGGCCTCTTCGGCGTGCTTGATGGCCCAGGTGTCATGAAAACCGTTGATGAAAGTGCCGTTGGAGTGGCCGCCGTAGCCGCCCTCTGCATTGCCGCGCATGCCCAGGTAGCCATTGCCGACAGCGAAGAGCGTCTCGGTGTGCCCCTGGCTGGCGGACTCAAAGCTCGACTCGGTCAGCGCCCATTCATCGATCGGGAATCGATAGCGGTCGAGTGGATCGGAGGTCACGGTGTTCACTGTCTGGGACCTTCCGGGTACGTCGGGGTGCTGTGGGCGGGTTGAGTGAGTGCGGGTTCTGAGCGTGCGGGTTCTGAGAGTGCGGGTTCTGAGATTTCAGGTTCTGAGAGTGCAGTGACCAATTCCGCCAGATCGCTCACGACGATGTCTGCGCCGGAGTCATAGAGGCCCTGCGCACCGACACCACGGTCGACACCGACCACGAGACCGAAATCGCCTGCTCGTGCGGCCTGCACTCCGGAATGGGCGTCTTCGATGACGGCGCATTCCGCGACAGTGAACCCCAGAAGTTCCGCGGCGTAGACGAAGGTGTCGGGTGCGGGCTTGCCGGGCAGGCCGGTCGCGTCGGCGACCATTCCGTCGACGACTATGGCGAAGTGCTCGCTGAGCTGCGCCGCGATCAGCACGCTCACCGCGTTGCGTGAGCTGGAAACGACAGCAACTGCACGACCGGAGGCGATGGTGGCATCGAGGAAAGCGACGGAGCCCGGGTAGGGAACCACGCCGACGGTGTCGAGAATCCGGAAGAACTCGTCGTTCTTGCGGAGCCCCAGTCCCCAGACGGTCTCGTCGAGCGGTGAATCGTCGGGGGTTCCCTCCGGCAACACGATGCCGCGCGAGGCGAGAAGTGCGCGCACACCGTCAATTCGCGGTCGCCCGTCGATGTACCGGTAGTAGTCGTCGTCACTGTACGAAGGCACGACTCCGCGGGCGGCCAGAAACGGCTCGAAGAGCTTCGACCAGGCAACGACGTGGATGTCGACGGTGGGGGTCAGCACACCGTCGAGGTCGAACAGAACGGCCCGGATCTCGCCGAACCGCGAATGTTGCCCAACCTCGGCCGTCATGCAACTCCCTCGGGTCAAATGAACAGGCTGACGTCACCCGCCGGCTGGGCCTTCACCCATCGACGGGCACAGCCCACTGATTGACAGAATAGTGTCAAACTGCAAGCGCGTTCACGCCCTATTTGTCGAAGCCGTCGACGAACGCCACACTCGCCTCTGAGATGGTCGTTCTGGCGTCGTCGTGCGTCGTCGTGGGCTGGCCGTCTCCGGACTGTGGCCCGTAGTCGCCGAAGAAGGCGTGCACCCCCCCTTCGACCACGACGAACGTCGTATCGGCCGGCAGCAGCTTCTTCGATTCGGCGATCTTCGCCGGTGTTGCGAGGCCGTCGTTCGAACCGGAGATGGACAGCACCTTCGCGTTGAGCGACGTGCTCATGTCGGTCGCGGGGTAGGAGGCGAAGAGCAGCAGGCCGACGACGGGAGGTGACGTGGGAGCCGAGCTGGTGGATGCTGCGCCTGCCGTTGCTGGAGGCGGGGCTGAGGCTGAGACACTGAACGATTGCGCATCGATCGCCGCAACCGTGCCGCCGAGGGAGTGCCCGCCGACCACCCAGCGCGTGACGGCCGGATAGGAGGTGCGGGCCGATCCGAAGGCCGTGATCGCCAGGAACGCGATGCCGAGGGGCTGCTTCGGGATCACCACGATGTGACCGGCTTCGGCCAGCGGCCGGAGCACCGCGGCGTAGGCCCGGGCATCCACCCGCGCACCCGGCTGGAAGAACACTCCCGTCGGGCTCACCGCGCCAGTTGGCGTCAACACGATCTGCAGGGCGTTCTCCGACACGCTGACGCCTGTACCAGACACAGCGCTATCGGAATTCATCGCCGTGAGCGCGGGCTCGACAGCAGACGACGGCACCAGCCATGCTGCGACCGCGATCACCGCCGCCCCCGCGACGATTCCGATGCCGCGCAGAACAACGGCCCTGCGTCGCTGCGGCCGCGCCTTTCTCCGCCAGGACCGGAACGCGACGAGGAACGACACGACGAAGACCACGACCAGGAGGATCGTGTACGCCGGATGACCGTGGATGAGCATTGCCCCGGTCGCCACCGCGGCCCACAGCGACACGATCACGCCCAGCGTCGAAACCACCCGTATTGCCCACAACCCGACACTGTCGACTCTGCTCACCATGCACACATTCTGTACCAGCGGCAGCGCGATACGACACGCAGTGCGACACTCCGCCGAACCTGGCTTTTCATCTGCCGTTTCAAGACGGGTAGGCTCGTCACGCCGAGGACGCGAGACACCCCCCGTTCGAGCGCGGCAGTCGTCTCAACAGAGAGAAGTATTCGTGCCACATCGGCTCGTAGTCGTCGTCATCCTGATCGTCGCTTCGTTCATGGATCTTCTCGACACGACGATCGTGAACGTCGCGCTGCCGTCGATCCAGGAAGACCTCTCGGCCTCGGCCGCCCAGCTCGAATGGATCGTCAGCGGGTACGTGCTCGCCTACGCGGTGCTGCTCATCACCGGCGGCCGGCTCGGTGACATCTTCGGGCGCAAACGGCTCTTCCTCCTCGGTGTGGCGGGCTTCACGCTGGCGTCGGCCGCGAGCGCTGCCGCGGGCACGGGCGACGCACTCGTCACCTTCCGGATCGTGCAGGGGCTGTTCGCGGCCCTGATGACGCCGCAGGTACTGTCGGTCATCCAGGTGCTCTTCTCACCGAAGGAGCGGGCACCTGTCTTCGGAGCACTCGGGGCCATCTCGGGCCTCGCGGCCGTTGCGGGCCCGCTCGTCGGCGGGGTGCTGGTCTCCGGCGACGTGTTCGGTCTGGGCTGGCGCACGGTCTTCCTGATCAATGTTCCCGTCGGGATCGTGCTCTTCATTGCGGCTCTCATCGTGGTACCCGAATCCCGGTCGGCCGACTCTCCACGGCTGGATCTGCCCGGGGTGTTCCTGGTGTCACTCGGGTTGTTCCTGGCGGTCTTCGCTCTCATCGAGGGGCGTGAGCAGGACTGGGCCCTGTGGATCTGGATGATGCTCGGAGCCAGCCCCGTCATCCTGGCCATCTTCGTGGTCTACCAGTCGTGGCGGGACAAACGCGACGGCTCTGCCCTCGTGCCCCCGAGTCTGTTCAACAACCGGGGCTACAGCGCCGGAGTCATCACCCAGTTCGCCCTCTCGTCGTCGATCGGTGCCTTCTTCCTGATTCTCGTTCTGTACCTGCAGGTCGGCCTGCACTTCTCGGCCATCGATGCCGCCCTCGCGGCACTGCCATTCAGCATCGGTGCACTCGTGGGCAGCTTCATCTCGGTGCCCCTCGGGCCGCGGCTCGGCAAAGGACTCATCGCCATGGGCGGGGTGGCGCAGATCATCGGACTCATGTGGATCTCGGCCATTGTCAGAGATACCGGTGACGCGCTGGTCGGCCCCGACCTCATCATTCCGATGGCCCTGGCCGGAATCGGACTGACGCTGGAGATCGTTCCCCTCACCGACGTTGCGCTGGCCAACACCACGATCACCAATGCCGGCGCGGCATCCGGTGTCTTCGGAATGGTGCAGCAGGTCGCCGGAGCCCTCGGCGTCGCCATCGTCGGCGTCGTCTTCTTCGGGCTGATCGGCACCACGTTCACCTCTGCAGTGATACGCGACGCGTTCCTCGGAGGCATCTGGGTGCCGATGATCGCGCTCGCGCTCTCGGCGATAGCCGCCATCTTCCTGCCCAGCGTCGCAGCGGTCCGCCGTCACAAGGCAGACGCCGAACTCGCGATGATGGACGCAGCCGACGTGGCCTGAGACGCCTCAGCCTGAGGCGCACGCGCGCCACCCGGTACCGTTGGTGCATGCAGATACTCGGGGTTCACCACGTTGCCGTCATCGCCAGCGACTACGAAGCCTCGAAGGCGTTCTACACCGATGTCGTGGGCTTCACGCTCGAAGCGGAGTACTTTCGGGCAGAGCGTGACTCCTGGATGGGCAAACTCGCTCTGAACGGCACTTACATACTCGAGCTTTTCAGCTTCGGCGCGAAGCCAGGGCCACCTGCGCGACCCAGCAACCCCGAAGCCCTCGGCCTACGCCACCTCGCCTTTGCCGTCAGCGACGTCGATGCGGCTCACGCAGAACTGCGCGCACGAGGCGTCGACTGCGAAGAGCTGCGTACCGACCCGAACACCCTGAAGAAGATGTTCTTCTTTCGCGACCCGGATGACCTGCCGCTCGAGATCTACGAGGCCTGAACGGCATCCAGTCGCGAGACTGGCACCGTCAGGCTGCCGCCCGGATGTCTGACAATTCGAACACGGCGGGTTCGAGCTTCGTGATCTTGTAGCGCATCCTGATGATCACACCGAAGACGACCGGGTGCTTCTTGCGGATGAGCGACAGCCCGGCCTCGGCATCGGGGCCTTCGAGTCGTCTGGCGGTCGCCAGACGTTCAGGCCCGGTGGTCTTGCCCGAGTTCGTTCCCGCAGCAACCTTCACACCCGGAAAGTTACGGATGCGCTTCGCCTTTCCGGAGTTTGCAGCCGTCAGCAGCAGGATTCGTTCGCCGGTGAGCGTCGGGGTGACCGGTGTGGCCACCCAGCTGCCGTCGCGCTTCTGGGTCTGCAGGATGATCGCCGCACCTGCAGCGACGATCTTCGCGTCGGTCTCAGCCATGTGGTGTCGTCTCCTGACTCAGCCCGCTCGCCGACCTTACCGGCCGAGCGCTGCGGCGATGAGCGGCTGCGCGGTGTCGGCCATGAAATCCATGCCCTTGTAGTTGAGGTGCAGCGAAGCGGGGTCGATCACGGGAACACCGGTCGGCGCCAGGGTCGCGTTCACACCGTTGACGTAGGGGTGGCGAACGCAGAGGCTGTCGTCGCTTGACTGCTCGAACGTCGGCACGTAGGTGAAACCGGCGTTGGTCGCCTCTGTCTTGATCGCATTGGCGAACAGGGTCTCGACGCCGTGCAGGAACGGAGTGTCACTGGTGGTGAACGGGTAGCTGTTCGCCGTGGTGATGGGCGAGAAGCAGGTCGGCGTCGGGGCAGAGGGCGCGATCGTCGGGAAGCCGAGCACGAACACCTTGGCGTTCGGCGCTGCCGCCTTGATGGCTGCGTAGGTGGCGCGCAGATCAGGGATGACGCTGAAGTTCACGACGTTCGCAAAGTTGGTGTGCGCGAACGCGAAGTACGACTGGCAGTTCGAGAACGCCGAGAGCGGGGGGAGCACGAGCGGCCCGGTCGGCGACTTCGCGGCGCAGACGGCTGCGATGTCGGTGAACTTGAGTCCGTTGCCACCCACGGTGATGGTGACGAGGTCGGTGCTCGCGCTCAGCGCGGAGGTCTGGATGGGAACGGTGCTGCCGCCGGCCAGGGTCTCCGGCGTCTTCCAGATGTTGTCTGCAGCAGCGCCATCGCAGGTCACGTCGGTGAGCTTGAGCTTCAGGCTGTTCGCAATGTGGTTCGCGTAGTTGTTACTCGAGCGGGCACAGCCGGCCGGGCCGGTGAAGTTCTTCAGCCCGAGACCCGAGGAGTAGGAGTCACCGAGGGCGACGTAGTTGACGATCGTCTTGTTCGACTTGGTCGAGAGCGGGGCGGCGGAGGCAGAACCCGCAGCACCGACAGCGAACAGCGATGCAACCGCCACCGCCGCGAGAACGGTGATCGCCCTCGCGGAGTTTCGGGAACGGAATCGGGTGAGCTTCATGACATACCTTCCGGGCTGCGGGCATCGCCAGCCAACACTGCGTTGTTGAAAAGAGGCGTACTTGCGTAGCGCTCGTCCGGCTTGTCAGCGGTCGCTCAAGCTTGAGAGAACCCTATCGAAGAACTGACCGTTGACCCTGAAAAAATCGGGTGAAATCCGCAGAAACACGGGCCAGAGAGACGATTCCGGCCATTTGTCCCCCGCACGGGTTACACCGCCAGCGCCCCTGTGGAGGCTTCCGCGGGAGCCTCCGCGTGGGCACCCGAGCGGCCCGCCGGCAGGAGCAGCCCGAACAGCGCGGCGAGCGCCAGGGCAGAGGCTCCCACGAACACCGCCGGAACGGCGGCATCCACATAGCCCGTCGGTGTCAGCTGGCCACCGTGACCAGTGAAGACGGCGGTGAGCACCGCGATGCCGAGCGCCACCCCGATCTCACGCACTGTCGAGTTGGTGCCCGACGCCTTTGCCTGGTCTGCGGGCGCCATGTTCACGAGAACAGCAGACGAACTCGGCGCGAACACCAGGCCCATACCGATTCCCGTGAGCAGGAACGGGCCGACCATGCTGCCATAGCTTGCCGTGGGCGAGAGGATGGCCGCGAGCCAGAAGATGCCCACCGACTGCAGCGCGAGCCCCGCGATGATCAGGATGCGCGTGCCCACCCTCGGCGTGATGAACCCGGTCAGCGGTGCGATCACGAGGGGTGCCATGGTCCACGGCATCGTCATGAGCCCGGCTTCGAGCGGTGAGTGCCCCTGCACGATCTGCAGGAACTGGATCAGAATGAAGATCGAACCGAAGATACCGAAGCTGAAGGTGATGCCGATGATGTTCGCCACGGTGAAACTACGGTCGCGAAAGAGTCGCAACGGCAGCAGCGGGGCCGGCGTGCGCGACTCCCAGAGCACGAAGGCAACGAGCAGAACGGCTCCGAGCGCAATCGACCCTGCCACCTCGAGGCTGCCCCAGCCGGCGTCGTTGCCGCGGACGATTCCGTACACCACACCCAGCACACCGAGCCCCACGAGCACGAGGCCGATGAAGTCGGCACGAACCCGGGCCCCGAAGGTGTTGGGCAGTGCGAACAACGCGAGGGGAATCGACAGGATGCCCACCGGCACGTTGATCCAGAAGATGGCCTGCCAGCTCCAGCCTTCGATGACAGCCCCGCCGATCAGCGGGCCGAGAGCAACCCCGAGGCCCGAGATGCCGCCCCAGATGCCGATGGCGAGCGGGCGCAGTCGGGTACTGACCGAGCCGACGAGAAGGGTCAGCGAGAGCGGCATGAGCGCTGCAGCACCGACGCCCTGGAACGCGCGGCCGACGATGAGCATCCACGGCTCGGTGCTCAGCGCAGAGAAAGCCGAGGCCAGCGTGAAGAGGGCGATGCCGAACACGAAGACACGGCGGCGCCCGAGGCGGTCGCCCAGCGCAACGGCCATCAGCATGAACGTCGCGAACGAGAGCGTGTAGGCGTTGATGAACCACTGCAGCTCGGTGATCGACGCGTCGAGGCTGACCCGGATGACCGGCAGCGCACTGGTCATGATCAGGTTGTCGAGCGTGGCCATGAACATGGGCACACTTGCGGCGACGATGGCGAGCCAGATCGGGATGCGGCGGCGGCCGGGCACGGTGGAGTCGGTTGGCTCATCGGGCGAGGTGAGCGATTCTCTGGTGGGCTCGCTGGTGCGAGGTGCGGTGGCCATGATCGTCTCGATTCATCGGGAAGACGGAGAAAAACGGGGAGCAGAGCAGGAAGGAGAGCGGGAAGGAACGTTAGGTTATCGCGCGATAACTTAGACTTTAGTTATCAACTGATACCATGTCAACATGACGATTTCTGCTCAGCACAACGAAGTGCCGCAAGCAGGTTCTCCCGGCGCGACGCGCATGAAGGCCGGCGAGCGCCGGGAGCAGATCCTCCGAGCAGCCACAGAGACGTTCGGCAAGTACGGCTACTACGGCTCGAGCACGGCGCAGGTCGCCGCAGCGGCCGGCGTGAGCCAACCGTACGTCGTGCGCACCTTCGGCACGAAGGAACAGCTGTTCCTCGAGGTCATCCAGCGCGCACTCACGTTGCTCATGAACGCCTTCAGGGAGGCCGTCGCCGACACCGACTCCCCCATTCCTCTCGACAACCGCCTGGGCCTTGCCTATGTGAACCAGCTCTCGGAGCACGGCACCCTGCTGTCGCTGATGCACGGCTTCATTCTGGGTCGCGAACCCGTCATCGGCATGGCAGGGCGCCGCGGCTTCATGGAGGTCTACCGCTACCTGCGCGACGAAGCGGGATTCAGCGTTCCGGAGGTGCAGAACTTCCTGGCACAGGGCATGCTGATCAACACGATGATCGGGCTGCGCATGACGGAGGAGTTCGAGACCGACGCCGACGTCAGGGAACTGATGGAGTGCGCCTTTCCCAACAAGCTCGACCTCGTGCGAGCTGTCGCGGCCGCCGACTCGCTCGACGCTCCTGAAACCGAATAATCCACGGGCGGCCGACTTCGCCCCGATTTCACGCAATCCCGGGGCGCGTCATCCCGAGGCGCGTCATCCTGAGGCGCGTCATCCTGAGGCGCGTCATCCTGAAGGTGTACGACGGGGATGGTCCGCGCGACTGATTCGCCCGGGGAGCACCGGCCGGTAGCGTTGAGCGCGCGCCTGTGTGTGCCGTGAGCAAACTCCGCGGTCGCAGTGCCTCGAGCGAAACGGACACCACACCTCATGAACATCATCCAGGCGATCATCCTCGGAATCGTCGAAGGAATCACTGAGTTCCTGCCGATCTCGAGCACAGGGCACCTCACGATCTTCGAGAAGCTCTTCGGACTGCAGATCGACGACGCCGGAGTGACGGCCTTCACGGCGATCATCCAGGTCGGCGCGATCGTCGCCGTCTTCGTCTACTTTCGCAAAGACATCGCGCGGCTGTTCCTGGCGTGGATTCGCGGGCTCTTCAACGCCGAAGCCCGCGCAGACCACGACTACCGCTTCGCCTGGTACATCATCATCGGCTCGATCCCCATCGGCATCATCGGTTTCGCCGCCAAGGGATTCATCGCCGGCGGGCTCCGCAACCTCTGGGTCGTCGTCGCAGCGCTGGTGCTCTGGAGCATCGTGATGTACGTGGCCGAGCGAGTCGGCAAGCAGCTGAAGGATGAGAAGTCGCTCACCGTGAAGTCGGCGCTCATCATCGGTCTCATGCAGTGCATCGCCCTGATTCCCGGGGTCTCCCGCTCAGGCGCGACCATCAGCGCGGGCCTCTTCCAGGGCTTCAACCGGGTTGCCGCCACCCGGATCTCGTTCTTCCTCTCCATCCCCGCACTCACGGCCGCAGGCGCCTACGAAGCGGCGACCAGTGCCAGTGATGTGAGCGCCTCGGTCGGCTGGATACCCACAATCGTGGCGACGATCGTCAGCTTCCTCGTCGCCTACGTCGCCATCGCGTGGTTGCTGCGCCTCGTCGCCAAGCACCCGATCACGGTCTTCATCTGGTACCGCATCGCCCTCGCCATTGTCGTGTCAGCCCTCATCGTGACCGGCGTGATCTCGGCGACCTGAGCCCGGTTTGCTGGGCTGGGCGGCCGGGAGCTTGGTGACCCGGGCGTAGCCTACTGGCCCGCGATCGCGGGAACCCCGGCCAGGTACTGGGCACCCGGATGATCGTGAGGCAGTCTCTTCTGCCCGACACCGAAGATCCGTTCCCGCAGTGTCGTTCCCCTCTGGTCAGAGGCCGCGTGGTCTGAATTGATGAGCCCGCGCTCCCGCATCACCGGCATCAGCATGTCGATGAAGTCGTCGTAGGTTCCGTCAGGCCCCGGCTGCACCAGGAAGCCGTCGGCACCGGTCTGAGCGATCACGGCCTCCGCCTGGTCGACGACCCGGCCGGGAGTGCCGATGAAGGGCTGGCCCATCACGCCGTTGCGGCGGAACTCCTCGAGGATCTCCCGCACGGTCGGTGCGGGCTTGCCGTTCTCCCCGGCGAACCGCTCGACGTTCGTGCGGCCCTGCTCGGTCTTCACCGTGGAGAGGGGCTTGTCGAGCTCCATCGACAGCAGGTCGAGACCGGTGAAGAACGCATAGGCGGCGGCGGCCCCCTCGAGGGTGTTGAATCCGATCATCCGTTCCCGGAGCGCGAGTGCTTCTTCTTCGGTTTCGGCGGTGATGAAGGTGCCTGCAATCAAAAACTTGATCGCATCGGGAGCGCGGCCGTGCGAGACGGCCCTCGCGCGCAGGTCGGCGATCTGTTCGGCCATCATCTCGGGTTCGGCAGCAAGGAAGACCGCCTCCGCGTAGCGTGACGCGAGATCCCTGCCCTTCGCCGAGGTGCCGGCCTGGAAGAGCACGGGGGTTCGCTGCGGAGATGGCGGCACCGTGAGCAGACCGTGAGCCTGGAAGTACGGGCCGTCGTGTTCGATCTCGTGCACCATCGACGGGTCAGCGTACATGTTGTTCTCTTTGTCGACCTTGAGTGCGCCGTCTTCCCAGGAGCCCTGCCACAGCTTCAGCGCGAGCTGGAGGTGATCTTCAGCGAGCGCATACCGCTCGTCATGCGGGATCATCTTCTCGCCGAAGAGCTTGGCCGAGGAGTTCTGGCCGGCTCCGGTAACGACATTCCAGCCGATGCGGCCCTTGGAGAGGTGGTCGAGGGTGGCGAATCTCTTGGCGAGAGCCTGTGGCTTCTCGATCGTCGTCGAGGAGGTGACGACGAGCCCCAGTTTCGTGGTCACAGCAGCGAGAGCTGAGAGCAGGGTCACCGGGTCGGCCTTCGGAAACAGAAGCGCCTCCTTGATGGCGACGTCGATGACCTGGCCATTCATGATCGGGTACGCGTAGTCGTCCGCGAAGAAGAGGAAGTCGACTCCGGCCTCGTCGAGACGCTTCGCCATGGTGATCCAGTGGTCGAGGTCGAGAAACTCCGTCGAGGTGTTGCCGGGCAGGCGCCAGGCGCCACCGAGGCCCATAGCCTGGAACATGCCGAGCATGATCGTCTTGTCTGTCATGGCTGAACCCCTCTTGGTGAAGAAAGTGAACTGTTTGGTACAACGTACGCTCCGAGTATTTCAGCGGCGTTTCGGCGAACGGTTCCTGCGTAGATTGGTGGAGTGACCCCACCCGCAGAGACCCGGTCAGCAGAGACCCGGTCGGCAGAGCCGAGAGACGTCGACGTCGTCGTCATCGGTGCCGGGCAGGCCGGACTCTCGGCCGGTTACCATCTGAGACGGCGTGGGTTCGACTCCTCTGACTTCGTCATTCTCGACTCCGAAGACGCTGCCGGTGGAGCTTGGCGACATCGCTGGCAGTCCCTCCGGATGGCGACGGTCAACGGCATCTACGACCTGCCTGGCATGCAGAAACCTCCCTTCGCCCCCCAGGAGCCAGCTGCAGAGGTGTTGCCCCGGTACTTCGCCGAGTACGAACGCGCGCAGCAGCTGCCGATCATCCGGCCCGTCACTGTGACGTCGGTTCGACGGGCCGACGCAGACCCGGGCGGCCGGCTGCTGGTCGAGACGCGCGGTGCTGATTCCGAGGGAACCCCGGGAGAGACCTGGTCGGCGGCAGGCATCATCAACGCGACCGGTACCTGGACAAAGCCCTTCTGGCCGAGCTACCCCGGTCGTTTCGACTTCACGGGTCGCCAGTTGCATGTGGCCCAGTACGTCGCCGCAGAGGAATTCGCCGGCCTCCACGTTGCCGTGGTCGGTGGTGGAATCTCTGCCGTTCAATTGCTCGACGAGATCTCACACGTCGCGACGACAAGCTGGTTCACCCGGCGCGAACCGGTCTGGCGCGGCGCGCTGTTCGATTCACGGGCCGGCCACGACGCCGTCGCCCTGGTCGAGCAGCGGGTGCGTGAGGGGCTCCCGCCGCAGAGCGTGGTGTCGGTCACGGGGCTCATCTGGACGCCGTCACTCCGCGCCGCGGCAGAGCGCGGAGTGCTCGACCGGCACCCGATGTTCACGCGGATGGAACCAAGCGGTGTGCAGATGGCCGACGGCACATTTCTACCGGTCGACGTCATACTCTGGGCAACCGGGTTCCGCCCGGCCCTTGATCACCTGGCGCCGCTGAAACTCCGCAACCACAGCGGTGGCATCGAAATGGATGGCACGGCAGTCGCCTCCGAACCGCGCGTGCACCTGATCGGCTACGGCCCGTCAGCATCGACCGTGGGAGCAAACCGCGCCGGCCGGGAGGCTGTCACTCGCCTGACGGCGACGATTCTGCCTCGAACCACTCCTCGGGGATGACCCCCGAACTGCCCACCAGGTAGTACAGAGCGAGCACGATGAGCCCCACCATCATGACAATCGGCGAGAACAGCCCGATGACCGTGGCCACCGGATAGAGCACCAGCCCCACGCCGAAGCGCCGCAGGGCATCCCGTTGCCTGCGTTTGTCGATGTGCTGCCTGATCAGATTCCTGCTGAGGATGCGCTGCAACAGCAGGGTGAAGCACACGCTCATGGCGAACGAAACGGAACCGTACAGAATCACGGCAACCCGGGCATCCGGGCCGCCGTCCTGGATGAACTCGGCGAGCGTCGAGGTGGTGAAGGGAATCGTGCTGATGAAGAGCAACAACAGCAGGTTGTAGAGCATGATGAGTCGATCGACCACGACCACCCGGCGGAACATCATGTGGTGGTTGACCCAGATCGTGCCGATCACGAAGAAACTCAGAACGTAGGCGAGGAACGACGGCCATTCGTCGACCAGCTGCTGGCCGAGCGGAACACCAGTGGTTGCGCTGGTGTGCAGATCGAGCACAAGCAGCGTGATTGCGACCGCCATGACGCCGTCACTGAAGGCCTCGAGTCTCGCTTTTCCCACGGCAACAGCGTAAAGCCCTGGCTGGCAACGGTCCAGCGTGTCACGTGAACCGTCAGGGCGAGCCCACCTATCGGCTCTGTGCTATCGGCTCCGTGCTATCGGCTCTGTGGCGACCAGCCCAGCAGCGGGCCGAGCGTGCCGGCGATGTCGGTGAGAATCTGCAGGTAATCCGACTGCCCGAAGGTGAACGGCAACGCGAACACCACCTCGTCGACAGCCTGGTACCCCGCGTGCGCCTGAAGCGTCTCTGCGATCGCTGCCGAGGGTCCGACCAGGTCGGGCGCGAACAGCATCCGCGCCGGACCCTGCGGAATCAGTGTTCGCGCAAACCGGCTCTCTGCGTAGGCGTGGTACTTCGCCGACTGCTCGCTCGTCGCACTGTCGGTGGGGATCACGACGAGCCCCTGCGATGCGCGTGCTGAAGCACCGAGCGGGTGCTTGGCGCGGAACAGGTCGATCTGGGCACGCTGGATGCGGGCGAAGTCGTCGTCATCTTCGGCCCGCACCACGCTGCTGCTCAAGAGGCTGAGCCCCTGGTCTCCGGCCCACGCGGCCGACGCGAGACTGCCCGCTCCGTACCAGACCCGGTCGATCAGGCCCGGCGAGTGCGGCTGGATGATCGGCGAATACGCCTCGATCCCCTCCGTTCCCTCGAAGGTGCTCACCGTGTCACCCCGTAGTGCCGCGAGCAACCGGGTGGCGCGCTCGTAGCCGAAGTTCTCGGAGTCTGACGAATCCGGATAGAGGGCCCCTTTGACGTCGTCGAAATGTGTGGGCGTTCCCGTGCTGATGCCGGGGTTCAGCCTGCCGTGCGAGAGCACATCGACCGTTGCGAGGTCTTCGGCCAGCCGGAACGGGTTCTCGAAACCGAGCGGAGTAACAGCGGTGCCGAGTTCGATGTAGTTGGTGCGTTGGCTTGCCGCAGCGAGCACCGCGACCGGCGAGGAGATGCCGTACTGCAGGTGCCTGTTGCGAAGCCACGCGCTGTCGAAACCCAGCTGCTCGCCGAATTCGATGAGCTGCAGAGTGTTCTCGTGCCCGGTGAAGGGGTCGCTCTCGTCGAACGTGCCGATGGTCAGGAACCCGAGCTTCGAAAGGGGCCGCCCGCTGATCTCGCTCATGGTCCATCACACTATCGCCGATGACAGTGGCCCAGCGTGCACCAACGTCATACGCTGAAACCATGACCGACTTCAACGAACAGATCATCGAGGAATTCCGCGCCAACAACGGCAACGTGCAGACTGCAGGTTTCGGGTCGAACCTGATCCTCGTGCACTCCATCGGGGCCAAATCCGGCACCGAACGGGTTCACCCCCTGATGGGAATCGCCCAGCCCGACGGCTCGTGGTTCATCGCCGCGTCGAAGGGTGGTGCACCCGAGAACCCTGCCTGGTTCGCCAACCTGCTCGCGCACCCCGAGACCACAGTCGAAACGCCGGCAGAGAACGGCACGGCGACCGTCGAGGTCGTCGCCTCCGTGCTCGGCGCCGACGAACGCGACAGCGCCTGGGCCCAGTTCACCTCTCGCTCCCCCGGATTCGCCGAGTACGAGGCAAAGGCAGGCGGCCGCACGATCCCCGTGGTGAAACTCACGCCACGAAGCTGACAACTCGGCGCTGAACCCTCGGCGCTGAATCATCAGTGCAGTTCTTCGTGCGACCCCGTGAGAGTGTCGACATCGGCAGAGAGCCCGTAGAGGTCGAGCGTCAGCGCCGTGAGGCCGCCCAGATCGGATGCTGTGGGAGGGGTCACTGCGTCGAACACCGCTGAAGCACCACTGCCGAGCAGCCCGGCGATCGAATCGAGATAGACCACGACCGAGCCATCTGCCGTCATGTTCGTCGCATGGGTCAGCACGCCGTGGCCATCGGGGCCGGCCGCGTCGAGAACAAATCCATCGATCGAGACATGGTCTGCTTCGAGCTTGATCACGCGCATGCTGGAGCCATCGGGCAGGGTCACCGTTACGACGCCCAGGCCCTTCAGCCCTGAGATCGACAGCGTCGAACCCGAAAGTTTGGCCGGGTTCCGCGTGAGCGGCATGGCACCGGGATCAGCCGGGGCGAGCACCGGGATGGGTGACGGAGACGGTGACGGTGTTGGTGTTGGTGACAACACCGGAGCAAGCTGTGGGGCGACCGGCGGCAGCGGATTCGCGAGTGGCGTGGGAAGGGCCGTCGGCAGCGGCAGCACGGGCAGTCCAGACGTAGCGCTGGGCGTCGGGGTCGGCAGAGCCGTCGGAGCCGGGGCCGGCGAACACCCGATGAACCCCAGGAAGCACGTGTCCTGTGGTACGAGCGTCGCCTGCGTCACGCCGGCAGGCGCAGCGCCGAGACCCGAAAAGGCACCGACGGCGACGACGGCAAGCAGAGCAGCACTGCGAATGCCCGAAGCGAACCTCATTCCTTTGTGGCGATGTCGACCGTGGCGACGTCGACTGTGGCGATGTCGACGAGGGCAGGTCGCCGGGGCATCCACGACACGACCATGACTCCCCCGATCATCCCGAGCAGCATGCCGATGAAGAACCCGCCGAGGTTCACGCCGACCAGCGAGTACACAGCCACGACGAGCGAGATGATGCCGTAGAACACGCGGTGCGCTGGCATGACGATGGCCAGCGTGCCGAGCAGCACCATCAGAATCGGCAGAATGGTCGCCTGCAACCCCTCGATGCCCACCTGGATGTGCATGTTGCCGAGGTCGAGCTGGCTCGACAGGAACATCTCGAATCCCGCGAGAATCGTCAGCAGCCCACCGACGAGCGGGCGCTGCCGATACCAGGCAGCGAAGCGAGCGCGTCGGCCAATGGATGCCCGGGGCTGGGCAGTCTCGCCGGCAACCCTGCCAGCGCCGACAGCGACGCCAGCGCCGACAGCTACGGCAGAACCTGCCATAACGCCTGCCACGGCGGCCCGTGTACTCCGGCGGTTCGGAACGATCTCTGTACTCATCGGTGAGCTCCTCGTCTTTCAATCAACTGTTCATGCGATGCCCGGGGGCCGGTGCGCAACGCCGGAGCACAACGCTGCGGGCGCGCGCAGCCACCGGCACCCCGGGCATCCGTGATCTGAATGGGCCGAACTGCTAGAAGCAGGTCGTCCCACCGGTGATCGACATGTGCAGCCCGGTGAGGGTGAACACCGACGCCTGCGTGCTCCAGGCGGTCTGCTGCAGGTTCTTGATGGTGAGCGAGTCCGCGTCCTGCGAGAAGTCGCCCACCGAACCCTTGGCCGAGGTGTTCACCTTCGACGCGTCGACACCGATGCGCATGTTGTTGAAGGTGGCGTCACCCTTGAGGTCCGTCATGCCGAGCTGCAGCCCGGTTGCCGTCGCGGGGTTTCCGCCGCCGCCCGCATTGATGAGCAGGCCCAGCTTGCCGAGGGGTGTGTCTGCGACGACCGACTGGCAGAGGTCGGCGAGGCTGGCCGAGGCGATGTTGGCGATCGCAACGGGGTGCGGCGCACCCTTTGCATCGACCGCGACGCCGGAATACTGCGAGAAACCGGTGCCATCGAGCTGTGATGCACCGATCTGGAACTGGCTGCCCGAGATGGCGAACGACACGGGAACGGCGCCATTTGCCACACTTCCCATCAGCAGGGTTGCGGCGATCGTGACGGGCACAGCGGCGAGGGCGATACGGCCGGGCCTCGAGCGCGTGAGTGAACGGAACTTCATGGATCCTCCTTGATACGAATGAAGTGGTGCGACAGAGCGAGGTTATTCAACCTATTGACCACTTGTCAATAGTTAACTGTGCACTGGTCAGTAGCAGCTGCCCGCTGGTCAGCAGTTTATTGTCCAGCAGTCAGTAGTCGAAGTGGGGTGTCATCGAAGATGCCGGGCGTGCCCGGCGAGCTACGCTGGCTGGTATGGCCCTGCCTGACCACGCAACACAGCCCAAGCCCGCGGCAGAACCCGAGCAGGCGATCCAGGCTGAGCGGCGCACCCGGCTTCTCCCCGACGCGCGCCGGGCGCAGCTCGTCGCCCTCGGCGTTGCCGCGCTGGCCGACCGCACCCTCGAATCCCTGCCGCTCGAGGAGCTCTCGAAGCAGGCCGGCGTCTCCAAAGGCCTGCTCTTCTACTACTTCGGCTCAAAGCAGGGATTTCACCGCGAGATCGTGAGTGCTGCCTTCAACAGCATGCTCCATGCGACAGAGCCGCTCCTCGAACTTCCGCCCGCCGAACGGCTCTGGTCGACGCTACGCAGAACAGTGCGATTCGCACGTGAGCACGAGAGCACCTTCTATTCGCTCGTACGGGGTACAGCAAGTGGCGACGTCGAAGTGCGCGAGGTGATCGAACACGCCCGTGCAACGCAGGCCGAACGCGTTCTGGTCTTGTTCCAGGAACTCGGCATCCCCGATTCAGGCCTTCTGCGCATTGCGCTGCGTTCGTGGGTCGCATTCGCCGAGCAGACGCTCGTGGATGCTGCACTCAACACTGACATGAGTGACGCCGACATCGTGCAGCTCCTGACAAACAGCCTCGTGGCCATCGCCACAGCGATCGACCCCGCTCACCGGGAATCGCTGAGCGGGGTCGTTCTCTAGCCCTGGTTGAGGTGGTGCGTTGGCGGCGGGACTGCTCCGGCGGCAACGCTGAACGGGTTACGCCTGTACGTCACCCCGCCAGGCGCCGTCTGCGGTGCCCTGCGCTTCGATGTACTTCTTGAAGTTCGCCAGATCCTTCTTGATCGCGTGGTTGTCTGCGCCCAGCGCACCGCCCAGCTTCTCCAGCAGCCCTTTGGCTTCCCAGTCGATCTGCACGGTCACGCGGCTCTTGTCTTCGGCGAGCTTGTGGAAGGTCACGACGCCTGCGTGGTCGACCTCGCCACCGGTGCTGTTCCAGGCGACACGTTCGTCGGGGTGCTGCTCAGTGATCTTCGCTTCGAACTCCCGTTCGACGGGGCCGATCTTGACCTTCCAGTGCGTGACGGTGTCGCTCGACTGGGTGATCGACTCGACCTCGTCGAGAAAACGGGGGAACTCCTCGAACTGCGTCCACTGGTTGTAAGCGACGGACACCGGTACGTCGACGTCGATGGTTTCAATGGCCTGAGGCATGAACTGCTCCAATGGTTTCATTTGTAGAACGGATGATCGTTCGAGCCTAAGCTTCGAAATTCTGGGGTCCCAGCCCCTTACCGTCACGCGATCGAGGTGCTAGGCCATCACGTTCGAGAGGGCCCCAGCCCGGAACGAGGCGCACAATACGCCTGTCGCCCGCATTTGTCACCGCCCCCTCGCATCAGGAAATGCGGGGTTAATCTCGAAACTGGAAATTTCGCGACACGCTTTTCGACGAAGAGATGAGGGCTCCCATGACGACCACGAATACATCGTCGGGAGGAAACACCGCCGCAGTGAAGAGCCTGGTGCCTGCACGCATGGATCGCCTCCCCTGGACTCGATTCCACTGGTCGATCGTGGTCGGCCTCGGGTTCTCCTGGGTTCTCGACGGGCTCGAGATCCAGATCGTGGCGTCTGCCGGATACCAGTCTTCGCTCGGCATGTCGTCTGCCGAAGTGGGCGCGGCGGGTACGGTCTACCTCCTCGGCCAGATCGCTGGTGCCCTCTTCTTCGGGCGTCTCGCCGACAAGCTGGGTCGTAAGAAGCTGTTCATCCTGACCCTCGCCATCTATCTGGTCGCGAGTGCCATCGCCGGTCTCTCGTTCAGCATCTGGTTCTTCTACATCTTCCGGTTCTTCGCAGGTATGGGAATCGGCGGCGAGTACGCGGCGATCAACTCGGCCATCGACGAGCTGATTCCCTCCAAGTACCGTGGTCGCGTCGACATCGCCATCAACGGCACCTATTGGGGTGGGGCGGCTCTCGGTTCTTTCGCCAACATCTTCCTGCTGAACCCCGACATCTTCGCCGAGAACATCGGGTGGCGCATCGGCTTCTTCCTCGGCCCGATCCTCGGTCTCGGGGTCATATTCCTGCGGCGGCATATCCCCGAGAGTCCTCGCTGGCTCATGACGCATGGCCGCGAGAAGGAGGCCGAAGAGACCGTCGACGACATCGAAGCGCGGGTCGAACGCGAGGGTGGTGAACTGACGCCCGTTGACGACTCGCAGGCCATCACGGTGAAGGCGACCGGAAGCATCCCCTTCAGGCAGATAGCCCACGTTCTCCTCAAGCAGTACCCGAAGCGCACCCTGGTCGGTGCCACCATGATGATCACGCAGTCGTTCCTCTACAACGCCATCTTCTTCACCTATGCACTGGTGCTGCAGAACTTCTACGGCACCAGCCCGAGTTCGACCCAGTACTTCTTCTTCCCCTTTGCAATCGGCAACCTTCTCGGGCCGCTCCTGCTCGGGCATCTGTTCGACGTGTGGGGTCGTCGCAAGATGATCTTCCTGACCTACGGCCTCGCCGGGGTTGTGCTTGCCGTCTCCGCGGTGCTGTTCCAGGCCGGGGTGCTGAACGCAACGACCCAGACGATCTTCTGGTGCGTGTCGTTCTTCTTCGCAAGCGCCGGCGCATCGAGTGCCTACCTCACGGTCAGTGAGATCTTCCCGCTCGAACTGCGCAGCCAGGCGATCTCGTACTTCTTCGCCCTCGGCCAGATTGCCGGGGCAGGCGCCCCACTGCTCTACGGAATCCTCGTCGGCGACGGCAGCGACCGTGGTCCACTCTCGATCGGGTATTTCGTCGGTGCCGGGGTCATGATCATCGGAGGCGTGGTCGCCCTCATCTTCGGCGTGGATGCTGAACGCAAGTCGCTCGAAACGGTGACCGCCCCGCTGTCACTCGTCACAGCCGACAAAACTTAGGGCAGCAATCACGGCGTAGGCAGTTCCGGCGACTGACGCCTACATTGGATTCATGGAACGAGAGGCACTCACCGAACTCGCGATTCGCGTCGCCGGCAGTTTCCCGGCAGTAACACGCGGCCAGCCCTTCGGCGAGGGAACAGAGGTCTTCAAAGTCGTCGGCAAAGTCTTCGCACTGGTCAACCTCGGTGACCGTCCTGCCTGTCTCACTCTCAAATGCGCCCCGCCCCATGCGCGGTCGCTGGTGGCAGGCTACGAGAGCATCATCCCCGGCTACCACGTGAACAAACAGCACTGGATCTCGATTGTTGCGGGCGAGCCTGAACATCCGGCGGCAGGGCCCGACCCTGCCCCAGACATCGACGAGACCCTCGTCGAAGACCTGATCGGCAATTCGTACGACATCGTCGTCTCACTGTTGCCGCGGGACCGGCGGCCGGTTGATCCCCATGCCGCACCCAGTACCGGTACCGATACCGGTGCAAGTGCCAGTACAGATGCAAGTGCCAGTACAGGTGCAAGTGAAAGTGAAAGTGAAAGTGCACGTGCCGATGAGGGGTTGAAGTCACGATGAAGATCGCCGTTGCTGGGGCGACCGGCACCGTCGGGCGCCACGTTGTGGCCGTCGCTCATGAGCGCGGTCACGAGGTCCTTGCCCTGTCGCGCGCTGCCGGCGTCGACCTCACCTCAGGGCTGGGTCTCGCCGAAATGCTCTCGGGGTGCCAGACGGTCATCGATGTCACTTCGCTCTCGACACAGTCCGCCGACGAATCGAAGCGATTCTTCACTCTCGTCACCTCTCACCTGTTGGCCGCCGAAGTGCAGGCGGGCGTCACCCACCACATCGCACTCTCCATCGTCGGCAGCGACCGAGCACCATTCGGGTACTACGCAGGAAAGGCCGCGCAGGAAAGCCTGGTGACCGAGGCGGCAGTGCCGTGGACCATTCTGCGGGCCACCCAGTTCCATGAATTCGCTCGGCAGATCTACGGCCAGGTGACGATCGGCCCTTTCACGGTCATCCCGACAATGATTTCGCAACCGGTCGCGGCGCGCGAGGTTGCCGAACGCCTCGTCTTCCACGCAGAGTCGGGGCCGAACGGCCTCGCCACTGACCTCGCTGGGCCCGAAGTGCTCCGGATGGCAGACATGGTGTGGCGCTATTCGCAAGCCATCGGCGGCACCGCACGCGTTCTCGAGGTCCCGCTGCCTGGCGGATTCGGCAGGGCCCTGCGCAACTCCACACTGGTCGCAAGCCCGTCGGCCAATCACGGCAAGCAGACGTTCTCCGAGTGGGTCGATTCAGTCGAGCGGCTGTCGTGGCGATGAGGTGGTGGTTTCGACGCAATGCACGCCGGAGTGACATCGAGGTAGCGGAGTACTGCGCCACGATCATCCTGTACCAGGCGATCTCGAAGCTCGACACCCTCGCAGTGATCTCGCTGGTCGTCGATGCGCCCGTCGAGAATGCAAAACTGGGGCGGCCGGTCATCCGACTCGCCGATCAGGCGTGGGTCGAAGTCGAGCTGCCGAAACTCGGAGAGCCACCACCGCTGGCGATCGACGTCTACAGCACGGTCAGCACTGATCAGGCACGGCTCGAGGCTCTGACCCTGGTCGCGGCGTTGCGGCGGCAGACCGCGTGGGATGTTCGGCCCGACTTCGGCGAGAGCGACGACTGAGGGCTGACGGCTGACGGCAGACGGCAGACGGCAGACGGCTGACGGCTGACGGCAGGAGACTTGACTTCTCCTCCACAGGCGTTCGTTCGTGCGAGTTATCCACTGATCAGGAGTTTTGGTCCATCGGTGTCGGGGGTGGGTGGTTGACTGTTCACATGACACGAGCATTACTCACTGAAGACGAGGTGGATCCCGTCCTGGCTGGTTCCACCTTCAGCGGCCCCGACTACTGCGGCTCAGAGGCCGCAGGATCGGTGACCGATGACCCTGCCGCTGATATTGCGTCGTCACCGTCACCGACGTCACCAGCGTCAGGTTCAACTCCACCAGGATCAGACTCGTCACGATCACCGTCGTCAGGATCGCCGTCGCCAGGACCTGCCTCATCAGGATCGGCGTCGTCGGGATCGCCTTCGTCGGGATCGGCTTCGTCAGGACCACCGTCGTCAGGACCACCGTCGTTAGGACCAGCCTCATCAGGACCGGCGTCGTCGGGATCGCCGTCGTCAGGATCACTGTCGTCAGGACAAGCCCCATCAGGATCGCCGTCGTCAGGATCTGCCTCATCAGGATCGGCGTCGTCGGGGTCGTCGTCGTCGTTGCGTCGGGAGCGTTTTGCGGCGGCGGTCGCTGCGGTGCTCGTGTCGCATCGGGCGATCGCAGCGGCGTACGCCTCTCATGCTCTCCTGGTCGAGGAGGCCCGGGTGGCGGGGTTCGCACTTCACACCCAGGACAGTTTCGCCAGCAGCGGGGGCGGGGGCCCGCAGTGGTCCTCTGACCAGATCGTGCAACGCCAAGTCGTCCTCGAGCTCGCCGTCGCCCTGCAGCTCACTGAGGTTGACGCGCGCCGGCTGGTCGATACCTGCGAAGGACTCGCCGGCCCGTTCACCGCCACCCGTGACGCGTTGGCGGCCGGGCGGGTGTCGTACCGGCACACCGAAACCCTCGTTCACCGTTCGCACCCGCTCCCCCGGGAAGCGCTCGGAGCGTACGAGAAGACGGTACTGCCCTGGGCGCGGAAAGTGACCGTGCAACGCCTCGACAAGATCGCCCGCGCCTGTGTGGAAGAAGTGCAACCCCGCACCGACAGCCAACGCCACACCGACGCCGTCACTGGGAGGCGTACGTATCTGGAGCCCGGGTCTGACGGGATGGCGTACCTGACCCTGTACACCGCCGCCGTCGAAGCTGCTGCCATCCACAACCGGGCCACCGACATGGCCAGGTCCGCGAAACACAACGGCGACCCCCGCACCCTCAGCCAACTGAAAGTCGACGTCCTGACCGACCTGATGCTCAACGGTGACACCCACACCCCACGGGTTGCCCCCGGTATCCGGGCCCGCGTGAACGTCACCGTCCCCGCCCTCACACTGCTGGGCCGCGACCACCACGGGAATCCCGACCCCGATCAGTCGTCTGGGCCAGCGAACCTGGAGGGGTTCGGGCCGATCGACCGGCACACCGCCCTCACCATCACCCGCCACGCACACTCGTTCACCCGGATCCTCACCGACCCCGCCACCGGTGCTGTGCTCAGCTACGGCCGGCAACGATACAAACCCCCCACCGACCTTGACGAGCTGATCCGGCTCACCCACACCGAATGCACCTTCCCGACACCCTGCGAACCATCAACCACCGCAGACCTTGACCACACCATCGCCTGGGGCGACGGCGGTGAAACCAGCTACGACAACCTCAGCCCCCTCTGTGCTTCGCACCACAAAGTCAAACACCACACCGAATGGACCATCCTGCAAACCCCGAACACCAACGGGCGACCACCAACCATCACCTGGACCTCACCCGCCGGATACGAATACACCATCGACCCCACACCACTCGCCAAACCCATCGTCCGCTTCGCGAACGCGACAGTTGATGGAGACAACTCAGACCATCGAGACAACTCAGACGATCCGCCTTTCTAACCTCGACCTGCGGGGTGATCGTTCCATCGGACATGAGCACTCCGCCAGAGATCGTCTACCTCTTCGCCGCCACTTCTTCTGTGCCCCTTCGTTTTCTTCTTCTGCGCCTCCTCATCTGCCTCCGCTTCTGCGCCTCCGCTTCTGCGCCTCCTCTTCCGCGCCTGCCTATTCTGGGTCTCCACTACAGCGCCTGCCTCTTGTGCCTCTTCACAGGTCACCGACCGCATTCCTTCGACGGGTACCCTTGATCAGATGACTATCACCGCTTCTGCTGACGGCTCAGCGCTAGGAAATCCAGGTCCGGCAGGTTGGGCCTGGTACATCGACGAGAACACCTGGGGCGCTGGCGGCTGGCCACACGGAACGAACAATATGGGTGAGCTCAAGGCCGTTCTCGAACTCTTCCGGGCGACCGCGCACGTCGACGACGACCTTCACATCCTGTGCGACAGCCAGTACGTCATCAACACAGTGACGAAGTGGATGCCCGGCTGGAAGCGCAAGGGATGGCGCAAGGGTGACGGCAAACCGGTCATGAATCTCGATCTCATCAAAGAGATCGACGACGCCATCGTCGGGCGCCGTTACCGATTCGAATGGGTCAAGGGCCACGTCGGGCACGAGCTGAACGAGGCGGCAGATGTCCGCGCCCGCGGCGCCGCCGAAGCCTTCGCTCGTGGGCGCACTCCAGACAGCGGGCCGGGCTTTCCCGGCGGCCTCGCTCCGGTGACAGAGCCAGTATCCGCGCCCGCCGACGCTTCAGCTGAAACGCTCTTCTAGCGGGCTTGGCCCCACCGCAAGCGGGCGGTCCGAATCCGGCCGGTGTTTACACGCTGGCCACGAAATGGAAAAGAAGCGCGTCACATCACCCCGGATGATCGGACTGTGCCAAGTTCCGACAACCAGCCCGCACTCAGCCCCACGATCGCCCTCGCTGAGACACCCTTTGCCGTTGCCTCGTGGGAGAACGACCTCATCGACGCAGTAGGAGCTTTGTGCGCCGGCTTCGCCACCACGGCAGCCGAGTATGACGACAAGGCCGAAATCGCGGTCGACAATCTGAAGGCGCTTCACGACGCAGGTCTCTCCGAGGCAGTTCTTCCGAAGAATCTCGGCGGTCGAGGGCTGAGCTACCAGGCCTTCGGCGAGATCGTGCGGATGATCTGCGAAGCTGACCCGTCCACTGGCACGATCTTCACTATGCATTCGGGGGCAGGCGTGAGTCTCGCGCAACTGACCCAGGAGACGCTCGGTGCGTTCTATGCCGACGAGCTGCGTTCAGGCAAGCGATTCTCGAATGCTCTCTCAGAACCGACCAGCGGCAACAAGTTCCTGAATCCACAGCAGGAAGCGCTCCCGGTCGACGGCGGCTGGGCACTCGATGGGGCCAAGCGATTCGTGTCAGGAAGCGAGATCGCGGACTACCTGCTCGTCAACGCGCTGGTCGACGGCGAGCCCACGTTCTTCGGTGTGGCCCCGGATGAGTCGGTCACGATCATCCCGATCTGGGACACGCTCGGGCTCCGGGCCACGCGAAGCCAGCTGCTCTCGTTCAACAACACGGTGCTGAGAGTGAGCCAGCGTGGGCGCGCTCCACTGTTCACTGATTTCGCCGTGATTCCTGCCGGGCTGCCGATGATCTCGCTGGGCATCGCCGACGCGGCGCTGGGGGCGATCATCCAGCATGCGACGAACCGCATGATTCTCGGCAAGCCGCTCAGCCACCAGCAGTGGCTGCAGTTCGAGGTGGCCGAAGTGCAGAGCCGGCTCGAATCGGTGCGGGCGTTCATCCGGCAGACCCTGTGGCAGGCAGACCAGGGCGTGCCGGCCTTCTTCGGTAACCTCTCGCGAGCGAAATACCTCGCGAACAAGATCGCGGTCGAGGTGGCCCAGCTCGGCGTGAGGGTGGGTGGGGCATCCGGATTCCTGAAGACCTCGCCGATCCAGCGGCACCTGCGTGATGCCCAGGCGGGCCAGTTGATGGCGTACTCGACCGAGGTGCTCGCGGGCGAGATAGGCAGAGCTGTATTCGGTGTGACTGACGTCGAAAGCAACTGAGCGATGCCTCCACAACGGCCACGCATGATCTTCAATGCTTTCAACATGTTCGCGGCGTCGCACCATGACCAGGGAATGTGGGCCTGGCCGGGAAGTCGGCAACTCGAGTACAACAACATCGACTACTGGGTCGATATCGCCCAGCTGCTGGAACGCGGGCACTTCGACACGCTGTTTTTCGCCGATGTGCTCGCTCCGTATGACACCTTCGGATCGTCGCGCGATGCCGCAGTCTTCAGCGGGATGCAGTTCCCGATCAACGACCCGGGCGAACTCATTCCCGCTCTGGCCTATGCCACGAGAGACCTCGGGTTTGTGCTGACGCAGAACATCCTGCAGGAGCCACCGTATTCATTCGCGCGCAAGATGTCGACCCTCGACCACCTCACGCGCGGGCGGATCTCCTGGAACATCGTCACCACGTTCCTCCCCGGGGCCGGCCGAAACCTCGGGTTCGGCGGGCTACCAGACCACGGCGACCGGTACGCCCGCGCAGACGATTTCATCGAGGTGGTCTACAAACTCTGGGAGGCGAGCTGGGAAGACGATGCCGTGGTACGCAACGCGGCCCTTCGACAGTACAGCGACGCGTCGAAGATCCATGAGATCAATCACGTTGGGCCGTACTACGACGTCGTCGGGCCGCACCTCAGCGAACCATCGCCACAGCGCACACCCTTTCTGATGCAGGCAGGGGTTTCACCGCGCGGGCGCGACTACGCCGGTCGCAACGCGGAGGGCCTGTTCATCAATGCGCTCTCGCCAGAGGAGGCAGCGCCAGTGGTTCGGGATGTTCGTGCTGCCGCTGCCCGGCACGGCCGCTCGCCGAACAACGTCAAACTCTTCGGCATTCTCGGGTTCGTCGTCGGCAGCACAGAGGAGGAGGCACAGCGCCTGCACGAGGAGATCACCGACTTTCAGAACATCGAGGCCAACCTCGCCAAGCAGAGCGTCTTTCTCGACTACGACTTCAGCACCCTCGACCCTGCCGAGCCCATCTTCGAGATCGCCAAGCGACCCGAGGGTACGACGGGAATCGTCGCCGAACTCATCAGGGTGTCGCCGAATCCGCACTTTACGATCGGCGAACTCGTTCGCTGGTACGGCAACCAGCGCATCGTCGGAACCCCGGAGCAGATCGTCGATCACCTCGAGAAGTGGCAGGATGCCGGCATCGACGGCATGAACGTGCAGTACGTTGTCTCACCGGGAACCTTCGAGGATTTCGTGGAACACGTCAGCCCCGAGCTGCGACGCCGGGGCCTCATGCAGGAGTCGTATGCTCCGGGCACCCTGCGCGAGAAGGTGTTCCCGGGCAACGGGCCCCACCTGCCCGACGAGCATCCGGCGAGAGCACTGCGGCGGGCGGCGTTCGGTGAAGACTGACGGCTGGCTGGCTTGCTGGCTGGCTGGCTAATCAGCCCAGCGACCCCAGCCTCTGCCGAACATCTCGTCGAAGCCCGAGGTACCCCCACCAGAACCGGAACCGCCAGCTGGCCCGCGCCTCGAACCGAGGTAGGAACTCACCACAGCCGCACCGAGGTCGTCGAGTTCGGGGGCGACGACCATTCCCCCCGCGCGCCGGGCCATCGAATCGATGAATCGGGCGAGCCCGGGGTCGTCGCCGAGCCTGAAGAACGTCGTCTGGGCGCCCAGGCGCGTGGAGTTGTCGAGTTCGCGAACGGAATACGCCACCGTCACGGGGTCGGGCGGGTAGTTGAAGTACACCTCGCCGTTGGGCTCCAGATGCGAGGTCGGTTCCCCGTCGGTGACGATGAGCAGCACCGGCTGGGCATTCGGATGCTTACGGAAGTGCCGATTCGCCAGCAGCAGCGCGTGGTGCAGGTTGGTGCCCTTGTCCCACATAGCATCGAGGCCCGTGAGTTGTTCGATGTCCATGACTTCAGCGTGACGACCGAAACCGATCAGCTGCAGGTCGTCCCCGCGGAACCGACTTGTGATGAGCGTGTGCAGGGCAAGCGCGGTGCGCTTCATGGGAACCCAGCGGCCATCCATCGCCATCGAGAACGAGGTGTCGACGAGTAGCGCGACGCACGCCTGGGTGCGTGCCTCCGTCTCCTGCACTTCAACGTCGCCGACTTCGATGCGCACCGTCGAGCTCGAGCCCGATGGTCCCCGCTCCCCCGCCGTGCGCGTCAACGCGTTCGTGATGGTTCGGGTGACGTCCCACGGCTCGGTGTCGCCGAAGGCCCACTCGCGGGTCGCGCCCGAACGATCGCCAGCGGCCCCGGCCTGGCGCAGGTCGCGGTTGCCCTGGCGGCCCGACATCCTGTCGGCGACATCGCGCAGAAGCGCCTTGCCGAGCTGGCGCATGGCCTTGGGGCTGAGCTTGAGCTTGCCGTCGGTGCCGCGCTTCAGGGTGCCAGAATCGCGAAGGGCCTTTTCGAGCTGCTGTAAGGCCCGGGCATCCATTGTCGCTTCATCGCCGAGTTGCCGCGAGAGTTTGTCGAGGTCGAGATCGTCGAGTTGCGACCCGTTGTAGGACTGCGACAACTGCTCAGAGAGCTCGTCGAGATCGGCGATGCTCTGAAAGACGCCCGTTCCGTCCCCTAGACCGAGGCCCTGCTCGCCGTTCATGCGCTCAGACCCACTCCAGTTCTCCCCCGGGCGCAACGACTGGAGGTTGTCGTCGAGCTGGGCGAGCGACTGCATCAGCTCGGGCGAGCCGAACGCCTGCTGGGCAAGGGCATCGAGCTCGTCACGCTGCTCCTGGGTCATGGAGTTGCGCATGCGCTGGGCGGCGGCGGCCCGCTCGGCCAGCGCATCGATGAGCTCGTCGACGGTGCCGGGGTTCTCCGGGAAGAACTCGCCGTGCTTGGCCATGAAGTCGTCGAACTGCTCGGGTGTGTCTTCGCCGCGCTTGTGCGCATCGAGCAGCTCATTGAGATCGGCGAGCATGGCGTTGATCGCCTCGCGGTCGGCCTCCGTCGCGTTCTCGAGTGCCTTCTTCATGCCGGCGAAGCGCTGGTCGAGCATCTCCCTGCCCAGGAGGTCCTTGATCTTCTCGAACTCCGCGCGGGCCTCGCTGCTGTGCCATTGGTAGTCGCTCAGTTCGCTGACGGCTGCGGCGGGAGACGGGGGGAGCGCGTCGAGCTGCATCTCTGCGAGGGCCCGGTCGCCATCATCCATCGACGCATCGCGTGCGAGTTGTTTGCGCTCGGCCAGCACCGCCTTGTCGAGGAGTTCTCTGATCTGCTGCAGGGTGCCGTCGAGGTTGTGCTTCTGGGCGAGCTCCCTGCGACGCTCGGCAACACGCCGCGCCAGATCGTCGAGCCCGGCCTGGTTCGCGCCACCCCGCCGAAGGAATTCGTTGAGTGCGCGCTCGGGGGACGAACCGGCCATCACGTCTTCACCGATCGCCTCCAGCGCCTCGGCCAGGTCGACCGGCGGCGCCAGGGGGTCCGGCCCGTCGACGTACTTGCCGTACCGTGCGTCATGCGTGAGGCGGCGGTTGGCCCTAGCCATAGATCGTCTCTCCCCCGCCGCTCTCCTTGCTCAGCTTGCGCGCCAGGTAGAGGCCCTCGAGCGCCAATTCGATAGCTCCCGCCCGTTGCCCGTCGTTCGTCGCACCGAGTCGTTCGCCGATCTCGTCGTAGAGCGGCGACTCCCCCAGTGACGGCAGCCCGGCGAGAAAGTCGCGCGCCGAAACCTGCTCGCCCGTCGTCACCATGACGCCGCTTTCGATCGCGCTCACGAGCGGGCCGAAATCAAGGCCCCGAAAGTGCGCCCTGACGGCCTCGGCCGTAGCCGTGCGCAGCAGATGGTCGAGAATCTCGTCTTCGCGCCCCTCTTCGCCCGATTCGAACTCGATCTTGCCGCCGAGAACGTCGACCGCCGTTTCGAGGTCGACGGGTCTCGCGACCGCCTCGTTCTCACCCTGGCGGGTCGCGCGGTGAAGCGCCGCAGCCGCGATGGTCTCCGCACCCGCAATAGCGAAGCGCGCACTCACCCCACTGCGCTGGTCGACCGCATTCGAACCGCGGAGCGCACGCGTGAATCGCGCCAGGATCTCGACGAGATAGTCGGGCACGTCAGCGACGAGCTCCGCTTCCTGCCGGATGACCGCCACCTCGTCGACGAGTTCCATCGGGTAGTGCGTGCGGATCTCGGCGCCGAACCGGTCTTTGAGCGGCGTGATGATGCGGCCGCGGTTCGTGTAGTCCTCGGGGTTCGCGCTGGCCATGACGAGCACGTCGAGCGGCAGTCGCAGCACGTAGCCGCGAATCTGGATGTCGCGCTCCTCCATCACGTTCAGCATCGCCACCTGAATACGCTCTGCGAGGTCGGGCAACTCGTTGATCGCGACGATCCCGCGGTGGCTTCGCGGAATGAGACCGAAGTGGATCGTCTCGGGGTCTCCGAGACTCCGCCCCTCAGCGACCTTCATCGGGTCGACGTCACCGATCAGGTCGGCCACACTCGTGTCGGGAGTAGCGAGCTTCTCGAAGTACCGCTCGTTGCGACTGCGCCACGTGATCGGCAGCTCGTCGCCCAATTCGGATGCCCGGCGAATGCTCTGCGAGGTGATGGGCTCGAACGGGTGTTCGCCGAGCTCTGAGCCCTCGATGACCGGCGACCACTCGTCGAGCAGCCCGCTGAGCGTTCGGAGCAGGCGGGTCTTACCCTGCCCACGCTCGCCGAGCAGCACGATGTCGTGCCCTGCGATCAGCGCCCGTTCGAGCTGCGGGATGACGGTCGATTCGAACCCGTGGAGCCCGGGCCACGGATCCCGGCCCTCCCGAAGGGCATCGAGGAGGTTGTCACGGATTTCTGCTCGCAGCGTCTTGTAGACGTGCCCCGAAGAGCGGAGCTCGCCGACCGTTGCGGGTGTGGGCATGGACGAGGTAGGGGGCATCATCCATGTAATGCTACGCCGCTGAAACGATGCTGCGCCCCTCGGGAAGAAGAAGCCCTGACCTGATCAGAAGCACACTCACGAAGCGAAGATGTCGAGCCCCAGGGCGGTGGAGAGGAAGCGCGCGGTGCGCTGCCCACGAACGCTGTTGCCCGCGGGGTCGAGCCGGGGTGAGTACGTGCCGAGCCCGCCCTTGCCCGGCGAGACAGCGACAATACCGCCCGAAACGCCGCTCTTCGCCGGGATCCCGACCTCGAAGAGCCAATCGCCAGACAGCTCGTAGAGGCCGGCCGTCGCCATGACCGAGAGCGTGTCCCTCGCCACCCGGGCATCGACGACGCGAAGGCCGGTGACCGGGTTCACTCCCCCGCAGGCCAGGGTGGCGGCCATGATCGCCAGATCGCGCGCCGAGACGAGCAACGAGCACTGTTTTGTGTACACCTCGGTCGTCACAAGGGGGTCGAAGTTCATGCGCCCGTAGCTCTGAAGCAGACGCGCGATGGCCATATTGCGCTGGTTGGTCGCGGTCTCTGATTCGTACGTTGCCTGATCCAGCTCGAGTGGGCGACCCGCGAACGCCGACAGCCCCTGCTTGATGAACGCCCACTTCTCGTCGGCGTCGGCGCCCGGCACCAGGCTCGTGGTCGCGAGCGCTCCAGCGTTCACCAGGGGGTTCATCGGGTTGCCACCGTTGAGCTCGACCGCCATGACCGAGTTGAACGGCAGGCCTGTGCTGTTCACCCCGACGAGCCGTGACACCGCATCGTGCCCGCTGTGCTGACACACGAGGGCGAAGACGAACACCTTCGAAATCGACTGGATGCTGAACTCACGCAGCGCGTCACCGACACTGCTGATGCCGCCGTTCACCCCGCACACGCTGATGCCGAACAGCGACGGGTCGGCCTCACCGAGCGAGGGAATGTAGTCGGCGACATCGCCCTCATCCAGGTGCAGGTATCGTTCGTGGGCCTCTTCGAGAAGCGCGGTGACCTCTGCGATCGACGGCAGGACGCCCGTCGATACCCGCGGTCGGGGCGGGCGGGTGTTGTCGGGATCGAGTTCGGTGCTCATGTCAGTGCCCCACTTTCATGACCACGATAGTGGTCATGTCACGTTGCGGGAATAATCTCAGATTCAATGCGTTTGCATAAATAACCAACCGTCGTTCATGAAACAGGAGAACACCATGACTGCCGAGACCTCCGGATTGCACCACGTCACCGCGATCGGCGGCGACCCCCAGAAGAACATCGACTTCTACATCACCGGCCTCGGCCTCAGGCTCGTGAAGAAGACGGTCAACTTCGACGACCCGAGCACGTACCACCTCTACTACGGCGACGACGCCGGCCGGCCCGGTTCGCTGATGACCTTCTTCCCATGGAAGGGCATCCGCCCCGGCCGAATCGGTGCGGGCCAGTCGACCAGCACAGCCTTCTCGGTTCCTGCCGGAAGCATCGGCTGGTGGAAGTCGCACTTCGCCGGGCTCGGCGTCGAGTCCACGGTCACCACCGAGAACCAGGCCGAAGAACGTCTCTCGCTGCGCGACCCCGACGGCCTGCAACTCGACCTGGTGGCCTCGAGCATCGTCGACCCTCGCGACCCGTGGGATTCAGCATCCGTACCCGCCGAGTTCGCGGTTCGCGGCCAGCACTCCTCTGTTCTGACCGTGAACGACCCGACCGGCACCGCACGCGTGCTGACCGAAGAGCTCGGCATGTCCCTCGTGTCTGAGCAGGGCAACCGCCTGCGCTTCTCGGCCGGTGGCTCCGAGGTCGCTGGGCACATCGTCGACGTGATCGCCGAGCCCACCGCACAGTACGGCCTGACCGCCGGCGGAACCGTTCACCACATCGCATTCCGCGTGCCCGACCACCAGACCCAGCAGCTCTGGCGCGAGCAACTCGTCGACCACGGCTATGAGGTCACCCAGATTCTCGACCGCCAATACTTCACCTCGATCTACTTTCGCGAGCCGGGTGGCGTTCTCTTCGAGATCGCCACAGACACCCCCGGGTTCGAAATCGACGAACCGCTGCTCGAACTGGGCCGCAGCCTGAAACTGCCGCCGTGGCTCGAGCCGTCGCGCGAGGCGATCGAGCACTCCGTCATCCCGGTGACGCTGCCCGCCGAGAACAACCCGGAGCTGAACGATTCTGGGCTCAGCGATTCACTTTCTGCGGGGGCGTAGCGGTGATGGATGCCGGAGAACTCTCGGCGTGGCCGCACGTCTACCGGCCCGCCGGGAGTGAGAACAACGCGCCTATCCTCCTCATGCTCCACGGCACGGGCAGCACCGAGCGTGAAATCCTGTCACTCGCTGCTGCCATCGACCCCGAGGCAGCCGTTCTTTCTCCCCGTGGAAGGGTGAGCGAGAACGGTGCCGGTCGGTGGTTCCGCCGCTTCGGTGAGGGCCAGTTCGACGTCGACGACGTGATCGCGAGAGCGGGTGAACTCGCCGAGTTCGTCATCTGGGCGCGGCACGAATACAGTCTGGGCTCAACCGAGATGGATGCTCGGCCCCTCATTGCGGTCGGCTTCTCGAACGGCGCGAACATCGCCCTCGCCCTCGCCGTTCTGCACTCCGAGACCGTGACCCGCGCCATGGCGTTCTCTGGGATGTACCCTCTCGGCGACCGAGGGCTCCCTTCGCCGCTTCCGAATTCCCGACTACTGCTGCTGAACGGAGAGTCCGACCCGATGGCGCCGTCATCGTCGGTCGATCGGCTCGATAGAGAATTGCTTCGGGTGGGTGCCGGCGTCGAGCGGGTCACTCGCGGGGGCGGCCACGGCATCACCGCCGAGGAGATCGAGAGAGCACAGGCCTGGCTGCACGCCGAAGCCCGGTGAGAAGCGCCGCGACGGCACGCGGCTCGGCAGCTCAGGAATCGCTGTACAGATCTCCGTCGACGTAGAACCAGCGGCCGCCCTCGGAGACGAAACGACTTGTCTCGTGGAGTCGCCCGGCGCGACCGTCGAGTCTGAACCGGGCGACGAACTCGACCGTGCCCGAGCGGTCGAGCATCCCACCGCCGGCCTTCGAGAGAATGTCGAGCCGGTAGAAGCGCTGTGCGGGGTCGAGGCCGAGCGTCACCGGGCGGGTTGAACTGTGCCAGGTGGCCAGCAGGTAGGGTTCGTCGCCCAGAACGAACGCAGAGTATCTCGACCGCATGAGCCGTTCTGCAGTAACCGACGGTTGGGTGCCGGCGTGGGCGGGCGCACAGCATTCGCCGTACGGCAAGCCGCTGAGGCAGGGGCACCGGTCGGTGTCGGCAAGGATAGGCCAGGCAAGGGACGGGTTGGCGGTCATCATCATCTTCCAGAGCACGGAACACCTCAGAATAGCCCGCGTACGGCGCGGTCCCTTCTGCATTCAGGTGAGCCAGCAGTAAGTTCGTCACGTGAACGTTCGCTGAACGAGAGGCGAACACGCATCAAGCAACGGCGGGTGTCGCATGAAGATCGTCGCGGTGTACAGCACCAAGGGCGGAGTCGGCAAGACGACTGCGGCAGTGAACCTCGCCTGGGCTGCGTCAGAAGACTTCCGCGTGTTGCTCTGGGATCTCGACCCCCAGGGTGCCGCCACATTCCTCCTCGAGGTCAAGCCGAAACTCAAGGGCGGCGTCGAGGGGCTCGTCGGTGGCAAGGTGACGGCGAAGAGCGCCATCAAGGCGACAGCGTTCGACCATCTCGACGTGCTTCCGGCCGATGCCAGCTACCGTGACCTCGACCTTGTGCTCGACCACGCCAAGGGCTCGACCAGTCGCATCGCGCGAATTCTGGAGACGGTCACGCGCGACTACGACGTCGTCATTCTCGACTGCCCGCCTGGAGCATCACTGGTCGCGTCGAACGCCGTGAATGCAGCAGACCTCGTCGTCGTGCCGGTGGTGCCGTCTCCGCTCTCATTGCGCTCACTGGAACAGGTCACGGATTTTGTGTCGGGATCCGCCAGCACTGCACCCGTGCTCGGGTTTCTCTCGATGGTCGACCGCCGGAAGACGCTTCATCGCGAAGCAGTGAGAGACCTGCCGCGCGATCGGGGTGTGATCGTCAACGTGATCGTGCCGGCGAGCGTGGTGATCGAACGGATGGGAACCGAGCGTTCACCCGTCGGCATCTACGCACCGCGAACTGAATCTGCAAACGCCTTCAGCGAGCTCTGGGTGAGGGTGCAGTCCACCGTCAAAGCCACAAGCAAGTCGAAACCGCGTAGACGCAAGCGCTGAGCGCCGACCGACGATCGCAGGGGCGCCGCCCGACGCTCGAACCGCTCGGATCAGACCAGCGGGTCGTCGCGGTCGATGGTGCGGCGCGAGACCTGCTCGCCGCTGACGGGGTCGACCGCCGAGCGTGTTGTCATGGTGGTCTGGCGGCGGCGGGTCATGAACACGATACCCAGGATGATCCCGAGTACTCCGGCCGCCATGAGAATGTAGCCCACCAGGTGCAGGTCGATCCACGAGACCTGCACGTCCACAGCGAATGCCAGTATTGCCCCGATGACGAAGAGTACGATTCCTGATCCGAGACTCATGGTGGTTCTCCTTGCTTCGTTCGCCTGACGACGGCACTGAGTAACAGCGGTCCGTAAGGCGTGCCTCACTTGAGGACCCAGCGATCGTAGCAACCCGGTCATTAGGCCGGTAACGGGGTTGACACGGGCGAGTGCTGGTGTAAAGCAGCACTCGGCAGCTCGCTTCAAGGGGTACCCATCAGTCCCAATGACTAGGGTGCGGGTCAGCTTGCCCGGCACACTGGGACGTCACGGAATCTCCGTGGAAAACGGGGATGCCCGGCCCGTCAACCAGAAGGAGAGTCATGTCAGACGCCGAAACGGGGTGGACAGGCAAGACCCTCGCCGGCCGATACACCCTTGTCCGTCGCATCGGCGCCGGTGGGTTCTCGACCGTGTACGAAGCGCTCGACACCCAGCTGGGTCGCAAGGTTGCCGTCAAACTCTTCAACCCGGGTGAAGCACGCGATGACAGCAGGAGGCGCGGTGAAGTCGACGTGCTCGCACGCCTGAATCACCCCAACCTGGTCACCATGTACGACGCACATCTCGCAACAGGCGATTCAACGCTCCCCAGCTTTCTCGTGATGGAGCTCGTCGAAGGGCTCGACCTGCGCTCCGCCCTTGATCGCGGTCCGCTGGCCGGGCCGCTGTCTGGACCGTACTCTGGAGAACTCGTCGCACAGCTCTCCAGCGATGTTGCCGAAGGCCTCTCTGCGATGCACGCGCTCGGCATCGTGCATCGCGACCTGAAACCGGCGAACATCCTGCTGGCACCGACCGGGTTGCCAACTCCTACGCACCGGGCGAAGCTTGCCGACTTCGGCATCGCGTACCTCGTCGGCGCCGATCGCATGACCACCGTTGGTACCGTCGTCGGCACGGCCGCGTATCTCAGCCCGGAACAGGCGGCCGGGGCGACGCCGGGCCCCGAAACCGACGTCTATGCACTCGGGCTCGTCATTCTCGAATGTCTCACCGGCAGACGGGAATACCCGGGCACCGTCGTTGAAGCACTCAGCGCCCGCGCGTTCCGTGACCCCGTTGTCGGCGAGGGCATCCCGGCCAGCTGGATCTCGTTGCTCACCCAGATGACCGCACGCGATCCGGATGCCCGGCCCAGCGCCCTCGACGTGGCCGTGCGAGCACGGGGTATTGCTGCAGACCTGGCCGGGTGGCAGCGCGTCGCCGCCGCTGGAACTGGCGCAGGAGCGGGAGCGATCGATGCCGCCACCGCGGCGATGCTGACGCCCACGGTCAGAATGCCGAACGAGCTTCTGCCCCGAGCGTCGAGCACAGTGCCGAACACGGTAGCGAACACCATCTCGAACACCGCGGCGACACAGAGACTCTCTGGGGCGACTGAACTCCTCACCCAGGACCCGCCCGCTCCACAGGGCAGACGCCGCGCCCCCCTCGTTGCCGCCGCCGTGCTCGTGCTGCTCGGCGGCGCGATCTGGGCTGGCACCGGTCTCGCCGGCTCGAACGCATCCTCGGTGTCTGACCCGGCGCAGACCGGCATTTCCGTTCCCGCGACTACACCGACGCCGGCACCTGAAACGCCTGTACACTCCGCGGCAGCGACCAACTCGCCGGCACCCGTCGAACAGACCGCGGCACCGGTCGACTCGACAACTCCCGCCGATGGTGGAACGTCGGGCAACAACGGGAACGGGAACGGGAACAGCGGCAACAGTAACGGGAAGGACAAGGGTAAAGGGAAGGGCTAGCCCGGTCATCCCCCATGGTTTCGGCAGCCCCTCGGTCAGCGCCGGGGCCGAACCTTTGCAGTGCTATCTAGCGGGCATCCTCAGCTCGGCCCGTGTGCAGCAGGTGCAACTCGTCGGCCTCGTCCGGCAGGTCCTCCACACCCAGCGCTTCGGCCTGTTTGCGTCGCTGGCGCATGGACGGCGCAGCGAGCGCACCCAGGATGGCCAGCACCGCAACGCCGGCGCAGACCCAGAACCCGATCGTGAACGCGTCGTTCAGCGGTAACCCCTGGGGCGTGCTGTGCGAAGAGATCAGGGCTGCGATCACGGCGGTGCCGATGCTGCTGCCGATCGTTCGCGAGATGGTGTTGACGCTGATCGCCTCACCGGTCTGGGTCGCAGGCACACTCTCGATGATCGCGTTGGAGGTCGAGGCGAGTGCTAGACCGATGCCGGCACCGGTCAGAAGGCCAGACACCACGATCTGCCAGATCTGGCTGTGATCGATTGCCGGCAGAATGAAGGCCGCCGTCACGAAGATCGAACCGAGCAGCATGGGCGGTTTCGGGCCGACCTTTCGCACGAGGATTCCCGCAACCGGGCCGAAGATCACCATCATGATCACCGTCGGCAGCAGGAACAGGCCTGCCTCAGATACCGTGTCGCCGAACCCGTAACCCGTCGCGCTCGGGAGCTGGAGCAGCGTCGGCACCAGCACGAAGGTGCCGAACATAGCGAAACCGAAGATGAGGGCGACGACGTGTGCCGTCCAGACCCCGCGAACCTTCATCAGGCGCATGTCGATGAGAGGCTCTTTCGTACGCAGTTCGACCAACACGAAGACAACCAGCGCGATCGCACCCAGGGCGAGCAGACCGACTGTGCCGAACGAATCCCATCCCCAATTCTCGCCCTCGCTGATCGCCAGCAGCAGCGACACAAGCGAGACGCCGAGGATGCCCGCACCGAGAATGTCGAGCCGCCCAGGGGTCTTCACCGGGGACTCCGGCATGCCGAAGATGACGCCGATCAGGGCGATCACGACGAGGATTGCGGGCAGCCAGAACAGCCACTGCCACGACAGGTTCTCGACGATCGGGCCCGCCGCGACGATTCCAACTCCGGCGCCGATACCGAAGATCGCTGAAAGGAGGCCGATGGTGACACCGACCCGCTCTTTCGGAAGCTCGTCACGCACAACACCGATGGAGAGCGGCATGATTGCGCCGGCAGCGCCCTGCAGAGCTCGCGCGATGATCAGGACTCCGAGGTTCGGAGCGAGGGCCGCCAGTACGGTGCCGACCAGCAGGAGCGAGAGCACAATGATCAGCACCTTGCGCTTGCCGACCATGTCGCCCAGACGGCCGAGAATCGGGGTCAGCACCGCTGCAGAGAGAAGGTAGGCGGTCAGGATCCATGACGCATCGCTCGTAGTGACACTGAGGTCTTTACCGATCGTCGCGAGCGCCGGGGCGACCAGTGACTGCAGCACGGCGAATGAGAGCCCACCGAGCGAGAGGTAGATGACGATGAGCGTCGAATTGGGGCGACGACTCGAAGCCGGGTGACCCGACCCTGCTCCGGTGGCCTGGATCGTGTGCGACATGAGACTCCAACGGGTAAGTAAACGGCTGCTGACTTGTCAAGCCTATCCAGACGTTGACATAAGTCAATAAGCGTTTACATTGAGGTCTTGGGGTGTACCGTAACGAATGACGGGAAGAGAAAGAGGACGCAATGACCGCCAATGGCAATGAAGCCGTGAGGGCTCGCGATGAGCCTGATGGCAGCCGGGCGGCCGACAGCCCCACAATCAAGACTCGCGACGCCGGAAACACCCGCCGATTGCTCCTCACCGCCGCACGAACCCGGTTTGCCCGCGATGGCTACAGCGCCACCACCGTCAGAGACATTGCAGCCGACGCCAATGTGAACGTCGCGCTCATCAATCGCTATTTCGCCTCAAAGGAGGGGCTCTTCGAGGCGTGTTTGAACACCGTCGAAGAACTGGATGCCCTCGACGAGACGTCATCGACGCTCGAGCAGATGATCCAGAACATGGCTGCACGGGTGGCAGAGTTGCCTTCCGATTCGTACCCCCTGCAATTACTCCTCCTGCTGCGATCGTCTGGCGATGAGAAGGCCGACGCGATCAGGCGCAGCATCCTGCATTCCTACTCCGAACGCATCGCGGCGACAGCGGGCTGGTCACCCGACGATGAGAGCAGCGAGCACCTCCTATTGCGTGCCCAGATCGCGCTCGCCACGAGTCTGGGCATCGTGCTGCTTCGATCATCATCGGGACTGGAGCCACTGTCGTCAGCGAGTGCCGGTGAACTCACAGACCCGCTGGGCGACCTTCTCGCGTCGCTTCTGGAGCCCCCATCCGTTCAGCGGGAGTAAGTGAGGAACTCGAGCCAGGAACAGGACTCCGATTTCAGCCCCAGATCTTCGCCTCAAGAGTGGTGAGCAGGTCGGGCGTCGAGACGTTCGCCTGACTCACGTGCAGGTAGACATCGTCGCGAAGAAACGCCGTGTCGACAACCTCCACGTTGTATTTCGGATCTGTGGTGACGAGCTGGCACACCTGTCCCGAGCCCTCAGGCGCACAGGTGTAACCCTTGGCCGGCAGGCTGCCCAGGTACGCATTGGCGATCGCCGGGTCGACTGTTGCGACCTCGATCGTCATGTTCGTGATGTCGGCCGTCGGCTCGCGCCAGACACACCGCAACTGCGTTGCCGCATACAGAGTCTGGGCAAGGGTCGCTCCACTCGCCGCAGGGGTCGGAGTTATCGAACCAGCAGGGAACGAGTACTGGCTGCCGGGCGCACCTACGACCGCAGGGTCGTTCAGCGGCCAGACTCCGAAGGAGTCGATGAACGGTGTCGAGGCGATCAATGCCGAGCAATCCGTCGGGATCGATGCAGTTGAAGCGGCAGGGGTCGCACTGGCCGAGGCGCTCGGCGTCTGTGGCACAGCAGTCGGACTTGCACTGACGACGGCACTCGAGGTCACTTGCGCTGGCGTTGAACCCGAACATCCCGTCAGCGAAATGGCCAGCAGGGCGAGCGAAACGGCGGGCAGCAACTTGTTCATGAACACGCTTTCTGAGCGGTTGAGGTCTTCACCCACAGTATTACTCACTCATCGTCGTCAGCCCCGTAATTGGGCTCGCCGATCCGCGATTGTCGCTCGCAACGCAATGTCTGTCGTGTCGGCCCCCAGAAACACTCATCAGTGAGGTTCGCGGATGCCCGTGGTCAGAGATCCTCGGGCGAACGCTCACCCACGCCAGAAGGCGGCAACCTCCGCCGCGATGCTCTGGCCAAGAGTACGGCCGGCGAGCGCCGACGGCCTGCGCACGCCCGGGTCGAGCGGGTTGGCTCCGAAAGCAGCGAGAGAAACATCGTCGGCGTACACCACGTGCACGCGCGACGGCGCAAGAGCTTCGAGTTCGGCCGGGCTGATCGAGGCACCAGCAGGCGTACGCTCGGCCTGCGGAATCAACACCAGCACAGGATCGAAACCGGCAGCCAGATCGGCGTTCGCCATGGTGCGCACGCCGCCGTCGATATAACGGTGACCCGCGATGGGAACGACCGGCCAGACTCCCGGCACCGCCGAGCTCGCCTCAACCGCATCGACGAGCGAGACACCGGAATCGCGGTCGAAGATCAGGGGAACTCCGGTGTCGGCATCGACAGCAGTGATGCGCAGATCACGATTGTTCCACTCCAGATCGCCGAGCCGGGATTCGATCACACCACGACGAATGGCACGGTCGATCGTCTCGGTGTTCATGGCGATCGTTCCGATCCTCCTGCGAGCGTCATCGGCCGAGTTCGCTTCGGCCTGAGCCTCGGCCATGCTCGCCATGAACGAGACGAAGTCCACCTCGACGTAGACTTCAGCAGTCTTCTCCTCGAGTTGCCGGTCGAAAAGACGCTGAAGTGGTGTTCCCGCAGCAAGGTGAGCCGCGACGTTCGAGCCAGCCGAGGTGCCGATCAGCGTCGTCGGTGCACCAATGATGCGGGCCGCCGCCTCAGGCTCGACATCCTGGATGCCAAGCAGCAACCCCGTCTCCCACGCGATGCCCGAGAGACCGCCACCAGCAAGAACCAATGCACCATTTGTCATGGTTCCACGCTACGTCGAACCGGTGACATCAGGCTCAGGCACCACTATCCGCATCGGATGCTCGGACTTCACGCTAGGCGGGCACGTTGTTCCCGATCAGCCCTTCGAGCCGCGCGTAACTCGTCTCCATGCCGTCGGTCATGCCCGTCGCGAGAATGGCGTCGCGTTGCTCGACGTTCGCGTACGTGATCACGAGCGTGAGAAGCGTGCCCGTCTCCACGGGCGTGAGCGTGAGCTCGTTGCGCGTCGCCGGGAAGTCAGTGCCGATCATGGCTTCGGTCGTGACCGCACGGGTCGGCGCTTCGGATTCGAGCAGCTCGCCTGTGAAACCGAAGCCCTGGCCGCCGCCCGCCGGCTCCCACTCATAGCGGTACGTGTCACCGACGTTCGTGGCGATCTCGCACACCGGCATCGTCCACCCGTCGGGGCCGAGAAGCCACTGCTTCATCAGCTCGGCGTCGGTGTGCGCGCGCCAGACCTCGTCGAGCGGGCCCCGGATGACGCGGGCAACGCGCACCTGCGTGTCACTGAGGAACTGGGCATCCACAGCCCTGTCGGCGGCGAAGGCCGCAAGGTCGGCGAGCACGGCGTCGATCTGCGACATCGCCTCTCTGGTGCCCTCGAGCATGCCCATCTCGACGAGCTGCTCGAGCTGTTCGAGTGAGCCGAATTTCGCGATGCTCGTCAGGCGGGAGCCGGTGCCTGTCGCTTCGAAGGTGAGCGTCATGCGGGTCGACGGGAGCTCGGTGTTCGGCGCGCCGGTCGCATCGGCGAACCAGTCGACCACCTCGAACGAGGTGCCTGGGGTGAGCGCCTCCCACTCCCAGCACCCGTAGTGCTCGTCGCCCGTCGGGCCGGTCATCTTGTAGACGCTGCGGCCGCCCGACACGGCGTCGTGGCGAAGGAACGTGGCGGGGTAGGTGGGCGGGCCCCAGAACCGCTCGATCTGCCGGGGGTCGAGATACGCGTCCCACAGCCGCTGGAGTGATGCCGTGAAATCGGCGACGATGGTGATGGTGAGCTGGTCGAGGTCTTTCTCGACGGTTGTTACGGGCATGATCAGCCTTTCTCGTTCTCGTTGGGTTTCTTTCTTTCGAGCTCCGGATGCTCGTGCTCCAGATGCTCGTGCTCCGGATGCTCGTGCTCCGCATTCTCGTTCTGGCGAGGTTCGCCGAGCAGGGCATCGAGGCGGTCGATTCTCGAGCGCCAGAGCTGCTCGAGCTGGTCGAGCAGGCGCTGCGCCTGGCGGATGCGATCGGGCACGCCTCGCACCATCCGCTCCCGCCCCCGCGCTTCTTTGGTCACGAGACTCGCCTCCTCCAGCACGGCCACGTGCTTCTGCACGGCCGCGAATGACATGTCATACGATTCGGCGAGCTGCGACACCGAGACCTCGGCGACGAGCGTTCGGCGAACAATGTCGCGTCGGGTCGCGTCGGCGAGGGCCCGGAAGATGCGGTTCACCTCTTCGTCAGTGAGTTCTATTTCTACAACCATTTGGTTGTATGTTAGACCCGATGCAGCCTCTGCGCAAGCAGCCTGGAAGAGCGCGAATGGCGGATCGCCGTGAGCTGTGTCGGCCGTCTGGGGTGAAGGGTAGCGCCCGTTGCTAAACTTCGATTGATCAAAGGAGATCCAGGCTATGACGTACGTAACCGGCTCGCACCACGTGACACTTTCTGTCGGCCACGCGCAAGAAGACGTCGACTTTCACACCCGGGTTCTCGGCATGCGGTTCATCAAGAAGACCGTGCTGTACGACGGCCACGAGCCGGTTTACCACCTGTACTACTCGAACGCGAATGGTGATCCGTCGTCGGTTGTCACCACCTTTCCGTGGGCGCAGGCCGGGCTGTACGGCATCCGTGGTACCAACCAGGCGCGCGAGGTCATGCTCTCGGTGCCGGTCGACTCGCTCGATTGGTGGGCGAAACGGTTCGCGCAGCACGACATCGAAGCGACTGCCGACGCGGTCTTCGGCCAGCGCCGCCTGAACTTCGCCCACCCCTCGGGCATCGAGTACGTCTTCGTCGAGAACCACGGCGACCCGCGGGAGGGTTTCACCGGCAATGGCGTGCCCAGCGAGTACGCGATCCACGGCATCCATGGCATCGGAATCCACGTCTACGACCACGACCGCATGGTCGACTTCGGCAAAGAGGTGTTCTTCGCCACGGGCGACGTCTTCGAAGAGGGCGACCGCGCCCGCTTCCAGGTCGGCGAGAACATCGGATTCGGCAACTGGGTCGAGCTCACCGGCGATCGCCAGGGCCCGCAGGGCACGTGGAGGTACGGGGCCGGCGCGTACCACCACTTCGCGTGGAACCTCGACACCCTCGAGAACCAGAGCGAGGTCAAGTTCGACATCGAGGGCGCCGGTTACACCGACATCTCCGAACTCAAAGACCGAACCTACTTCAAGTCGCACTACGTTCGCACCCCCGGCGGTGCCCTGTTCGAGCTCGCCGTCACGCACAACGAAGGCGGCTGGGACTGCGACGAGTCGCCCGAAGAACTCGGCCGTGCCTTCATGCTCCCCCCGCAGTTCGAGCACGAGCGCGAGAGCATCATGAGCCGACTCGAACCGCTGCGCGACGAAGACTGAGCGCACTGCCACAATACGACGCCCTGCCCAGCCACCACTCCGAAGGAACCCCGCAATGGATGCCGTATTCGACGACGAAGAGCAGCAGCGCGCTCGCGAAGACGCGGTGACAGAACAGGTCGTGGCCAGTTTCGAAACGTCGACCGACCCGCGCTACGAGCAGGTCATGTCGAGCCTGGTGCGGCACCTGCACGGCTTCATTCGGGATGTTCGGCTCACCCCTGGCGAATGGGACGCCGCCATCGCCTTCCTGACCCGCGCCGGCCAGATCACCGACGAGAACCGGCAGGAGTTCATCCTGCTCTCCGACGTGCTCGGCGCATCCATGATGACGGTCGGCGTCAACTCGCCCCCACGCTCTGACGCCACGGAATCGACCGTATTCGGGCCATTCTTCGTGCACAACGCCCCCCTCATCGGGCTGGGCGACGACATCGGCGAGGGCATGGCCGGCCGACCCTGCTACGTGCACGGTCGGGTCACTGGCACCGACGGCTCCGGGCTGGCCGGCGCCCGCGTCGAGGTGTGGGCCGCCGACGAGGCCGGGTTCTACGACGTGCAGTACGAAGGCCACGCCCTCGCCGGCCGCGCCCACATGTTCACCGACGAGAACGGCCGCTTCGACTTCTGGACGGTTCAACCCGCCGCCTACCCGATTCCGTACGATGGGCCCGTGGGCGACCTGCTTCGCGCCGCCGAGCGGTCTCCCATGCGGCCGGCGCACATCCACTTCATGGTGGTGGCCGAGGGTTACGTGACGCTGATCACGCACATCTTCGTCGCTGGCGACCAGTACCTCGACAGCGACGCCGTCTTCGGGGTGAAACCGAGCCTCATCACCGAGTTCATCGAGCACGAGCCGGGCGAAGCGCCCCGCGGTCACGTCGTCGACTCCACGTGGAGCGAGGCTGTGTTCGATATCGTTCTGGCGCCGGAGCGGTGAGCGGTTCCCCCGCGGGCTGGCTCGATCCGAGCCCTCGGGCCGCCGACACCACCGCGCCCATCAATCCGCACCTCGCGACGGAGTGGCAGACGTGGGGTGCGCTGTCGGCGGATGCCCGGCTCGGGTTGCTCGCCGTACACGGCCGCGGCCAATCGCCCGACTTCATGCGCACCCTGTGCGAGCGCATCGGGGCCGACGGCACGCTCGACGACGTCGCCGCACTGGCGCCCAGAGCGGCAGAGAGCAGCTGGTACCCGAAGCCGTTCATGCAGCCGGTGGTGTCGAACCAACCTCGGCTCGACCAGGCGTTGGCCGCCATCGACGCCGGTCTGGCGCGATTCGACGCAGCGGGCATTGAACCGGCTCGCGTCGTGCTGCTCGGTTTCTCGCAGGGCGCCTGCCTGCTCTCGCAATTTGCCCTGACCAGACCGCGCCGGTATGCGGCACTCCTGCTGATGGCCGGTGGGTACATCGGCGGCGACTCCGCACCGGCCGCGTTCGAGGGCGATCTCGCGGCGACACCGGCGTTGCTGCGCTGCGCGAGCGACGATGCCTGGGTTCCTGCCGCTCGGGTCGAACAGACGGCGGCTGAGCTGCGCCGACTGGGCGCCGTCGTCGACGTCGAGATCGAACCGGGATCTGAACACATCGTGACCGACGCTTCCATCGGGGCCGTGCGTCGACTGCTTCGGCAGCTCTGACGGCTCCAGCACCCAGCCCACGCGCTGACTGCTCCAGCCACTCGGCCATTGGGCGAAGCTGCGACTGCTTGACAGCTCAGCAACGCTCGCGACGGCTCCGCCGCTCAGCCGAGGCTGAGCACACTCCGAAGCGCGGCCTCGAGTGCCGCCTCCGGGTCGCCGACCATCGAGCGCGATCGCCACGCGATGATCTTGTCGGGTCGCACGAGCAGCACTCCGTCTTCGTCGATCTCCCGCAGCCGCGCCCAGTCGAAGTAGAGGTCGCTGAACGCCTGCCCGGGGCCGACGACCACCGGTTCGAGCGTGATACCGAGTCGAGCGGCGATGGCCGGCGCAGCATCCGCCCATTTCTGGCCCGTGATGCCGGTGAACAGGGTGAACTGCGTGCTGGGTGCGAGGTCGAGGGTCGACACCTTGAGGCGTGCGTCACCGACCCAGGCATGCGGAAGCGGCGAACCCGGCACCGTCGACGGCACGAAATAGAGCTCGGGGTCACGCGTGGGTTCGGGCTTGGTCGAGCCGTCGGAGACAACCGCAGTCGACGTGTAGAACTGGCCGAGTTCGACTCCGTGCGCGTTGAACTCGTAGTGCTTCAGCTCCATGGCCTGCTGCAGCGCAGCCCGCTTGGCCGCGCCCGCCGGTGTATTCGCCTTGCGCTCCTCGATGGCGTCGACCATCTGCTGTTCGGTCGTCGCACCGAGGAGGCCGAGGGCGTCGAACAGCTGGCCGAATTCTCTCGACGACTTGTTCGCGCGCGTCACGATCTGCCGGGCGACCGGCGCCCGTTCAGCGCTATAGGTGTCGAGCAGGGCTGCGCCCGCCTGGCCCCGGATGACCGCCGCCAGCTTCCACGCGAGATTGTACGAATCCTGGATCGACGTGTTCGACCCGAGCCCGTTGCTCGGCGGGTGCCGGTGGATCGCGTCTCCGGCCGCGAAGACCCGCCCCTTCTGCAGGTGCGTCGCGAACATCTCGTTGTTGCCCCAGAGCGAGGTACCGGTGATCACCACGTCGAGGTCGGGCACCCCGAGCAGGTTGCGCACGATCTGGGTGGCCATGGCCTCGTCGACCACCGGGGCCGGTTCGTTGATGTCGTACCCCCAGACGATCAGCCACTCGTTCCACGGCCGAACCATGCGCACGAGCCCGGCGCCGATGCCGCCCACATTCGACCCGGGCTGCACGACCCAGTAGAGAACGGATGGCCGGTGCCTCACCAGCTCTTCGATGTCGGCGGTGAATGTGATGTTCATCGAGCCGGCGATGTCCATGGCGCCCTCGTACGGCAGCCCCAGGTCGGCAGCCACGGCCGAACGAGCCCCGTCGGCGCCGATCACGTACTTCGCCCGCACGGTGTAACGCGTGCCCGTGACACGGTCGAGCACCTCGACGTCGACCCCGTCGGCATCCTGAACATGAGAGAGGTACTCGCTCGAGAACCGGGTCTGCGTGCCACGCACGGTGGCATTCTTCACGAGAATCGGTTCGAGGTAGTTCTGCGGCATGTCGCACGGCAGGGTCGGCGAGGCGAGCGTGTAGTCCGCCAAACGGGCCGGGTGCGTGCCCCAGGTGAGAATGCGCCCGAGCTCCTCGCCGGCGATCGAGGTGCAGAAGACGGTGTCGCCGATCAGGGCGTGCGGCGTGGCCTCGGCGAGCACCTGCTCCTCGATGCCCATGTCGCGGAAGAACTCCATCGAGCGCTGGTTCGTGATGTGCGCGCGGGGCGTGTTCGCCGTCCACCGGTACTTCGTGATCATCATGTTCGCGATGCCGAGGGTCGAGAGCGCCAGTGCCGCGGCGGAACCTGCCGGCCCCGAACCGACGATCAGAACGTCGGTGTGCACCACGTTCGAATCGGGGATGGCGGTCAGAGAGATTCCATCGTCAAAAGTCGCCATCGAACATCCTTGTCGTCAACATCGTTGTCGCCGGTACCGCGAGATGGCAGCAAGCCTACCGGCCTCTACCTACCCGCCGCCGGAGAGAAGGCGGCTGTGAGAATGGCCGCGATATCGTCGGGCGTGACCGGTCGGGGGTTTGCAATCGGCAGCTTCGCACTGACGATGGCGATCGCCTCGTCGAGCTGCGATGCCTTCAGCCCCAGTGCCTCGAGGTTGTCGGGCGAGTCGAGTTCGCGCCCGAGGCTCCACAGGCCCTCGGCGGCTTTGGGCGCGCCGAGCGCAGCGGCGATAGCGTCGGCATCCGCGCCGATCGAGCCAGCGTTGAACGCGAGAACGTGCGGCAACATGACCGCGTGCGTCTGCGCGTGCGGCAGATTGAACGCACCGCCGAGCGCGTGGCAGATCTTGTGATGCAGCCCCGAGCCGGCAACAGCGAACGAGCTGCCCGCGAGATACGCACCGTAGAGCAGCTGATCGTAGTCATCGTCGGTGGGCGCGCCGCCGTGAACGCCGCGCATGCCTTCGGCGAGGGCCCGGATGCCCGCCCCAGCGTGCAGGCTCGTCACCGGGTTCTCCCCCGGGCCCCAGAAGGCCTCGACGCAGTGCGCCAGCGCGTTGAACCCTGAGGCGATCGCCAGGTCGAGCGGCAGAGTGCGGGTGAGAGTGGAATCGTAGATCACCGTTCGCGGTAACACCGCGCGGTCGATGCCGGTCTCTTTGCGGGCATCCGTCGTCAGGCCCCACACCGGGGTCATCTCCGAACCTGCGTACGTCGTCGGAATCGCGATGATCGGCAGGTGACTCGTGAGGGCCACGATCTTTGCGGTTCCGGTGGTCGATCCACCGCCGACCGAGAGCAGCCCGTCGGCGCCAGTGGCCAGGGCCTGCGCGCGAGCTTCTTCTGCCACCGCGGTGGGAACGTGGGGCAACACGTTCGTGAAGACGGAGCCGATGCGATCATCCACTTCGCTGGTGAGCCTTCGCGCTTCGGCAAGTGTCGAGCCGCCCGCTACGAGCATCACGTTCTGCAGGCCGAGCGCGTCGAACTGGGCGGCCAACTCGGCCTGGGCCGCGCCCCGCCCGAAGACGACGGTGCCGGGCAGCTGGTCGTAGTCGAATCTCACGAGCGCTCCTTCGTTCGGGTGCGGGACCAACTCTAGCGAGCGACAGTCGGCGCTTCACTTGCGCTTGCTGCAAGCACGACCCGAGTGGCGCGACTCGGGGGCATCGCTCCGTCAGAAGTGAGTGGACCCGTAGACCGACGCGACCGGCGCAAGCAGAGCGCGAAGGCGAAGGGCCGCGTTCGGAGTGTGTTCCACGAGCTGCCCTGCCGCGGCAAGCGTCACCGCGTCGACACCGCCAAGGTAGAGCGAGCCGAGCGTTGGCGCCTCGACAGAGACGTCGGGTGCGGCCGAATCGTCGCGAGTCACCGTTGCCTGACCATCCACCACGGCGAGCCGGTACGTCCCGTTGGCGTAACCCAGAGCATCCGTGACCTGCAGAACAACCGACCCTGAACCGAGATAGGCCCGCGCCTCGAATGCCGCCACGACGTCGAGTACGCGAATCCACAGCAGATCTTCGAGCCCCGTCAGCGCGAGCGAACGCCAGTTGGCAACCGCCCAGCGCAGCGGATCGTCGGCAGGTGCGGCCTGCCACTCGATGCGTTCGACCAGGTCGACGGATGCGAGAAACTCCCAGAGGCCCAGATACGCGTTGTCGTCTGCCGCCACCAGATCGATCACCTCGAGTGTGTGAGGCGCGGTGTCCCATCCCTTGAACAGGTACGACACGTACCCGTCGACCTGCCCTGCCTCGTCGTAGTGCGCAGCCGCATAGATGCCCGGGTTCGCGTCGTCTTTCTCGGTGGCCGTGCCCGTCACACGGTTCCAGGTCGCTGCGTGCCGATCGACCGAGCCGGGATGCGCCGCGTGGAAGGCCGCGAACACCTGCGGGCCCAGGGTGGCGAGGTCGGCGGTCTCGATCAACTCGCACCGCCCGCGAGGTTCGGCGAGCATCCGGAACCGCGTGTCAGTAGTGAGGGCGACGTGGCTGACCCAGGTCGCAACGCCGAAGCCGAACCGCCGGTAGATTGTGGCCTCCGACACCGTGAGGGCAGCAATCGCCATGCCCGCGGCGGCAGCCTCACGCAAATGGTCGGTCATCATGCGGCGCAGAATGCCGTTGCGGCGGTGGGTGGGCCGCACGGTGACGTTGGAGATAAGACTGACCGGCAGAAGCGTGTTCGGCCCGACGTTCAGGGTGCTTTCGAAGGCGGCGAACGTGGCCACCAGCTCGTCACCGCGGTAAGCGCCGGTGAGCTGGCGTCGGTCTGTGACGAGATGGTCGGCCGTCCGCGCGAGCTGCTCGTCGGTGGCTCGGGTGTCGTGAAAGCCGCGGCGTTCGGCCTGGATCCAGGTATTCGTCGCCGGGTCGGCCTCCGCAGCGGGGAAGGTTCGGAAGCCGTAATCGTCGGTGGAGCTCATAGTTCTAAGGTAGCGGGGCTCCTGCTGCCAGCGGCGGGAATCGTTTCTCCCAAAGCATTCGAACCCGAACGGGCAGCAGGAGTAGTGCCCCTTAGAGTGGTGTAGCCCCGGTGGCTTGGCCCCGTCTTGGACGTGGGCGCGGTCACCGTGGTGTTCCTTCGAGAAGTCTCTAACCTCCACTCGAAAGGCATCATCACGATGACCGCTCCACATATTGTCGACCCTTATGGCCTGCTCCGCGAAGCCCTCGGCGACGCGTCTCCGGATCTGCTGCGCAGCCTGCTGCAAACCATGATCAATGCCCTCCTCTCCGCCGACGCCGATGCTGTGGTTGGTGCGGAATGGGGCAAACCCTCGCCCGACCGTACCGCGCAACGCAACGGGTACCGGCACCGCGACCTCGATACCCGTGTTGGCACGATCGATGTCGCTGTTCCGAAGCTCCGTTCGGGCACGTATTTCCCGGAATGGCTGCTCGAAAGACGCAAACGCGCCGAGGCGGCGATGATCACCGTGATCGCGGACTGCTACCTCGCCGGCGTCAGTACCCGCCGGATGGACAAACTCGTGAAAACCTTAGGGATTCACTCGTTGTCGAAGTCACAGGTGTCAAGGATGGCAGCCGACCTCGATGAACATGTCGCCCAGTTCCGGCACCGACCGCTCGGCGACGCGGGCCCGTTCACGTTCGTCGCCGCCGACGCGCTGACGATGAAGGTCCGTGAGGGTGGCCGGGTCATCAACGCCGTCGTTCTCGTCGCTACCGGTGTGAACGCTGACGGACGCCGCGAGGTCCTCGGCCTGCGAGTTGCGACGTCAGAGACCGGTGCGGCGTGGAACAGCTTCTTCGCCGACCTCACAGCCCGCGGCCTTACCGGCGTGCGGCTGGTGACCTCCGACGCGCACCAGGGCCTGGTCGAAGCGATCGCTGCGAACCTGCCAGGAGCTGCGTGGCAACGCTGCCGCACCCACTACGCAGCGAACCTGATGAGTGTGTGCCCGAAGAGCATCTGGCCGGCAGTGAAAGCGATGCTCCACAGCGTCTATGACCAGCCCGACGCGGACGCCGTGCACGCCCAATACGACAGGCTCTTGGACTACGTCGAAGAGAAACTCCCCGCAGCGTTTGAGCACCTTGATGCCGCCAGGGTTGACATCCTCGCGTTTACGACGTTCCCCGACGGGCTCTGGCAGCAGGTCTGGTCCAATAATCCGAACGAGCGCCTGAATCGGGAGATCCGGCGCCGTACCGACAGCGTCGGGATCTTCCCCAACCGCGACGCGATCACCCGACTCGTCGGAGCCGTCCTCGCCGAACAAACCGACGAATGGGCCGAAGGACGCCGCTACCTCGGCATCGACATCCTCACCAAAGCCCGCCTCACCCTCCTACCCAACACCAGAACCGAGGTGACCGAACCAGCACTCCAACTCAGCGCCTAACCAACCAAAACGAAGGAAAACCGGCTACACCACTACCCGGGGCTTGAGCAGGAGTAGCCCGCGCGGTTAGCGAGTGGCCACCTCAGCTCACGTTGGCTCCCTTTGAAGGAGCCCAGAACATCGGTGTTTGAAGGAGCCCAGAACATCGGTGTCCAGGTTCGGGAAGGCTTCAGCGAGCGACTCCAGCAACTCCAAGCGCCAACCCAAGCGCGTTATATGCGGACTCCAGCCTTTGCGCTTCGATGCGGTACACGCTTCGGTGATAATGATCAGGTTCTTCTAGCGGCACGGCAACAACGAGTCCAATCTCCCGCAACGCCACGAGTTGATGCTGAAGCGCGCTAGTGCCCAATCCCAAGCGCTCGGCCAGCTGACCACGTGTCTGAGGGCCATCCACGTTGAGGGTGGCCAGGATTGCGATGCGGGCAGGTATCGCCTGGAATGCGCGAGCCGCATCCTCTGATTGCCGATCAATCTTCAACTGCAGTGCTCGATGCGACATGAACCCATTCTGCCCTTGATCTAAACCGAGGATTACTCTAGAATCATGTAAGGACGCTAGATTAGCGAAAGGAAATCATGGATAGCCGGATATGGGTTCGCGGCAGGGTGCAGTCGGATCCCGTGGAGATGGATGGGACGGGCATCCAGGTTGCGGCCTTTGTGGTCGAGAACGAGCAGACTGTGCCGGGCAAGGATGGGCAGCGGATGGCTCGGGTTGTGCCGTGGTGCGATGTTGTTTGTGACGGGGCGCTGGCGTCTAACGTTCTCGACTGTCTGGCTGAAGGTGACTATGTGGTCGTTGAGGGGGAACTGCGCGTGCATCGGTTGTATCCGGTTGACGATGGGCGCGACTCGGCGATGGTGTCGGTGCGGGCGGAAAGCGTGGGGCTCGACCTGCGGCGCGGGGTTGCGAAGTTTCTGCGGGTGAAGCGGTGAGGACATGTTCCGAAAAAATACACAGCGCTCTTCTCCAGTGTAAAACTCGCGTTATACACTGTCATCGTGGCTGAAATCGAGTGGGATGCCGCCGCCGTGGCGCACATGCGCGACCGGCACGGAGTAACACCCGCCGAGGCCGAAGACGCGATTGATGATCCCGACGCCTTACTGCAGTCGCCCGACCCCGCAAGCAAGTCCGGCAAATCTGACCGTTACATAGGCTGGAGCGAGAGTCGAGGCGAGGTGATTGTCGTCATAGTCGTCAGACACAACGGAAAGCTTTACGGCGGAAACGCCTGGCCTGCGAATGGCGCACACCGGAATCTCTACGAGGGAAGGCGAGACAATGAATGATCGGATCCCCGATGAAGCGAGGGATGCAATAGCTGCCGAGCTGGAAGCCGACACATCGGAGTACCGCGATAACGTTCCGGAAGGCGAATGGGCGAAACCAAATCGCGGCCCGTCACCATTGTTGACTCTGCGTATCCCGCCGGAGACGCTGGAAGCGCTACAGTCGCTGGCTGCGGCGAACGGGCTGCCTGTCTCGACTCTGGCACGCGGGTTTATCCTCGACGGCCTTGCCGCCCACACGGGCGAAGACCTCCGGGTCGCGCTCGAACGGCTCGAGCGAGATCTTGCAGCAGTCAAGGCGCGTGCGCTCGCAAGCTGATATAGCCACCTGCAACCACTGACCTCGATCTAGTCTCACGACCCAGTCGGCCTCGCTCAGTTTACGGATGGCCCTCGAAATGGGGTCACGAGTCGTGATGGATTCTCGGGGCCCGTCCACTAGCGTCGAGAATGCAATGACGCGACCAGGGGGAAGCATGGATTTCGAAGAACGACTCACTGCATTGGCTGCGAAGGTCAAGAACCAACGAGCAGCCATCCAGACGGAAGAGGCGACGAAGAACGCGTTCATCATGCCGTTCATCTCGACAATTTTGGGTTACGACGTTTTCAACCCGCTCGAGGTGGTGCCCGAATTCACCGCAGATGTCGGGGTGAAGCGCGGCGAGAAGATCGACTACGCCATCATGCGGGACGGCGAAGTTCAGATTTTGATTGAGTGCAAGAGCTCGACTTCGGCACTGAGCCTGGAACATGCATCGCAACTTTTTCGATACTTCGCGGTTACGAACGCGCGCATCGCAGTGTTAACGAACGGTGCGGTCTATAACTTCTACACCGATCTCGATGCACCGAACCGAATGGATGAGAAGCCATTCTTGGTTCTGGATCTCGCAGACATTGACGAGACGCTGATTCCGGAGCTTTCGAAACTGACGAAAGAAGTTTTCGATCTTGACTCGATTATCAACGCCGCCGAAGAACTCAAGTATGTCGGAGCCTTGAAGCGCGAGATCGCGACTCAGTTCCGCGAACCTTCAACGGACTGGGTGAAATTCTTCACTTCGAGAGTTTACGACGGGGCCTTCACCCAAAAGGTTAGAGAACAGTTCTCATCGCTCGTTACGAAGGCGGCAAAGCAATACCTCAACGAGCAAGTCAACGACCGGCTCAAGACGGCCTTGGGCGTGGCCGCTGTTCCCTCTCCACCATTGGCAGGCGCCGCCGAATCTATCGCGAGCCACGCGGCCGTCGAGGAGGATCTCGACCGGGATACGGAGATCGAGACGACTCCCGAGGAGCTTGAGGGATACCAAATCATTAAGGCGATAGCCTGCGGCGACGTCAAACCACAACGCGTCACGCACCGCGATGCGAAGTCGTACTTTGCGGTGCTGCTCGACGACAACAACCGCAAACCAATCGCCCGTCTGTGGTTCAACGGCAAAAAACAGAAGTATCTCGGTGTATTCGATGATGCGAAGGTCGAAACCAAGCACCCGATCGAATCGCTCGACGACATCTATGAACACGCCGACTTCATCCGTTCGACCGTCCGCAGCTACGTGTAGCGACGTTTTCCGGTTGTCAGGGGAAAGTCGATGGGACTATTCGGAAACCTGTATCGGCAGGTCAAGGAAGTGTACGGGTCCAAGCCTTCGCCACCAGCAGCCGCGGCAAAGGCCACGGCCACGCCGGCAAAGCGCGGACCATCGTTAGAGCTACGAAAAAAGGTTGCCAGGCAAATCGTCGATGCGGAGGACGGTTCCGAGTCGTTTTGGGTCGTAGGTGAGCGAATTGCCGGCCTTCACGGGCTCAGCATCTTCGACGTGACCGACGAGTACAACTTGTTGAAAGATGAAGTCGAGCAGGCAACAGAAGCGAAGGTTCTGAAGGCGAACAGCTCAACCGTCGAAGAATCGAAGATGACTGTCGGTGACCTCAGAAACCTGGAATGCGTAAGAACCAGAATCAAGGGATCGGCCTACTACGTCACGGACAGCGAGCGAGCCGTGTTTGGTGGAACCGAGTATCTGCTCGTTCGAGAACCCGACAATCAGTATGACGCCAACGCAATCGGAATCTACGGAAAGGGCCGCAAGGTCGGTCATGTGTCCGCAGCCAAGGCCGGATCGATGGCTGAACTCCTCGATCTCGCTGGGGCTGACGCGTACAAGGTCGCGGGCACGTCGGTCAGCGAGACCAGCATGACTCTCTGGATCGATTTGCCCAAGTTGCCAGCGCTGAGGATTTACGTGAAGTCTCGCTCATAGTCGATCTCGAGCCGTTCGCCAGGAAGCGATGGCGACGTCGTTCGACGCACTTCTGCCGGGCATTCATTCGCCTCGGCGTCGTGCTTGTGGTTGTGATCGAGCAGACTGCTGCCGAAATCACTCATTTGTAAGGTGTCTAGCCTCATCGACCTGCGTTAGCGTGGGTTCTCGGGGGCAAAAACGTGGAGTGGGACATACCGATCGGCGACGTCAGGACTAGGCGCGACGTTCAAAGCGTGTGGGGCGGTCAGCGTCAGGGCGGCATCGCTACGCCGCAAAACTCGGACCAGATTCTGATCTTCACTGACCCTGACAGCGGGAAGCGGTACGGCTACGACAAGTTCGAGGGCCTGAGATCAGATGGGAGCTACTCCTACACTGGCGAAGGCCAGGCTGGCGACCAGGTCTTTCTTCGTGGGAACCGCTCTCTGCGGGATTCGGGCGAGGGCGGGAAGGTCATCCGCCTTTTCCGCACCCGCGGGACGCAAGCGACCTACGTGGGCGCGTTCACACTTGCCGATGTGCCTTACGCGATTGAACAGATTCCGGATTTCGAGGGCAACGAACGCGAAGGGATCATCTTCAACCTCGTGCCTCTCGACGCGGACACGAGCGAGCTCCCGACCTACGGCGGAGAGCAGCTCAATGAGCCGCAGGCTTTGCCTTGGACGCCTCCATCCAGCGACTCGTATGAGCTCGAACCATTCGAGCCGAGTGAGCTGGGGCGCACCGTCTCTCGAATAGAGTTCGAACTCCAAGCCGATTTCGGAGCCTGGCTCATGGCACGCGGCGACACTGTTCGGCGCTTGCGCGTGCCCGTCGGCAATACCGTGATGGAGCCCGACCTGTACAACGAGACATCGGGCGAGATCGTCGAAGCGAAGAAGTCGTCGGCGCGCGGGTACGTGCGGAACGCGATCGGGCAGGTGCTTGATTACGTGCACACCGCACAGAAGGTGATGAACGGGGTGCGCCCGTCGATACTTCTTCCGGGCATCCCGACAGCTGACCTTCTGGAACTTTGTGCGGGTCTGGGCATCACCGTTTGGGTCAGGGACGGAGATGGATTTACGTCCGTCAGTCCGACGTCTCTGCCTGCTCTTGAGCGATGAGACGCGAGACTGCGGGGAGGTCTGGCTTGGCCCAATCGAGCGACATCAGGTCGGCGATAGGTAGCCAGACCATCTCATCGTGGTCGGTGCTCGCCGCTGGCGCGTCTTGTTGGAGAGTTGCCCAGTAGCAGGCGAGATCAATCTCGCGCCCGTCTACCGAGGTGGTTGCGCGGAGGACCAGGTCGCCGACGAGGATCGGGACGCCCAGCTCTTCTTGGATCTCACGGGCCAGAGCTTGCTCAGGCGTTTCGTCGGCTTCGACTTTGCCGCCAGGGAACTCCCATAGGCCAGCTGAGGCTTTGCCTGGGGCTCTTCGGCAGCACAGGATTTTTCCCGCGTGTGAGATAACTGCGCCTACAACTAGCACGCGTTCCTTTCCTGGTCGGCGGTCAAGATGCTTTGCCGAGGTATGCGGTGAGTGCCTCCCTGACGATTTCGCTGGGCTTGCGATGTTCAGATGCTGCGCGCTCAACGAGGGCTTGATCGAGGGCGCGCGGGAGGCGCACCTGGCGAACAGGGGACTCTCCCCGACCGGAGACACCACTGAGGTTCGGGCGACCGATTGCTTTGTCAACAGCTTCAGCGGAACCGAGGGCTGCTTCGAGGAGCGCTCGGCCGGAGTCTTTGCCGTTTCCACGCACGACGATTGCATCGGCGGAAACGTGGTCGAGCGTCTCAGCCCACTCGCTGAGTTTTTCGCCGCGCTTGTTCTCCTTCTCAGTCGTGCTCATCTGCGTGCCCCTCTGCTAGGTCTAACATCTTGCGTCTGGCCTCCATGACATGAAAAATCAACAGGTCGGCCGGTGGCGTCACCTCTGCCAACACTTCAATCATCTGCGTGCGACTTCGATTGGGTCCGATCCACAAATCAGGACGCAATCCGCCCTCAAGTCTCGGCTCATCGAACGCCCTCAGCCAGTAAACGTGGAGCTCGATCGCGTTCAAAGCATCGGCCTGATCGACTCCGTGTTTCGCTGCGCTCGGGGTCCACCTGATCGACATTTCAACTCATTTCAGTATTGTAGTACAGAAGTCTTTCGCGAGCTAGGCAAAGTGCCGATCGACCCAACACCCTCGATAATGACGATGTCTCACTATTGTATTCCGGATGGGAATACCCGACGCGCTGCCCACACCGGGCATCCGTTCTCTTCGTGCGGGCAAACGGAGCGTTTCGATCAGCATGGTTCCGAGCATCCATTCGCCTCGGTTTTGTGATTGAGAACAAGCAGACTGCGCCGGGTACGTGGGGGCAGCGAAGGGCTCGGGTTTTGCCGTGGTGCGATGTTGTTTGTGATGGCGAGCTGGCGTTTAACGTTCTCGACAGTCTGGTTGAGGGTGACTATGTGGTTGTTGAGGGGGAATTGCGCGTGCATCGGTTGTATCCGGTTGACGATGGGCGCGACTCGGCAATGGTGTCGGTGCGGGCCGAGAGTGAGGGGCTCGACCTGCGGCGCGGGGTCGCGAAGTTTCTGCGGGTGGAGCGATAGGGGTCGCTGCGGCCACGAAAGGCGCGGCGCAGCAAGAGCACGCGAACACTGCTCCTCACACCGTTCGGGCCTATTCTTGAATCAGGAACAGACGCAGATTGGCGGTGAAGAATGAGCGCGAAAGCACCTAGTGCAGTACTTGATGAGTTTCGTGATGCCATTCGCGCCACCATGACCCGGTTCGGAGTGTCCGAAGCGGGCGTGTTCGGTTCAACAGCCCGCGGGAGCGATCGTATCGGCTCCGATCTAGACCTCATCGTTGAATTCGCTCCTGGGGAACGGCGCGACTTGATTCACCTCAGCGATGCGCTGAGTGATCTCACTGGACTACAAGTTGATGTTGTCGACCATCAGGCAGTGCGGTCACGGGCGGCCAAGACCGGCATCGGCAGCTCTCTTCTACGCGACACTGTTCCTCTATGAATCCTGCCGAGCAACTCCGTGCCGGCTCGTCAGATGGACGAGATCGTGCATGGCAAGCGCGCGATTACGCCCAACACGGCGTCGCGACTTTCTAACGCGCTCGGTACGTCTGATCGGTTCTGGATGAACCTGCAGAGTCGATACGACCTGGATGTTGCGATCGCGGAGCACCGGATGTTCGCATGGATCTGCTCTCGCCGAGCGACACGCTAACCACCTGCGCGTATAAGGGTCACGCGTCATACTGGTCGGCTGTGGTCGGCGAGCAGCGCATCGAGGACGTGGGCTTACACGGAGCCGCTCAATGACGCCGTGCCAGTGCGTGACCTGATCTGCTTCTACGACGATCGCGTTCAGGTCGAGGTCGACGGAACCCCGGTTCGATCGCGCTCGTTCTGAAGCAGCCACACAGGATGATCGGGGCCGGAGTCGAGGAGCTCGGGGGCCCGAACAGAGAGCTCGATTCCGCCGTTCCACTTGGGTACCTTGCGGTCTTTGATCACCAGAACGACGAACACGTAGATCTCGACGACCTGCCAGAGCAGTCGGAAGATCGAATCAGAAACGGTGCGGTCAGGCATCAGGCTCCCCTTCGTCACCACGATGTTATGTTCGCGGCATACGGATGCACGGCAGCGCAGGGCCGCACGCGAGTGAGCCTTCGGTGAACACTGGTTGAACGACGTTCGGTCGGGTGCCACCCGGCCGCGAGCAGAGCCACTGCCGCGATTGCTGCTGCCGAACTGCGCGCTCCGGCCCTGAATCGCACGTTGGCCTACGACCGCTGGGATCAAGTCGAGGAGTCTGGGGCAAAGGTGCAAGGGCTCCGCTCGCGATCCGCGGCGTGGCAGATTATTGCGCGTTTGAATGGTCAGCTCGTCGTGAACGATCAGCACCTCAAAACGGCCTGTGCTCAACCTTGCAAAGGTCTGGCCGTTGTGGTCAGCGCATGAAAGTGTACGGTGTTCACATGAGATCTTCGGCCGTGGCGCCTTCGCTTCTTTTCGCATCGGGCGGCTGCGCATGACAAGTCGCAAACCGGTCACCGTGACCCCGATACGCGTCGCCACGCTTCTCGCCGGCGAGGAGCGGATGACGGTCTACGTGCACGTTATCGAGCATCCAGACGGCCGGGTGCTCGTCGATACGGGGATGACCGAATTGCACCCCGCGGTTGCCGACATGGACCCACGCTTGGAGCCGCTGACCGAGCACGGTATCGAGCTCGACAGCATCACTGCGGTCGTCAACACCCACCTTCACTTCGACCACTGCGGCGGCAACCACTTGTTCGCCGGGCGACCGGTGTACGTGCAACGCCACGAGCTGGAGGATACACGCACGCACGACGACTACACGATCCGTGAATGGGTGGATGCCGCGGGGGTGAACTACATCGAAGTCGACGGTGAGTTCGAACTGCTGCCGGGGGTTCGGCTGCTTCCGGCGCCTGGCCACACGCGCGGCTCGCAGATCGTCGTCGTCGAGACCGACGGAGGCACCGTCGTGATCGCGGGCGATACGGCGGTCTGGTTCGGCGAACTTGACGAACCGGTCACCGAGGGCCAGCGACTCATCCGCTCGCTCAATCCGCACCAGGTGTGGCTGGCCCACGTCGCCGAACCGTGGTCGGCCGGGTCATAGTTCTGCACCGAGGCAGGCCACCGATGACAGGTGCTGCACAGGCAGTGCGCACTGCGGGTCCCGGCTGCTCGAACCGGCGTCACTCGACTCATAGCGGTCGCACAGACCTCAGATGTCGATGTCGCTGCCCATGCTCACGGTGCGGCTGGCCGGCAGGGCGAATCGGGCCGCAGGGTTGGCCGCGTTCTGCGCGAGGGCCGCGAACAGGCTCTTACGCCAGGCGACCATGCCGGGGGCGCGCGTCGTTCGAATAGCCCCTCGCGACACGAAGTACGATGCGGTTTCGAGCTGCTTCGGTCGAAGATCGAGTACGCCGAGCGTGCAGGCCTTGCGAAGGGCCCGAGGGATGTTCGGGGTGTCGGAGAACCCGAAGCGGATCTTGAGGTGGTCGATGTCGTCGTCGGAGTATCCGAGGTCGTGGTACTCGAAGGCCTCTTTCGGGTCGATGTGAGGCACGTTCTCGATGACGACCGTGACAACGATGACGCGCTTGTGCATGACGTTGTTGCGTTCGACGTTCGCCCTCAACGCCAGCGGGGTCGAATCGCGGTTCGGGTGGAGGAAGATCGCCACACCGGGCACCCGCTGCACCTTGCGGGCACGCACATCCTTGACGAAGTCGGGAAGCGAGCCCTCCTTCTTCAGCCGCCCGAGAATCACCAGTTGGCGCCCTCGCCTCCAGGTCGTCATGACGACGATCACGGCGAGCGCGACGATCAGCGGCACCCAGCCGCCGTGCAGAATCTTCGACAGGTTGGCACTGAGAAACGTCAGTTCGAGACCGCCGAAGACAATCGCAGTGATGCCGATCTTCCACCAGCCCCAGCCCCACAGCCGCGGGGCGACGAGCAGCAGCAGAACGGTGTCTACTACGAGTGCACCGGTGACCGAGACCCCATAGGCGGTGGCCAGGGCTGCGGATGATCGGAACACGAGCATCACCGTCATCACCCCGACGAAAAGCAGCGTGTTCACGGCTGGGAGGTACACCTGGCCGCCCTCGTGCTCTGAGGTGTGTCGCACTGTCAGCGGCGGAAGGAGCCCGAGCTGCACGGCCTGCCGAGTCAGGGAGAAGGCACCGGAGATCACGGCCTGGCTGGCGATGACGGTCGCGGCCGTCGCGAGGATCACCATCGGCAGCCGCGCCCAGTCGGGGAACAGTAAGAAGAACGGGTTGGAGCGGGCATCCGGATTCTGCAGGATCAGCGCCGCCTGGCCGAGGTAGTTCAGAACCAGCGAGGGGAAGACGAGAAAGAACCACGCCCGGCGAATGGGAGGGCGACCGAAGTGCCCCATGTCTGCGTAGAGTGCCTCGGCGCCGGTGATGACGAGTACGACGGCGCCCATCGCCACGAACGCCACGAACGGGTGCGCGACGATGAACGTGATGGCGTAGGTCGGTGACAGCCCGAGGAGAACATTGGGGTGTTGCACGATCATGGGCACACCTGCCACGGCGATGACGACGAACCAGAGCACCATGATGGGCCCGAAGAGCCGGCCGACTCGCGCCGTGCCGAACCGTTGGAACGCGAAGAGCCCCGTCAGAATGACGGCCGCGATCGGAACGACGAGGTGCCCGAGCGCCGGCAGCGCAACCTGCAGGCCCTCGACCGCCGAGAGCACGCTGATCGCGGGCGTGATGAGTGAGTCGCCGTAGAACAGCGAGACCCCGACGATGCCGATGACCAGCAGGAGGCCGGCTTTTCCCGCTTTCGCGGCGTAGAGACGCTGGGCCAGGGCCGCGAGCGCCATCACCCCGCCCTCACCGCCATTGTCGGCGCGCATCAGGATCGTGACGTACTTGATCGACACCACGATCGTGATGGCCCAGAACATGAGCGAGATCACGCCGAAGACGTCGTCGGCCGTGGCCTGCACGGCACCATCGTCGATGCTGAACACGGTCTGCAGCGAATAGAGAGGGCTGGTTCCGATGTCGCCGAACACGACACCCAGGGCCGCAACGGCGAGCCCGGCTGCGCCGACCTTCGCCGGCCGGGTCACTGATTGCATCAGGTCATCCTCACCATTTCAGAGCAGTGATGAGTCTACGTCTACCCGGGCGCCGCGACGCCCGGTTGACCACGTCGAACAGCGCCGAACCGCCGGGTCAGCCAGCTGTCGGTATCACCCTGCTGGCATTTTCGCTCCTGTATTACCGCGTGTTTCGGGTCTGTGACAGCTCGTGTCCTCTCGTGTCAGGCGCCCTTCAACGGCTTCATTGCTTCGATTAGGTTCGGTGGCACACAGCGCATTCAGCTGCGCAGCCCGCCTCTACAGGAGCATCGTCATGTCCAAAAAATCCCGTCGGAACAGCACCCTGATCGCTAGCGGGTTGATTGCCGCCTTCGCGCTGTCGGCCTGCGCCGGCAATTCGGCAGCACCCCAGGCAAACGCCACCAAGGTCGACGGAGGCACGATCGTCTACGGCCACCAGCAGGAACCAGCCTGCGTCTTCGGCGGCTGGATCGAGCAGGCCTATCTCTCGTCGAACGTTCTCGATGGTCTGGTCTCGCTCGACAGCGACCACAAGGTCGTTCCGTGGCTCGCCGACTCCTGGAGCGTGTCGAGCGACCAACTGACCTGGACACTCAAGCTCAAGAGCGGTGTGAAGTTCACTGACGGCACCCCGCTCACCGCGGGCGTCGTGGCCTACAACTTCGACTACTGGGTGGGCGGGGGCAACAGCACGGCGAAAGTCTGGCTCGACGGGTACTACAAATCAGCGACGGCCATCGACGACCAGACCGTGCAGATCAGCCTCTCCCAGGCCTACCCGCGCCTCATCGACAATCTCACCCAGGGTTACTTCGGCATCCAGTCGCAGCACGCCCTCGAAACCCGCACCAAGGAGGAGAACTGCGAGGCGCCGATCGGCTCGGGGGCCTTCGTCGTGAAGACCTGGAACCGCGGAACCGACATCATTCTCGACCGCAACAACGGCTATACCTCTCCCCCGGCCAACGCGAAACACACCGGGCCGGCGTACGTCGACAGCATCGACTGGAAGTTCATCGCCGACCCCACCACTCGCTCGGCCTCACTCACCTCTGGTGAGACGAACGTCATCTACGACGTTCCCGCGATCGATTGGAAGAAGCTGGGCGACGCCGGGTTCCAGCTCGAGAAGTACGTGACCCCCGGGCGCCCGCAGCAGCTGACGTTCAACACCCAGCAGGGCCCCTTCGTCGACGAGCAGGTCAGGCAGGCTTTCGCCTACAGCCTCGACCGAAAGACCCTTGTCGACACGATCGGCCAGGGAGTGATTCCCTTCGAGGGCAACGGCGGCGTGAGCCAGGCGACCCCGGGGTACAGCCAGAAAGCGGCAGACACCTACACGTTCGATCTCGACAAGGCGAACTCGCTTCTCGACGCTGCAGGGTGGAGCACGAAGAACTCCGACGGCTACCGCGAGAAGGATGGCAAGGTACTCGAGGTGGTGCTGCCCTACGGGGCGGGCTCGATCATCAACGCTGACGGGGCCTCCATTCTGCAAGGAGTTCAGGAGCAGGCGAAGTCGGCCGGCTTCAAAGTGAAGCTGATTCCCGTGCCGCAGAGTGAACTGTTCTCGGGGGCGTACTCCGCACCCGACCAGAAAGACATCTCTGTCGGCTACTGGACGGCGGTGACCTCCGGAATCCTCTGGATCAACTACCGCCCGAGCACGACCGACAACCCGAACTACAGCAACGACGCGTTTGTGGGCGACCAGACCCTGGCCGACCTCATCACGAAGGCCAACGGCATCTCCGACGTCGCTGAGCAGAACGCAGTGTACGAGCAAGCACAGGAATACATTGCCGACCACGCGCTCTCGATCGGCCTCTACGACCGACTGAGCACCCTGGCTGTGTCTCCGTCTCTCAAGGACGTCTGGCAGGAGAATGCGCAGGGAGGGCCGATCTTCTATGACGCGTACTTCGTCAAGTAGCGTCATCGACTCTGGTTCGGGCACCTCCGTGTTCGAACCAGAGCGGCGCACCCTCCTCGGCACCCGGCTGCGATTCATCGGGGGCAAACTGATCGGCGCGGCAATCGTGCTCTTCGGCGCCGCCACCGTCGCCTTCTTCGCGCAAGTATCACTGCCGGGTGACCGCGCCACGGTCATCCTGAACATTCGCGCAGGGCAGGCGATCCAGAGAACACCCGAAGAGCTGCAGCAGATCAATGAGCAGTACGGGCTGTTGCACCCCCTTCTGGTGCAGTATCTCGACTACATGCGCGGCCTGGTCGTCGGAAATCTCGGCATCTCGTACCAGCAGTACAAGCCCGTCTCAGCGGTGATCTTCGAGCAGATCGGCCCGACGATCGTGCTGACGCTCACGGCACTCGCATTGTCATGGGTCATGCTCATCGTCTGGGTCACTCTGACCGCCGGGCGCGGGCCCAGGATCAGTGCGCTCGGCTCGGTGGTCGACACGACAACCGCCGGGCTTCCTGCCTACTGGCTCGGCATCATCCTGTTGCTGGTGTTCTCGGTGGGCCTCGGCTGGTTTCCCGTCATCGGCGGAACGAACCCGAACGGGCTCTTTCTCCCCGCCCTGACCCTGGCGATCCCGCTCGCCGGGTTCATGGGCCAGGCGACACGAACCGAGTTCGAGCGCACCCTGCAGCAGCCGTTCATCATCACCGCACGGATGAGAGGCATGGGCGATTGGGGCGTCAGGCTCCACCACGTGCTGCGTCATTCCTCCCTGGCAGCGGTCACCCTAACGGGCTGGGCGCTGGGCGCGACCATCTCTGGCGCAGTCATCGTCGAGACGGTGTTCACCCGGGCCGGCATCGGCAAGGTGCTCGTCTCGGCCGTCAACGCCCAGGACCTGCCGGTTGTGACGGGCATCGTCGTTCTGATCGCGGCGCTCTATGTGGTCGCGAACCTTCTCGTCGATGTGGCCTACAGCCTGATCGACCCCCGATTGGCGAAATCATGACACAACTCGACCAGAGCACGACCCCCCTGCCCACCGCACCTCGCAGAGTGTTCAGGCTGCCCATCGGGCTCCTGCTGTCGGCGGCCGCAGCGATCTTATTCGCCGTCGCGCTGTTCTGGCCGTCGGTGTTGGCGACGCACGACCCCTACGCGCTCAACCTGACGCACGCTCTTCACGCGCCCTCGTTCGAGTTCCTGTTCGGTACCGACGAATCCGGGCGCGATCTGTACAGCCGCGTCATCTACGGCACGGGGTTGTCGCTCTCCATCGGGCTCGGCGCCACGGCGGTGAGCATCACCCTCGCGGTGATCCTGGGTTCGATTGCGGCGTTGGCTGGGCGCTTCGCTGCAGGCACGGTGAACCGGATGATCGAGATCCTGTTCGCCTTTCCGACACTGTTGCTGGCACTGCTCATCGTCGCCATTCTCGGCCCCTCAGTGATGTCGCAGATCCTCGCGGTCGGGATCGGCACGGCGCCGGGGTACGCACGCATCATCCGCGGGCAGATCCTGTCGGCGAAGGGCTCCGGCTACGTCGAAGCGGCCACCGCGCTCGGGCACAGCCGCGGACTCATTCTGCGCCAGCACATTCTCCCCAATGCACTTCGGCCACTCGTGGCGATCATCACGCTGTCGGTCGGGCAATCGATTGTCTGGGCATCCGGGCTCTCGTTCCTCGGGCTCGGGGTCGCGCCACCCTCACCCGAATGGGGAGCACTGCTTGACGCGGGCAAGACCTACATCACGCAGGCCTGGTGGCTGACCGTCATCCCCGGGCTCGTGATCGTGGCCGTCGCACTGTCGGCGACGACGCTCGGCAAGTACCTGCAGAACGCAATCGAGAAGGGCGAGAAATGACGCAGACGGCAGGGCGCACAACCGATGCGACCACGAACGCTGTGAGCCTGGGCACACGTGGGGGCCACCTTCGCGTCTCGAAGCTCAACGTGAGCTTCGAGCGGGGCGGCCGGAATCATCATGTCGTGCACGATGTCTCGTTCGATCTTGCTCCGGGATCGTGCATCGCCATCGTCGGCGAGTCGGGCTCTGGCAAGAGCGTGACCGCCCGGTCGATTGTGGGGCTCACGGGCAGGAACGCCACGGTGACGTCTGAGGCCCTTCTGCTCGATGACACCGACCTGGCCCAGACCTCCGAGCGCGAGTGGAAGAGCATTCGCGGGCGACGGATCGGCTTCATCCTGCAGGATGCGCTCGTCTCGCTCGACCCCCTCCGCCCTGTCGGGAAGGAGATCAACGAAGCCCTGCGCCTGCACAACTGGGGCAACAGGAAGACCCGCAAGAAGAAGGTGATCGACCTTCTCGACTCGGTCGGTGTGCCTGCGCCCGAAGACCGGGCGCGCCAGCGGCCCGACGAGCTCTCGGGTGGCCTCAGGCAGCGGGCGCTGATCGCCTCAGCGATCGCTCTCGACCCCGACATCGTCATCGCTGACGAGCCGACCACGGCACTCGACGTCACCGTTCAGGCGCAGGTGCTGTCGCTGATCGAGGGAATGAAGGCACAGGGAACCTCGATCATCCTGATCAGCCATGATCTCTCGGTCGTGGCCCAGCTCGCCGATCACATTCTCGTCATGAAGGGCGGCTTCGTGGTCGAAAGCGGCGAGGCCTCACAGGTGCTGAACGCCCCGACGCACGATTACACGAAGAGCCTCATCAACGCCGTTCCCGGCTCACATACCAGGGACACCCCACTCGGCCCACCCCTCGACATTGTGGCGCTGCCCCACCCGGCCGCTGTGAGGGAGGAGTTTCTGAACTACGAGGGCCCGGTTCTCGAGGCAACCGAGCTGGTCAAGAGCTTCAGAAAGCCCGATGGCACTCACAGCCGCGCTGTCGACCGCGTCTCGTTCACTCTCGAGAGAGGAACGACGCTCGGCATCGTGGGTGAATCGGGGTCGGGCAAGAGCACAACGGCACGGCTTGCGCTTGCACTGTCAGAACCCGATTCCGGCTCGGTGACGCTGCTCGGGCGCCCGTGGACCGCCATTCCTGAGAAGCAAAGGCGGCGCCTGAGAAAGCGCATCTCCGTCGTCTACCAAGACCCGCTCAGCTCGTTCGACCCGCGGTGGACGGCGGAGCGCATCCTGCTCGACAGCCTCCCTGATCAGGAGCCCCTCAACGCCCAGCAGAAACGCGAGCGCGTGCACGAACTCGTGCGGCAGGTCGGGCTCACCCCCGACATCCTCCCGCGGTTCCCGCTGAACCTCTCGGGCGGGCAACGCCAACGTATCGCCATCGCGAGAGCCCTCGCACCCTCACCCTCGATCATCGTGCTCGACGAGGCGGTCTCGGCTCTCGACGTTTCAATCCAGGCCCAGATCCTCGACCTGCTGGTCGAACTTCAGAAGCAACTCGGGTTGAGTTACCTCTTCATTTCGCACGACCTCGGGGTGATCAGCCACATGAGTGACCAGGTGCTTGTCATGAAAGACGGCGTCGTGGTCGAACGAGGCACCCCTGACGACATCTTCGTGCGGCCGCAACACCCGTACACGCAGAAGCTCGTGCAGTCGCTGCTCACCCTCGAATCCAACGGGTGAATCTCCCAGCCCGCCCCTCCCTCACACCCCTGCTCCTCCCTCACACCCCTGCTCCTTCCCACCACTAGTCAGAAACCGGATGCCCGTAATGAGCCACTCGCCCGAAACCCCCAAACCGCTTCACTTCAATGCCTTCGTCATGAACACCACCTCGCACATCCATCACGGGCAATGGCGCAGGCCAGACGCCGGGCAGACGCAGTTCAATGATGTGCAGACCTGGATCGATCTCGCCAAGCTCCTCGAAGACGCCAAGTTCGACGCCATCTTCTTCGCCGACGTCAGCGGTCTCTACGGCGACTCCGACGCGGACTTCGATGTCTACGTCACGGAGGGGTTGCAGATTCCGAGCAACGACCCGACCGTTCTGCTGAGTGCGCTTGCCGTCAACACGACCAATCTCGGGCTCGCGTTGACGTCGAACGTGGTGCAGAGCCACCCGTTCCATTTCGCCCGGCAGATCTCCACCCTCGATCACATCTCCAATGGGCGGATCGCCTGGAACATTGTCACCGGTGTTCAAGACAACGGTGCGCGGAACTTCGGTCTTCCCCAGCTGACAGACCACGCCGAACGCTACGAATGGGCCGCTGAATATGTCGATGTGACGTACAAGCTGTGGGAAGGCTCGTGGGACGAGGGCGCGCTCATCCAGGACCGCGAGAACAGCACGCACGCCGACCCCTCGAAGATCCACAAGATCCACCACGAAGGAAAGCGGTACAAGGTCGAAGGCCCCCACCTGCCCTCGCCGTCGCTGCAACGCACCCCCGTGCTGTACCAGGCAGGGTCATCTGCCTCCGGTCGGGCATTCGCCGCGCAGAATGCCGAGGCCGTCTTCATCATCTCGCCGAGCCCCGCGGTAGCCAAGCAGCAGATCGACGAGACACGCGCGCAGGCCGTCGCTCTCGGAAGGCAGCCAGAAGACATCAAGTTCTTCCAGGGCCTCAGCTTCATTGTTGGTGACACCGCGGAGGAAGCCCAGGCCCTCGCAGCCGAATACGACAAATACGTCAGCGTCGACGGCTACGCCGCCCACGCGGCGATCGTCGACAAGAGCGGGCGCGTCTACGACCCTCAGACTCCGTTGAAAGACGTCGACACGAATACGGCGAAGGGGTTCCTCGAGTGGATCTCCCGCTACATCACCGACCGCGAACCGGTCGTCGCCGACCTCGCCCACCTCCAGGCCCGAAACACGCGCGTGGTCGGCACGGCCGAACAGATTGCTGATCAGCTCGAACTCTGGCAGGCCGCCGGCGTCGACGGCATCAACGTGATCAACTGGGTGATTCCCGGATCATTCGCCGAATTCGCCGAACGCGTTCTTCCCGTGCTTCGCGAGCGCGGCCTGGCCCAGAGCGACTACGCCGAAGGCCCCCTGCGCCAGAAACTGTTCGGGCAGCCGCGACTGAACGACCGGCATCCCGCAGCGAAATACCGTGGCGCGTTCGCCGAATCACGCGTAGGGGTGTGAGCAAGAGATGAGCCGCCCATCATCGACCGAGGCTGAAACCAGAGAGGCTGTAGTCCGCGACCTCGAAGGCGCGCCAGCCACGAATGATGAATCAGAAGCGGGCCTGCTCATCGACGTCTCGCGCCAGCGAGTGGTCATCGACGGTTCGGCCGTGCACCTGACATTTCGAGAATTCGCTTTGCTCTGCTTCCTGGTCGAGCGCGAAGGAATGACCCTGCACCGGAGCGAAATCGCGTCCGCAGACAACGCGTTCATCGGTACCGTCAAGACACGAACCATCGACGTTCACATCAAGCGGCTGCGCAGAAAGCTGGAGCCGTACGGCGACGTGATCCGCACCCAACGCGGTTTCGGCTACCGGTTCGACCGACGGCCCCAGGTTCGAGTCACCAGGTCAGGGTGATTTCAACTCCACGATCATCGCGGTTCTGTCTGCACGGCAATGCGATGATCGTGGAGTGAATGAGAGCAGCAACCCGCGCCGACCAGACACGACAACGGTCGAACTCGTGGGCGGCCCCGAGGCGATCGAAGTCGAACTGCACAGCTACGACCCTCAGTGGCCGGCGATCTACGCCGAGCACCGGCAACGAATAGTGGATGCCCTCGCCGACGTTACCTTCACCATCGAGCACATCGGCTCCACCTCGGTTCCCGGCCTCGCAGCGAAGCCGATCATCGACATCGTGGTGACGGTGGCAGACATCACGGCCGAAGAGCGCTACCTCGACCCGCTCCTTGCGGCCGGCTACGTGTTGCGGGTTCGTGAGCCGGCACACCGCCTCGTTCGCACGCCCGCGCGAGACGTTCATGTGCACCTGCTCGAACGAGGCGACCCTGCCGTCGACGAATACCTTCTGCTTCGCGATCATCTCCGGTCCAATGCCGACGACCGCGCGCTCTACGAGAGCACCAAGAGGAGCTTGCTGAACCAGCGGTGGGCAGACATGAACGACTACGCCGAAGCGAAGACCACGGTCATCCTCGCCATCAAGGCACGGGCGCGAGCACGGGCCGCCCGCCTCAATGCCGAGTGATCGAATACCTGTGCTCGGGGCGCCCGGTCTGGCCGTAGCGGAGTTCGAGTTTGACGGCGCCGATCTGCTCGAGCTGGGCCAGGTAACGCTGTGCTGTGGCTCGGCTGATGCCGACCTGGCCCGCGATTTCTGATGCCGAGAGTCCGGAGCCACTGGCACTCATCGATTTGTAGACGAGCTGCAGCGTCGGGGCGAGGTGTTCGATGTCAGAAGATTGGGGTTCGGCGGGCGGCGGGCGCAGCATCTCGAAGAGCTGGTCGACGTCTGACTGGCCGGCGTCTTCAGGCCAGTCGGCGATAGCGGCACGAGCCGACCGCACGGCAGTGAGTCGCTCGGCCAGCGCTGTGAAACCGAAGGGCTTCACGAGGTAGTGCACAACCCCCAGCTGGATTGCGGTGCGCACGGCATCGATGTCGGTGGCCGCTGAAATGACCAGTACGACGGGCGGTGCGGGGTCATCGAGGATGACCCGGGCGACATCGAGGCCGTCACCGTCGGGCAGGTAGATGTCCATGAGAACCAGGTCGGGGCGGAGTCGCTGTGCCATCTCCAGTGCGTCAGCGGCGGTGTGTGCTTTTCCCACGACGTGGAAGCCCGGCAGCTTTTTGACGAAGCCCTCGTGCACGGAGGCGACCCGGAAGTCGTCATCGACGATCAGGGTTGCGATCGATGCTTCAGTCATGACGACACCGCCGCCGACCCTGCGAGCGCAGGTGAACGCGGCAGAACGATCAGGAAGCTCGCGCCCGGGTCGCCGGCGACACTGATGGTACCGCCGAGCTCGGCTACAGCGCGCTGAACGAGAGACAGGCCGATGCCGCTGTGGCGCATGGCCAGGCCGCGCTTCGTCGAGTAGCCGCTTCTGAACATCTGCGGAATCACGCTCGTCGGCACACCCGGCCCGTTGTCGCTGACGCTCACCCGGAGCTCACTTTCGGATTCCACGATCCCGACCCGAACCCGCCGTGGCGCCGGAATTCCAGCCACAGCGTCGAACGCGTTGTCGATCAGGTTGCCGAGAATCGTCGTGAGCGCCTGCACTCTGTCGGGCGAGGCGCCGACGAAAGTCTCGGGGTCGAGGGTGAGCTGTATGCCCCGCTCGTTCGCCTCCGCGGCTTTACCAAGCATCAGGCCGACGATCTGCGGCGCGGCGATGCGGCTTCGAAGGGTCTGGTCGAGGTCGGCTGCTGTTCCGCGGATCTCGTTGACGTATTCGAGGGCCTCCTCGGGTCGCCCGAGCTCGAGCAGCCCAGCGATGCCGTGCATCCGGTTGCTGAATTCGTGCTGCTGCGCCCGCATCGACTCGGTCAGGCTCCGCTCGCCGTCGAGTTCCCGGCTCAGGGCCTCCACCACAGTTCGATCCTGGAGAGTTACGACCACACCGTGCGGTTGCCCTGAAAGGGTGACCGGCATCCGGTTCACGACGATCCAGAAGTCGTCAGTCAACATGATCTGGTCGGTCACGACACTCGTGCCCGTGAGGGCGTCTCGCACCGGGCCGGGCGGAAGCACGTCTTCCACGCGATGCCCGACGACGTTGTCTGCGAGGCTCAGCAAACGCTGCGCCTCGTCATTGTTGACGCTGATGCGCCCGGCGGGGTCGATGGCGATGACGCCCTCGCGGATTCCGTGGAGGGTGGCCTCCCGCTCTTGCAGCAGGCGGGCGATCTCATCGAGCTCGAGACCGAAGGTTCGCTTCTTCAGCAGCCTCGAGAGGCCGAACGAGGCCAGCCCACCCAGCAGCAGCATCACGACGAACCAGACGCCGTACGAGGGCAACTGGGTCAGCAAGGCGCTCGAGACAGAGTCTTCTTCTATGCCCACGGAGACCTCACCGATGAAGGTGTGATCTGACGAGTACAGCGGGGCGATCGCGTTGGCTGTTGTTCCCGTCGAGCCGTTGTTGACCCTCAGATGCACCTGCCCGTCGGTCGCTACCAGGGGCTCGGAGACGGGTTTGCCGATCAGCGCGCTGTTGGGGTGCGAAACCCGGATGGAGTTCTGGTCGATAACCACGACGTAGGCGGAGCTGGTTGCTTCAGCGGTGGCGAGCGCCAGTTTCTGCACTTCTGCATCACAGGAGGCGTTCCGTGAAGCCAGGCACGATTGCACCGATGTGTTCTGTGCGAAAGTCTGGGCGATGACTGCGGCGCGCGCCTGGTATTCGTCATCGAGATGGCCCCGTGCAGTGGTGGCGAAGAGAAGGAACCCGATCGCCGTCGAGGCGGTCAGAATCACCAGATGTGCCAGGAACATCTGGGTCGAGAGCTTTCTGATCCGCCATTGCATCACTTGATTGTTGCACTCGGACGCGTGAGCGTAATGCGCAGAAGTCACCTCTTATGAGCACAACCGGCGCATGGCGCAGAAGCGCGACAGAGCATGCGGCTCGCTGGCAACCTCGGTACGCACACGCAACGAGGCAGTGCACAGACAGAGAGGTCAAACGCATGGGCACCACAAACAGCATCCCCAAGCGCACACCCGTGGCCCCCGGGGTAGCCGATGACGCGGCACGAATCGACATCGTCAACCTGACCAAGAGGTTCCTAACGCCGAAGGGCGCGCCCTTCACGGCGATCCGGGATGTCTCCCTCACGGTCGAGGCCGGCCAGTTCTGCGCCATCGTCGGGCCGACCGGATGCGGCAAGTCGACTACGCTCGCGCAGGTCTCCGGCCTCGAACGACCCAGCGGCGGCTCGGTACAGGTCGGCGGCCACCTCGTCGATGGCATCACCGAAGGCGTCAGCTACATGTTCCAGGCTGATTCACTCTTCCCTTGGAAGACGGTGCTGCAGAACGTGATGGTCGGGCCGATTCTTCTCGGCACGTCGAAGAAGAACGCGACAGTGCTCGCCATCGACTGGTTGCGTCGAGTCGGTCTCGCCGGATTCGAGGATCGATACCCGCACCAACTCTCCGGTGGCATGCGGAAGCGGGTCGCAATGGCCGCGGCCCTGATCAACAATCCGCGCATCCTGCTCATGGACGAGCCGTTCGGCGCGCTGGATGTTCAGACCAAGGCGATCATGCAGACCGAACTCCTCGGCCTGTGGGAGGAGCTTCGCCCCTCCGTCCTGTTCATCACCCACGACCTCGACGAGGCTGTGGCGCTGTCAGACCGAGTCGTGATCATGACCTCCAGCCCGGGAACCGTCAAAGGCATCTTCGACATCGACCTGCCGCGACCGCGCGGTGACGTGCAGACACTCAGGCATGAGAAACGATTCATCGAACTCCAGACCCAGATCTGGGAATCCCTGCGGGACGAAGTCACCCGCGCCTACGAGCTCTCGGCAGGGGTTGCAGCATGAGCACGATCGTTCAGCCGACAACCGGAATCACCTCGGTCACTCCGAGCCGCCGCGGCGCAGCTGCACCTCAGTCGGAGTCAGAACTGCAGGCCTCCGCCCGTCGGGCACGCACTCGCAACATGATCTGGGTCTGGGTGGGCCGAATTGCCGTCGCGGTCTTCGTGATCGGCGGCTGGCAGCTCTTCACGCAGCTCAAATGGGTTGATCCGTTCTTCTACGGGCAGCCCTCCCAGATCTGGGACGCGCTCGTGACCCTGTTCACGAAGGGCACGGCATTCGGATCGATCTGGGACCAGCTCTGGGTGACGGTGCAGGAGGCACTGTTCGGGTTCCTGTTCGGCACGATCGCCGGAATCATCATCGGCATTCTGCTCGGTTCGAACAGGTACCTCTCCAACGTGTTCAGCCCCTACATCAAAGTGCTCAACTCGATCCCCCGCATCGTGCTCGGATCGATCTTCATCGTCGCTTTCGGCCTGGGTATCTTCCCGAAGATCCTGCTCGCCGCGGTGCTGGTGTTCTTCGCCGTCTTCTTCAACGCCTACCAGGGCGTCAGGGAGGTCGACCAGAACCTGATCGCAAACGTGCGCGTACTCGGCGCATCGCCGCTGCAGATCGCCCGGCACGTCACCATTCCCTCTGCCATGACGTGGATCATCGCCAGCCTGCACACCGCCTTCGGATTCGCGATCATCGGCGCGCTCGTCGCGGAGGTTCTCGGGGCACAGAAGGGCATCGGTCTGATCATCAGCCAGTCCCAGGGCCGCTTCGACCCGAACACGGTGTTCGCCTGCATGGTGATCATGGCTGTCATCACGCTCGGCGCTGAGTACCTCATCACCCTGCTCGAGCGATCCGTTCTGAAGTGGCGGCCACCCGTGCGCTCTGAGTCCCAGTCGATCTGACGCGCTGGTCCGAGCATCCATACCGGCCGCGGCGGAACCTGTCACAGCAACTCTGCCGCGTGCCCACCCAGACCCGCCGTGCGCGCCCGCGCGCGGCGTCACCGAAAGGAAAGTCACACACGATGAAAAAGCACAGCATCGTCGCTGTCGCCTCCGCCGTAGCAGCATTGTCGCTGGTACTCGCGGGTTGCAGTGGCACAGGAAGCCCGAGCGCAACGGGGACGGATGGAGCAGCCCTCCCGACCGCCACCATGATGGTCGGCGGCATCGACAAGCAGATCTACCTGCCGTACCAACTCGCCGAGAGCCTCGGGTTCTACAAGAAGTACGGCGTCAACATGCAGCTGTCGACCGAACAGAACGGCGGAGTCGGCGCTGAAGAGGCCATGATCTCCGGCCAGGTCAACTTCTCCGGCGCCTGGTACATCCACGCCCCCGATTTTCAGACCAAGGGCAAGAACGTCATCAACCTGGTGCAGCTCTCGGGCGCACCGGGCGAGCGGCTCATGTGCAGCCCGGCGGCCAACGTCAAGACGCCCGCCGACATCCGCGGCAAGAAGATGGGCGTGACCGACCTCGGCTCGGGCACTGACCAGCTCACTCAGTTCGTCGCGTCGAAGGGTGGCGTGGCGAAGACCGACTACACGACCGTCGCGGTGCACGCCGGCGCAACCGCGATCGCCGCCATCCAGCGAGGCGAGGCCGACTGCGTCATGACGACCCAGCCGACCGTGGCGGCTCTCGAGTCGCAGGGCCTGGCAGTGTCGGCCCTCGACCTCGCGACCACCGCGGGCGCACAACAGAACCTCGGCGGGGCGTGGCCGGCAGCGGGTCTGCTCGCGCAGGCGGACTGGGTCGCCAAGAACAAGGATGTCACGCAGAAAGTCGTGACGGCACTCGTCGCGACGATGGACTGGATGCACACCCACACCGCACAGGACGTCGCCGACGCACTCCCCCAGGACTTCGTGCAGAACAGCACGGTCTCCAAGGACCAGTACGTCGCGGCCCTGAAGGCCGACTACGGGCAATTCCTGCCCGACGGCCTGATGCCCGCCGGCGGCCCGAAGACGATCTTCCAGATGGAGAACGCCATCGGCACCGATGTCAGCAACGTCAGCTTCGGGTCGACCTTCACCCAGGAGTATGTGCAGGCCGCACTCAAGCAGCTCGGCATCACGCCGACGACCACACCGGCCGACACCACAGCCGGCTGAGCCCGACACCCATAACAACGCGAGTGGCCTGCACACACGCGTGCAGGCCACTCGCCTTCTGTTGTGCGGCAGTACTGGGCCGTCGGTCACGTGATTCACAGCGTTACCGGTGGGTTCGATCATGTCCGCTGGTTATGCTCGCGGATGGCCCAGCGTGGGCCGTGAAAATGCCAGCCGGGGAGGTCCAGTGCGAATCAGAATTCCCGCCGTGATCGCGGCGGCGGCATCAGCAGTGCTTCTCACCTTCACGGCAGGATGCTCATCCCTCCCCCTCTCCACCGGATCACTTGCGCATGGCAGAGCGGTCAGCTGCCCGGCCGTCCCCGCCGTTCAGGTCGGCACGATCGCGGTCCCCGCGGGCCCGATCGGAGGGTACTGCCAGCCAGAGCTCGTCAACGCGGCCCACATCATCAACGCCGGCCGTGATGCCGGAGTCGGCGCGCACACCCAAGCCGTCGGAGTCATGACGGCCATGGGCGAATCCGGTCTTGTCAACCTCGACTATGGCGACGCCGCGGGCGCCGACAGTCGCGGATTGTTCCAACAACGAGACAACGGCGCTTGGGGGTCACTGGCTGATCGAATGGACCCCTACATAGCCGCCACCAACTTCTTCGACGCCCTGATGAGAGTCCCGGAGTGGACGAGCCTCACACCGACCCAGGCTGCTCACGCAGTGCAGGTGAATGCAGACCCGAATTACTACACGAGCTACTGGTCCAGTGCCCAGACAGTGGTGACGGCACTCGCCACCGGGTAGACAGTCACGAGGGTCTACCCCCACTTCGGGTTGGCAGCCGTCACCTCGAATTCGCCGGTCAGCCTGCTCGTCCCATCGGCTATGCTGCAAGGTTGGGCTCTCGTCCAGCCGCCACGGCGACGGAAGGACACCCTGTGGAACACATTTCCAAACGACTCATCAGCTGGGCTTCGATCCTCGATGACCAGACGCGCGCCCAGGCGACCATGGCGTCAACGATGCCGTTCATCTTCCCGCACATCGCACTGATGCCCGACGCGCACCTCGGCAAAGGCGCAACCGTTGGTTCGGTCATCCCGACACTCGGTGCGATCATGCCTGCCGCAGTCGGTGTCGATATCGGCTGCGGGATGATCGCCGTGCGTACACAGTTCACCGATGTTGATCTGCCTGCCGACCGCAAACACCTTCGCGAGGCAATCGAACGCGCTGTGCCGCTGTCTGCGGGCAAATACAACGCCAAGCTCGTTGCCACCGCGCTGCCGCGGATCGCCGAACTCGAAACTCTCGCGACAGCCAGTGGATTCGACCCCGCCGAACGATCGCCGAACTGGCGCCTGCAGCTCGGCACACTGGGGTCAGGCAACCACTTCATCGAGGTCTCACTCGACGAAGAAGACCGGGTGTGGCTGTTCCTGCACTCTGGCTCGCGCGGAGTCGGGAACAGGATTGCGATGCACCACATCGGTGTCGCACAGGAGTACTGCGAACGGCACTGGATCGATCTGCCCGATCAGGATCTCGCCTACCTGGTGGAAGGCACGACCGAATTCGATCGCTACGTTGCCGAGTTGCGGTGGGCACAGATGTTCGCCCTACTGAACCGTGAAGAAATGCTGGAGCGGATCATCCGGCAGTTCGAAGACTGGGTCGGCGAGCCGATTGTCGAGTCTGAACGGGTGAACTGTCACCACAACTACACCGAGCCCGAGCGCCACTTCGGTCGCGACGTGTGGCTCTCTCGAAAGGGTGCCATCGACGCGACCCTGGGCACCCCTGGTCTGGTGCCAGGGTCGATGGGTACGCGTTCATATGTCGTCGCGGGCAAAGGCAACACGCTCGCGCTCCACTCGTCGCCGCACGGTGCCGGGCGCGAATACTCGCGTTCCGCTGCGCGTCGAACATTCACCCGAGCGGAACTCGACATCGCTATGGAGGGCATCGAATGGCGGCCGACAGACGCGTTTCTCGACGAGATTCCCTCTGCCTACAAAGACATCGATGTGGTCATGGATGATGCCAGCAGCCTCGTGGAGGTACGCCACACTCTCCGACAGATCATCAACGTGAAGGGCGATTGAGGAAGATCATGTCTTTTCGAACAGCCCGGCTTTCCGTCGCCTTTGTCGCCGTGCTCGTGCTGAGCGGGTGTGCGAGCGGCACGTCACCAGACGCATCCTCGTCGCCTGGCCACGCAAGAATCGGTTTAGCTGTCTCAGCAGCATGCGTAGCTGGTTCGAGCACAGAGTGCGTCTCGGTGCGCGGCGAGGGTGTTCTGGCACCCTCGAGCTACGAGGATGCGGGCGTTCACGATGCAACTGTCGTCGAAAACGGGGGGCAAACCACGGTGCAGGTCACTTTCACCGACGACGGAGCCGCCGTGCTGAACACTCTCACAAAGCAGGCGGTGCAAGCCGGGAGCGGGGCGCGTCTGATTCTGGAAGTCGGCGGTGAGATCGTCGGCGCCCCTGCCGTGATGGAGCCCATCGAGGGCCGCGAGGTTTCGATCATCGTCGCGCCGGAAGACGACGCCCAAACCCTGGTGCGCTCTATCCTCGGGCGCTGAGAACACAACACTTCAGAAGAAGTCGAGGCGCGGCGCGGCGGTTGTAGCTGATTGGGCGGGAGTTCGCAATCCACCCGCTGAGGTTTGGTGGCCCCGCTCTGCGGGCGCATGGTTGAAAGACGAATACTGAAGGAGTGGCTCATGGCTGAGACAAACGCAGAGATTTCGAAGGTCGCCGAACTGGTGAAGGGTTTCCGGTTCGCGATGATGACGACGATGGATGCGGGGGGCAAACTCGTCTCGCGCCCGATGACGGTTCAGGAGGTCGAGTTCGACGGCGACCTGTGGTTCATCGCCGCCAAAGACGGCAACGAGATCAGGGAGATCGTCTCGAACCCTGTAGTGAACGTGTCGTTCTCCTCAAACGACACCTGGGTCTCTGTTTCTGGGCGTGCCGAGACTGTCGACGACAAGGCACGCGTGAAGGAGTACTGGAACTCCTTCGTCGAGGCGTGGTTCCCTGACGGGCCAGACGACCCCAACGTGACACTCATCAAGGTCACCGGCGAATCGGCCGAGTACTGGGACACCCCCGGTGGGCGCATCGCCACCGTCGTCAGCCTGGTCAAGGCCAAGATCACCGGGTCGACCTACGACGGCGGCGAGAACGAGAAGGTCGAGCTCTAGGCACGTTCTCGATCCCCGCAACGGCACGCTCGAGGGTTCAGCCGCGGTTGTTGAAATGGGGGCACAACGACCCATCCGGCGAAGAACCTCCTATTCTCCTTTCGAAAGGACGACATTCACATGTCAGCAGCAGAAACCTACACCGCACACCTTGTCGACGACTCCGGCACGCAGACGCGGGAGATCGAGATGATCGACGGGCTCCCCCAGAAGTCCTTCGTGCTCAGTACCGACATCGACGGCACCACCATCGACGTCGTCTGGGAACTCGATCTGACAAGCGACGACAACACCTACCGCAGGCTGTCGGGCGACGGCTACGGAGAAGGCGGCGTGACGGAAGCCTGACCCGACGCGTGACCAGGCGGGTTCGTAACCCCGTCGACTGTCAGGCGTCGCCAGGCTTCGGGCCGCCGATCAGGCTCTCGTCAATGCCGTGGAGCAACGCAGCGACGTCGTCGTAAACCGCGGATGCACCGGTCGTGAGGAGTTCTTCGCGCCCGAACCCTCCGCTCAGAACCCCGATACTTCTGACCCCAGCGCGGTTGGCGGCTTCGACGTCCCACACAGAATCGCCCACCATCACGGCCTCGTCTGCCCCGACCCCGGCCTTGTCGAGCGCCGTCTGAATGATGTCAGGGTCGGGTTTCGCTGTGCCCACGTCGCCCGCCGACGTCACAGCCTGTACTGAGTCGTCGGCGCCCAGCACCTCGAGCAGGATCTTCAACTCGTCCTCTGGTGCAGAGGTCGCGAGCACCACCCGCAGACCACGCCGGTTCAGTTCCGCCAGCAGCTCCCTGCCACCGCCGATTGCGCGCAGGCGGTCCGTCGAACCGCTGTAGAAGGTGCTGTGCCCTGACTTCGCGTCGCCGCCGAGCGCTTCTGCGTCGTCGCCGAGAAGGCGTTCGAGCAGCATGGCGGAGTCCATGCCGATGGCCCGGTGGATGCGCCACACGTCAACCGGGTGTCCCACGGCCGCGAATGCGCGATCCCACGCATCGACGTGCAGGTAGTTCGAGTCGACCAGGGTTCCATCAACATCGAACAGCACGGCCTTCACCTGAGAATTGCGACCGTCATCCATGGGTCAAGCCAAGCAGATCAGGGCCCTTCACCGTCAGGGATGGCCAAATGAGCGCGATTGTGCACCGTCGCAGCGACGACCTGTCAGGGCCAGCTCAGCGCCGCGCCGACGTAGGTGTTACCCCAGCCAATGAGCCCCTCGACGGACTTCCAGGCACTCCGGATTTCGTCGGGTGACGCTGTGACCGGGAGTCGCGTGAGAGCGGCGTAGTGCTTCAGCCGCAGGAGTTCGATGTGCGGGTGATCGCGGTCGTACCCTCGCGGGGCTGTCTTGAGAAACGGCCCGGCCATGTCGAAATCCGCTGCAGTGAGGGAGGAGATGACCTCACTCAGCTGGGTTGCTGCCAGCGGTGCCGAGTCGATGGCCGTTCGGGCACGCTCCAACTGGTCGCGGCTCGGCTCGTACATGCCCCCGCCGACCTCGAGGTGCTCGGCGCTGAGACTGAGGTAGACCCCAGCGACCGTGCCTGCCCACATGCTGGCGTTGGTCTTGTAGGGCGCCTTGTCCGCACTGAATCTCACGTCGCGGTTCGGTCGCATCACACGCCCGGGGCCGTACGTGGCCTCGGCCTCACCGAGCAGGTCTTCGAGGGGCTGACGGATCGCGGCGACGTACTCAGCCCGGTGAGCCTCGAAGAACGGCCGCGAATTGTTCTTCGCCAGCTCGTCGAGGAATGCGCTTGCGTCTGGCCCGAACCCGGTGAAAGTCATGACACCACTCTGCCGCTAATTCGTGCCCACCGGATAGCTCCACACCCGACAGAGGCCAGGCGGCAGTCGATGCCGCAGACCGACCACTTGCCGTTCCGAGCTATGACAGCGCAGGTGATTCCTTCCATCGGTTGACAGCAGAGCGAACGGTTTGGGCGACAGCAGTCGCGTTCGGGAGATCGGAATGGATGCAGAACGATTCGACTCGCACCGGGAAGGTGCCGCCACCAATCGAGGTGGCTGCACCACTCTGCAACGCCAGGTCAGCCCGCCGCGCCACGCGCTCGAGATCGCTGGCCGCACCTTGTCGATTGACCACGATGTTGCCGTCGTCGGTGTAGTCCAGGTCGACGTAGAACTCAGAGACGAAGGGCACCCCGCGCCGGTGCGCCACACTTTCGTGGAAGGTGCCGGCCAGGCCGAACACGGGGACTTCGTACTGCACGGCGACATCGCACACAGCATCCATCAGCTCTTCGTCGCGCGACACCATGGCGAAGAGCGCCCCGTGGGGCTTGATGTGATGCAGATTTCCGCCCTCAGAATCGAGAAACCCGACGAGAGCACCGACCTGGTACCGCACGAGATCGCGCACTTCGTCGGCGCTGAGAGCCATCGCCCGCCGACCGAAGCCCGTGAGGTCGGGCAGTCCGGGATGCGCGCCAACAGTGACTCCGGCAGCCAGGGCCTGCGTGACCACGAGCTGCATTGAACCGGGGTCACCGGCATGCATTCCGCACGCGACATTGATCGTGTCGACGAGAGTCAGAAGCTCTTCATCGTTGCCGAAGCTGTGAATACCGATCGACTCACCCATGTCTGAATTCAGGGTGATGTCGGCCGTCGCTGGCCGCAGAGCGGCGGCCGATTCACTCACTCTGCGGCTTCGATGAGGGTGGGGCTGCGACGCGCGCTGACCGCAACTTCGGCGCCGCGGGCTATCTTCAGCAGCAGTGCTTCGGAGTACGGCACCGTCATGAACTCGATGCCGACAGGCAATTCGTTCTCGGTGAAACCCGCCGGCACCGTCACGGCCGGCATCAGAAGCTGCGACGCGATGACCGTGTTGGTCGGGTAGGTCAGGCAGGTCCAGCGGTCAGACATGACGTCTGCGTGGGTCGGTGCTGGTAGTCGCACGTCGGGGAAGACGATGGCGTCGAGACCGTTCGACGCCATGGCACCGATGACACTCCGCTGAAAGGCACCCTGGGCGAGAAGGCGATCCAGGTACTCCGGGTCGTCTTTCGGGTCGACCGGCCCGGCCACAATCGCATCGAGAAGGTCGAGCTTCGGGTGATAGGCACCTTCCGCATGGATGCTCTGCATCGACTCGATGGGAAGCTCTGGTCTGGCACCCACGAAGGCGTTCATGTCTGCCAGCGAGCGCGTCGTGTACAGCGAGGTGAATCCGACCAAGTGGTCGAGGTCGTCGATCGCGATGTCGACGAGTTCGGCTCCGGCCTGGGCGTACTGCTCGAGCGCAGCGTCGATCACCCGGTTGACGGATGCCCCCTCCGCGTCGTTCGCATCACCGAACACCTGCCGCAGCACTCCGAGACGAACGCCTGCGAGCGTGGCTCCCTCAAGACCGTCTGTGTAGCTTCCCTCATGACCCGACACCGTGAAGGCCGCCGTGTACGGGTCTTGCGCGTCGAAGCCGACGAGCACATCGAGCAGTTTGGCCGCATCGAGCACGGTTCGCGCCATCGGGCCAGACGTGTCCTGGGGGGTGACGAGTGACGACATGCCCGTGCGGCTGATCAGGCCGGGCGTCACCCTCAACCCGACGAGGTTGCAGAACGACGCGGGCAGTCGGATGGAGCCGCCGGTGTCTTCGCCGATGCCGACGAGCGAGAGGTTCGCCGCCACGGCCGAGGCGGTTCCGCTGCTCGATCCGCCGGGGTCACGCGAGAGGTCGTAGGGGTTCTTGGTCAGGCCGCTGCGGGAGGAGGTGGAGAACCACGACGTGGCGAAGTCGGGCAACGTGGTCTTCGCGAGAATGATGGCACCCGCATCGCGAAGTCGCTTGATGGCGGTCGCATCGTTTGCCGGAACGTAGTCGCCAGAGGCGATGCTTCCGAAGCTCGTAGCAATGTCGGCTGTCTCGATCTGGTCTTTCACGACGATCGGAACGCCGAAGAGCGCACCGGTCAGCTCGCCCGATGCGGCGAACTCGGCGTCGAGGCGGTCGGCCTCGTCGAGCGCCACGGCAGACACGGTGATGACCGCGTTCAAGTTTGCGCCCTGTTTGTCGATCGACTCGATGCGGTCGAGGTAAGCCTGCACGAGTTCACGAACGGTGAGGGTCTTCGCCCGGTATGCGGCGTGGACCTGATCGATGGTGATCTCTTCGATTGTTTCGCTGATGGGCATTGGATCTCCTTGTTATCTGTGAGCGAGTGTGTCAGAAGCGGGTGTGGGCACGTCGGGGCGGCTGGGGGCGGGCTGCGGCGAAGAACGGCGCAGCATCCGTCTCCAGTCGACCGTCGCGAGTGCGGCGATGATGATGATTCCCTTGATGATGTTCTGGTAGTACGCGTCGATGTCGAGCAGGTTGAAGCCGTTCTGCAGCGTCGCCAGAAGGGCCACACCGACGGCGGTGCGCCAAATGGCACCTTTGCCTCCGCTGAGCGAGGTGCCGCCGACGATGACCACCGTGAGCACATCGAAGACGAGGTTCTGGTTGGTACTGGGCTGGGCAGAACTGAGCTGGGAAGCCGAGATGATGCCCGCCACTCCCGCACACAGACCCGAGAGTGCATAGCTGCTGCCGGTGGTGAACGAGGTACGGATGCCCGCAAGCCTCGACGCCTCTGCGTTGCCCCCCACGGCATAGATCGCCTGCCCGTACGGCGTATACGCGAGAATCAGGCCGGCCACGACCATCAGCACGATGAGCAGAATGCCGGAGAAGGGGATGCCGAGCATCCGCCCCGTGCCGAGAACGGTGAATGGTTCGAAGTCGACGACGAACGCGACATTGCCAGTGAGCACGAGGGTCACGCCCGAGATGATCAATGAGGTACCGAGCGTGGCGATGAAGGGGTTGACCCGCAGGCCTGTCACGACGAATCCGTTGGCGATACCCGCGATGAGCCCGACGAGGATCGCGGCGGCAAAGGCGATGACGGGTGCCTCTGTTCGGCCGAGGGCCGCGGCGACCACCGCGCAGAGCGAATAGATCGCACCGACCGACAGATCGAATCCGCCGGTGATCACGACGTACGTCATGCCGATGCCCATGATGCCCACGGGGGCCCACTGGCTCAGGATGTTCATGAGATTTCCGTAAGCCAGAAAGCCCGGTTGGGCCGCCGCGATGATGACGACGAGAACGCCCAGCGCGACGACGATTCCGTACGAGCGCACGAACCTCAGGGCGCCGGCCTGGCGGGTGGTGGCTGTGGGGTCGGCGATGGTGGGAGATGCCATGGTCAGACCTCGCCTTTCGGTTGGGTGGAATGGGCATAGGAGATTTCTAGAACGTCGTGCACCGTCGAACCTCCGGGGAGTTCGGCGACCACGCGCCCACCGGCGACAACGAGAATGCGGTCGCTGTGCTGAACGACCTCTTCGAGATCGCTGCTGGACCAGAGCACGGCTCGGCCCTCGTTGACGATTTCACGGGCGGTCTCGAAGATCTGCGCTTTGGCGCCGATGTCGATGCCTCTCGTGGGCTCGTCAAGCAACAGGCAGACGATCGGCCTGCTCAGCCAGCGAGCCAGAACGAGCTTCTGCTGGTTTCCTCCCGACAACTCGCCGGCCAGGGCGCCGAGCCGTTCCGGCGCGAAACCGACCCGAGCGCTGGCCGGAGCGGCCCACCGTGACAGTCGTGTGGCACGCACGGCCCGGCGCCCCGCGGCGACAGCGAATCGCCCGAGCGCGACGTTCCAGGCCGCTGGCTGGCCGAGCAGCAAACCTTGGTGTTTGCGGTCTTCTGGGGCCAGAGCGATTCCGAGCGACAACGCCTTGCGCGGCGAACCGGGCCACCGACGGGCGCTCCCATTCACGGCGACCGATCCTGCGTCGACGTGTTCAGCACCGGCGAGCGAACGGAGCAATCTCGTGCGACCCGAACCGACCAGCCCCGCGAGCCCGACGATCTCTCCGGCGTGAAGGTCGAGACGATCGAGGTGCACGCCGGGAGCGCGAAGTCCGGAGAACTGAACGAGCGCAGTGCCCGTCGGCGGTGTGGAATGCCCGGGCGCGACACGCTCGAGGGCGGCTCCCCCGAGCATCCCGCGAATCAGCGATGATTTCTCCCACTCGGCAACCGGTCGCGAGTCGACGACAACACCTTCGCGCAGCACCGTCACCGTGTCGCAGATCTCCAGCACTGCGTCGAGGTCGTGCGACACGTAGACGATCGCGTGCCCGGTGTCTCGCAGGTTCCGGATGACCGTGTGCAGCTTCTGGCTGTCTTCAGGCCCCAGCGAGGCGGTCGGCTCATCCATGATGACAAGCCGTTTGCCGAGAACGAGCGCCCTCATGATCTCGAGCAACTGTTGGGCAGCCGTCGAGAGGCCCCCGGCCCGTGCTGCGGCGGGGGCCGTCAGCCCAACGGTCTGGGCGACCTCGGCGAAGGTTCGCCTGGCGCGGCGGCCGTCGACCACACCGAAGCGATGCGGAAGATGGCCGAGAAAGACGTTCGAGACCGCCGAGAGGTCTGGCACGATCGTCAGCTCCTGGTAGATGGTCGCGGAACCTGCCGCGGAGGCCTGGTGTGGGTCGCCTCCGACGATGTCGGTCCCGCAGATCGTGACTGCCCCGGCGTCCTGCCTGGTTGCTCCTGCGATGATCTTGAGCAGCGTGGACTTGCCTGCGCCGTTCTCGCCGACCAGACCGTGAACCTCACCGGCATGCGTGACGAACGACACGTCGGTGAGTGCCTTCACCCCCGGGTATGCCTTGGTGAGGTGACTCACTTCGAGCAGGGGCTCTGCCGTCATGGTTCGTGGTGTCACGATCTGGTCGGTCACGGTTTAGTACTCCGGGGTGAACTTCGAGGCGTTGTCTGTCGTGATGAAGATCGATCCGGGGCCGTCGGTCACCACGGGCGACTCGGCGAGGTATGTGAACCCAGTGGTGGCGCTACCGGTCTTCAGCGCATTCGCCAGTTGCACGACCCCGTAGTACGACTCTTCGTATGGCAGCAGAACAGAGGTGGAGGTCCAGGTGCCGGCTGCGACTTCTGCCACGCCATTCTTCGTACCGCCGACACTGTAGATGCGAACATCCGTGCCGGGCTTCTTGCCTGCAGCGACAACGGCCTGTTCGACACCGCGGGTCATGTCATCCCATGAGGAGACGACGACGCTCACATCGGGGTTGCTGCTCAGGGCATCCTGAACCACCGTGAGGGCGGTCGCGGCGTCGAAGCTGCCGGGCTGGTCTGAGACAACGGTGACATTCGGGTATTTGGCCTTCGCCGCGGTGATTGCGGTCTCCCAGCGCGTGTAGAGGTCGCTGCCCACGAAGCCGCCGACGGCGACCGCCTTGCACGCCGAGGTGCACGACGCGAATGCGTTCTCGATGTGCTCCTGGAAGAACGACTCGGTCTGCATGGCCACGAAACCAGCGGTTCCCTCGGTGAAATCAGGGTTGCCGCACATCGGGCTGTTGATGTTGACGACCGGCTTGCCTGTCGCTTTCAACAACTGGAACTCGGCGCAGCCGGAGGAGTCGGCGACGGGCGAGAAGACGTAGCCGTCGAACCCTCGCTGGATTGCGTCTTGCACCTGCGGGAGCTGCGCGGCGGGGTCGAAGCCTGCGTTGAAGAGGGTGAGGTCAGCGCCGATCTTCTTCGCGGCATCTTGAGCGCCCGCCAGGCGTGTCTGGCAGAAGGTGTTCTCGGTCGCGCACTCGGCGATGTAGGCGATCTTCTTGCCTGCCATGTCAGGCAGACCGGCCGAGATGTAGCCGAGCGTTGCGGTCATCGCGTCGCTGTTGGCGACCGCGCTCTGAGCCGGGGATGCCGAAACCGGGGTGTTGGAGGGGGCGCTACAGGCTGTCGCCAGCAGGGCGATTGCTACAGCAACACCCGCGAGGGCCAATCGTCTGGATTTCATCAAAATCTCCTAAGGTAGATGAGAACACGGGTTGAAGCGCTAATGTCCAATGTCAGACATTCAACATTGGATGTATTACAAACGCGTCTCTTTGGTGTAACAAACGTGTTTCCAAGGCCCGGCGCCCGCGCCAGAAAGCGAGAAGACAGTGGCCGAGCAGCAATTCGACCCCCAGCCGCTCGAACGTCGCGACGCATCGGGCCAGATCGCTCGCCAGCTTCGAAGCGCCATCAGTACAGGCGTGTGGGCAGTCGGGCAGCGTCTTCCCACAGAGCAGGAACTCGCCGAGCTGTTCGACGTGGCTCGTGCGACCGCCCGGGAAGCGCTGAAGATCTTGTCAGCAACCGGCCTGGTGACCTCAGCGCGTGGAAGCCATGGAGGGACGTTCGTGGCCATCCCCGACGCCTCATTGGTCGCCGAGCAACTCAGCGACTCGATTCAGCTCTGGTATCGCGCCGGCAACGTCTCCCTTCACGACGTCGACGAGGCCCGCTGGGTTCTCGAGATGCAGTGCGTCGACCTAGCCGCGCGCCGACGAACGGATGAGGATCTCGCGGCGATCTCACGCCCGGTGGAGGCCTCGCGTGACCTCGATATGGACATCATCGAGTGGCTCGACCTCGACCTCGAATTCCACACCGCCGTCACCCGGGCTGCCCGAAACCAGATCCTCGAGCTTTCGATGATGTCGGTGCACCTCATGCGCCCGGTCACCAACACGGTCTTCGTCGAGCTCCTCGACCGCCAGTCGGTCACCGATCAGCACGAAGCGATCTATCTCGCAATCGCGGCCGGCGACCCGAAGAAGGCCCAGGACGCCTTCCAGACCCACGTGAGCTATCTCGACGACGTGCGACGGAAGGCCCTCGCCGACGTCGACGCGTCAGAGGTGATCGTGTCATCGCTCCCGGCCGTGCGTCACTCGGCGGGCGCTCGCCCCATCTCCGGAGCGAATTGATCGCACAGTCGCTGAGCTGAACCTCGGGAGAAACATGCTTGAAGTGGTTGTTTGAGACGGAATCGTGTTGAAGCCTCTCGAAACCTGGCACGCCGATGCGTTTGCCGAACACATGAACCGCGCGCGCGACCACATCCTGACCAAGCCCCGGGCATGAAGTCACGAAATTGCCCGGTTCCGAGTCGCCTTATCAGCCTGTGACGCCGATCTCACGCGACTTATACGAAAGGCATTCGACGGTGAAGTTGTCGCGTTCAGCGAAGTATGAAGTGTCGCCGTAGCGCGCTTGCCATCCGGTTGCCGGTCGTCCGGTGAACCCCCACGAGGACATATATGCCGGTGTGAACCCGGGAACCCATTTCGTGTTCGGCCATTCGCCGATGGTGTGCCCGATTGTCTTAAAGCAGCCGTCGTAAACGGCTTGCGTCAGCTGCGCCGATTCAGGAATGGGGTCTTGGATGCTGATGAAGCCCAAGATCAAGCCCGCTCCGAACGTGGTGCAGGGCACCAGATGCGAGTAGAGCGGTTCTCCCGCTTTGCCTGAGGTATCGCTAATGATGCAGTCGCCAATCCTTTCGTCGACTTGGGTGCCGTCGCTGGTTAGTGCAGTGAACCCCAGGTCAGGGAGGTCGGCAGGAGAGGGCGTGACGCTAGGAGTTGCTTGAGTCTGATTTGTCACTGGCAAACCAACCGGTGACGCAACTTCGAGCGATGCGCCGACGGACGGTTGAGAACCGACTGTCGGCGGCGAGACGATCGGGGTGGGCAGAGTGGTCTCGGCCGACGTCGGCAACACTGAGCTCTCGGGCTCGAGGGAAACGGTCCCTGTTTGAGCGATCGCGACAGGAGCCAATGGAGCAGATGCCCATGGTGCCGCGACAGCGATTGCAGATCCGGCAACTATTGTCGTTGCCACCACCGCGGCGGTAATCCAGCCGATTCTTCTGCGACGGCGCTGGTGATAGGCAGCGAAAATGGCTTGCGAAGAGTATCTCTGATCGTCGTTCATAAGGTCGCCCCCGCATTGTCTGATGAGCTAGCCGACATCAACCCGGAACTTAGACCGCCTAGATGAACAGGAGACGTGGCGCCTGGGGGTCGGCCAGACCGCCAAGCACCGTGCTAGCCGAGATCGGTCTCGGGCATCCATGGGTCGTTGAGCCACCATGTGACGGCTGCTGATTTGTCGGCGGCGACGTGTTGGATTTGCCACTCGAAATCGGTGTACATGTAGCACGCGTAGCCTGCGAGTTCCCATCGAACAGCGCGCATGGCCGGCTGGGGCGAGCACCTCAGACGTTTGTCATATCGACTGATTCGGGCGTGTGAAATGTGTGGTCGTAGCAGTCCCGATGTCCAGCGCATGCCGCAGTGTCGTTGAAGTCCACGAATTCAATGCGTTCACGACGTTACGGAGTGACTAACCAGCGCTGAATACTCTCCCGATTGACTACGGAAGCTGTGCTACCCAGAGGCACTTGGGACGGGTCGCGTCGTTTGGAAGTGCATGTCGAGAAAGGCTTGCCAGAAAACCCGGTGCGTTGAGACCCACAAAAAAAGCCCGGTTCCCTTTGCTTGAAAGGAAACCGGGCCTCATTAGCTAATACAGTGTGACCCCAACCGGATTCGAACCGGTGTTACCGCCGTGAGAGGGCGATGTCCTAGGCCGCTAAACGATGGGGCCGATTAGACAACTTAACGAGTATGCCACACGAGTGGAGGGCACGCCAATTCGAGGGCGGAGCGACTTTCTCCGCCGGGGCGATTGCTGTTCCGCTACGCTGAAGCCGCCGAACCTGCGGGGCAGGCCGCCACTCGAAGTCCTCATCGTGAGCGAAGATGCCCCAGCGTCCGGGGCAACACTGGCTCATTCACCGTTGAGAGGCATTGATGAACACCCGATTTGCCCGCACCGCCGTTGCACTCATTCTGGCCAGCATCGCGGGCCTCGGGCTCGCCGGATGCTCGGGCAATTCTGCGGGCACCGCCGCCACACCCGTGGTCACCCCGTCGGCCAGCTCGAGTGGCTCGACCCTCATCGCACCGATCGTCGTGAACCTGTCGTCGGTCAACGGACAGGTCGTCACGGTCGGCTTGAACAACGTGGTCGACCTCAACACCGGCGCCACCATCGTGACCAACTGGAGAGGCGAGGTCGCCGACCCGACCATCGCGAAGTTCGTCGAGGGTCACATCGACGGGGGTGCCACCTTCAACCCGGGGATCACGCCGCTCGCGGTCGGTGCATCGACGGTCACTGTCACGAACCGGATCACTGGCTTTCGAACGACGTTCGACCTGGTCGTCACGCAGTAGTCCTGATTTTGAGTAATCATCACTTCGCTGGTAGTGTCACTTCTGCGCGGTCTGGGTCTTGATTGACCCACAGCTTCGCTGGGCGGCCCGCTCTTTCGGGTTGGGTGGGCCGCCCGCTCCCTCGCGCGCGTTCCATCGCTTCACGCCCGTGTTCGCGAATCGACGGACGCATTCGCGGGTGGGCAGGGTTCTACGCGAGCACCCGCAGCGCACCGGGCACGATCGTGACCTCGACGGGCAGCGGCCCGACCCGCTCACCGTCGGCGTAGGCCACGATTCCGGGGGCATCCAGCCGCACCGACGTCACCCGGCTCAACTCAACAATGGGCAGGCCGGCGTGCGTGCCCTTGAACACGCGCGGAAAGAGGCGCAGAAACTTCAGCCGCGACACGGGCGCCACGATCAGCAGGTCGAGGGCGCCGTCGTCGAGCAGGGCATCCGGAGTGATCAGCATGCCGCCGCCGATCGAGCGGTTGTTCGACACCGCCAGCAGCACCGACTTCACCGAGCGTGGGGCGCCGTCGACGATGAGGTCGTAACTGCGGGCGCGCAGGCGGAGCAATTCGAGCAGCAGCGCGATCGTGTACCGGGAGGCCCCGCGCGGCCGCCGCATGGCGTTCGCCCGCTCGTTGACGAGGGCGTCGAACCCGGCCGAGAGGGCCGACGCGAAATAGAGGGAGTCGGAGACCCCCTCCGCCAGGCGCGTGACCCGGCCGAGGTCGATCACTCGCTGCGGGCGTCGGAGCGCGGACCTCAGAGCGTCGATTGCTTTGTCGAGATCGAAGGGAATGCCCAGGCCTAGGGCGGCGTCGTTGCCGGTGCCCGAAGGGATGATTCCGAGCGGGGTCGGCGTCTCGGCCACGAGGTTGACGCCGAGGCTCACCATTCCGTCGCCGCCGACGACGACCAGGGCATCCGGATGCTCGGCCACAGCCGCGCGCGCCGCCATCTTCAGCGTCTCGAAGTCGGTCGCGATCAGTTCTTCAACCGTGTGGCCGTCTGCGCGCAGGGCGGCCACGACCTTTGCGCCGACCCCGGCGGTGCGCCCGAAGGACGCCGAGGGGTTGATCGCCACGACGAGCCGCAGCGATGTAGCGGGCTGGGGCTGCGGTGCCCCGGAGTCGGTCATGCCCTGATTATCTCGCATCTGGCACGCGCCGACCTCCCCTTCGCCGCCGACTTGCAGACCGGCACCGCCGGGTATTAGCTGAAGGTATGAGCGACAACACGCAACCCACGACCGCAACCGACTCCTCCTCCACCGACGCCCTCGCACCGCTGAAGCTCACGAAACTCGAGCACGCCGCTCTGGTGCTCGAGCTCGACGGCTCGAAACTGATCGTCGACCCCGGGGTCTTCACCCGGCCGCTCGCCGACTCGGTCGACGGGGTCGACGGGCTCGAGAAGACAGTCGCAATCGTGTTGACTCACGAGCACGGTGACCATTGGACGCCGGATCAGCTCAGCGGCATTCTCGCGAAGGCCCCGGGCATCCCGATCTTCGCGCCCTCGGGTGTCGCCCAGGCCGTCGGGCCCGACTTCGACGTCACGATCGTCAACGGCGGCGACGAGGTCACGGCCGGACCCTTCACTCTCACGTTCTTCGGAGAGAAGCACGCCGTCATCCACTCGAGCATTCCCGTGATCGACAACGTCGGCGTGCTCGTCAGCAGCCCGCTCACGGCGAGCACTCTCTATTACCCGGGTGACTCGTTCACCGTGCCCGTCGGCGTCGACGTCGACGTTCTCGCCGTTCCGGTCGGGGCGCCCTGGCTGAAGATCGCCGAGGTGATCGACTTCGTGCTCGAGGTGAAGCCACGTCGCAGTTTCGCGACGCACGAGATGGTGCTCTCCGACGCGGGCAAGGGCATGGGCGGCGACCGCATCACCTGGGCCACCGAGCAGAACGGCGGTTCGTTCATCACGCTGACTCCGGGCGATTCGGTCGACCTCTAGGAACGGTGGCTGTCGGCGGAGCGACGAGCCCAGCGGTTTCGCGTCACCGCGCGCGGGCCCGGGCAATCTCGGCGCTCGCCGCCTCGCTCACAGCGCCCACCCGCCAAAGGCGCACCGATCTAACCGTCCACCAGCACACACCCGCCGCGCACGCTCACAGCTCCTCTCACCAGCGTGCCTTCACAGAGCCGCGCTAGGCTTCGCCTGTGAATACCGCCGGGTCAGTGAACTCAGAACTCGCGGCAGTCGGCGTCTTCGTGCTCTGCGTTGCCATCCTCATCCCGCTCGCCATTCTCGGGTACCGGCAATCGAAGCGAGCGCGAGCCGTCAGCGACGACGAGATCGGCTCGAGCTTTCTGGCCGGAGTAGCCTTTCTCTTCGCATTTCTGGCCTCGCCGCTCGGCATTCTCTTCGCGCACATCTCACTTCGGCAGATCATCCGGACCGGCGTCTCTGGCGCACGACTGGCTACCGCCGCACTCTGGATTGCCTACGCCCTGACCCTGTTGCAGCTCGTCGCCCTGCTGTGGGGGTCGCTCACGGGGTACTTCCGCTGAGTTGGTGATGCCCGCACGACGCACCCACTCACGTGCCCGCTTCTCCCTCACAGCCGCACCACACCGCCCTCCCGATCCCCACTGCTGTCAACCTCAAGCGTGTTCGCAGCCGTATTGAGTACGCTCAGGTAAGCAGCACCCCCGCGCCCGTAGCGCGCGACCGTCTCGTTCCCCTTCCTTCGGAGAGCCCCTTGTCAGCGTTGAAGCCTCTCGCAGCCGCCACCCGTGCGGTCACGGCCGGTGTGACGCTCGGCCTGACCGTAGTGATGGTTCTGGCGCTGGCGGCCTGCTCCTCCCCTGTCGTGGTCGTTCCGATTCCGGATGCCCCGCAGTTCACTCCCGCATCGAGCAGCACTCTGCCCGGCCGATGGGTCGTGGCCGACACCTACAGCTCGCCCGACCAGCCGTACCTGGCGTTCGAGCACGACGGAACCTGGAAGGGCTCCGACGGCTGCAACAATGCCAAGGGCACCTGGTCGATGGACTCGAGCGGGGCGTTGACGACGACTTCTGGCCCCGTGACCCGCATCTACTGCGACGGCGCTCCGCTGCCTCTCTACCTGATCGACGCCACCTCGGCGAAGTTCGACGGCACGACGCTCACTCTCGTCGGCCACAAGAGCGAAGAACTCGTGAAGCTGAAGCGCCCCAGCAGTACCGAGAGCCCGGCACCTGGCGGAACGCAGGTCGTGGTGGGGCTCTGGACGAGCGTGGAGAACGGTCGATCCCGGCTGGTGAAGCTCAGCATGGCCGACGATGGCACGGTGGCTGGCAACGACGGGTGCAATGACTTCACCAGTACCTGGAGGTTCGCCGAAGACGGCACGGTGTCGTTCGGCACACTTGCCATCACGGGCCGCACGTGCGAGGGTGTTGTGACGTGGTTGAGCGGCGCAGCATCCGCCGTGCTCGACGGAACCACCATGGTGATCCGCTCGAAGTATGGCGGGCAGCTGGGCACCCTGACTTACCATGGCGCGGCGTAGTGCAGGATGCTGCGGCGCGGTGGGCTGAGACTGCGCGCCTGTACTTCCACACAGGGAGTCGTGCATAATAGAAGATCACGTTTGTATAACGCAGAGAGTCGACTATGAGAGCCGTATCAGGCTCTTGCGAATCGGGCTCAGGCAGCAGCAGAAGAGCCTGAACACCAGTCGAACCGGCAGAGAGAAACGGAATCCCGTATGGCAGTGCTGAACACCACGGTGCGTCGACGCCTGGCACAGGCGTTCGCAGTGACCGCCGCGATCGGCCTCGCCGGTACCGTGGCGCTCCCCCTGGCGAACGCGACGACGCTCGGGCAGGCCGCACCGGTTCAGCACGCAATGTCGTCGGGGCAGACCCTCGTCGTGCAGGGAACGGGCGTCATGCTCGCCGAGCGCGACGACTACCAGGCCACCGACCCGGCTGTTCTCAAAGCCAAGAAGGCCGCCGAAGCTGCAGCCGCCGCTGCAGCAGCAGCCGCCGCCGCCGCGAAGACCACGGCCCAGGTCGCGTCATCCTCGACCGGCTACAGCGTTCCCGCCGCCGCGACGCCGAACCCCGGTTCTGCCCAGGCCATCGCCCAGCAGATGCTCTCTGACCGCGGCATGGGCAGCGACCAGTTCTCGTGCCTGGTCTCACTCTGGGCCCGCGAATCGGGCTGGCGTATCAACGCGTACAACGCCTCTTCTGGCGCGCAGGGTATTCCCCAGGCCCTCCCCGGCAACAAGATGGCTGCGTTCGGTTCCGATTGGGAGACCAACCCCGCCACCCAGATCGCCTGGGGCCTCAGCTACATCACGGGCCGCTACGGCACGCCGTGTGGGGCGTGGGCGCACAGCCAGAGCAGCGGCTGGTACTAAACCAGGGTGTTCGACGAGCTTGAGCTTTCGGCGAGCCTGAGCTCTCCACGCGCCTGAGCGTTCGGCGAGCCTGAGCTCTCCACGAGCCTGAGCGTTCAGCGGCTCATAGGATTCGCATAGCGGGCTCAGAGATTCTCGCGATGCCTGTCGGGTTGGGTGTACTCAGACATTCATTCTGAGAGGATCCACATCATGCACTCCCCTGAGCCTCGCAAGCACAGCGAGCACAGCGAACAAGGCGATTCACCCGAGGTTGAGACGACCGTGCCGGTCGGAGAGTGGCGCGAATCCGACGGCACCGAGATCGACGAAGAAGACCGCGGGCTCGTCTACGACATCCGCACGCTCGTCAATCGACGGCGTGCACTGGGTCTGTTCGGGGGCATCGCGGCCACGACACTGCTCGCGGCCTGCTCGAGCACGCCGTCGAGTGCATCGGTAGCGAATTCGGCCACCGGAACGGCTTCGGCGACCGCAACAAGCACGCCCTCCGCGAGCGCCGCAGCCAGTGCTACAGCCGAGGCGAGTGGGCCGCTAACCGAGGTCCCCGACGAGACGGCGGGCCCGTACCCCGGCGACGGCTCGAACGGAGCGAACGTGCTCGACGACTCAGGCGTGGTGCGCAGCGACATCAGGTCGAGTTTCGGGTCGTCGACGACGACCGCCGCCGGGGTGCCGCTGAGCATCCAACTCACGGTGCGTGACGCCGCGACCGGAAACGCCCTCACCGGTGCCGCTGTGTACCTCTGGCACTGCAATCGCGACGGCAACTACTCGCTCTACAGCCAGGGTGTGACGAATGAGAACTATCTGCGCGGTGTGCAGGAGGTCGACAGCTCGGGAACGGTCACGTTCACGTCGATCTTCCCGGCGTGTTACTCGGGGCGGTGGCCGCATATCCACTTCGAGGTGTACAGCGATGTCGCCACGGCGATTGCATCTGGCCCGATCGCGAAGACTTCGCAGATCGCCCTGCCGAAGGAGGCGTGCGACCTGGTCTACGCCACTGCGGGGTATGAGAAGAGCGTGAGCAACCTCGCGTCGACGAGCCTCGCCCGAGACAACGTGTTCGGCAACGACGGCGGCATCTACCAGATCGCGAGCATGTCGGGCTCGGTGGCTGCGGGCCACACGGCGGCGCTCACCGTGGGCGTATAGCCCGCGAGATCGAGTTGCCCGAAGGTGCAACACCAGCGCTGAAACCGTGCGCCATCGGGAAAGTGGATGCTCGGTGCCGGGCCGCGCCGACCGAGGTGCGTGCCGCGTGGGCGCGGGGCGAGATCGAGTTGCCCGAAGGTGCAACAAATTCGGCGAAAACGTGCGCCACCGGGAAAGTGGATGCTCGGTGCCGGGCGGCGCGCAAAGTAGAGGTGTGCCGCGTTGGGCATAGCGACATCGAGTTGCCCGAAAGTGCAACAAATTCGCTGAAAACGTGCACATTCGGGAAAGTCGATGCTCGGTGGGGACAGCGAAGGCCCCCCAGGTCGTGAGACCTGGGGGGCCTTCGGGGGGTGTGCGGGGCTGTTACGCCTCGCTCATGACGAGCCACTCGGCCTTGCCCTGCGCGGCGAGCGCAGCAGCACGGGCAGCGAGGCGACGGGACTGCTCGGCCTGGCCGGCGTCGAGCTGCTCCTGCGGAACCTCGAAGTTCGGCACCCTGGGGTTGCCGTTGTACTTCTCGATGTAGGCGTCGAGCTCGGGGCCGGAGGTCCACGAGGTGATGAGGCAGTAGCGCGGGTCGGGGCCCGGGTGGGTCGCCGCGTGCCAGAGACGCTGGGTGTCGACGATCAGCTGTGCACCCGCCGGAAGGGCGATACGGTACTCGACGCTCGGGTCGGTGCGGTTCTCACGCAGCACGAAGTAGCTGTCTTTGTCGTCGGTGAGGTTGAAGAAGCCACGCACGACCCAGCCGGTGCCATCGGGGTTCAGGCGATTGTTGTCGTCCTGGTGGAGGTTGTAGAGGCAGTCGGCGTAGGTGTTCGGCTGCAGCTCGATGACGCGGCAGCGGCCGACGTTCGCTCCGGGCTCCTGGGCGCGACGGGTGAGGTTCGGGGCCTTCGCGGTCTGCGAGTCGATCCAGACACCGTCTTTGTCGGTGCGAGGAGGTGTGTGGTTCCAGAACCCGTTGCACTCGATTTCGCCGAAAGCACTGGCGAGAGGTGCGAAACGGGTGTCACCCGACGACTTCCAGTCGTTGTACTCGATGTCGAGCCATTCCTTGGGGTCGAGTTCCTGGTTGTAGCGGTCGAGGACCACGTATCCGGTCTCTTCGAGAGCAGCAGACTTGATATATCCCATGACGTGAATCATGCCCTTTCGTTGGGGGCCAGCACGTTTTAACAGGCCCAACTTAGGTAAGCCTACATTGGGCCTCCTGTGAAGGGACTTTAGTCGTGTCTCCCAACTCCGCGTCGAAACGCGCAGCGCAGTCGGCGCGGAGTTGGGAGACACGACTGTGGTCACTCGGTGACGTGCGAATCCGTCGATCGGCGCGCGCAATCCTGCCGGCAAACACTCTCGCGTAGACTCGACGGCTGCGAAACCCTTTTGTTCTGAGGGGCGGAGTCGTTCTGAGAGGCTGAAGCGAAACCCATGGTCACTGCACTGCCCGCCGCACTTCCCACGGCCACGAACATCGATGCGACAGCGGTCAATACGATCGGCTGGCTGTCTTCCCCACAGACAACCATCGTCGTACCGGTCTACCAGCGCCAGTACCGCTGGGACATCGGCGGGTGCGAGAAGCTGCTGGCTGACATCCGGGCGGTGTCTGATTCGGATGATCGGCACACCCATTTCATCGGGTCCATCCTGTGCACCGCCAGCACCGCCAGCACCGGCGACAGTGGCGACACCGACGGCGACGACTCGTCCGAACTCGTGCTCATCGATGGGCAGCAGCGCATCACCACGCTGATGTTGCTCGTCGCGGCGCTGCACCACACGGTGCTGCAGGGTGCCAGGGCAGTGGCTGGCACGGATGCAGGCGCGGATCTCGACGCCGGGGAGGCCATCACTGCGGCGGCGGCCGACGATGGGCGTGGGGGCGGGGGCGACGGGCTCGCCGGACAGCTAGAGGGTGTACTGGTTCGCGGTGAGGGGAGCCGGGCATCCGGAGCGTCTCGAACGAAGTTGCGACCGCACAGGGCCTGGGCCGAGGTGTTCGAGAGTGTGGTGCTGGGGCGGCGCCTGCCGGGAGACGAGCTGCGCGATTCGCGGTTCGACGACAACTACGCGTTCTTTCGCAGCCAGATCCGGCCTGACGAAGTGGCGCGCATCTGGCGGGGCCTACAGAAGCTGGAGCACGTGGCCATCACGCTGGGGGCCGATGCGAATGCGCAGCAGATCTTCGAGAGCCTGAACTCCACGGGCGAGCCGCTGCGCGACCACGAACTGATCCACAACTACGTGCTGATGGGGCTCTCGCACGCGGAACAGAACGAGATAGAGAATTCGTTCTGGCTGCCGATCGAGCAGAACACCGGCGAGCAGATCGCGAGTTTCTGGCGGCACTACCTCGTCATGACGACGGGGCGCGAAGTGACGGTCGCCGGTGGGCGCGGCGTATACGACGAGTTCAGGCAGCAGTTCCCGCGGCTCGACCTCGAGGCGTTGCGCGTGCACGCGGCCGAGTGGCGGGAGTACTCGTCCGCGTACCGCGTGCTTCTCGAGCCGGCCTCGGCAGCCGACGCGGAGATCGGGCAGCAGCTCGGGTTCGTCAACACCTTCGGGCGCGGGATGTACCCGCTGGTCATGCGGGCCTACTGCGATTACGAGCGCGGAACTGTGACGAAGGCGGCACTCATCGAGACCCTGGAGCTGGTGCAGTCGCTGCTGCTGCGAAGGACCGTGGTGGGCGTGAGCAACGATCGCCTGGTGGCTCGGCTCTGCCGGGCGAGGGCCGCGGGGCACGCGGAGCTGGTCGCGGCGGTGGCGCGGATCACGCCGTCGAATGAGCGGGTGCGCGTGGCGCTGAAGTACTCGGAGCTGCCGCACGCCGCGTACGTGCTCGGGCGACTGGCCGGGGCGCGGGCGGCGGCGGCCGGTGCGGATGCTGCGGGTGCGGGCACTGCGGGCGTGGGCACTGCGGGTCTGGATGCTGCTCCGCTCGATCTCGAGCACATCTTCCCCGTGGCACCCGCCGACTCGTGGAGCGGCGACGGCGTTCGCGAATGGGCGGACTACAGCGACGACGAACAGAACAGCCACCGGGCACTCTCGGGCACTCTCGGCAACCTCACCCTGCTCGAGCGACCGCTGGCCGAGCGCGCAGCAGACGCCTCCTTCACAGAGAAGCAGTCCGTCTACGCGAAGAGCGCGGTGGCGACGACCACGGAGCTCGCCGAGGTCGACGTCTGGGGCACTTCCGCCATCGCCGAACGCACGGCCCGGCTCACCGATGTCTTCCTCAAGGTGTGGGGGCGACCGACCGCGGCTGGAATCGACGACGACGACCTCACGCCCATTCTCGATGCGAAGCGCCGTCGCGGCTGGCCCCGGGGCTGGCAGCGCGAATTCGAGTACGTCGAGTATCGCGGCGAACACTGGGAGGTCTACGACGTCAAGTACCTCTTCAACCGTATCTTCAAACGACTCTGGAACGACTCACACGAGAGCGTCGTCGCCTTCAGCGCCCGGCGCGGCGGGCCGATCTACGACGCGCAGGCGTGGAACGGCCACTGGGACCAGCTCGATGACTCGAACTTCCTCTACATGGGCTGGGACTCGCGATACATGTTGACGGCCGTGCAGGGCGTTCTCGAGGAGGCCGGTCTGGCCGCGGAGGTGTTCGTCAAGTACTCCTACCTCGGTGCTGCGATGCCGTAGAGAGCGCAGCTCGGCGAGGTGGCGCCCTATGCCCTCCGACGGCAGTCGCCGAGTGAATCGACGAGTAAAACGGCTCCGCTTGATTTTATCGCTCACGCCGAAAGGAAGGTCGAGGACTGCGGCTGAGACACATCCGGCCGCGCGTGTTCCCTCACAGCACGATCACCTCAGTGCCGCCGGGCTGGTGGTCAGAGAGCGTCTCGCTGCGGAGCGTGGGGTCGTCGTAGCTGTTCCAGTAGTAGCTCGCCGTGCGTGACGAGAAGAGCCCCGTGTAGATGGTCTTCTCGAACTCGCCCGAGCCCATCTTCGCCGCCCCTTCGACCATGGCCACCTGCTGCAGGGTGTGGAAGGCGCGGCTCACGTTCTCCTCTTCGCTCGCCTTGTCGGGGTAGTGCGCGTTGACGTAGGCAGCGCGCACAAACCGCGACGGCGAGTAGTAGTCCCCGGGAATGCCGCGCATGTGCAACCCCGAGCCGAACGGAGTCAGGCGCGCTCGGCCCAGCACGCTCTCCTCGGGGAATTCGGGCGAGGCATTGAGGTAGTTGCGCAGGTTCTCGTGGTGCCACGCGAAGCCGGGTTGGTTCGCCAGGACGTCGACGTCGTCGTCGAAGACGTGCAGGCCGTCACCCGTGTGCTCCACGACGATTGCCCGCGTCGCGTCGGCGATGATCCAGTGCAACAGGGAGCTCGGGTACTTCTCATTGATCGGCCGGTCGACGATCACCACGTTTCTGAGCGCCTCCTCGGCGTCGTCGACGCTGCTGAACTGCGAGGCGACCCAGAGCGGGAACTCGAACGCGGCGACGTTCGTTGCGCCCTCGACGGGCTCCGACGCGTACTGGGCGTATCCCGGGAAGTTCAGCCCCGCGACCGCGAGGCCGGCGTCGTTGCCGCAGTCGAAGTACAAGGGCGTGCCCTCCTCCACGATGCCCATGCCGATGATGGCATGGCGGATGCTGGCCACGGCACCGAACGGCGACGTGGCGCTGAAACCGGTGGGAGTGACGACGACTCGTTCACCGTATCCGAAGGTCCAGTCGAGATTTCGCGCCAGGTACGCGTGGCCGTTTCCGTCGGAGAATCTGACCGCTGTGCACATGGGATGGCCTTCCTGTGCGATACGCTCGCGTCGCGGTACCGTACCCCAGCCAGTATCGTCCCTGCGCCGACTGAACGCCAGAGGCTTTGGCCTATGGTGCGATCCCTTGCTTTCATTCCTCGACGGAGGTATACCGATGCAGTGCGCGGGACGGGGCAAGTGCGTCGAACGCCGGCCGCCGTCTACGGAAAACAGCACGGTAGAGATGGGTGAGGGTGTGCCGCGAGCGCGTCGAGAGCACCAACGCTCATCGCGCGGTCGTCATCCGCACAACTCTCCGATGGATCTGAACCGCAGGCGGGCCAACCCGACCTGACGATCGAGAATCCCCCACCTTCCGCAACGGACCGAGTCGATTTCGACCTGGAAGACTTTAGCGGTTTACAGACGAAGTTCGTGGCTGTGCATTTCGACGAGGGTCAGGGTCCAAGCGTCCCGATTGACGTCTCCGGCTATCGTTTTCATTTGCGAGACCGGCATCCGGGTATGACTTGGGAGGAGAGATCGATTCCTCGGCCATGCTGCTTGGAGCGGACGGCCATACTTACGTCGCCGAAGTAAACACCCGTTTCTGGGAACTGGATTCGGATGCTCGGTCCGTTTCAACCACCGGTCCTACGTCGTCGCCCGCGCTCACATCCTCAGGCCCAACGGTGACCGCCAACCGCGCTCCAACAGATGAAATATTCGAACCGACTAAGCCTGGATCCACCGATGGAGTATGAGTTGAGGTCGGCGCGTTAAACGGAGAATGCCTGTCTGATCAGGGAAAATAGAGCTTGTCTAAGGTCCTATTACTCTGAAAAGAGAGGCATCTCGCAGGTGCAAGTTTCTCACGTCTCCCGGTCCGCTGCCTGGTCATTCGATGACCCGAATCTCGTGTCGTCCGTCGGCTTACTCCCGGTCATGCGCCTCGCCGAGAACGCAGGCCTCCGTGACCTCGCCGACCAGTGGTTGAGCGTCCCGACAGACAAGGGCGCGAATGCCGGGTTGAAGGTGTCCTCGCTGGTGGCCGGGATGGTCGCCGGCGCGGATTCGATTGATGACATGGCGGTGCTGCGCCACGGCGGGATGGGGAAGATCTTCACATCGATCTACGCCCCCTCGACGTTGGGGTCGTTCCTCCGATCGTTTACGTTCGGGCACGTCCGCCAACTCGACGCCGTCGCGTCCCGGCTGCTGATCAACCTCGCCGCTGAGGCTCCGATCGTGTCACCGCCCGCCGACGGCGGGCTGGTGTTCGTTGATGTCGATGACACGATCATCGAAGTGCACGGCCCGAAGAAGCAGGGCGCCGGGTTCGGATACTCCGGTGTCCGCGGCATCAACGCGCTGCTCGCGACCGTATCGACCGACACCACCGCTCCCGTGGTCATCGGGCAGCGCCTCCGCAAGGGTGCGGCCGGGTCCCCACGAGGCGCTGCCCGGATCGTCGCCGACGCGCTCAAGACCGTCACCCGACTCCCCGGGATGAACGCTGCACCGGTGCTGCTGCGCGCGGACTCCGCTTACTACGGACACGCGACGGTGAGCGCCGCGCTCCGCGCGGGCGCGAACGTGTCGATCACCGCCCGGCAGGATCCCGCGGTGAAACGCGCGATCCACGCCATCCCGGATGATGCCTGGACGAAGATCGAGTATCCGAACGCGATCTATGACCCCGACACCGCCACCTGGACCTCTGTCGCGGAAGTCGCCGAGGTCCCGTTCACTGCGTTCGCCTCCAGACCGAAGAAGGACCACGTGCACGGGCGCCTCGTGGTGCGGCGGATCCCTGAACTGAACAAGAAGAAGCTGTCTCAGCCGACCCTGTTCGACACGCACCGCTTCCACGCGTTCTTCACCACCAGCACCCTCGACACGATCACCGCCGACCAGATCCACCGCCGCCACGCGATCATCGAGCAAGTCAACGCAGACCTGAAGAACTCCGCACTCGCCCACATGCCCTCAGGCGTCTTCACCGCCAACGCCGCCTGGCTCGTCCTCGCCGTCATCGCGTTCAACCTCACCCGCACCGCCGCGACCATCACCGGCTCCGCTCTCGCGTCCGCGACGACCGGGACGATCCGCCAGAAACTCATCAACATCCCCGCGAGGATCGCGACGTCCGCGCGCCGCATTCGACTGCATCTCCCCGAGAACTGGCCCTGGGAAACCGCATGGACCACGCTCGTCACGCATTCGCTGGCTCCACCACGACGCTGACGAACCCGACCAACATGCCACCCCAGGCAACGACGAAACGAACCAGTGGAACACCGCGGCCAGCGAGGGACGCAACACCAGCACGCCCAGCAACACCGAACTGCCCAGAAACCGTCAACGGCTCACCACTCAAAAACATCGGTGAATCCAGGCTAAGGCGCAGACCGACGATGGCTTGAGTCTCCCTTTCTAAATATGGGCGGCGATCTTCACGGGAATCTTTCTTGCTGCGGTGATCTTGATACGCAGACGCCGAAACCGAGCTCGGACAGAAAGCACGGAGGTCGATACGACGGAAAACCAAGAAGTGCCGTGAAGGTCAGGCTGCACCCTCAGTGCTTCCGATTCGCAAATGGCATCTGGCCGTAGTTCTCCTCGAACGCATATATATATATTCGTGCTCCACCAGACGCGCGTCGTGCTCGGGAGTTTCGACCCAAGCCGCGACCAGGTCGTCCGCATCCGCTAGTTGCCAAATCGCGCGGCCTCTGGAATGATTCACCGCTTGGCGTCTAAAGGCACCGAGCCGGCCGCGTATGCCTGACCGAACGACCGTCGTTCCGATGTAAACAACGGGGCAGCCCGGTATCCACCTTCCCTTCAAATCAGCGGGCGCGAAAGCCACTAGCCTCTTGCGGCTTTTCACCGAGAACGAACGTTCGGATTTGTCGCGCCGAAGAATCACGTAGAGCCCCGAGCTCGTCGGCAAAAGATGAGGTTTGGCGTCCGCTAGCAGGACGAAACCGCGGAATCCGACCGCACTGAGTCCGCCTTCATCCCACACCTCGGGAATCGGAAAGCCACTTCGGGGAGCAATGGGCATTGCCACGCAAACTCACATTTCTATCGAACATTGTTTCGAATAGGCTCAGCTGATATGGGAACGAGTAAGCGTTACGCAAATTCCGTGAGCAGGGATATGGGCAAGCGTATCGATCACATCGTCACGCGGCCTATGCCAATTAGCCTGACACCTGAGGAGCTCGATCTGGAGAACCACCCAATCAAAAGGGCAAGCTCGGTCATTCCAGTTCGCGCTTGGACTCGCTTCTACGAAGCCACCGTTCGAGTCGATGCCGAGGCGTTCGAATGGACCGACAAGGCGGTGCACATTCGATGGGTTGGTTCGGACGGACAGCCCCGCAGTGCCTGGTATGGGCGAATGCAGTTGACCGAGCGTGATCGGTCCGTTAGTAACAATGTGGTGGCCGAATAGTTAGTCTGGCCTTGTGGTACGACAGAACTTTTCCATGCCCGTGAAGCGGCAACTTGCAACACGCGCCGGTTACAAGTGCTCGTATCCGGGATGCTCCAACGCTACTGGCGGTCCGCGTTCTGACGGACTCACGGTGAACACTGGCTATGCGTGCCACATCTATCCTGCGTCGAGTCAAGAGACTGGCCCCCGAGCAGACCAAATCGCCAAGCGCGGTGCTCAAGCCCCGGGTAGTGGTGTAGCCGGTTTTCCTTCGTTTTGGTTGGTTAGGCGCTGAGTTGGAGTGCTGGTTCGGTCACCTCGGTTCTGGTGTTGGGTAGGAGGGTGAGGCGGGCTTTGGTGAGGATGTCGATGCCGAGGTAGCGGCGTCCTTCGGCCCATTCGTCGGTTTGTTCGGCGAGGACGGCTCCGACGAGTCGGGTGATCGCGTCGCGGTTGGGGAAGATCCCGACGCTGTCGGTACGGCGCCGGATCTCCCGATTCAGGCGCTCGTTCGGATTATTGGACCAGACCTGCTGCCAGAGCCCGTCGGGGAACGTCGTAAACGCGAGGATGTCAACCCTGGCGGCATCAAGGTGCTCAAACGCTGCGGGGAGTTTCTCTTCGACGTAGTCCAAGAGCCTGTCGTATTGGGCGTGCACGGCGTCCGCGTCGGGCTGGTCATAGACGCTGTGGAGCATCGCTTTCACTGCCGGCCAGATGCTCTTCGGGCACACACTCATCAGGTTCGCTGCGTAGTGGGTGCGGCAGCGTTGCCACGCAGCTCCTGGCAGGTTCGCAGCGATCGCTTCGACCAGGCCCTGGTGCGCGTCGGAGGTCACCAGCCGCACGCCGGTAAGGCCGCGGGCTGTGAGGTCGGCGAAGAAGCTGTTCCACGCCGCACCGGTCTCTGACGTCGCAACTCGCAGGCCGAGGACCTCGCGGCGTCCGTCAGCGTTCACACCGGTAGCGACGAGAACGACGGCGTTGATGACCCGGCCACCCTCACGGACCTTCATCGTCAGCGCGTCGGCGGCGACGAACGTGAACGGGCCCGCGTCGCCGAGCGGTCGGTGCCGGAACTGGGCGACATGTTCATCGAGGTCGGCTGCCATCCTTGACACCTGTGACTTCGACAACGAGTGAATCCCTAAGGTTTTCACGAGTTTGTCCATCCGGCGGGTACTGACGCCGGCGAGGTAGCAGTCCGCGATCACGGTGATCATCGCCGCCTCGGCGCGTTTGCGTCTTTCGAGCAGCCATTCCGGGAAATACGTGCCCGAACGGAGCTTCGGAACAGCGACATCGATCGTGCCAACACGGGTATCGAGGTCGCGGTGCCGGTACCCGTTGCGTTGCGCGGTACGGTCGGGCGAGGGTTTGCCCCATTCCGCACCAACCACAGCATCGGCGTCGGCGGAGAGGAGGGCATTGATCATGGTTTGCAGCAGGCTGCGCAGCAGATCCGGAGACGCGTCGCCGAGGGCTTCGCGGAGCAGGCCATAAGGGTCGACAATATGTGGAGCGGTCATCGTGATGATGCCTTTCGAGTGGAGGTTAGAGACTTCTCGAAGGAACACCACGGTGACCGCGCCCACGTCCAAGACGGGGCCAAGCCACCGGGGCTACACCACTCTAAGGGGCACTACTAGCGCGGTATCCCGGATGCCTATCGAGAGTCAGCGAAGAACGGCGTATGGATGTGCGGCACCCATGCAGCGTTAGTGGACAAGGACGATGGTCGCTTCACGGTGGAGACCCTCGAGTCCTACAAGAAACGAGCTGACGATCGCCAGGAAATAGCTCTGGCTGGCACTCCGGAGCAGCGAGGCTTCGAACTCATCCCAATGGTCTGCGAGCTGCGGGCGCCAGAGTTGATCAAGACCGAGCATGGTCGCTACACGCTGACATCGGAGGACCGGGATACTGTCATCAACTTTCTCCAAGATTCGGGCGCGGGCGAAATCTGGTCAGACGAGACTTCTTATGCGGCGGCCGTATGGTTTATCGAACTGATTCAAAACGGCCTCATGCACGGCCAAGCCACTAGCGCTCGTGTCGCCGCCAATGCCAATTCGCTCGAATTGACTGTGATTGGCGATAACTTTACGATCAGCAACCTCGAGCAAGCAACCGTACCCGGTGGAGCTGCCTTCAGTCTCGACATTATCCGTGGATCCCATGCACACTATGTCACCGTAAACGCGCGCAGCAACCCGGAGGGTGCCGGCTTCATGGTAACGGGCCTGCGGGTTGCCGAGGGGGATCCATGCGTCGTCACGGTCGGAGGGGCTATTCGGCTTAGCGACAGCCAGCTGCTCGAACTCGATTCGTGTGCGACGGTGCACGTTAAGGTGATAGGTAACATGATCATGTCTGATCGTGGATCACTGTCTCAAGCGATTGAAAAAGCGGCCGAAGCCAACTCCCGCGTCATTGTTCACTGTTCACCCGGACAAGTTGCCTACGTAAACCACATGCTCAAAATGACCGGCGCCGACCCCACAACGGTCACCGTCACTCGATAAAGTCATGTTTCTGATGAACAGTTGAGTCGGCACAGTTCATCAGAACTGAAACCATTGCGGGGTCGAAGATCGAAGCTCAGAGTCGTCTGTCACGGATCGAAGACACCTTGCCATCGATTCGGCTTCCAGTTCACCTGGTGCCGAACTACAGTCGACGGCTGGTGCCGAGTCGCTCCGAATCATAATGAGGCCAGAGTCCAGTTTGACGACCGCGACATAATGCTGAGCCGAGCTATCCGCACTCGCAGCAATCCAGTAGGCCTGTCCAGGCCGGAAGACCGTTCCGTCGACGTCGACCGCCGAAATACCCGGCCTCGATTCGAGTGCCGAACTCTGGACGGTGTGGTCGAGGGTTCAGGGAACAAGGTCATATCCGGCCGCACTCTCGATGAGGCACAAGGGGTTCCGATTGGGATTGGATCCGAATTCGGTCCGGAACTTCATCGGGCGCCACATCGCGGAGCGAACCGCAACGAGCGATGTCGGTATGAATCCGCAGGAATTCGGAGTGGGGTCGCAATGTCCGACCCACGGAGACCCGAAGCGGTTCCATAGCGACATGCACATACTTCTCGGCAGCGTGACGAAACGGAGGGAGATCGAGGGCAAGGCGAAGGCCTATCGCATTCACTCTTCAAAGCTGGGCGCGAGCGTGCGTGACTCGAACATCGGGATCGTGAAGAGGATCTACGCCGGTCTCCTCTTGCCGTTTCCAAACTCTCCCCAAGGCAAGTCCCTCAACGTTCGGACGAATACTTATGCGCGAGCAGCGCTCGTCACTCTCGGCTTGATCCTTACCGAACGTGGTGAAGGTCGCGATAGCGGCATGATCTCTCAAGCTGACATTGCTGCGAGGCTCGGCTGGCGAAACAACACGGTCCTCGATGCTCTCAGGTTTCTCGAGAGCCAGTCGCTCATCGTCCGACTGGACAATCGTCAGGGCTGTGGTGGCGTGACTTCCATGTACAGACTGACAAAACCCGCGGATAGTCGCATCGGTTCCGTTGAGCGGTTCTCCTGGAGTGTCGAACAGTTTTATGGAGACTCATCCAAGGGAGATAACATAAGGGCCGATGAAAATGCAGGTGTGAGCAGCTGAGACTCGCTGGGCCTGTTCGTCCAAAGCGTGACACATCCGATCTGGTGGAAGAGTGCGCTATTCACGAGCAGCCATGTTGCGAATGCCATTGTGGAGTCGGCGCAGATCTCGGCGAACGTGTTTGACATTTCACTCGCGGTGGAGATCAAGTGTCGTAGGCAGCTTTGGAGCGAAGTCGTGCGCGCTACGGATGAACTTCGAGAGATGGGTGTGCCCGTGCAATCACTCGTTCAGGTACTCGACCACCTAACCGTCGATGAGCGCCACGCAAGGCGCGATAAAGCGACCGGTTGTCTCATCTCTCCTCACGATGCGGCTGAGAGCACGAACTCAAAACGCTCGGCGGTAGCTGCTCAGCAGAGAGACAAGTTCGCCGCGGCGCGACGACACAAGCATGCGGCGAACGCGGTCCTGGCAGATCTGATCTACAACCCGACCACCAGGAGGTACGGCGAACTTCGAATTCCCGCACCCGCTCGTGTCGACTGAAGTGAGACCGAATTCGAAGACGCAACAGAGACGCTTATGAGCTGGGTACCGAAGTTCCGCAGTTACATCGCGGGCGAGAATCCGGGTCAAGTGTTCTTCCAATACGGCGAACAGATGCTGCGTAAGCGGATCGAGAATCGGCGCCATAGTCCCAAGTTTGCTTCGGACGCGGCGCGTTTCATCATGTACGGAGAAGCAGACGGAACGTTTGCTCTGTTACTCCAGCAGCAGGAAAGCAACGTCGAATATACGCGGCACCTAGCAGTCGTCTAGACGCACACACGATTCTTCAGAGCTTCATCAGGCAGAGATTTCTAGTCGTACACTCGCGCTAGCTGGTCCACGTAATACCTGATCAGGCGCCAATTAATGAATCGCCGATGTGAACTCAATGACCAATTCGAGCAACACAGCTTTCCGCCGAGAACGGAGCCGTGCCTCGACTCGGCGATCTCGCTGACCACCGCAATGGCAACCATACTGAGCGGCTCGTCCGATTCCGAAACTCTCAACACCCATGAGTTGCTTAGGGCCGGGGTCAGCATTTGCCTTGGCGATTTGGTTGACATCCCCTGCTTGATGATGGGCACCTTCCCGACCAAGGATTTCGAAGATCAGCTCATACGTAGCGCAACGTCACTTGCGGTGTCAATCGATTCCAAGACGACTGCCGGGGCCGAGGTGTTGGCGATATGACCGATCCCCGCGAGCACCTCGACCGATTCGGAGCGAAGGGTGAGCAAGGCAGCGTGGGCGAACGAATCTATGTCGATCGCATCCGCAGGCGCTTTGGTGACAGATATGAAGTGTTCACCTCGCTATCCATTCCAGGGTTCGCGGGGGACGTCGATCTGTTTCTACTCAACGGCGATCGCCTCGTCATTTTGGATATCAAGTACTGGCGTAGTGCTTTCTACTGTTCGATCCCGTGGTGGCCACGTCCGATCTACCCGCGGCGAGATCTTGTGCCGCTCCTCAAAGACGGCATGTGGGAGCTCAGCCGCAACATGGTGCTCGCGCTCAACACGCCCCGCGCCCTACTACCCGATCTCGTAATCCATGCCGGCGTCGTATTTGCTCCCATGCCGAGGCAACCAGAACGACTCTTCGTGAATCTTCTCTTCTGGCCGGGACCGGTGCTGCCGATCTTCTCCGTGACTCAGCTCTAGAGCTACTGGCTGATTGAGCGGCTAGTGGGCAGCGACAAGAAGCACACGTCGAAGTGAGCCGTTGAAGCACTCACGAGTCTGAAACACCGCGAGGGCTGAGCCTTCGCGGTGTAAGCCAATTATCTGTACACATCATTGGACGGGAAAACCAATCATGACAATTCAAATCGCAAGGCGTCATCGCAAAGAGGTCGAGAAGTTCGCGGAAGCCGAGTACGGCATCTGGGCAGACGTCATGGCCGAGATACTCATTGAGGAGCGAACGATGCCAGAACATCTCGCACCGTTTGACCGGGGGCTCTCGGCTGTTGAACTCCGAGGCGAATCAATGGAACTGTTCATCTACTGGATTCTCCGAGTCGAGTTACAGGGAGCCCCTATGCCGTTAGACGCGCCTTTGGCGTGCGCCGAGATGCCGGAAGTCTTCTTCCCCGACGGGCCAGAAAACAGCAAAAGAGAGCCCGTCGCCCAATTCGCGGCAGACGTGGACGCAGCGATCGCGAGGAGCATCTGCCACGGGCGCCCAGTCCGCCTTCAGTGCATGCTGAATGACTTCCTTTTATGGACGCCGGATCGCAGGCATTTTCGGAGGGCGAGGACTGTCAGCGACGGTCTAAGAGTGGGCCATTTTCGACGGTGTAAAAGTCGGCCACGTGTGTGTTGTTATTCTGCCGTGTTCTCGGGTCTGGTGGATGGGAGGGTTTTGATGCCGGTGTCTTTCAGCCGGTAACTGGCGCCTTTGAGGGTGATGACTTCGGCGTGGTGCACGATCCGGTCGATCATTGCCGCGGCGACGACGTGGTCGCCGAAGGTGTCGCCCCAGCCAGCGAAGGGCAGGTTGCTGGTGAGGATCAGAGAGGCGTGTTCGTAGCGGGATGACACGAGTTGGAAGAACAGGTTCGCGGCGTCTTTGTCGAACGGGATGTAGCCGACCTCGTCGACGATGATCAGTCCGTACCGGCGGAGTTTGCCGAGTTCTTGCGGGAGCCGCCCGAGTGTGTGCGCGGTTTGCAGTCTTGTGATCCAGTCCGTCGCAGTGGCGAACAGCACCCGGTAGCCGGCGTGTGACGCTTTGATGCCCAGGCCGATCGCGAGGTGCGTTTTCCCGGTACCGGGCGGGCCGAGGAGGACGACGTTCTGGGCGTCGGCGAGCCAGCTGTTGGTGCCGAGGTGCGCGATGGTGTCGCGCTTCAGAGCGGGTTGGTGATCGAACGCGAAGTCCTCGATCGATTTACGTCCCGGAAACCCCGCAGCGCGAATCCGGAGCTCGGCGCCGGACGCTTCGCGGGCAGATACTTCACGAGAGAGCACCGCGGCGAGGTACTCCTCGTGCGTCCAGGAGGCGTCACGGGCTTGTATGGCGAGCCGGGCCGCGGCCTCCCGAATGCGTGGCGCTTTCAATGCTCGGGCGTAGTACTCGATTTGGCTGACGGTCTCGTTGCTCATCAGGCGACCTCACCGGCCGGGTCGAAGCTGACCCCGAACGCCTGGTCGTAGTCGGCGAGGTCACGGTCATACCGTTCCGGTACCGCAGGAGTTCGGGTTTGAAACAAAGTCCGTAACGTCTTGGCTGAGCCAACATGGGTTGGGTCGGCGATCGACTGACCCCTGGCCCATACCCGGTCGTGCTGCGCGAGCAACTTCCCGTCGAGGGTGACGGTCACGGTACGCAAGTTCGCGCGCACGTCAACCATCCGGCCGATACCAGCAGGGTCGACGGAATAGTCGTTACCGAGCACGGTGACGTAGTAATCCCTCGGCAGCCTGACCTTCGAGCTGAAGCCAACGTTCGGCGCGATCGGCGGCAGCGGCACCATCGCAGCACGGTCCACGCCGATCAGCTCGGAAGGTTTCGCGGCGAGGCGGCGAACCTGCCGGTTATTGGCCCGCCGCAACCACACGACCAGCTGGTCGTTGAAATCGGCGGGTGAGGTGAACGTACGGCCAGGTAGGAACGAGGTTTCTAAGTATTGGTTCGCTCGTTCAACGATGCCCTTGGATTCCGGGTCGAACGGTTTCAGCTGCACGATCCGGGTCGCGAGGGTACCGGTGAACGAGGCAACACCTTCGGCGAACGAGTTCCGCCGGCCGATCCCGGCCTCGTTATCCCAAATCAGCCGATGCGGCACGGCCCCGAGCTGACCCTGCAGCAGCTCCCACATCCCAGCGAGCAGATCGGGTGTCGTGCGGGTGGGCAGCATCATCGCGGTGATGAACCGTGAATTCGAGGGCACGATCACAAGTACCGGCGGTGACCCTGTTTGACCGTGACCGAGCGGGATCTTCACCGGCGGGAACCACAGATCACATTGCGCCTGATCACCCGGCCGGTAGCTGAGCCGGTCAGCCGGGTCAGCGGGTGCGTACTCCGGGCGGAGCCGGGCCACATTCTGACGAAACCAGGTGATCGAGCCCTGCCAACCCAACCGCTCCGCGATCACCGTCGCAGGCATCCGCGGATACGCCTTCAGCAATTCCCTGATCGCCGGCTCGAGATCGCGCACCTCCGACGGCCTCGGCGGCCGGACGTACTTCGGTGGCCCATCAGTACTAATCGCTTTCGCGACCGTGTCCCTGGCCAGCCCGAGCCGTTTAGCGATCTCTCGCTGCGACAGCCCCTCACCCTTATGAAGGCGACGAATCAACGCCCAATCTTCCACTGTGATCACCCAATCAATCGTTCCTCGGGTGGCCTAGTTTTCGACCGTCGATCCTGGCCTACATTTCAACCGTCGCTGACAAGGACCAAGCGCCCGCCTTCCTATCTTCGAGGGCACGACCCGGCTGAGGCGTTCATACAACGGAGCGATCGAGGACAGGGGCATCGGGGTGATCGACGGCCACATCAGAGCGATGCCTTGGGATGAAGTTCTGCGCTATCGAGCGGCCGCTCATCAACTTGGACAGGACCTGCAGCCGAACGGGTGGGCTGCAGCGAAAGGCTCAAGCTCCGAGACGAAGCCCGTCGCCAACTAAATCGAGGATGACACCGTGTTCAATCAGCGTCGGATGAAGGATGGGTACACCTTCGATAGTGATGACGACCGAATCCGGTATTTCCACGTACCGGGCTGGCATGAGCATCCAATCCAGGATTGGCAGTCCGACAAGTTGCCGATAGATCTCGGAGTAGGCGCAAGCCCCGCATCGAACAAATCGTCGCCGGTAAACTCGGGCTCGTCACGCGTTACTTCATCGATGAAATCGAAATCGGGGCCAACCGCGCGGAGTTCATTGGAGAATGCTGCAAGGCAGTGTTGGCTGGAGGAAACATCTCCGATCGAAATAGCGTCTGCAACTTGTCGAGCCGCCACCATCGCTTTCAAAGCTTCCTCCGTTCGAATCGTTGCAAATTTCTAGTCTCGCGCATTGACTCCCATATAGAGAAGCTGAAGACATTGCGCTCTGAAAGCGGGCGTCAAGGTTTGTCGCTGCTCAGTCCGCTTTAGAGTCATTCAATTTGCTCAACCGGGACTTACGCTTCTCGTACAGTTCAGTAATCTCAACCGCCAGGGTCTTGAAGAACGAGATCCCCAAGGCTCCGGCGACCGTAATCGCGATGCCGCCGACAAATATCTGCAACTCTCGTGTTGCCTGTCCCGCACTATCAACATATTGAAGAGCTAAAGGTTGAGTTGAAACCTCTGGGCGCTGGACGTCCCAGGACTGAAGACTTGAACTGTACTGCAGATTGCCAGATGCTTGAGTTACGGCATCTCCTTGCGCCTGAGTTAGTCGGTCCAAGACTGGGTCAACACTTTCTACCGACCGCCAATCACTAACTACTGATGCACTGGTACCGTCGCCTGGACTGACAGCCGTTTGCATTGGATAGTCGAAAGCGTTGAAACCGGCTCCCGGCTGCCAGAGCCCGACCTTTGCAAACGTGCAGGTGAATGAAGCGAAGTATCCGTCGTAATATCGATCCCCACTATCTTTCGTTAGGTTCCAGCTCCACCGATAAGCCTTGAACACGCTCGGCTGAAGCACGGTGTATTTGAGCGCACTCGCCTGGTCAGCCGGCGTTTGAGTGAGCTGATCCGCCTGAAGATTGGGAGCAGGCTGGCTTTCGCTCGGGCTACCCGCAGTGTTTGAGATGCTCGTCAAAGACACGACTGCTCCACGCTGTTCAGCGGTGCTCAGATCTTCGTATGACAGATTTCGGGTGACCCGCACCGATAGGTCGTCACACGATTGAAGCGACTCCGCGATCGCTCCGCTTAGAACTACCGACACTCCCGCTGGATCTTTGGTCAAGCCGGTTTGGTCTATTGGCTGAGAATGTAGGCTTCTCGTCTGTAGATCGGGCGTCTGAAGTGCGACGTCTTTCTGAGACGCGTGACCATAGCTCATTCCGAAAAATATACGAGGTAGATCCGTCGCGGCCGGATCGACATTGAGCATTTTGGTCGTTGTAGCGAGCGCGGTGGCGGGATCGTTTTGGGCAAACGCTACAAATTCTGAGCTCAGCTGGGTTGAGCTTGGCGGAACTGAAAGCGCGGCAAGGCCCGGAGCAACAAACGCAAGGCAGATTATCGCGATCAGGATCGCCGCACCAATAAGGCGCACCCAAGGTTTCATCAGCCGTCTTTGCCTTTGCGGGCTTGCGGCCACCAAGAAACGACACGATCGCTCGTCCAGTCGGCTAAATGCTTGAGGATAGCGATCAGCAAAGTTGCGCATGTCGCGAACGCTAGACCGAGGAAAAGGAGTTGGAGATCACGCTGATTTTGAGCGTCGGCTTTTTGGTAGGTGGCCTGGAACTGGTTGAGGGACATCCTGTCGTGCGGTGCAGATGGCTGCGTGTTCCACGCTTCCCATGACCCTTCAAACGTTGTCAGGCCAGTCGATCCGTAGTCGGGCTTCTGGCTCGAGAACTGTAAGGGATCTGCTCTGTCATACTTCAGTACTATCTTGCGGTCGATGTAGAGCGACGAGTCCCCACCACTGAATCCGGTTTCGGTAAACAACGAAGGAAAGGTGAAGATCTGCTGATCCCCTTGTGACGACCAGAACGCCTCCGGCTTGATACTGCAAGTGAACTGAGTCTCAAAAGAGTTGAGGGTTCGATTCACTGACTGGGTCGCATCAACGGCACTGGTGCCAACAAACGTGCGTTGATCGGGCAAGTACACCGTCGGAACCAAAACAGAATAAGAACGTCCTTCGGCCTGATTTCGCGCATCAGACTCACTCATTATTCGGCCGTCCTCACTATCGTCTGTCAGCCCAGTGGTCGAGGAGAATTGGAGGGAATCAAGCACACTTGCTTTCTGAAAGTCTGTTAGAGCGGAATACGAACTGAGCTTTTCAGACCAGGTCAGACCGTCCCCATAACAAGTTCCCACATTTCTTGCTATCGGTCCAGATAGAACGAAGGCTGCAGAGCTTTCGGTGCCTGTGGAGGGAATAGTGGTCGAAACGGCGAAACGGAGAACGACTGTGTCGGTATGTTCGGGGTCCAACGACCCATCACTGTAGACCCAGCCCCATGCGGCTCCTGACTGTTGAGGCAGCGCTAGCACGACGAGACTACCGGTTGTCTTGTTGCCTGATGACTTCTGGAATACAGCAGATGTTGAAGAGATAGCCCAAATAATGTATGCAAGCACCACAAAGAGCGTCGCTACTGCGCCAAAGAAGAGCACGCGTCGCGTCAGCCTCGATTTCCCCTCCATGATGTGATGTTAGTGGGTAATTTCGCCACCCCGGGGGGGCTCGGAGTGCAGCAGTCGCCGTTCCGCTGTTGGAGTACATCCGTGGCTATTAATCATTACTCAGCTTCAATGGGGTGATGACAGGGTCGGAGCGTGGTGTGTCGTCGGGTGTTGTGCGGAAGAAGCCGACCGAGCAGTCGTATGCGAACGAGCTAGGAATCGTCGTGATCCACTCCGTTTGCGCCAAGCAATTGAACGCAGTTAGGGCCGGTAGCGCTTTAAAGCAGTCAACCGATCAGTTTCAGGGCATGCTCCACCTGTGCTCGTAAAGTAGGCAACAGGGAAACGCGTCGAATTGCTTTTGGAATGCGGTTCATTCTTTGCGGGGTGGGACATAAACGTCCAATAAAAGAAGTGCCATCGCGTCGGCTGCAAGGTGGCGGCCTTCACGACCAGAGGAAACGGCTCGGCGGGGCCTTGAAGTTGCACGCAGACAACTGACAAACGACAAACTTCACATCGCGCAGTCACCGCGGGCCGCCCTGCGGTCGGCAACATAGGAGAGCTGAACTTGGAGAATCTCAGCTGGCGTGAGCTGCAAGTGACCCATGTGTCTCGGCGGCCGGGACGCACGCTCAATGTGGAGAAGTTGTACCTAGACCGGCCTGGGTCCGATGTGGAAGAGGGTTACCAACTGTGAGCGCCGAGCAAGTTGGATTCGCCCGCGACTTGGGTGAGAACGGCTACGCCGAAGCACATATCAGAGAGGCTGCGGGTCTCGGAGTAACGAACATCTTCCATTTCGGAAGCTACGGGTTGGCCCATGGTGGGCGGGGCGAAATCGACAAAAACGGGCGCAATTGGACCCTCGAACATATTGAGGGTCTGTGCGTCGAGTTTGGTGTCACCGGTATCTTCATCACGCCGAGCGGCGGTGACAGACTCGCCCTGGCCAACTCGGAACCTGGCGATGGGCTGCCTCTCCGACCGCACGCAGCAAGGCGCCAAGTGATCGCTCCTGCGGATGCTGTCATCTGGTTCGCGAAGGAACTCGCAAGGCCGCCGTCGCGCCTTCTCCAAGTGACAGCTCTGGGAAGTGACGGTCCCCGAGGAGGTCCATCTCCAAAAGACGATCTAAGCGTGACGCGTTGCGGTACACCTTCGAAGTGTTCGAGCGGCATGAATCGATTCTCATCACCTATCAGTGGAAGCCGTTCGCCGTCATTCGGCCTATCGACACCCACTTCCCTGTCACGATCACGCGCGGCCAGCTCGTCCGGCTGAGTGCGCTCTTCGGCGACGAGCTCACGCCACCGCAACTTGCCGAACTGGCTATCACTACGTTCACCGAGCGCCTCCCCGAGTAGCCCCGACCAAGACAGGTAGCTCGACCGGGGCAGGATCGAGAGCTAAATGAGGAGCGTAGTTTCATCTTGAGAAACAGATTCTTCCGCCTTCGTTGTGGGGTCGGCAGCCTCCGCCTCGCGTCGAAGCTCGTCTAGCTCGCCGGGAACCTCAAACAAATTGCGCAATACCTGCGTGGTGAAACGAAGTGAACGCTCAACCTCGGGCGCCGTAAGCCTCTCATCCGTGTAGTGCGCACCGCTGTTTCCGATCTGACGAATGTGAGTCATGACATCCTTGAAATCGAGTGTCACGTAACCCTCCTCGACCAGTTTCCTGATCGAACTAACGAGCTGCTTCTCTTTAATTCCTTTATGAGCAGCAGCAGCCTCGAGCGTCTTTCGAAGTTGCACCGCCGCGGCGTCTGGCACACCGGCTTGGAGAACCCTCGAGGCGTCCTCATAGAACCCACGAACGTCGTCGGGGAGATGACTTACCGCCACAGCGGGGTCCTCGCCGCTGGGCGTCGCGCGCAAGGCGGTCACATCAGATCTCGGACTAATGCTTGAGTCGCCGGAATTGACATCGTCCTGCATGGACATTTCAACCAGGGTGACGCGCCCGCATCGAGGACAAGAAAGGGCGGCCCAGTAATGTTGAACGTTCTGGGCGTCCTTCAGTCTCCGATCCGACCACTGCACAGTCATCGCTACCTGTACCGTTCGACAATAGCCACAATCGCGATACTTGACTTCCTCGAATTTCATAAGTACATCTTGGCCCAACGGTACGAGTCGCGCAGACCAGTAACGTGTGCACTTGCACCTGACGGCGGTGTCTCGTATCTCTAGAGATACACGACACAGTCAGCGCCCTGTTCGAGCGGCATTGTCAAAAGGAGGCCAATTGTCGAGGCTCTGCTGACTCGTAATCGCAGTAAATGGGCGAGAATACCGACTCGCGTCTAATACGACCGTTCATCGAAACGAAAAAAGCCCCGAAATTCCCGGGGCTTTGAAGCTGGGGTACCTGGACTCGAACCAAGAACAAAAGAATCAGAATCTTCCGTGTTGCCAATTACACCATACCCCAAGGGCCCCAACCGAAGCTCGGGCGCCAGCTATCGACTCTAGCTTATGGCGGCCGTACTCCCAAACCGGCGCGGGCCGCCGGGAGAGTCTGCCGCTGTCAGACGGCTTCTAGAGAATGCCGATCAGGTGCCGGTTGATCGCGGCCGCCACCTTGGCACCCTCGCCCGCCGCGACGATGAGCTGCTGCGCGCCTGGCGGGGTCGAGTCGCCGGCCGCGAAGACGCCGGAAACCGAGGTGCGCCCGTTGCCGTCGACCACCAGCAGGTTCTCGTCGTCGGTCTGAAGGCCGAGCATCGATTCGTAGTCGAGGGCGGTGGTCCACTCGGGGCGCACGAAACCGCCGCTTCGCGCAATGACGGTGCCGTCTGTGAGGGAGATGCCGGTCATCCCGCTGCGGTCGCCCTCGATGTCGGCGATCGGGCGGCGTTCGACGCCGATTCCGCGCGCATCGAGCGCTGCCGCGTCTGCCGGGGTGAGCACGTCGGCCCCATTCGTGAACACGATGAGGTCGTTCGACCACTGCGAGAGCAGCAGGGCCCGTTCGGCGAGGTCTCCGGTTTCGCCGATGAGGGCGAGCGGGGCATTCGACTTCTCGTAGCCGTCGCATTCGGTGCAGCTGTGCATGCTTGTGCCGTAAAAGGCCCGGATGCTCGGCAGCGCCGGCAGCGTCTCGAGGAGCCCGGTCGCAATGAGCAGGGTGCGGGCCGTCGCCGTTCGGTCGCCCGAACCACGGATGCCCTTGGAGTGCACCACGATCAGCTCGCCCACCGGCTCGCCGTCTGGGCCGGGCTCCTCGATGCGTTCGATCGAAATGACCATGGCCTGGTGGAAGCTGGCTTCGGGGTACTTCTCGAACTCCTCACGGCCGAGCTTGCGCAGCAGCAGCGGGGGCACGCCGTCGCGGGTCAGGAACCCGTGCGACATGAGGGTGGCCGAGTGTCGGGGTCGATTGCTGTCGAGCATCAGCACGCGGCGGCGCGCCCGCACCAGGTTGAGCCCGGCGCTGAGCCCGGCCGGACCCGCGCCGATGATGATGACGTCGAACACCTCGTCGGCAGCCTCAGTCACGTCAGCGCTCCTGCGTGAGACGCACGAGTCGCGCGATCGACTCCTGCTTGCCGAGGATCTGCATCGACTCGAAGAGAGGCGGCGAGATCTTGCGCCCACTCAACGCGACCCGCAGCGGCCCGTACGCGATGCGCGGCTTGAGGCCGAGCCCGTCGATGAGCGCGATGGCGAGGTCGTCTTTGATGCGCTCGTGCGTGAAATTCTCGAGTTCGATCAACTCGAGGGCCCCGACGGCAGCGGCCAGAATGACGCCGGTGTTCTCGGGGAGGGTGGCCAGGGCATCCGGCTGGTACTCGACATCGGCGGCCTGCTGGAACAGGAAGCCGAGCATGGCGGGCGCCTCGCCGAGCAGGGCCATGCGCTCCTGCACGAGGGGGGCTGCTTCGGCGAGAACGGTGGCCTGGGCATCCGTCAGCGGTTCGGTCAGGATGCCCGCGCCCACCAGGTACGGAACCGTGCGTGCGGCGAAGTCATCGACCGCGAGCAGGCGGATGTGGTCACCGTTGATCGACTCGGCCTTCTTCAGGTCGAATCGCGCGGGGTTCGGGTTGACATCGACCACGTCGAACGCGGCGACCATCTCGTCGATCGAGAACACGTCGCGGTCGTGGGTGAGCGACCAGCCGAGCAGGGCCAGGTAGTTGATGAGGCCTTCGGGAATGAAGCCCCGGTCGCGGTGGTGGAAGAGGTTCGCCTCGGGGTCGCGCTTGCTCAGCTTCTTGTTGCCCTCGCCCATGACGTACGGCAGGTGACCGAAGCGCGGGATGAACGTGGTGACGCCGATCGACACCAGGGCGTCGTACAGGGCGATCTGCCGCGGGGTCGAACTCAGCAGGTCTTCGCCGCGCAGCACGTGGGTGATGCCCATCAGGGCATCGTCGACGGGGTTCACGAAAGTGTAGAGCGGGGCGCCGTTGGGGCGAACGACGACGAAGTCGACGAAGCTGCCGGCCGGGAAGGTGATCTCGCCGCGCACGAGGTCGTCGAAGCTGAGGTCGGTGTCTGGAACGCGCAGGCGGAGCGCGGGCACGCGGCCCTCCGCACGGAAGGCCTCGCGAGCGGCATCGGTCAGGGTGCGGTCGAAGTTGTCGTAGCCGAGCTGCTTGGCGCGGCCGTTCGCCTCGTTGCGAGCGTCGATCTCTTCGGCGGTCGAGAAGCTCTCGTAGAGGTGGCCGCTAGCCTTCAGCTTCTCGATGATCTCCTCGTAGATGCTGGTGCGCTGCGACTGCCGGTAGGGGGCGTGCGGACCGCCCTTGACGACACCCTCGTCCCAGTCGATGCGCAACCAGGTGAGCGCGTCGAGCAGCTGCTCGTAGCTCTCTTCGGAGTCGCGGGCGGCATCGGTGTCTTCGATGCGGAAGATCAGCTTGCCGCCTGTGTGGCGCGCATACGCCCAATTGAACAGGGCGGTTCTGATCAGGCCGACGTGCGGCGTACCGGTGGGCGACGGGCAGAAACGAACACGAACGTCGGTGCCGGTTGCGGTGGAGAACGGGGGGAGCTCTGAGATTGACATACTGTCGATAATTCTACCGCTCGGCCCCGGGGTGGCCAGTGCAGGGCTGGGTAGCCCGTCTTGCCTCGGGCATGGGTCAGAGGCCGCGTTCGACCATGTCGAGCAGGCGCACGGTGGCCTGGTCGACGAGGTCGTCGCTGAGGCCGCGCAGCGGCCCGTCGATCACGAGCATCCCGAGCCCGTGCACGGCAGACCACGCGTACAGCTCGGCGTACGCGCGACGCTCCGGCGGCAGGATGCCCGCGGCCGACCATGCGTCGAGAGCCGCGCCCAGTATCTGGAACGGCGTGCGGCCCGCGACACCGGCTTTCGCTGGGTCGCCGCTGTTGGCCAGGTGGTCTGGCACAGAGAACGCGGCACGGAAGAGGCCGGGTTCGTCTCGGGCGAACCGCAGGTAGCCGGTGCCGACGGCTCGCAGCAGCAGTCGGGCCGCGACGGCGGGCGCGGTGACGGACGGCGAGCTGGGTGACATCGGCAGTGCCGCGATCTCCGCCTCCATGCAGTCGGCAGCCGTGCCTTGCGCGGCGTCTGACACGGCTCGCAGCAGCGCCTGGCGGTCGGCGAAGTGCCGGTAGGCCGCGTTCGGTGAAACTCCCGCGCGGCGGGTGGCCTCACGCAGCACGACGGCATCGGGGCCGCCGGAGCGTGCCATGGCGATGCCTGCCTCGACGAGCGCGTCGCGAAGGTCTCCGTGCCGATAGGTCGAACGGCTTGACGCAGCCGAGGGGGGCAGGCTCATCTTTCTGCACGCTCCCTCTAGACTTCAGGCCGCGCACGTGTGATCGTGAAGAGCGGCGCTGATGTGAACATCGTACACATTACCGCGGGAACGTGTCTGCGCCGCTGGAGCCCGCGAGCCGCGCGGTTTCACCCCAGCTCTCTGCACTTCCCGCACCACCCAGCACCACCCCGCACCACACCGAGATCAGGAGCCACCATGTTCACTGCAGCACACGCATTCAGCGGATTCTCCGTCACTGACGTCGCAGCCGCCCACACCTTCTACGGAGAGACGCTCGGCCTCGACGTGAGCCTGAACTCGATGGGATTCCTCGAATTGAACCTGGCCAGCGGTGGCAAGGTTCTCGCGTACGGCAAGCCCAACCACTCCCCCGCATCGTTCACGATCCTGAACTTTCCGGTCGACGACATCGAGTCCGCTGTGGATGATCTGATCGCCCGGGGTGTCGAAACGAAAATCTACTCCGACGATGAGTTCCCGACCGACTCCAAGGGAATCGCCCGCGGCAACGGCTACGGCCCCGACATCGCGTGGTTCCGCGACCCGGCAGGCAACGTGCTGGCCGTGATGCAGGCCAGTTAATCGCGCAAGAACGCACAATCCTCGCTATCGCGGCCGTGCACGTAGCTATTTGGCCAGCTGCATGCCCAGTTTCGTGCACGCATCGATGGCCGGAGGCAGCGGCGGAGCACCATCGGTGAGTGTCAGGTTGTCAGAGTTCTTGATACCCCAGGGAAAGTCAAGGTTCGGCGACATGACTGAATGAGCGGGGTCGTTGAACGGAATGTGGCCAAACCCGAGCACGTGAAGAATTTCATGGGCCACGGTGCGCTCAGTCAGGTCGGCTGGGCGCGACGAGAGGTAGAGGGTCCCGTTCTTGTAGTGCCTCAATCCGTCAGGCGTCGTTTCGAACTCTCGCGGAGCCGTCTCGGCCGCGTCGATCCTGTCGCCGATGTGCGCTGTTCCGTCTTCGAACGAGATCGTTGGCGTCTCGGTTCCGGTGGCGAGCTCGATCTTCGGAAGAGTGGTACCCACCCTGGCCTCATCGTAGGCGAGTAGACCGCCCATGATCGTGGTTCGCTGCTCAGCCGTCAGGCCTTCCTTCAGTGAATACGTGATCGTTCCCGTACCTCCGTCAGGCTTAGGGATCGGGGCCAGCCAATAGTTGTACGTCGAGCTTCGATTGTCATCTTCCGTCCACCGAACCGGGTATACCTGACAGGCGTCAGAGATCACAACGGAATCTCTCGCCGAGACAGCTCGGGGTTTCGCACTCAGCGCCTTTTGCGCATAGTCGACAAGTGGCCTCCAACTGACCGGATCCGTGTACAGCTCGCGGGCCTTCCGATAGGCGTAACCATCAGCGGCGTAGGGGTTGACCGAACCGTACCCTGAATAGTCGAAGCTGACCAGCCGAGGCTCGGAGATGACCATGTGTTCGTCGTAGGAGTAGTAGGTCGCCGTGGTCTCCCATCGACCGCTGTCAGTGCACACCTGCACCATCATCAACGTGTCACCGGTACCCCCACCCTGAACCATCTGAGTCGCCTTCGGGTCGCACTCGCCGTCTTCGTGATACCCGGCGAAAGCAGGTTGCGCCCACGCAATACTGCACAGCAGGAGCACAGCGGCCCCACCGGCGACACCCTTCCGGATGCCAGCCCGACGCGAAGCTTCAGCGTCCACGAACGTCTTCTTAGCGAACATGAATTGTCACCGTTCCGATGTTTGAATCCGAATGGGCATCAGGGCCGTACGCCCTGTACCGAAAAACCGCATCCCCGGTGAATCCCGGAGCTGGGGAATAGACGAAGGCCCCCGTTTGGTCATCGATCTTCACCGTCCCGTGGTCTGGAGGATTGCCCTCGTCCAAATGCCATTCGGCTCGGTTCGTCGGGAAGATGTCGTTTGATAGGAGCCCGTGTGCGGCGTCGACGACTAGATCTTCGCCGACCCGCGCGGTATAGGGATCGTCGAGGGCGAGCGCAGGCGACCCGACGGCGACAGCAATGGCGGTAGGAAGACTGACGCGACCAGCAGCATCGGTGGCTTTGACCTCGAGCGTCTCTGGCCCGCGGTAGGCGGAATCCGGAGTGTACGTCAGTACGCCACTTGCCGTCGCAGAGGCAACACCGTGAGGCGCGACAGCGCTGATGGTTGCCGACTCCGAAAGGCATTGCACTCCGCGAAGCGCTGTTGCCAGGCCCGCGATGATCACAGGGGGTTGACCGGTGGTGCCAGCGCAGACTGGCGCACTCGGCCGCACGATGAGGCTCGTGGAAGCGGTCGCACCGTTCACCTCTGCTGTGACACTGGCCTTTGCCGGTGCTCCCGTGTCAACCTCGGTGACCGTCAACGCGAACTCTGCGACATCTCCAGCCGACACGTGCGCCTTCGTGAAGGTCAGCGTGCCAGCGACGTCGTCGGTCGCGCGATCCCAGCCGGTGGGGATGCTCGGCACAGCATCGATCGAGAGGTGGTCGAAATCGTATTCGACGACGGCCGAGCCCGAAGTATGTGCCGTGACAGTGAGTTGATACGTCGTTCCGCTGGTGCCTGCGCTAACGGAATCTGTCGAGAACCGACCGGTGGCTGAGAGCTGTGCAGGCTTCTCCTTGAGCGAAGGCAGAGAGGTGGTACGAGTGTTGTACTCCACGGATTCCGTCTGCCTGGTTGCCAGGGATCCGGTTGCGACTGCTCCGGGATGGAGGTGCGACGCGAAGCCGTTCGTGTCCGCCTGAAACAGCCGGACTGTGGTCGGCGTCGAACCGGGGAATCCTCCGTCGAGATAGTGTGGCACCCACATGGCTCCGGCGGCCGCAGTGTCATCCTTCCAGCGAGGCTTTGGTGCTGGGTTGAAATCAAGATCACCCGCAAGGACCTTACGTGTGGAGTCCCAGCCGCGGAGGTCATCCGCGATGGAGCCGAAGACGACAGTCTGCCCATCTGCTGTCACGGGCGTCGTGCCATCGGCAATGGAATCGCCAGTGCCTGTATCCGAGTTCAACGCATAGGCGACGCCCAAGCCGTCGGTACTGAAGTCGTCGAGATTCTTACGCATCGACACGGGCTGAACCGACTGCGGCCGCCCCTCGGGGGACAACCCGACCGAGTAGACGTCGAGGGCGTCATTGTCATCCACAAAGGTCTGACACCCGCTGCAGTCGCCCGTGATTGAGAGGAGCGGATTGATCGACGTCACGACCACGCTTGCTCCGTTCGCTGCAATCGACACGGCGATCGACCCTCCGAATGCTTCCAACCAGCGCCGCGTTCGGTGCGTCGATTGAGCTTTGGCTGCGACCTCGGCGTCTGACGGAGACGCTGAATCGTCGAGGAGGAGAGACACGCGATGCGTGTGTGCTGACGTCAGGTCACGCACGTAGGCATCGAGCATCTGACTTGTCTTCGGAAGATCACCCGACTCAACCAGATCGGACGCGCCAGACATGAACGCAACCCGGGAGCCGTCTGCCGAGATGCTTGGTCGCGATGAGTCACCGTCAGCGGGTGACGCTGTGCCTGCCGCATTCGAGACCATCGCCGCAGTTGCGTCGACGCGATCGTAGCGGAAGACCTGTGAAGGCTTGGGCTTGTCAGCGCCTGGTGCGCCGGTCTTGCCACTTTCGGCAGACGCCGTACCCGCACCAGAGGTGAAAGCGATGTACCGACCGTCTGCGGAAATCGACGGCTGGCGGCCCTCGTGCACGCTGGTGACGTCGTCGGTCTCACTGTCGTAGACCTCGATCGTCGGTACCCCCGTGAAGTCTGGACCGAGGTTGTTGACGCCCGGAACGGTCGACACGAATGCGACGTGACGACCGTCTGCAGAGATGACGGGCGACGCATTCTCGCCATCGTCGACCTGTGCTCGAGCGGCCAGCGTTTCTGTCTCTGGCGCATGCCGAGAGGTGATGAGGCGAGCGGAGGCCTCGTTCATGTCTCGATACGCGATCTGTGCGCCGCCATTCGGGCCAGGGTCACTGGAGAACACATCCCGATCGGTCGTCATGAAGGTGACGAAGCGGCCGTCGCCAGAGATCGATGCAGAGAACGACGAACCGGTGGAAGTGGAGTCACGTGCGTGCGTGGACACCAGGTCGACCGAGCCGGACACGGTGTTCTTACGGTAGACGTGTCGTTCGTCGCCCTGAGCATCCGGAGTGAGCTTTGCGGTTGATTCGAACACCGTATATGCACCATCGCCCGAGATTGACACTGTTGTGCCCGTTTCGACCAGCGAGGGGCCTGAGTTCTCCCAGACGTTTCGTGGCACGTAATAGTCCGAGTGTGGACTCGCGAATGCCATTGGTGCGAAAGCGACGATGGCTGAACAAACGAACGCGGTGCCCACTACGGCGCGAGCGAGAGGTCGTATTCGGGCAGGAGAGTGACAGGGAGAAGGATCGGGTTTCATCACAGACTTTCGACGGCGGAGGCACAATGCGTTCCACAGAAGAGAGTCTCGAACCTTCAATCCATTACGGCACTTGCCCGAAGAAGGCTCACCCTGCCATTCTCATGCCCCCGGAGCGGCCACCGAATCTCAGGGGGCGAGCGCCACTTCGACCGCAGCGATCTCGGCCGCATCGAGCGCGGGGGCAGCGAGGGCCGCAACGTTCTGCTCGAGCTGCTCGACCGAGCTCGCGCCGATGATGGCCGAGGTGACGGGCGAGGTCTCACCCTGCTGCCGCAGCACCCAGAGCAGGGCGAGCTGGGCGAGGGTCTGGCCCCGGGCATCCGCGATCTCGTTCAGAGCACGGGCCTTGCCGAGGTAGCCCTGCACCTTCTCGGGAGTGAGGAAGTGCCCGACCGCGGCTCGCGACGACTCGGGAATGTTGCCGTCGAGATAGCGGCTGGTGAGCAACCCCTGCTCGAGCGGTGAGAAGACGATTGCGCCGATTCCCTCTTCACGGACAGTGTCGAGCAGGCCGGTTTCTTCGGGTCGACGGTCGAGCATCGAGTACCGGGGCTGGTGGATGAGCAGCGGCACCTTGTGCTCGGCCAGGGCAGCCTTCGCGGCGAGGGTCTGCTCAGGTGAGTAGTTGGAAATGCCGACGTAGAGCGCCTTGCCCTGGTGCACGGCCGTGGCGAGCGCGCCCATGGTCTCTTCGATCGGGGTCTCGGGATCGGGCCGGTGCGAGTAGAAGATGTCGACATAGTCGAGCCCGAGGCGGCCGAGGCTCTGGTCGAGCGACGAGAGCACGTACTTGCGTGAGCCGAAATCGCCATACGGGCCCGGCCACATGTCGTAGCCGGCCTTCGACGAGATGATGAGCTCATCGCGGTACGGCTTCAGGTCTTCGGCGAACAGGCGGCCGAAGTTGGTCTCTGCTGAGCCGTAGGGCGGCCCGTAGTTGTTTGCGAGGTCGAAGTGGGTGATTCCGAGGTCGAACGCCCGGCGCACGATGGCGCGCTGCACGTCGAGCGGCTTGGTGTGGCCGAAGTTGTGCCAGAGCCCGAGCGAGAGCGCCGGGAGCTTGAGCCCGCTGCGGCCGACCCGGCGGTACTGCATGTCGTCATAGCGGGTGGAGTCGGCTAGATAGGTCATGGAGTAATTCTGCTTTCGGAAGAGGTGGTGGAGCCCAGCGTACTGATGCCACCGGCACGAGCGGATGCCCGACAGAAGCTGTTCGAAAAGAGTTCAGTTCAGTCGGCTGCGAGGGAGAAGCTGAGCGCAAACGCGGGGGTGTGAACTCGAATGGCAAGGGTTAACGCACGGGGTTCGACAGCGTGCCGATTCCCGCAATGCTGACGTCGACGACCTGGCCCGAAGTGATCGGCCCGACTCCGGCGGGAGTGCCCGTGAGAATCACGTCTCCCGGCAACAGCGTGAACACCCGCGACACGAAGGCCACGATCTCGGGAATGCCGAAGATCATGTCTGCTGTGGTGCCCTGCTGCTTCACAACTCCATCGACGCGGGCCTCGATGCGGGCATCCGTGAAGTCGAACTCGGTCTCAATCACCGGGCCGAGCGGGCAGAACGTGTCGTAACTCTTCGCCCTGGCCCACTGGCCGTCGAGCTTCTGGATGTCGCGCGCAGTCACGTCATTCGCCACCGTGTAGCCGAACACCACCGATGCGTAGTCCTCTGCGCGCACGTTCTTCGCCACACTGCCGATCACGATGGCAAGCTCCGCCTCGTGCTCGACCTGCTCGCTGTCTGACGGCAGAACGATCGCGTCGCCGGTACCGATCACCGAGGTGTTCGGTTTGAGAAAGATGATCGGATGATCGGGCACCTCCCCGCCCATCTCCCTGGCGTGGTCCGCATAGTTCTTGCCCACCGCGACCACCTTCGACCTCGGGATGACCGGGGCAAGCAGTTTCACGCCCGCAAGCGGCACCCGCTCCCCCGTGGTCTCGAACCCCTGGAACATCGGGTCGCCGACCAGCACGACCAGGTCGTCGCCGTCGGGCCCGCTGTCGAGGATGCCGTACCGCGGGTCGTCGCCCGCACTGAATCGCACAATTTTCACCCGTTCAGCCTATCCCCGTGCATCCAAAGTGCACTTCGGGAGGAGGTGAACGGATTCGCGGCCACCAGCCGCCCACAGTGCCCGTTCTCCGCCCGAAGTACAGGGTGGTTCAGTGGGAGGAGGTCGGCGGTGCGCCGCGGGCGTGTCAGCGAGCCGGCGTCAGGCGTCGAGCCGCGTAAGCCAGCCGTGGCGGTCGGGGATGCGGCCGTACTGGATGTCGGTGAGCTCCTGGCGCAGTGACATCGTCAGCTCGCCGGCCGGAGCCCCCGCGGTACCGAGCGCGAAGTCCTCGCCGAGCAGCTGGGCGACGGGCGCGATCACAGCCGCCGTTCCGCAGGCGAACACCTCGACGATGTCGCCCGACGCCGAGCCGGCCTTCCACTCCTCGATCTCGACCTGGCGGATCTCGACGTTGTGGCCGCGATCCCGCGCGAGCTGCATGATGCTGTCGCGCGTGATCCCCTCGAGGATGCTCGACGACGCGGGCGTGACGAGCGTGCCGTCTTTGTAGACGAGAAAGAGGTTCATTCCGCCGAGCTCTTCGAGGTATTTGCCCTCCTGCGAGTCGAGAAAGAGAACCTGCGCGCAGCCCTTCTCGTAGGCGAGCTCCTGGGGCAGCAGCGACGAGGCGTAGTTGCCGCCGGTCTTCGCCGCACCCATTCCCCCGCGGCCGGCACGGTTGAACTCCGTCGAGAGCCAGATGTTCACCGGGGCGACTCCTCCGGTGAAGTAGGTACCCGCCGGGCTGGCGATCACGTAGAACCCGACCTTGCGAGCGGCACGCACGCCGAGAAAGCTCTCTGTGGCGAACATGAACGGCCGAAGGTACAGGCTCGTCTCCGGGGCATCGGGGACCCACGAGCCATCGACGGCGATCAGCTGCTTGAGCGATTCGACGAAGTCCGTGGTCGAGAGCTGGGGCAGCGCGAGGCGGCCCGCAGAGCGCTGGAGCCGGGCCGCATTCGCCTCGGGCCGGAAGGTGTGGATCGACCCGTCGGCGTGCCGGTAGGCCTTCAGCCCCTCGAAGATCTCCTGCGCGTAGTGCAGCACCGAAGCCGCGGGGTCGAGCGAGATCGGCCCGTATGGCATCACCTCGGCGTTGTGCCAGCCGTCATCGATGGTCCACTCGATCGAGACCATGTGGTCGGTGAAGTGCTTGCCGAAGCCGGGGTCGGCAAGGATGGCCTCGCGCTCGGCCTCTGCCCGGGCATCCGTCGACGGAGTGAGCTGGAAGGCCAGCGGGAATTCGGTTGCCGATTCGCCGGCAGTGGGGGCTGGTGTCGAAGCGGTGGTCGTCATGGGGTGTGTCCTCAGGTCATGAAATGGATTTCGAGGGGTGGTGCAGCGCCGGTTGGGCTGGCTGGGTGTGCGCCGATCAAGGTCAGTGTGCGGCGACCGCAAGCGATCCGAGCGCCGCCACGATCGCATCGCCCACTTCTGCAGTGCTCCGTGCGGGCAGTGCGTCAGCACCCGAGACTCTGGATGCTGCACTCGCCCGCTCCGCAAGGTCGCCGGTCACAGCATCCCGAATGCGGGCCGCTGCCCCAGGTAGCCCCTGCTGGTCGAGCAGGAGCGCCACCGACAGGATCGCGGCAGTCGGGTCGGCGATCTGCTTGCCTGCGATGTCGGGTGCAGATCCGTGCACGGGTTCGAACATGCTGGGGAAGGTGCCGGTCGGGTTGATGTTGCCCGAGGCCGCCAGCCCGATGCCGCCGCTGATCGCGCCGGCCAGGTCGGTGAGAATGTCGCCGAAGAGGTTGTCTGTGACGATCACGTCGAATTTAGCAGGGTTCGTCACGAAGAAGATGGTCGCTGCGTCGACGTGCAGGTAGTCGACGGAGACGTCGGGGAACTCGGCTGCGATTGCGTTGACTGTGCGCTGCCAGAGGCTGCCCGAGAAGACCAGCACGTTCGTCTTGTGCACGAGCGTGAGCTTCTTTCGGGGGCGGCTGGCGGCGAGTTCGAACGCGAAGCGCACCACGCGTTCGACGCCGTAGGCCGTGTTGACCGAGACCTCGTTGGCGATCTCGTGGGGCGTGCCGACGCGGATCGCGCCGCCGTTGCCGACGTACGGCCCCTCTGTGCCCTCGCGCACGACCACAAAGTCGACCTCGCCGGGATTCGAGAGCGGGCTCGTCACACCCGGGTAGATCGTCGTGGGTCGCAGGTTCACGAAGTGGTCGAGGGCAAAACGCAGCCGCAGCAGCAATCCGCGCTCGATGTTCGCGTCTTTCAGGCGCGGGTCGCCCGGCACCCCACCGACCGCACCGAGCAGAATGGCGTCGTGCGAGGCGATGGCGGCGAGATCCTCGTCGGTGAGCACGTCACCGGTCTCGAGGTAACGCGCAGCCCCGAGCGAGAAGTGTGTCTTCTCGACGGTCACTGCTTCGTCGGACGCCACGGCACCGGATGCTCCGACCGCCGCATCGAGCACCTTCAGTGCCTCGGCGATGACCTCGGGGCCGATTCCGTCTCCGGGGATGACGGCTAGGCGAATGACACGAGGCATGACTGGCTCCAACGCTGGAATGAAAAGGTTCACCCCAGATTACAGCCCGCCGCCTTCCGCACCTGCGGTGACCTTCCCGGGCGAGTGATCAGGCGCGCGCCTTGCGCAGCGTCACCAGGGCCAGGATGGTCGCGGCGACCATGAGCGCAGCGCCAATGGCCGAGGTGGTGACCACGCCACTGTCGAAGGCCTGTCGCGCGGACTCGAGCAGCACCGTGCCGAGGCTCCACGGGATCTCGCCCGAAACACCGACCGCTCCGCCCAGCGTCTCTGACGCCGAAGTGGCCTGCTCGGTCGTGAGCCCGTGCGGCAGCACGATGCTCGAACGGTAGAACGCCGTGAGAATGCTGCCGAGCACGGCCGTGCCGAGCACTGCACCGAGTTCATAGGCGGTCTCAGACACGGCCGAGGCCGCTCCTGCCTTCTCTTCTGGCACCACAGAGATGATCAGGTCGTTAGAGATCGTCTCCGCAGCCCCGATCCCGAGGGCGAGCACCGCGAAGGCAATGGCGAGGGTCCCGGCCGTCGCTCCGGCGCCGGTGAGCATGACGATCACGTAGGCGGTCGCCGAGAGCATCAGCCCGCCGGCAACCACGATGCCCGGTTTGACGAGGCGCACGAGCGGAACGACGGCAAGGCCGGCCACGACCATCACGATGAGGCCCGGCACCAGGGCGAGCGCAGCATCCATCGGCCGCAGCCCCAGCACCAACTGGAGGTGCTGCGACACGAAGAAGAGAAAGCCGACCAGCGAGACGACGCTGAGCAGGTTGACGAGCACTGCGCCGCTGAAAGCGCCGACGCGGAACAGCCTCATGTCGAGCATCGGGTTCTCACGTGAGAGCTGGCGCCGGACGAACGCGCACCCTGCGGCAAGCCCCAGGGCGAACAGGCCGATGGATGCCCAGCTGAACCCCTCGATGGCGAACTCCTTGATCGCATAGACGATCGGCACGAGCATCACGAGCGAGAGGCCGATGCTCACGAGGTCGAGCTTGCCCGGGTTCGGGTCACGCGATTCGGGAATCAGCAGGGGCGCGAAGATCAACAGAGGAATCAGCACCGGTACGGCGATGAGGAAGACGGATCCCCACCAGAAGTGCTCGAGCAGCAGACCGCCGACGATCGGGCCGAGGGCGGCTCCCGCAGCGAAGCCGGAGGCCCAGATCGCGATGGCGAGACGGCGTTGCTGCCGGTCGGCGAAGATGTTGCGCAGCAGCGAGAGCGTAGAGGGCATGAGCATCGCGCCGAAGAAAGCGAGGGCCGCGCGGGCGGCGATGAGCAGTTCGGCTGTTGGCGCGAACGCAGCGATGATCGAGACGACTCCGAATCCGACGGCACCGATCAGCAGAAGCCTGCGGCGGCCGATGCGGTCGCCGAGGTTGCCCATCGAGACGAGCAGGCCGGCGAGCACCAGCGGGTACATGTCGATGATCCACAGCTGCGCGGTGGCGCTGGGGTGCAGTGACTCGGAGATGACGGGCAGAGCGAAGCTGAGCACGGTGTTGTCAACCGAGATGAGGAGCACAGGAAGCATCAGGACGGCCAGCGCGAGCCAGCCACGCAGGCCGACGCGGAGGTCTGGGGCCGACGAACCGGTCGTCTGGCTGGATGCGACCGCGTCGGGGCGTGCGGGACGGACCGGCTCACCCTGGGTCGGAAGAGTGCGGGGGCGGGTGGGCGCGGAGACGGAGTTCGCCGCGGAGAGGTGATTCGTGGTCGAAACGGGGTTCGGGGTGAGGAGGGAGCTGGACATGAGGAGACCTGGTGTGCGTTCTGCTTCGGTGATGCTGGTGGTGCCCGGACAGGGGCGTTCAGACAATGCCCGGGTTGATCATCCCCTAGTATACCGTCTAGTCGGTACAGTAAGCCACTTCGTGTGTAATTGCTTGTCGAGCACGACTCCACGGGCGCGCTCAGCGCAGGTCGGTACGATGTGGGGATGACTTCAGCGCCGTCTGCTCGCGATCGGGTTCTCGACGCCTTCGAGACGATCCTCATCAACCAGGGTGAGCGCGCAGCGACGCTCGATGCTGTGGCAGCAGAAGCGGGCGTGAGCAAAGGCGGGTTGCTCTACCACTTCGGCTCGAAAGATGCCCTCGTCGACGGCCTGATCGAACGGCTGTCGGCGCTGGTCACCGAAGACGTCGAGAACATCCGCACGGCTCCTGCCGGCGTCGTCGACTACTTCATTCGCAGTTCGGTCAACATCGAGAGCCCGCTCGACCGGGCGATCATCTCGGCAACCCGGCTCGCCCAGGGCTCGCAGCCCAAGGCCCAGGAGGCCTTGAAGTCCATGCAGCGCGACTGGTTCGACGTTCTGGCCACGGCCGTGGGCGACGACGCCGTTGCCCGCACGATCATGCTCATCAGCGATGGGCTGTACTACAACTCGGCGCTGCTGCCGTCTGCGCTCACCGAGACCTCGAGCCGAGTCACTGCGAACATGAATGAGCTGGTTGCGATCGCCGAGGGACTGGTCGCATCACGCCGCACGGGCGCGAACGAGACTCGCTGAACTGACGCATGCGCGCTGCCCTTCGCGCGATAAGCGTCGCGGATGGGCCTCGGGTTGAAGGAAGTGACACGAAATGCTCTGACCGATCATCCGGAGCGCAGATCACGTCACTTTCTTCGACGTCAGTCGGTGATGTCGATCTCGGTGAGCACGTCGGCGTCGATCGCGATGCGCACACGCTCGAGCAGCGCCTCGGGCGCCGGTGAGTCGATCGTGAGAACACTCAGGGCCTTGCCGCCCGCGTTGGTTCGCGCGATCTGCATTCCGGCGATGTTGATGGATGCGTCGCCGAACTCCTTGCCGTAGATGGCGACGATGCCGGGGCGGTCGTCGTAGATCATCACGAGCAGGTGTTCGGCGAACGGCACCTCGACGTCGTAGCCGTTGATCTCGACGATCTTCTCGATCTGCTTGGTGCCGGTGAGGGTGCCTGAGACAGAGAGCTGCGAACCGTCGCTGAGGGCACCGGTGAGCGTGAGGATGTTGCGGTACTCCTCGCTTACCGGGTCGGTGATCAGGCGAACGGTCACCCCACGCTGCTCGGCGAGCAGGGGTGCGTTGACGTACGAGACGCTCTCGCTGACGACGTTCGTGAAGATGCCCTTGAGGGCTGCGAGCTTGAGCACACTGACATCGAAGGCGGCGATCTCGCCGCGAACGACGACATCGACGCTCGTCAACGGGCTCTTCGCGAGGCCCGAGAAGACCTGGCCGAGCTTCTCGATGAGCGCGATGCCGGGGCGCACCGACGGGTCGATGACACCGCCGGCGACGTTGACCGCGTCGGGAACGAGTTCACCCGAGAGCGCAAGGCGCACCGAACGGGCGACCGAGACGCCGGCCTTCTCCTGCGCCTCATCGGTCGACGCACCCAGATGGGGCGTGACGACGACGTTCTCGAGGCTGAGCAGCTTCTCGTCTTTCGGCGGCTCGCTGACGAAGACGTCGAGGCCTGCGCCGGCGATCACTCCGCTGGTGAGGGCGCGGTAGAGCGCGTCTTCGTCGATGAGGCCGCCGCGGGCGACGTTCACGATGAAGGCTGTCGGCTTCATGAGGGCGAGCTGGGCATCCGAGATCATGCCGGTGGTCTCCGGCGTCTTGGGCATGTGGATGGTGATGAAGTCCGACTCGGCGAGCAGCTCCTCGAGGCTGAGCAGGGTCACACCGAGCTGCTGGGCGCGGGCGGAGGTGATGTACGGGTCGTACGCGACGACGTTGACGCCGAAGGCCTGCATGCGGGCGGTGATGAGGGCGCCGATGCGGCCGAGGCCGATGATGCCGAGGGTCTTCTCGTAGAGCTCGACGCCGGTGTACTTGGAGCGCTTCCACTGGCCCTGGGCGAGAGCGCTGTGGGCCGCCGGAATGTGGCGGGCAAGGCTCAGGATGTGGCCGACGGTGAGTTCGGCGGCCGAGATGATGTTCGACGTGGGGGCGTTGACGACCATGACACCGGCCACTGTCGCAGCCTTGATGTCGACGTTGTCGAGACCGACACCCGCACGCGCAATGACCTTCAGGTGGGGCGCTGCCGCGATGGCCTCGGCGTCGACCTTCGTCGCCGATCGCACCAGGATGGCACTGGCATTCGCCAGTGCGGCAAGCAGGGCCGGCCGGTCGGTGCCGTCGACATTGACGACCTCGAAGTCGGGGCCGAGTGCGTCGACGGTGGCGGGCGAAAGTTCTTCTGCGATCAACACGACCGGTTTTGACACGAGAGTGGGTTCCTTACGGTGGGTGCGCCGGGCTGTGGCGCTGGATACACGCGGCACGGCGGCGTGACCACTCAACTTTAGTGCCTGGCGCTCCGGCGGGTCGCACTGTGACGAAACGCCCCTCACGGCACGGTGCACCGCAGAATGGGAGCATGAACCCTGAAACCGTGACTGCTGTGAAACTCGGCGCGGCCATCGTGCTCGGCATCGTCTTCGTCGTGATGGGCATCAATCACTTTTTGCCGTCGGGGCGCCGGACCATGGCGGCGATGATCCCGCCCTCGATGAGACGGGCCGGGATACTCAGTCCATCGAATCTCGTTCTCTTCACCGGGCTCTGCGAGATCGCGGGCGGAGTCGGGTTGTTCCTCCCGGCGACGCGGCCCATCGCGGCGGTCGCCCTCGCGGTGTTCCTCGTGGCCGTCTTTCCGGCGAATGCCTATGCGGCCGCCCACAAGGACCGCTTCGGCGCCCTGGCCATTCCCCTTGTACCGCGTGCGATCGCGCAGGTTGTGCTCATTGCCATTCTGCTCTTCGTGGCCTTCGGCTAGCGTTGCCGGTCGGCTGGCCCGGCTGACCGTCGTGGGCTAAGCGGGAATCACGAGGGGAACGATGCCGCGGTAGAGGCTCTGCAGGTCGAGGGTGATGACGGCAACGACGGCGAAGCCGACGAGGAACACGAGCGCGGCCCGGCCTGCACCGACCCGGCGGGTACCCCAGAGAACGAGCCCGTAGACGACGAACGGTGCAGCGATCAGTCCGATCAGCGTCCAGAGGGCGTTGGCGGGCATCGCGACGTCGACCGACGAAGCGAAGGACTGGGTGAGGCCGATGAGGTTCGAGAGGGCCTCGAAAGCTGCGATGGCGAACAGGAAGGCGAAGACGATCGCCACGATCCATCCGCCGCGGCCACGAACGCGTTTCGCGGGAGCGCTTTGTTCGCTGCGGGCGGTCGTCGCAGCTGTCGTGCCAGCCTCTGCCCCATTGGGAGCGGCCTTGGAGTTGCCAACACCCGTACCGGAAGAGGGCGCGCTACCTGAACCGGCGGTCGAAGGCTCGTGGTTCTTCTCAGAATCGGTCATCGCTTCTACCTTCCAGTGATGAACGGCCAGGGGATGAGCACAAGAACGCCGATGATCAGCCACAGCAGCCTCACCGCAACCCTGCGCCGCGCCCCGAGGAGCAGTGTCGCCAGGAACCAGAGCGCCGGTGCGGCGATGGCCAGCACACCCTGCACATCTTGCACGATTTCGGCGAGGCCGGTCGGCGCGAGCCAGGTACGCGTGAAGACGACGAGCCAGCCCACGGTGTACAGCAGGTAGATGCCGCCGATCACCCCGAAAGCGATGAGCGCCGGCGAGCTCAGCTGCGCACCGGCCTTTTCAGCGGCTGCGAGTTCGTCTTCGGCAGCGGCGTCTTCAGCAGCTTCGGCCTGCTTCACTCGGGCGTCTGCCACCGCGGCTTCGTTGGCGGCAGCGAGTGCTGCGGCCGCTTTCGCGCTGTCGGCCGATGGTGGGGTTACGAGCGAGCCGGGTTCGGCAGCCGGAACCGAGTCGGGTGTTGAGACGACGGCGGGGGCATCCGGAGCTTTGGCGGCCTTCGCGGCAGTGCGGGAGTCGAACGCGTACGTCGGGTCGTTGTCGTCACCCCAACTGAGGGCGTCGTCATCAGGGTCGCGGGGCATGACTTCAGCGTACCCCGAGCCGAAACGACGAAAACCGACGAACCTCAGCCCCTCCGTCGCACACAGCGGGGAGGTCGGGCTGAGGTTCGTCGGTTTTCGGGCGCTACCTGCAGATGATCAGCGTGCAGCGCTGCCCTCGGTGTAGTCCGCGTCGGTCTGCTTCCAGGCGAAGAGGGCGCGCAGCTCGCGACCGGTCTCCTCGATCGGGTGCTGGGCACCCTTCTCGCGGAGGGCGAGGAACTCGGGTGCTCCGGCATCCTGGTCGGCGATGAACCGCTCGGCGAATGCACCGGACTGGATGTCGGCGAGAACGGCCTTCATGTTCTCCTTGACGTCGGGCGTGATGACGCGCGGGCCCGAGACATAGTCGCCGTATTCTGCGGTGTCGGAGACGCTCCAGCGCTGCTTGGCGATGCCACCCTCCCACATGAGGTCGACGATGAGCTTGAGCTCGTGAAGAACCTCGAAGTAGGCGATCTGGGGCTGGTAGCCGGCTTCGGTGAGAACCTCGAAGCCGTACTGCACGAGCTGCGATGTGCCGCCGCAGAGAACAGCCTGCTCACCGAACAGGTCGGTCTCGGTCTCTTCGGTGAAGGTGGTCTTGATTCCACCGGCACGAAGGCCACCGATGGCACGGGCGTACGACCAGGCGAGTGCCCAGGCCGAACCCGAGGCGTCTTCTTCGACGGCGACGATGACGGGAACGCCGCGGCCGGCTTCGAATTCGCGGCGCACGGTGTGGCCCGGGCCCTTGGGGGCGACGAGAACGACATCGGTACCCTCTGGTGCCTGGATGTAGCCGAAGCGGATGTTGAAGCCGTGGCCGAAGACGAGCGTCGAACCGGGCTTGAGGTTCGGGGCGATGTCGGTCGCGTAGATGCCGCGCTGGTGCTGGTCGGGCGCGAGGATGACGATGACGTCGGCCCAGGCGGTTGCCTCGGCGACGGAGAGAACCGTGAAGCCGGCCTCTTCTGCCTTGGCGATCGACTTCGAGCCTGCCTTGAGGGCGACGACGACCTCGACACCGGAGTCACGCAGGTTCAGTGCGTGTGCGTGGCCCTGTGAACCGTAACCGACAACGGCTACCTTCTTCGACTGGATGAGCGACAGATCGGCATCTGCGTCATAAAAGATTTCAGTCACGTGAGTTCTTGCTCCTTGTTTGTATGGCGGATGGTGCGAAAAATGTTGTGCATGGTGCGGGGTCGGCCGCGATTCGTTCGACGCGGCTGTGAAAGCGAGCGATCAGTTCTTGTAGACGCGTTCGGTGATCGATTTGCTGCCGCGACCGATGGCCAGGAGCCCCGACTGCGCCAGCTCCTTGATTCCATAGGGCTCGACTACGCGCAGGAACGCGTTCGTCTTTCCGGTGTCACCGGTCACCTCGATGACAAGCGCATCGCTCGACACGTCGACAACGCGCGCCCGAAAGAGGTTGACGGCTTCGAGAACGTGCGACCGCGTCGAGTTGTCGACCTTGACCTTCACCAGCAGGTGTTCGCGCTGAACGGACTGGCTCTGGTCGAGCTCGACGATCTTGATCACGTTGACGAGCTTGTTCAGCTGCTTCGTGACCTGCTCGAGCGGGGCGTCTTCGACGTCGACCACCACGGTGATTCGCGAAAGGCCTTCGATCTCGCTCGCACCGACGGCGAGCGACTCGATGTTGAACCCGCGACGGGCGAAGAGGCCGGCAACACGGGTCAGCAGACCCGGTTTGTCTTCGACCAGAAGGGAGAGTACGTGGCTCATGGTCTTTACTCCTCTTCCCACTCTGGGGCGTGCTCGCGCGCGTACTGAACAGATGAATTGCTGAGTCCCTGCGGAACCATCGGCCAGACCATCGAGTCGCGGCTCACCACGAAGTCGATGACCACGGGGCGATCGTTGGTCTCGATCGCCAGCTTGATCGCGGCGTCGACGTCTTCCTTCTTGGTGACGCGGATGCCCAGTGCACCGTATGCTTCAGCCATCTTCACGAAGTCGGGAATCATGATCGTTCCGTCGCCGGTGTTCAGGTCGGTGAAGCTGTGACGGCCGTCGTAGAAGAGGGTCTGCCACTGCCGCACCATGCCGAGCGAGGAGTTGTTGATGATCGCGACCTTGATCGGGATCTTGTTGATCGTGCAGGTGGCCAGCTCCTGGTTGGTCATCTGGAAGCACCCGTCGCCGTCGATCGCCCAGACTGTGCGGTCGGGGTTCGCGACCTTCGCGCCCATGGCCGCGGGAACGCCATAGCCCATCGTGCCGGCGCCTCCCGAGTTCAGCCAGGCGTTGGGGCGCTCGTATTTGATGAACTGGGCAGCCCACATCTGGTGCTGGCCGACACCGGAGGCATAGACGCCCTCAGGGCCGGTGATCTGGCCGATGCGTTCAATGACGTACTGCGGCGACAGCAGTCCGTCTTCAGGCTCGTCGTAGCCCAGCGGGTACTGGCGCTTGAGCTCGCGAAGGCGATCCCACCAGTCGGAGATGTCGGGCACAGCGTCGACGGTTGGCTGGGCCTGCACTTCATCGTCGGGTCCGGCAACCTCGGCAGCGGCAGCGGCAGCGCTGGCCGCACCAGCTGCGGCCTCGGCGGCAGCAACGGTGAAGGCGGCGATCAGGTCGATGATGACGTCTTTGGCGTCGCCCACGATCGGCACATCGGCCATACGGATCTTCGAGATCTCAGCCGGGTCGATGTCGACGTGCACGACCTTGGCATCAGGTGCGAACTCGCTGACCTTACCCGTAACGCGGTCGTCGAAACGCGCGCCGAGGGAGATGAGCAGGTCGCTCTCCTGCAGTGCGAGCACCGCGGGAACCGTACCGTGCATGCCCGGCATGCCGAGGGCCTGCGGGTGTGAGTCGGGGAACGCGCCGCGCGCCATCAGCGTCGTGACGACGGGCACGCCGGTGAGTTCGGCCAGGGCCAGCAGTTCGGCCGATGCCTCGGCTCGGATGACACCGCCACCCACGTAGAAGACGGGCCGCTTGGCTTCGACCAGCAGCTGCGCCGCAGCCTGGATCTGCTTGCCGTGCGCCTTGACGACGGGCCGGTACCCGGGCAGCTCGACTTTGGCCGGCCACACGAAGGGCGCCTTGTTCTGCTGGGCATCCTTGGTGATGTCGACGAGAACGGGGCCGGGTCGGCCGGTCGACGCGATGAGATACGCCGCAGCCAGGGTCGCCGGAATGTCTTCAGGCTTGGTGACGAGGAACGAGTGCTTCGTGATCGGCATCGTGATGCCGACGATGTCGACCTCCTGAAAGCCGTCTGTTCCCATCAGATGCGAGAAGATCTGGCCGGTGATGCACAGGAGCGGAACCGAGTCCATGTACGCATCAGCGATGGCGGTGACGAGGTTCGTGGCTCCCGGCCCTGAGGTCGCGATGGCAACTCCGACCTTGCCGGTCGACGACGCGTAGCCCTCTGCCGCGTGCCCGGCACCCTGCTCGTGGCGCACGAGGATGTGCCTGATCGTCGACGACGCCATCAGCTCGTCGTAGAACGGGATGATCGCGCCACCGGGAAGCCCGAAGACGTCGGTGACGCCGAGGATCTCGAGCGAACGCAGAATCGCGCCCGACCCGGTGAGAATTTCTGACTCCAGCTTCGGAGCAGCTGGCCTGGCCGTCGGTCGGGCGCCGGAGAACGCGGAATTCGACGGCACGGGAAGTGATTCCGTGGACATAGTGGGGGGTCCTAATACTTGCAAGCGAAGTGTTGACCGGTGCACACGCACCGACGCAACCTGGTGAGGGGCTTCGTTACCCGGTGATCGCGCCTTCTGCTGCAGAATGCACGAGCTTCGAGTACTTGGCCAGAACGCCACGGGTATAGCGCGGAGGAAGCGGAGCCCAGCCGTCTCGGCGGGCTGCAAGCTCTGAGGGCTCGACCAGTAGGTCAAGCGAGCGAGCTGCGATATCGACCCGTATTAGATCACCATCGCGCACGAAGGCAATCGGACCTGCGTCGACTGCTTCGGGTGCTATGTGGCCGATACACAGTCCGGTTGTGCCGCCTGAGAATCTGCCGTCTGTCAAGAGTAGTACATCTTTGCCGAGGCCTGCACCCTTGATGGCGGCGGTGATCGCGAGCATCTCCCGCATGCCGGGGCCACCCTTCGGGCCCTCGTACCGGATGACCACGACATCGCCGTGCTGGATCTCTCCGTTGGTCAGCGCATCCATGGCGGCGCGTTCCCGCTCGAACACCTTTGCGGGGCCTTCGAAGACGGACGCATCGAACCCTGCCGTCTTCACAACGCTGCCCTCAGGAGCCAGCGAGCCCTTCAGCACGGTGAGGCCACCGGTGGGGTGGATCGGGTTGTCGAGCGTGCGAAGCACTTTGCCATCGAGCGCGGGAATGTCGATCTCAGCGAGGTTCTCGGCCAGGGTCTTGCCCGTCACGGTGAGTGCATCGCCGTGCAGCAGCCCGGCATCGAGCAGCGCCTTCATGAGAACGGGCAGGCCTCCGTGGCGGTCGAGGTCGTTCATGACGTACTGGCCGAAGGGCTTCATATCGGCGAGGTGCGGGATGGTGTCGCCGATGCGGTTGAAGTCGTCGATGGTGAGGTCGACCTCGGCTTCGTACGCGATGGCCAGCAGGTGCAGGATGACGTTGGTCGACCCTCCGAGCGCCATAGCGACGGCGATGGCGTTCTCGAACGCGTCTTTAGTGAGGATGTCGCGGGTCGTGATGCCGAGGCGCAGCAGGTTGACGACGGCCTCACCCGAGCGGTGTGCGTAGTAGTCGCGACGGCGGTCGGCACTCGCGGGCGAAGCGGAGCCGGGCAGGCTCATGCCGAGGGCCTCTGCGACGCTCGCCATGGTGTTGGCGGTGTACATGCCGCCACAGGCACCCTCGCCAGGGGCGAAGGCGCACTCGATGCGCTTGGCGTCGGCCTCGCTCATGGTGCCTGCCTTGACCCCACCGACAGCCTCGAACGAGTCGATGATCGTGATGTCTTTCTCGGTGCCGTCGCTGAGCTTGACCCAGCCGGGCGCGATCGAGCCCGCGTAGAGGAAGACGCTCGCAAGGTCGAGGCGTGCTGCCGCCATGAGCATTCCGGGCAGCGACTTGTCGCAGCCCGCCAGGAGAATCGAGCCGTCGAGGCGCTCGGCCTGCATGACGGTTTCGACGCTGTCGGCGATGACCTCGCGAGAGACGAGCGAGAAGTGCATGCCCTCGTGGCCCATCGAGATGCCGTCGGAGACCGAGATCGTTCCGAATTGCAGCGGGTAACCGCCACCGGAGTGCACGCCCTCTTTCGAGGCCTGTGCGAGACGGTCGAGGGAGAGGTTGCAGGGGGTGATCTCGTTCCACGAGCTCGCGATGCCGATCTGCGGCTTGTCCCAGTCGGCGTCGCCCATGCCCACAGCACGGAGCATTCCGCGAGAGGTGGTGGCTTCGATTCCATCGGTGACGACGCGACTGCGCGGCTTCATGTCTATTTCGGGCATGTTACGAGTCTAGAACGCGCGGGGGCGGCATTCTGTCTGCTCAGGAGGGCAGAATCGCGTGTTTTTCGCGGAGTGACGCGAGGTCGTGGAGCACCGCGCCCACCTCGGCAGGCTTCGCCACACGGAATCCCGCGGCAGTCGCGCCTTGCCCGCACTTCAGGCCGAGGTCGTTCGGCCCGAGCACCCGGAACGCATCTTCGTCGGTGACATCGTCGCCGGCGTAGAAGACCGCCGTCGCGCCGGTGAACTCCGCGAGGTGTCGAAGGGCGTCACCCTTGGTGGCACTCCGCAGCGAGAACTCGATCACGTTCTTGCCGTCGCGAACCGTGAGAGCGTCGACCGCATCCGCCGTCTCTGTGAGCGCCGCCTCGTGTGCGGCACGGCTGTCTTCCTCTGACGCCAACCGGGTGTGCAGCGCAAAACCGGCGGGCTTCGTCTCGACCCAGACCTGATCGAAGCGCGCCGCAACGGCCTCGAGTGTCTCGCCCAACCGGTCGACCTGTTCGCGCTCCCCCGCGCTCTGGTCGAGGGTGATCTCAGGCGAGTCCAACCGGAATTCAACCCCGTGCGAACCGACGAGCAGCAGCGAGTCGGGTGCCTCTGCAACGTGCTGCAGACTGGCCATGGCTCGGCCCGACACGAGCGCGACGCGGGTGTCGGGCAGCTCGAGCAGGCGCAGGATGGCCGCGCGGGCCTCTGGCAGTGCGCGGGCGTTCTCGGGGGCATCCACCTCGGGAGCGAGTGTGCCGTCGAAGTCGAGCGCAACGAGCAGTCGTTCGGTTGCCGCGAGTTGAGTCAGCTTCTCAGCCAGGTCCGACGCGCCGGTCACTGTTCTGAGCCCTGGCCTGCGCTCGCTGTGCCCCGCTGGCCGGCGGCCTGACTCTCGTCGTCGCCCTCGTCATCGCGCCTATCAGACTCGTCACTCGCGGCATCCGCCGCTTCGGCAGCCGCGTCAGCGGCGCTCTGGGCGAGCGTCTGCGCGGCCAGAGCATCGAGGAACGACTGCGACCAGCGGGCGACATCGAATTCGATCACACGCTTGCGCATGCTGCGCATGCGACGCGAGCGCTCGTGGCGGGGCATCGCGATGGCCTTCAGAACTGCTTCCTTCAGGCCCTCGATGTCGTGCGGGTTGACCAGCAGCGCGGCTTTCAGCTCATCGGCGGCGCCCGCGAACTCACTGAGCACCAGCACGCCGTCGTTGTCGAAACGGCTCGCGACGTACTCCTTGGCTACCAGGTTCATGCCGTCGCGGAGTGCAGTGACGAGCATCACGTCGGCCGCCAGGTAGAGGGCCACCATCTCTTCACGCGGAAAACCCTGGTGCAGGTAGCTGATCGCCGCGTGGCTGATCGTCGAGAAGTCGCCGTTGATACGGCCCACCGTGAGTTCGATCTCGTCGCGCAGCATCATGTAGGTCTTGACCCGTTCGCGACTCGGGCTGGCCACCTGGATCAGGCTGGTGTCTTCGACGCTGAGCTTGCCGTCTTCGAGAAGCTCGCCATAGGCCTTGAGCCGGTGCCCGATGCCCTTCGTGTAGTCGAGGCGGTCGACGCCCAGCAGCACGACGTCGGGGTCACCCAGGTCGTGCCTGATCTCCCGTGCCCTCGCCTGGATCTCAGGGCTGCGCGCCAGTTCTTCGAAGCTCGCTGCGTCGATCGAGATCGGAAACGCACGGGCTTCGACGGTGCGAACCCGGATGCCCCGGCGCGACACCTTCGCCCTGGCCTGGTTGCCCTGCACCTCTGCCTCGTCGTCGATCGGCACGTCGATGTTCGTGCCCTTGGTGGTGTGGCCGAGCAGGCGCCGCACGGCACGGGTGAAGTTGCCCGCGTCGGCCACGCGCTGGAACCCGATCACGTCGGCACCGAGCAGGCCCTCGATGATCTGCGTGCGCCACGGGAGCTGCGAGAAGATGCCATATGCCGGAAACGGAATGTGATTGAAGAAGCCGATGACCAGATCGGGCCGCAGCTGGCGAAGCATCTTCGGAACGAGCTGGAGCTGGTAGTCCTGCACCCAGACGGTGGCCCCGTGGGCGGCAACGGCGGCGGCCGCGTCGGCGAAACGCTGGTTGACCGCCAGGTACGACTCCCACCAGTCGCGGTGGTACGTGGGGGGCGCGATCACGTCATGATAGAGCGGCCACAGGGTGTCGTTGGAGAACCCCTCGTAGTAGAGCTCGACGTCGTCGTGACTGAGCGCGATCGGAACGATCGAGATGCCATCGTTTTCGAACGGCTCGGAGTCATCGTCGGGCACTCCCGTCCAGCCGACCCAGGCACCTTCGCTGGCCTTCATGACCGGTTCGAGCGCAGTGACCAGCCCTCCGGGTGAAGCCCGCCAGGAGCTCGTGCCGTCGTCGGCGATGACCTTGTCGACGGGCAGCCGGTTGGAGACGACAACGAAGTCGTACTGTTCGGACTCCGTGCGACTGGCCGCCGACGGGTCGGCGTTCGGCTGGGGGGCGGCTGAAGTGATGGGAGGAGTCCTTACGCTGTCGAAAGTTCTCCCTCCACGGTATCAGGCACCCAACGGACGGTGTCGGGGGAGTGAATATGCTGTCAATCCCTGTCTTCTGCACGCGAGTGAGGTTTAGGCTTCACACGATGATTCGTGTAGGGATGAGTACGTCGTGCGTCTACCCTCTGGGGGTCGAAGAGGGCTTTCGGCACGCCAGCCTGGCGGGGTTTGACGGAGTCGAAGTGATGGTCACCCGGGATGAGGTGACACAGTCACCCGACACGCTTCTCGCGCTCTCGGAGAAGTACGGCGTGCCGATTCTCTCGATCCATGCGCCGGTACTGCTGCTGACCCACTTCGTGTGGGGCCGGGACCCGCAGATCAAACTCGAGAAGTCGGCCGAGCTGGCCAAGGCTGTCGGTGCCACAGCGGTGGTCGTGCATCCACCGTTCCGCTGGCAGGCCGGGTATGCCGAGAACTTCCTGCGGATCGTGCGCGAGACGACCGAGACCTTCGACATCGAGATCGCCGTCGAGAACATGTTCCCGTGGAAGGTCAAGAACACAAGCCTGAAAGCGTATTCTCCCGGCTGGGACCCCGTGGTCATGGACTGTGATGCGGTAACCCTCGACTTCTCGCACGCAGCGCTCTCAGGGCGCGATTCGCTCGAGATGGCCGAGGCCCTGGGTTCGCGGCTGCGGCACGTGCACCTCTGCGACGGCTCTGCCTCGCTCGACGAGGGTCGCATCTTCGACGAGCACCTGCTGCCGGGCTACGGCAGCCAGCCCGTGCGCGAAGTGCTCCAGTTCCTTCGCAGCACCGATTGGTCGGGCAACATCGTCGCCGAAGTGAACACGCGGAAGGCGAAGACTGAGGATGATCGGCTCGAGCTCCTGCGCGAGACAGCCGCTTTCGGTCGAGGGGAAGAGTGGCTGAAGGCCGAGGCAGCCGACGGAACGAAGCACACGCAGAAGAAGCGGAGCCAGAAGAAGCGGAGCCTGAAGAAGGCGGCACGTGCCTCAGCGAAGCTGGAAATCGAAGCGGACGGCCAGAATCAGGGCACGACGGCCAGAGGCGATGACACGAGCGTCTGGCCAGAGTTCAGGTCAGACGAGAAACTCGAGAAGCAGAGGGCGAAGGCGGTGAAGAAAGCGCACAAGCAGGCACGCCGGGCCGGTCAGTCTGCCTGAACGCAGCGCGAAGCGAAACCCCCGGCTGCCCTCTCGGCAGTCATCGCGCGTTTTGGATAACGTTGGTCTTCGACGGTCACAACGAAAGGCTCGCCATGCGTAAGTTCATTTTCAACACCAGCATCATCGGTGCCGTCGCAAGCGGATTCGCGGTCATCCAGACCTCTCGCAAGGGCCCGCGCGACTGGCGCCTCGTTCTCATGTGGATCAGCTGGGGCCTCACTGTCGCCCTCGCTGTCGGCAGCGTTCTTCAAGACGACAAAGACGCCCTCGAGCTGAACAGCTGACTCGGTCTTCGCACTACCCGACCGCTGCAGCCTCTGCTGCGGTTCGACTGTAGCGATAGTCGCGCGAAGCACGCACCAGGCCGGTGAACAACCGGAGATCGTCGGACGATTCTTCGGGGTGCCACTGCACTGCGACGGCGAACGGCGCGCTCTCGAGTTCTATGGCCTCCACGATCCCGTCGTCAGTGGCAGCGGTGATGCGCAGTCCGTCGCCGAGCTGGTCGATGGACTGGTGGTGGTAGACAGGCACGTTCAGCGCTCCCGGATCCGGGAGGAGACTGGCCAGTTTCGATGTCGGGTCGATATCGACGGGCACGGTGGTGAATTCTCCTCCACCGAGTCGGTATCGCGACCCGTCCACGAGGTCGGGAACGTGCTGGTGCAGGGTACCGCCGAGCGCCACGTTGAGCACCTGTGCTCCGCGGCAGATGCCGAGGAAGGGCAACTCCCGCTCGAGAGCCCCCAGCAGCAGGGCCTGCTCCCAGGCATCGCGATCTCGGCGGGGCGCATCGGTCGATGGATGCGCAGCCTGCCCGTACAGCGCCGGGTCGACGTCGGTACCCCCGGTGACGATGAGCCCGTCGAGTGCGTCGAGCACCCGGGCGGCGATCGCTTTCGAGGCCGGCTGCGGTGGAAGCAGAACGGCGATACCTCCGGCCCGAGTGACAGCCTCGACGTAGACCTGCGGCAGGTAGGCAGCGGGGTGATCCCACACGCCGGACTGCACCTGCTCGAGGTAGGTGGTCAGACCGATGATCGGCGCGCCGGACGGAGGCCGATCATCCGATTTGTTGCCTGTAGTCACTGTGCGAACTTCTCTCTGCCGCGATTCGGCCGATCGGCACGGTGCACTCTGCACTGTTCGGTCGGGTAACGCTGCGGCGTGTCACCGTGGTTCCGGGCGGAGTCGGCGCAAACTGATACAAATGTAACGCTGTGAGAGGTGCTCATCATGTTCAGTTGGCGTCGTAAAGCCAAAGCAGAGCGCGAGAACGTGATCAGCTCCGAGCGCCTCCACGACCTGGTCAACCAGGCATTGCTCAGCAACTTCGGGCCCCTGGGGTCGTACGCGATAGCGCGGCGATCGGCCAGCGACTGCGATGACATCTTCCACACCATGCTCGCCTCCTCTGTCGCCCGCAACATCGTGTCGAGCCTGATCGAGCACAAGGTCGTCATCGTGGCAGACGCGTCGCTGCCCTCAGCGCTGACTCCCGAGGTGCCGCAGCCGAGCGTACCGAAGCCGAGTGCGCCGAAGCCTGCCCCGCCTCGCCCGTCGTCATACGCACCGGCCTCGCTTGCGCCGATCGACGTCGTACCGGTTCCGCCAGACCTCGCTGCGGCCGTCTCTGAGCTCTCGCTGGGCCGCGATGTACACGTCACGCACGTGGCGATCAGCCTCGCCACGTCAGCTCCCGTGGACCGCGCGCACGACGAGTCTCGGTCGCGAGCTGATGAGATGATCGCCGGGGCGGCGCGCGTCGAAACCGGCCTCGAGGCCGAACTGCCCGGCCGTACTCACGCCGATCTTGTGCTGGCGAGTCTGGTGAACGCCGAATCAGACCGCTCAGAAGACGTGGCCGAACACGCGCCCGATCTCAGCGTCGCGAACTGACCCATCCGCCCAGCTCGGCGCCCGAAGTTCAGATGCGCGGCCAGAGCGCGGGGCCTGCGCTGCCGGCAGGGTAGTCGTCGATCGGCACCTCGTGCTCATGCCAGGCCTTCACGACCGGGCCGACGATCCGCCAGCCCTCCACGGCGGAGTCACCGCGCACCGACAGCGACGAGTCGCCGTCGAGGATGCCCGCCAGCACTTCACGGTAGGCCAGCAGTTGCCCGTCGCCGAAGTGGGCGTCGAGGCTGATGCGCTCGAGTTCGTAGGGATCACCCGGGCCGTTGATGTTGATCTCGAGCGACATCTCGTCAGGGGCGAGGAAGACCCGCAGCACAGTGGGATCGTTGTGACCCTTGAGCCCGACCGGGAGTTGCCTCGCCGGGCGGAACGTGATGACGATCTCGCGCCGACGTTCGGCCAGCGCCTTGCCCGAGCGCAGCGTGAACGGCACCCCGGCCCAGCGCCAGGTGTTGATCTCGAAGGTCACCTCGGCGAGCGTCTCGGTCTCGTGGGCAGGGTCGACGCCCTTCTCGTCGATGTACGAAGGCAGCTCGCGGCCCTGCACCTCTCCCGCGGTGTACCGGGCACGGCGGCTCGCCGCGATCGGGTCGCCCTGCCACACCTGGGTGGCCCGCAACACGAGTTGCTTGGCGTCGCGTAGGTCGTGCGAGCGCAGCGTAGAGGGTGGTTCCATGGCAACGACCGCCATCACCTGCAGCAGGTGACTCTGGATCATGTCGACGAGCGCACCCGCTTTGTCGTAGTACCGCGCGCGACCTTCGAGAGCGAGCTGCTCGTCGTAGATGATCTCGACCTTTTCGATGTGCTCGGCGTTCCACACCGGTTCGAAGATGCGGTTGGCGAAACGCAGGCCGAGGAGGTTGAGCACGGTCGACCGGCCCAGGAAGTGGTCGACCCGGTGGATCTGCTCTTCTGGCACCAGCTTCAGCAGCAACTCGTTGAGGGCGATGGCGCTGTGCTCGTCGGTTCCGAAGGGCTTCTCGAGCGCAAGCGTCGTTCCGCTGGGCAGGGTCACGTTCTGAAGTGCGGCGCAGGCCAGTGCCGCGACAGCGGGAGGCAGCGCGAAGTAGATCGCTGGCACACCCTCGCAGGCGCCGATCAGTTTCGCGAGGTCATCGGACTTGGTGACGTCGACCTGAAAGTAGTGAGACCCCTCGAGGATGCCCGCGACCGTCTCGCCCGAGGCATTCACTTCAGCGAATGAGGTTGTCACGACCTCGTGCCACTTCGTGTCGTCCCACTCCTCGGCGCCCGCGCCGATGAGCACCATCGTGCGCTCGGAATCAGCGGTCAGAAGCTGCGCCAGACCCGGAAGAAGTAGCCGCGCCGACAGGTCTCCACTGGCACCGAGAATGATGAGGGTGCCGATCAATTGACTCATGTGATCACCCTACCGAGCCGCGCGCCCGGAACGGATACGCGGCCCGGTTCGGTTCAGTTTCGTTCGGCTCGGCTCAGTCGGGGAGCCGGTTCGAGGCAGCAAGCTCGGCGTACCAGAGCGCGCTGTCTTTCTTGGTGCGCACCAGCGTGTCGTAGTCGACCCGCACGATCCCGAATCGCTTCGAGTACCCGTAGCTCCACTCGAAGTTGTCCATGAGCGACCAGACGAAGTACCCGCGGAGATCGACTCCCTGCTGAACGGCCCGGTGGGCGGCCGTCAGGTGTCGCCTCAGGTAGTCGATGCGATCGACGTCATGGATGGCACCGTCTTCGACGACGTCGTCGAACGCCGCACCGTTCTCGGTGATCATCATCGGCTGGCCGGGGAACTGGCCATGGAGCGACAGCAGCAGCTCTTCAAGCCCCGAAGGCTCGATGTTCCAGCCCATCTCGGTATACGGCCCTGGCTGCGCCAGGAACTCGACCCGCCCGGCCCCGGGCCACGGTGAGCCACCGACGTCTTTGTGGCCGTCGGCGTTCTGCTTGGGGCCGTCACCGGGCCACACACGCACGAGGTTCGTCGAGTAGTAGTTCACACCGAGCACGTCAAGCGGCTGGTTGATGATGTGCAGGTCGTTGCTGAAGACGAATGACCAGTCGGTGATCGCCTTGGTGTCTTCGAACAGGTCGGCAGGGTATGCGCCAAGGAGCATCGGGCCGGTGAAGGCACGATTGCCGAGGGCCTCGATCTGTCGCACCGCATCGGCGTCTTCGGCGGAGTCTGTCGCCGGCCGCACCACGTGGAGGTTGAGCGTGACCGAGAATTGCGGGTCGTTGCTCGCCACTTCGCGGATGGCCATGATGGCCAGCCCGTGGGCCAGATTCAGGTGATGCACGGCACGCAGCGCCGACTCGGGGTCGGTGACGCCCGGAGCGTGCGCCCCGGAACCGTACCCGAGGTACGCGGAGCACCACGGCTCGTTGAGAGTGGTCCAGGTGTGGATACGGTCACCGAAGGCCTCACCGACGATTCGGGCGTAGTCGCCGAACGCCTCGGCCGTCGACCGCACGCGCCAGCCACCTTCGTCTTCGAGGGCCTGCGGGAGATCCCAGTGGTAGAGGGTCGCCACTGGCCTGATTCCGCGGGCGATCAGCCCGTCTATCAGCCGCGAGTAGAAGTCGAGCCCGGCCTGGTTCGCGGGGCCGCGACCCGTCGGCTGGATTCGTGGCCAGGCAATCGAGAACCGGTACGCCTGCAGGTTCAGGGACTTCATCAGGTCGAGGTCTTCTTCGAGCCGGTGGTAGTGATCATCGGCAACGTCACCTGTGTCTCCGTCGACAACCAACCCGGGCGTGTGACTGAAGGTGTCCCAGATTGACGGCCCGCGACCGTCTTCGTTCACTGCACCCTCGATCTGGTACGACGCCGTCGCCGAACCGAAGATGAACGATGCGGGGAACTCCAGCCCACCGTCGCGGTAGTCTGCGTTGCCCGTATCGGGCTTGCCATGCGTCATAGCGAAAACACTGCCTCTCCGTTGACGGCCTCGATAGTCTGACCGTGCTCTATGACTTTAATGCTCCACGGGCGATCTGACGAAGAGGTCACGCGAAGCTGTTCAGAACTTCGCTCGATCACGAACTGTGCAGTAGTGCCGTCGGGGTTCGTCACCACCAGCTCACGAGTGGTCTGCTCCGCGGCCGAAGAGGGGTATAGCTCCAGGGTGAGCCCGTCGAGAAAGTCGTAGTCGGGTAGGTCTGTGCGAGCACCCACCGGCAACACGGCGCCGTCGCGTACGTAGAGCGGCAGCGTCACAAACCCGTGCTGCTCCGAACGCCAGACGGGCCCCGCGACTGTCTCACCGGTGAAGTAGTTCGTCCACGTGCCCGCCGGCAGGTAGAACTCGACACGACCGTCCGCAGTGAACACCGGTGCCACGAGCAGCTCTGCACCCAGAAGGTACTGTGCCTCGAGGTGACCGACGCCGGGGTCTGACGGAAACTCGAGTTGGGTTGGCCGCAGAACCGGAGTGCCCGTGGCCGTCGCTTCGAGGCCGGCAGCGTACAGATAGGGCATGAGCGCGAGCTTCAGCTTCGTGAAGACGCGCGTGACATCGACCGCCTCTTCGTCGAAGACCCACGGCACCCGGTACGAATCCGAGCCGTGAAAGCGGCTGTGCGACGAAAGAAGCCCGAACGCCGTCCAGCGCTTGAACACTCCAGCGTCGGGCGTGCCCTCGAATCCTCCGATGTCGTGGCTCCAGAACCCGAAACCGCTGAACGCGAGAGAGAGGCCGCCGCGCAGGGTCTCGGCCATCGACTCGAAGCTCGAAGTCGAATCGCCGCCCCAGTGCACGGGCATCTGCTGCCCGCCGGCGGTGGCCGAGCGGGCGAACAACACCGCGTCACCCTCGCCCCGGGCATCCTGAAGCACCTCGAAGACGGCCTGGTTGTAGAGGTGCGTGTAATGGTTGTGCATGCGCTCAGGGCTCGAACCGTCGAAATAGTCGACTTCGAGCGGAATGCGCTCACCGAAGTCCGTCTTGAACGCATCGACGCCCTGGTCGAGCAGTACGCGCAGTTTCGACTGGTACCACGCGGTGGCATCGGCGTTGGTGAAGTCGACGAGTGCCATGCCTGCCTGCCAGAGATCCCACTGCCAGACGCTGCCGTCAGGTCGCTTCACTAAGTAGCCGAGGGCCTTGCCCTCGGCGAAGAGCTGCGAGCGCTGCGCGATGTAGGGATTGATCCAGACGCAGACGTGCAGGTTCTTGTCGTGCAGGCGGGCGAGCATGCCCTCAGGGTCGGGGAAGACCCGGGTGTCCCATTCGAAATCGCTCCAGTTGAACTCGCGCATCCAGAAGCAGTCGAAGTGGAAGACACTGAGGGGCAGATCGCGCTCGGCCATCGCGTCGATGAAGCCGGTCACGGTCTCTTCGTCGTAGTTGGTCGTGAATGACGTGGTCAACCACAAACCGTACGACCAGGCCGGCACATGCGCTGGGCGGCCGGTGAGTGCGGTGTAGCGCTCGAGAATCGCCTTCGGTGTGTCGCCGTAGATCACGAAGTACTCGAGGCTCTCCCCCGGCACCGAGAACTGCACGCGTTCGACCGACTCGGAGCCGACCTCGTATGAGACGTGACCCTGATAGTTGACGAAGACACCATATCCGCGGTTCGTCAGGTAGAACGGCACATTCTTGTAGGCCTGCTCGCTCGACGTTCCGCCGTCGGCGTTCCAGATGTCGACGACCTGGCCGTTCTTCACGACGGGCCCGAAACGCTCCCCAAGCCCGTAGATGAGCTCCCCGACACCGAGTGAGAGCTGTTCGTGCACGTACGTGGGGTGCACCGAACCGGGGGAACGGATGCCCGTGGATGCACCGACCCGGGCATTTCCCACCAGCCCCGTGCTGACCTGGGCGTCGCCCGAAAGCTCCATGTACCCGACCGACTTCGCCCCGCTCGAGGTGAGCACGCGACCGCCGGCCGAGAACGTCAGGTTCCAGGGGGCGCCGTGGGTGACGGTAGCGGTGAGGGACCCTGAGGTGAGGGATCCCCGATCATCCACCACCGTCACCTCGCCGTGGCCCGCTTCAGCACCGACCAGCTCGAAACCCGGCTGGTCGAGGGTGCCCTGGAAGTGCTCGATCTTCACCCCGACGACATCGGGCAGGGGCGAGCTGAGGGTGACAGTGAGCAGCGGCCGGTTGAGTGTGTCGCCGCGGGTCGCGATCACTTTGGTCGGCGCCGTGACGACGAGCGAGTTCTCGCCGGCGACGATGTCGAATGCCTCCTGCGCGTACAGGGGCGTGACCCCGGGCCTGGTCTGCCAGAAACCGTCGGTGAACTTCATGAGCGGGTGGATCCTTACGTTGGGAAGTCGAACTATTTGACGGCGCCGGCGGTGATGCCGCGGGTCAGTGTGCGCTGGAAGAGGAGGAAGAACACGAGCGTCGGGATCAGTCCGAGCAATGCCGAGGCGCTGGTGGTCGTGACATCCATCAGCCGGTCGCCCTGCAGCACGGCGATCGCCACCGGTACGGTCTGGTTCGCGTTGCTCACCAGGAACGTGAGCGGAATCAGGAACTCGTTCCAGGTCCAGATGAAGAAGAAGATCAGAATCACGGCGAGCGTCGGGCGGCTGATCGGCACGATCACGCGCCACAGGATGGTCCAGCGGCTGGCCCCGTCGAGCGCGGCTGCCTCGAGGATCTCCTTCGGGAAGGTGCCGTAGACGCTCGACAGCAGGTAGGTGCCGAAGGCGCTCTGGATGACCGTGAAGATGATGATCACACTCCAGACGTTGTCGTAGAGCCCGACCTGCTTGAACATGAAGTACAGCGGGTAGAGGAGCGCCTCCTGCGGCAGAACATTCGCCAGCAGGAAGAGCACGACGATCCAGGTGCGGCCGCGAACCCGGCCGATGCCGATCGCGTAGGCGTTCAGCACCGAGACGATGACGGCGAAGATCGCCACCAGCCCCGAGATGAAGAAACTGTTCCAGAGCTTCTCCGGAAAGTTGACCCGGTTCCAGAACTTGGCCAGGCCGTCGAAATTCAGCGCCGTCGGCCACTGCAGCGGGCCGCCGGAGGCATAGTCGGCGGGCGACTTGAACGAATTGATCAGGATCAGGTAGAACGGGATCGCGATGGCGATGCCGATCAGGATCGCCGCAGCGAGAAGCGCCCAGTCGCCCGCACTGCGTTTCGACTTCTTCTTTCGCGGAACATACTTCACATTCGAGGGCGAACCCGCCCTGCCGCCCGAACCGTTGTCGCCGTCGGCCAGCCCGGCCTTCGCCGCCGCCGAACGCCTGCCGTCGTACCCGCGACCGCTTCGCCCGTCTGACGCCTGGTCAGTGATGATGCTCGCCATCAGCGCCCACTCTCCGCTCGCTCTGCCCGGTTCTGGGCCTTGATGAAGAACACAGCCACCACGATGGTCACGATCGTGAGCGCCGTCGCGATGGTCGCGCCGTAGCCGACCTGCTGGCTCTGGAAGAACTCGCTGTACGAGTAGTAGCTCGGCACGATCGTCGAGGTACCCGGGCCACCGCGCGTCAGCGTAAAGATCGGCCCGAAGACCTTGAGGGCCGCGATCGTGCTGGTGAGGGTGACCACGAAGATCTCGGGCCGGATGATCGTGACGGTGATCGACCGGAACCGCTGGAGCCAGTTCGCCCCATCCAGCTCCGCAGCCTCGTAGAGCTCGGGGTCGACCCGCTGCAGCGCGGCCATGAAGATCACGACCGGGTACCCGAGTTGCACCCACACCATCACGAACATGATGCTGAGCAGTGCCGTGTCGGGGCTGCCGAGCCAGTTGTGCTGCAGGTCACCGAGGCCGATGGCCGCGAGCACCTCGTTGAGCGCCCCGTTGTCTGGCCGGAGGATCCAGCCGATCACGACCGCCGCAATGGCGACGGGCAGAATCTGCGGCAGGTAGTAGGTGGCCCGCAGGAAGCTGGCCACCCGCCCACCGAACTTCTTGCCGACCAGGTCGAACAGCATCGCCGCGAGCACCAGGCCGACGAGCGTCGGGATGATCACCATGGCCACGATCATGGCGATGCTGTTGCCGAAGCTGGTCCAGAACTTCGTGTCGCCCATCAGCTCGACCCAGTTGTCGAGGCCGATGAACTTCGGCGGCTTGATGCCGCGGTACGAGGTGAAGCTCAGGTAGATGTTCCACACCAGGGGCACGATCACGATGGCGGTGAGCAGCACGAATCCCGGGATCAGGTAGAGCCAGAAGCCGCCCCCGCCTTTGCCGCTGTTCGGCAGCAGGGGTTCTTCGCGAACCCGCTCCTTCTTCGCTCGCGGCGGTCTGCCCGCTGCGGTGAGTGTCGCCATGATGCGCCCTTCGTGTCTCGTCTCAATGCCATCGACTTTCCCCGAGGTGCACGATTTCGCGCTGTTTGCTGCACCTTCGGGAAAGTCGACGGGGGTGGATGCCCGGGGCTGGGTGTCACGCGGAGTGACGCTCAGCCCCGGGCATCCGGTTGCGGGTTACGTCAGCCCTTGGTGATGGTGTCGACGCCCGCCTGGTACTCCGTGCCGATCTCGGTGAGGAAGTCGGTGGGGGTCTTGGTGCCGTTGACGAGCTCCTGCAGGCCGGCGTTCAGCTGGTCGTAGAAGGTCGGGGTGGGCCAGTCGGGGTAGAACGCGAGACCGTCGCGAGCGGTGAGCGTGTTGAAGTTGTCGATCAGCTCTTTGCTCTTCGGGTCAGTGATGTCACTCGCGGTCGCGGCCACAGGAATGCCACCGTTGTTGCCGATCAGGGCCTGCATCGGCGCGCTCATGGTGATGTCGATGAACTTGTACGCGAGATCTTTGTTCTTCGAGTTCTCGGGGACGACCCAGAGGTTTCCGCTGGAGCCCGGAGCCATGGTGGAACCGGGGAAGAGGAACGACGACCACTGGAAGTTCGTGATCTCCTTCACGAAGCGGCCGTACCACCAGGAGCCGGAGTAGAAGATCGGGTTGGTGCCCGCTTCGAAGGCGGTGCCGGCGTCTTCTGCCTTGAGGCCGGTCGCGCTCGAGGAGATGTAGCCCTTGTCGACCCAGTCCTTGATCGTGTTCGCGGCGAAGGTGAAGTCCTTGTCCTGGAAGTCGACCTTGCCGGTGTAGGTCTGGTAGTCGGTGACCCACTGGCGCGTGGCACTCGACAGGGCCAGCTGGTAGAAGAGCTGGCCGAGCGGGTATTCGGCTGCCGACTCTGCAAGAGGGGTGATGCCGGCGTCTTTGAAGGTCTTCAGCGCCGTCTCGAACTCGGCGAAGGTGGTGGGAACCGCGAGGTTGTACTTCGCGAACATGTCTTTGTTGTAGTAGACGTCGACGAACTCACCGTAGTTGGGAATGCCGTAGTAGCTCCCCGAGCCCATGATGCCCTTCTCGTCGTACTTCGCCGTGGTCTGCAGTGACGGGGCGAGCTTCTTGTCCCAGCCGTATGCGGCAACGGCGGCGTCGAGGTTCGACAGGAGGCCCTGGCTGGCGAGGAGGCCGGCCGTGGCGTTGCCCTTGTTGTATTCGAGGATGTCGGGGGCGGCGTCGGAGTTCAGGACCTGGCTCGCGGTGGAGCGGATGCCCTCGAAGCTCTTCGCCTCGAACTTCACCGTGGCGCCGGTCTCCTTCTCGAACTCTGCGATGGAGGCCTTCCAGGCCATTCCCATTGCACTGGTGTCGTCTTCGTAGTCCCACAGGGTCAGGGTCTTGCCCTTGCCGTCGGGGCTGGTGTTCACCGCGTTGCTGCTGGTACCACTGCTGGAGCCTCCAGAGCAGCCTGCGAGCAGTAGAGCGCTGGCCGCCAGAATGGCGCCTGTCGCGAGAAGTCTTCTTCGCATCACATACCTCCTTGTAAAAAAGGAGTGGATGCTGCGTGTGCTGGGCAGCCACTCCGATGCCGTTTGTTGATATCCACAACATACGCAGAGGAGTGCGCGCAGCGCAAGTCGAATTTCGCACCCCGTCAAGGCGATGACAGGCCTGAATTGGCCAAGAAGCCCGGATTATCAGGGATTGGAGGGATGGTAACGTCGCACCCGATATAAGTTTGTTACATAAACAATCGTAAAACACAAGGCAAAGAGAGCGGTTACATCTCAGTCAGAGGAAGCTCGGTGCCCATCGACGATGCCGGATCGAGCAGGAGCTGGGAGAAGACCAGCTCGCCGGCTCCGATCAGGAGCTGGTCGGCTCCCAGTTCCGCCAGCGCCACCGTGAGTTCCTCGCGCGGAGTCGAGAGAGCCTCTGCCGCGAGCCCGTCGCCGGTCGGAAACAGCGCGGTCAGAAACCCGCCGACGATGATCAACCTCGGGTTGAACAGGTTCACGGCGTTCCGCACGGCCACTCGCACCAACGCGACATCCCTGGCGACGAGTTCCGCGACAGCGGGGTCGTCCGATGCCTCGATCAGCCCCGCGAGCAGCTCGGCCTGCGCTGCACCGAGGCCTACAGCATCCAGAAGCTCAGACTGCGTCACCTCTGCCTCAAGACACCCCTGCGAACCGCACGTGCAGTCGGTGCCGTTCGTCGTCACGAACGTGTGGCCGAACTCCGCGGCATACCCGTCAGCCCCGGTGAGCAGTTGCCCACCCGTCACCACCCCACCGCCGATGCCACTCGCACCCCCGATGAGGTAGACCAGGTCATCCACCCCCCTGCCGGCGCCGAAGAGGCTCTCGGCGCGCATGCCGAGCTGCGCCGCATTGGCCGCCACCGTTCGATGCCCGGTGGCCATGGACATCATTTCGGTCAACGGCTCGTCGATCCAGTCGAGGTGGTCGGCAATGCGCACCTGGCCGTCGCTGCGGCGCACGAGGCCCGGAACGGCGAGGCCGATGCCGACGATCGTCAGTGCCTGTTCGGATCCGGCGACGAGGCCGGCGATCGCTGCCCGCGTCATCTCGACGACCTCGCGTGACGTCGGCGCGGCCTCGGTCTCGAGCCTGATCCGCTTCAGCACGCGCCCGCCGAGCGCGACGAGGCCGATGTGGATCGCGTCGACCTCCGGGTTCACGGCGATCGCCACGACAGACTGCGATGGATGCACGACCGGACTCGGCCGGCCGGCCCTGTTGCCCTCGCCGCTGCCGGGCATGGTCTCGAAGGCGAGGCCCAGTTCGCGCAGCTCAGCGACCAGGCCGCCGATCGTCGAACGATTCAGGCCGGTGAGACGCGTGAGCTCAGCTCGGGAGAGTGCTCCGCCCCGGTGGATCAGCGTGAGGATTCGGGCGAGGTTGCTTCGCCGGAGTTCTTCGGTGGTGCCGCTGCTTGCACTTGTGCGGGCAAAGTGGTCAGCACCAAGAGACATGAGTTGACCCTATAGGGTAGGGCGAGCATCCGGCCCGATCACAGGCGCCGAGTCAGTCGCAGGGCTCGTGCGGCACCCCGACGTGGCGTGGTCGTGCACAGCACTCTCGGTATACGCTTCCTCTGACCGCTCCTTCACCGGATGCCCTCACAGGAGGTCCTCGCCATTTCGACCACACCGGCGGCTGCACACCCGGGTCGACGGGTGCACTGGCTCGAACTCTTCTTCGACCTGGTCATGGCTGCCTACATCGGCCAGATCGCCCACACCATGCACGGGGATCCGTCATGGCTTGACGCCGTGGCATTCGTCGCCTTCCTGGCGGCGGCCTGGTGGGCGTGGGTGAACGCCACCGTCACCATGAATCTGTTCGGCGTGCGCATCACGCCGTCGATCTGGGTGTCGGTGACGATCGCAATGATCGCAATCGGTGTGATGGCTGCCGCGGTTCCCGACGCGCTCGGGGAACGGGCAGCCGCGTTCGCGGTCGGCAATGCCGTGATCCGTTTGATCTGGGCCGTGCCGTGGTTCGCCAATCGACGAAAGATCGGTGTGCCCTGGTGGCGATCGGTGCTCTACAGCATTGTTCCGGCATCGTTGTGGCTGGCGTCGATCGGGGTCGCGCCACCGTGGCAGTACGCACTGTGGGCACTGGCCGTGGCGATCGAGATTGTGCTGCTCAGCTTTCTCAGTGGCCAGCAGGCGTGGCTGCAATCGGCCCTCGATGTCGATCACCTCGCAGAAAGGGTGGGCCTGCTCGTCGTGATCGTCTTCGGCGAATCGATCCTGAGCATCATCGCCGAACTGAACACGCAATGGACTGCGCTGTCGGGCCTGGCCGCCGTGCTCGGTTTTGCAGCGGTCGCGATGCTGGCCTGGATCTACTTCGGCTACGCGACCTCCGCCGTCGAGCGCGGTCTGCGACAACTGCAATTGCGCGGGAGCATCGGGGGACTCCGCGATACGGTGATGTATCTGCCGTTCCTGCTCATCGCCGGCGTCACGCTTTTCGCCTCCGCTCTCGGCACTGCGGTTGCCGAGGCCGGGCACCAGCTGCCGGCAGGAGCCGCTTTCTGCCTCAGCGCCGGTATCAGTCTGTTCTTCGTGGCCAGCACAGCCGAGTCGCTCCGTTACGGCGCCCCACGCGGCGATGTCATTCTCTGGGGGCCGGCGGGCATCCTGCTGCCCTGGGTGCTGCCATTACTCTCGGCACAGATTGATGCAGAGGCGGTGGTCGCAGTGTGTGGCGGCATCATTGCCATCATGCTCGCGCTCACTGCTTTCAACTCTCGGCGCGTGCAAGCCCGGCTCGAGACACACGCAGCCCAGGAACAACAGTCCTAGCGTCGTTCTGCTCATCTTTGTCGCTCGTGAGGCTGTCGAATCGCTCGCCGGACTGATGCCTGTGAGTGCCGACAATCCCCCGGTGGCCTGGCATTCCGGCCAGAATGCTCTTGTCGCCGTGGCTAGTGCAGCACGGCGACAACGACGAGGACCGCCGTGATCGCGGTGAGAATGCTCAGCCCGGTGGCCGTGAAGACTCTCTTGATGCCCGCGTGCGGGTCGGATTCAGCTATGTGGCTCTGGGTCATGGCGGTCTCCTTTGACCGGTCAGATGGTGCTCACAAGGTGGTGCTCAGGCAGTGATGAAAAGTGCACCCCCCCGGACTTGAACCGGGAACCCACTGATTAAGAGTCAGTTGCTCTGCCAATTGAGCTAGAGGTGCGTAGCGCTACTTTTGTGAAAGCCGAGCCGGGGATAAACACTAGCATGAGATCAGAAGGCCTGCGAACTGCCGACCGAGACGAAAGAGAATCACTGTGACAGACACCTCCGAACGCCTGGTTGCCGGTGTTCAGGCTCCCGATTTCACCCTGCCGGACGAGAACGGCTCGCCCGTCTCGCTCGCCGATTTCCGCGGATCCAAAGTCGTCGTGTACTTCTACCCTGCAGCAGGAACACCCGGCTGCACCACACAGGCCTGTGATTTTCGCGACAACATCAACTCGCTGAAGAGTGCGGGTTACCAGGTGCTCGGCGTGTCGAAAGACGAACCGGCCGCTCTCGCGAAGTTCACCGCAGAGCAGGGTCTGAACTTTCCATTGCTCTCCGACGTCGACCTCGAGGTTCACCGCGCCTATGCCGCCTGGGGCGAGAAGTCGCTGTACGGCAAGACGGTCACCGGTGTTCTGCGCTCGACGTTCGTTCTCGACGAGTCCGGCGTGGTGACCCTGGCCCTCTACAACGTGAAGGCCACTGGGCACGTGGCATCGCTCCGCAAGAAGCTCGGCATCGACTCGTAGCTGCCGAACGACGGGGTGGTTGCCCCGTCACTGCGGTCGACCCTCAATGCTGTCGACCCTCATTGCTGTCGACCCTCAATGCGGTCGACTCTCAATGCTGCCGACCCTCAATGCTGTCGACCCGTCAGTCTCGTCGAGCCCTCAGACCTCGCGACGAGTCACAGCGACCACGCTCGGCGACAGCAGAAGGGCTATGCCCACAACCGCGACGATGAGCAGGGGCCACCCGTCGGCCGGTTCACCCAGCACTCCCTGGAAGCACGCCACAGCAACCACGATCTGCAGCACCTGCCAGGTGATCCCGGCGCCGCGAATCCACGGGCGCATGCGGTACGTGCCCACCGCGATGGCCAGGAGCCACGCTCCGGCAGCGAAGATCAGCACCAGGAGCGCGACGGCCGTCGCATACGATGCCGGGGGTGAGCTGACCAACTGCACCAGCGACCAGACACCCACGCCGAGTACAGTCACCGCCTCGGCAAACAGCACAAGCGTGAGCACCAGCAGCAGAACTGGTCGCCTCACAGCGGGTTCAGGATGCCCGGATCCGGGCTCACTCGGCATGCTCTGTTGCTCAGTCATCGCCCTACACCTTCGAAAAACTCTTGATTTGCCACTACCAGTATGCGACGATGTTCGAGGTCGATTGTTGCTCACAATGTCGTGGGGGTGCGACGTGAGAATTATCCCAAGCACCCAATGCTGGTCTTTGCAGACGCACCTTCTGAGGTGCGCCGGTCGAGTCTGAGATTCGGTCACAACGCGAACATGCTGGTTCTTACCCGACCTGCAGCATCGTGTAGTGGCAAGTCAAGCAGAAGAGCGGTCGAACGAAAAACCCGAACCTGAGGTCTGCTCGACCGAAGCACCCCGCAATACCAAGGAGTACCCCCCATGGACTGGCGCGACAAAGCAGCCTGCTTGACAGCAGACCCTGAGCTCTTCTTTCCCGTCGGCAACACCGGCCCCGCAGTCGACCAGATCGACAAGGCCAAATCCGTGTGCGCCCGATGCTCCGTCACCGAGATCTGCCTGCAGTACGCGCTCGAGACCGGGCAGGATTCCGGCGTCTGGGGTGGCCTCAGCGAAGACGAGCGTCGCGCACTCAAACGCCGCGCCGCGCGCGCCCGCCGCGCCTCCTAGTACCGTCACCTGCGCCAGCCTGTCGCGCCCTGTGGCACGACGATGCTCTGGCACTGCACCGAAATTCGGGCGAACCTCAGCCTGACCCATGCGCATAGCTCTCCGGTCAGGCTGAGGTTCGTCCGTTTTATGGACGCGACAGCTCCGCTCGGTGCGTCAGCGCTTCTTGAGCCAGCGGAACGGGATCTCGATGGTCACGACAGTTCCGCTGCCCACCATGGTGTGCCAGTCGATGATCCCACCGAGTTCACCCTGGATGAGCGTGCGAACGATCTGCGTACCGAGACCCGAACCGACTTTGCCCTCAGGCAGGCCTGAACCCGTGTCGCGAACCTCCACAGTGAGGATCTCCTCGGAACGACTGGCGACGATTTCGACTTCGCCCTCCTGGCCGGCGAGGCCGTGCTCGACGGCATTCGTCACAAGCTCGGTCAGAGCGAGCGCGAGCGGAGTCGCGTACTCACTCGGCAGCACTCCGAAGCTCCCGCTGAACTTCGGATGCACGGTGGTGTTGTGAGCCGAAGCAACCTCCGTCACCAGCATGAGCACGCGTGCGAAGACAACGTCGAAGTCGACCTTCTGGCTGAGGCCCTCAGAGAGCGTGTCATGCACCACGGCAATGGCCGCCACCCGTCGCATGGCCTGCGACAGCGCATCCTTCGCATCGTCTGAGTGCGTACGTCGTGCCTGGATGCGAAGCAGCGACGCGACGGTCTGCAGGTTGTTCTTGACACGATGGTGGATCTCGCGGATCGTCGCATCTTTGGTGATCAGTTCCCGCTCGTCGTGGCGCAGTTCGGTGACATCCCGGCAGAGAACGATCGCACCGAAACGCTGGCCCTTGGTGCGGAGGGGAATCGCACGGAGCGAGACGGTGACCCCTCTGGCCTCGACGTCTGTGCGCCACGGCGCACGGCCGGTGACGACGAGTGGGAGCGACTCGTCAACCACCAGGGTTCCGCTGAGCAGCCCCGTCGTGACCTCGGCAAGAGACTGCCCTTCGAGCTCTTCACCGAAACCCATGCGGTTGAAAGCAGAGAGCCCGTTCGGGCTCGCAAACGTCACCACTCCGTCGACATCGAGGCGGATGAGACCATCGGATGCCCGGGGCGCACCCCTTCGCGGACCCGTCGGCGCCCCGAGGTCAGGAAAGTCTCCGGCGGCGATCATGGCAAAGAGATCGTTCGCACACTCGTTGAAGGTGAGCTCCTGGCGACTCGGAGTCCTGGCTTCACTGAGATTGGTGTGACGGGTGACCACCGCGATCGGCTTGTCGGTCGTGGTGGTCTCGCTGGGCGTGAGACGGCGGAGAACGGGCACGGCACGCACACGGGTGGGCGTCTCCTCGTACCAGTCCGGCGCAGCGGTGTCGACGATCTGGGCACTCTCGAACGCGTCAGTGACCTGTTTGCGCCACTCGGCCTTGACGGCCTGGCCGACGAAGTCCCGGTAGAAGAGGGTCGCCGAACTGGAGGGGCGGGCATGAGCGACGGCAACAAAACTGCCGTCGTTCGACGGCACCCACAGAACGATGTCGGCAAAAGCGAGGTCGGCGAGGAGCTGCCAGTCCCCGACCAGGAGATGGAGCCACTCGATGTCTGCTTCGGTGGAGTTGCCCTGCGCCAGGACGAGATCGCTGAGTGTGGACACAGTTCCTAGACTACGGCTCTCGCGGGCAGGCTCGATCTACCCGCACACATCTGCGCGAGCCGCAGAATCTATCCACAGAGCATGACCGGCGCTTTACAGCGGCACACGCACCTGATTGAGTTGCTTCACCCGCAGAATCGAGGAACTCTCACCACATCATGCCTCTGTCCAGAGGTGCACCCACCCAGCGTGCCTCACCACGACACGGCCACATTTCGAAAGTACACAATGAGCCAAGCACTGCCCGTCGAACGCACGCCCACGCCGATGTTCGCGGAGCGCCCGGTACCGCCGAACGCGCCGCACCCCAGCAGTCGAAACCAGAATCCGCGCGAATTCATCGAGAACCTGACACGATGCGTTCTCGAAGTCCTGGCTGGCGTACGAGATCTCGACCAGCTCGCGAGATGGGTTTCCGATGACGTCTACCGGCACCTGTCAAAACGGGTCGTACTGTCGACACGGGCCCGACAACTCAAGGGCCAGCGCTCGATTCGCCCGACTTTCACCATCGGGCGGACCCTGCTCTCCGAGCCGTGCCCAGGGGTGATCGAGGGTGTCGTCATTGTGCACGGCAAGGCCCGCAGCCGCGCAGTCGCACTGCGCGTCGAACGGCTCGGTGCACGCTGGCGAGCCAGTGCGATCACAGTGCTGTGAGGCTGCCAGGCATAGTGCGCTTCCACTGCACCGAGTAAGGCGCGCGGAGCGGAGCACCGGCCCAGGTGTACCGAACAGGTGCTCCGCGCGAGGAGGCGGCTACTTCTTCTTCGTCTGGGCTCGCCTGTCGGCACGATTCACTGCCGGAGCCGCGTTCGCAGGGGTCTTCTGACCGAATGCGCCCGTTGTGGTGGGAGCTGGCCGCGAAGGCTGCGCAGTGGCGGCCGGCGCACGACGCTGGGAAGTCGACGCCTCAGAAGAAGCGGGTGAAGCATCCTGTTGCGCTCGCTGGGCGAGTGCGGTTGCTGCCTGCTCGAGCTGGCCGCGCTGGTTTCGCACTTCGACTCCGCCCGAGTCGCTGGGAGCGGTGTAACTCAGCCCGGTCTCTTCTGCACTGCCCGTCTCGAGCCCCTTGGCCTGCACGCTCGGTGCGTCGACCGACCCCGCGGGTGTGTTGACTTCGACTTCGAGGTTGAACAGGAATCCGACGGCTTCTTCGCGGATCTGGCCCATCATCTGCTGGAAGAGCAGGTAACCCTCACGCTGGTATTCGACGAGCGGGTCACGCTGGGCCATCGCCCGCAGGCCGATGCCGTCTTTCAGGTAGTCCATCTCGTAGAGGTGGTCACGCCAACGGCGGTCGATCACGGTGAGCACGACGCGGCGTTCCAGCTCACGCATCGCAGCCTCGCCCAGCGTCTCTTCACGCTTCTGGTAGGCGAGCTTGGCGTCGGACAGAATCTCTCGGCCGACGAACTCGCGGCTGATCTTGCCCCGGCTGCCGGCCTCGGCGATGACCTCGTCGATGGAGATGGAGACGGGATACAGCGTCTTGAGCTCGGTCCACATCGCGTCGAAGTCCCAGTCGTCGCCATTTCCCTCGCCCGCGTGGGTCTCGAGCACGTCGTCGACGACGTCGTGCAGGAACTTCTGTGCCCGCTCGTGCAGATCGTCACCCTCGAGGATGTGACGGCGGTCGCTGTAGATGGCTTCGCGCTGCCGGTTGAGAACGTCGTCGTACTTGAGCACGTTCTTGCGGATCTCGGCGTTGCGGCCTTCTACCTGTGACTGGGCACTGCGGATGGCGCGTGAGACGACCTTGGACTCGATGGCCAGGTCGTCGGGCACATTGCCGCGGCCCATGAGGCTCTCTGCGGCGCCGGCGTTGAAGAGACGCATGAGGTCGTCGGTCAGGGAGAGATAGAAGCGGCTCTCGCCCGGGTCACCCTGGCGACCGCTGCGGCCTCTCAGCTGGTTGTCGATACGACGCGACTCGTGGCGCTCGGTGCCGAGCACGTAGAGGCCGCCTGCTTCGACGACCTTCTCCGCCTCCTCTTCGACCCCGGCCTTGACCTCGGCGAAGACGTCGTCCCAGGCGAGCTCGTATTCCTCTGGGGTGTCGACCGGGCTGAGTCCGCGTGCGTTCATCTGGGCGACAGCGAGGAACTCGGTGTTGCCGCCGAGCATGATGTCCGTGCCACGGCCTGCCATGTTCGTCGCAACAGTCACCGCGCCGAGGCGGCCTGCCTGGGCGATGATCGCGGCCTCGCGGGCGTGGTTCTTCGCGTTCAGCACTTCGTGCCGCACGCCCTTCTTTGCCAGGAGCCTGGAGAGGTACTCACTCTTTTCGACACTCGTCGTGCCCACCAGAACGGGCTGGCCGGTCTCGTGACGCTTGACGATGTCTTCGACGACCTGCTCGAACTTCGCCTGTTCGTTCTTGTACACGAGGTCAGGCTGGTCTTTGCGCTGCATGGGCCGGTTGGTCGGAATCGCAACCACTCCGAGCTTGTACGTTCCGTTGAACTCAGCGGCTTCGGTCTCGGCTGTACCGGTCATGCCGGCGAGCTTGTCATAGAGACGGAAGTAGTTCTGCAGCGTCACCGTGGCAAGAGTCTGGTTCTCAGCCTTGACGACGACGCCCTCTTTGGCCTCGATCGCCTGGTGGATTCCCTCGTTGTACCGCCGGCCGGCGAGAATGCGGCCGGTGTGCTCGTCGACGATGAGGACCTCGCCGTTCATCACGACGTAGTCCTTGTCTTTCTTGAAGAGCGCAGATGCCTTGAGCGAGTTGTTGAGGAACGAGATGAGCGGAGTATTGGCGGATTCGTAGAGGTTGTCGATGCCGAGGTAGTCCTCGACCTTCTCGATGCCGGGCTCGAGAATACCGACCGTGCGCTTCTTCTCGTCGATCTCGTAGTCTTCGTCGGCCACGAGGCGGGTCGCGATCGAGGCGAACTCTGTGAACCACCTGTTGGCCTCGCCCGAGGCCGGCCCCGAGATGATGAGGGGCGTGCGGGCCTCGTCGATCAGGATGCTGTCGACCTCGTCGACAATGGCGAAGTAGTGGCCCCGCTGAACCATGTCGGAGGCCTGCCAGGCCATGTTGTCACGCAGGTAGTCGAAGCCGAACTCGTTGTTGGTGCCGTAGGTGATGTCAGAGGCGTACTGTTCGCGTCGCTCTGCCGGAGTCTGGCCACTGAGGATGACACCCGTCGTCATGCCGAGCGCGCGGAACACCCGCCCCATGAGTTCACTCTGGTAGTTGGCAAGGTAGTCGTTGACGGTGACGATGTGCACACCCTCGCCCGCAATGGCATTCAGGTAGGCCGGAAGCGTTGCGACGAGGGTCTTGCCTTCACCGGTCTTCATCTCGGCGATGTTGCCGAGGTGCAGCGCTGCTCCACCCATGAGTTGCACGTCGAAGTGGCGGAGACCCAACGTTCGCCGTGACGCCTCGCGGACCGCCGCAAACGCCTCTGGCAGCAGGTGGTCGAGGCTCTCGCCCTCTGCAAACCTCTCGCGCAGCCGCGGGGTCTCTTCTCTGAGCTCGTCGTCGCTCAGATGAGTGAAATCTTCTTCCAGCGCATTGATTGCCTTTGCGTAGTTCTCGAGGCGACGGAGTACCCGACCCTCACCGACTCGGAGAACCTTTTCCAGAACTGAAGCCACAATAAATCTCCTACCGAACCAGCCATGATCCAGCCGGTAATCATAGCAATACTAGTTGTCGTAGCTGAACGCCCACGGGACGGCAGAGCACTGGGGGCACAGCAACCGTGTCGCTGTGCCCCCAGGCGTTCTGCGGCGACCCTTCATCGAGGGTCGTGTGGGCCGGCCCTAGGAGAAGACCCGCTCGGCTTGACGACTTTCAGCCGGCAGCTCAGCAGAGGCGCTGTCGTCGAGGCCGATCACTCCGTAATCCCAGCCCTTCCGGCGGTAGACAACGCTCGGACGCTGTGTCTCAGCGTCGATGAACAGGTAGAAATCGTGCCCCACCAACTCCATCAGATACAGAGCGTCATCAACAGTCATGGGAGCCGCGGCGAAGACCTTCTTGCGGATCACCACGGGCGACCAGGCTTCTTCGGTCTCTTCCGCCTCTGCGGCTGCCGGCTGCACCGGCATTGTGCCCGTCGCGGCCCGAGCCAGAACATCCGCCTCGGCGGGAACCACATCGATGCCGCTGAAGTCGGCTGCGCTGGCTTCACGCAGCGAGACGGGCCGGTGCTGGCCGCGGTGGGTCTTCTTTCGATCTTTCGCGCGGCGCAATCGCTCGAGCAGCTTTGCGATCGCCAGATCGAAGGCAACGTACTTGTCAGAGCCGGCACTCTCGGCCCTCACTATCGGGCCAGGACCGATGAGTGTGAGTTCCACCCGGTCGTCACCACCCGAGGTGTTCGCCGAACTGTGGCGGCAGACTTTGACTTCAAGCGCGAGAGCACGATCCGCAAGGTGTTCGACCTTTTCGGCTTTCTCAGTTGCATAACTGCGGAACCGATCGGTGATTCCTAGGTTGCGGCCCGTGATGTTGATCTCCATGGCGATCTCCTAGTCTGAAAAGACACGCCGCCCTGGGGTCAAAGCGAGTTCTTCCGCGCCTTTTCCCCCACCGTAGTCGCGTCTGCACGCATCTGTCACTCGCGGGTTTGCTCTCTGGCTCGAGATCGCCGTGTTCCTGCCGATCCCGTGTCGTGAAGATGACGAACCGCCGAGAATCCGCTGCGGCTTTCTGTGTGTGCGAGTGTCACTGCTCCCAGACCGAAGCGCCAACCGCGTTCAGCACCCTCCGGCACTCGAGCAGAGTCGCCCCGGTGGTGATCACGTCGTCCACCAGCAGAAAATGCTGCCCCTCGAGGGAGCCTCCCGAGAAACGCCTGCGAAGCCCGAGAGCACCGTGCAGATTCTGGCGACGGGCGGCAACTCCGAGCCCGGCCTGGTCGGCGATGGCCGAGCGTACCCGAAGTGTGGCTACCAGAGGCGCTGCACGGTTTGCGCGGAATGCGCCTCCTCTGCGTGCGCGGTCAGCGAGAAGTTCGACCGGGTTGTAGCCGCGCTTTCGGTATGCCGCCCCAGACGAGGGAGCGACGGTGAGGTGAAGTATCTCGCCCGGCGGGAGCCTCGCTCGGGTCTCGGTGTATGCACGCCAGAGTGCCGGCGTGAGCGTGTTCGCCAGGGCTCTCGACACATCGGTGCGACCCGACTCCTTCAGCCCGGAAAGCAGGCTCGACACGACTCCCTGGTACGGGACGGCGGACCAGACCGCCAAGGGGGGTGCGCCCGGCTCTTCGACACTGAGGCGTGTCACTTCGCCATCGCCGCTCGCGAGCGCGGTGACACACGCCCTGCACACGGAGCGGTCGGGCGCGCCGCAGCCGGCGCAGGCGACCGGAAGCACGACCGCAAGGGCCGCGGCCACTGCTTCGGAGAGGGTGCGGGCGATGTGTCGGAGAACGGTCATGCCGTAATCCTCAGCAGCTGGGACACCCGATCAGCGCTCGGGCCATCGCTCTGTGTAGACCTGACGAAGAATTCGGATTGTGGAGGACAGACGCGCGACTCAGGTCTGCGTGGCGAGGAAGGAGATTCCCTTGGAGATCGTCTGCCAGCCACTGCCGCGCTGCTGCTGCAGATCCCCTGCCGAGGTGAGGAGCCAGAGCCCGTCGAGACTGTTGCCGCCACTCAGGGTCGTGGCGTTGCTCGGCACCCCGAGATTGCTCGAGATACCTCCGATCTGCTGTACCACAACGCGGTCGTCGCCGCTTGGCGAAACGGTGAGGGAGGCGACGTCGGTCTGGTCGACCCAGGTGGCATCGACCGGCGCCCCCGGGCCCGACGCGAGGACCAGCGGGTCACCGAGCCGCTGGGGCACTCCGTCTTTGTCGCGGATGATCGCGGCGACGATGAGGCTCGGCATACCGTCGGCCTCGGTGAAGGCGAGCACCCGCGTTCCGTCGCGTGAGACGTCGAGGGAGACGATGTTCGATGCGCCGTTCCAGTTCACGACGACGGAGTGGGTCGAGCCATCCTTTCCGTAGGCCTGCACTGCATTCGGGCTGCCGGCGGGAACCGACCAGACATAGCCCGCGGGGTCGAGCGACGGCGCGAGGAGGCCCGCCCGGGCATCCACCAGCACCGGGTCGTTGCCGCCGGGTTGCACCGCATACACGCCGGCAGCGGTTCCCACGGCGAAGACTCCCGACGACGAGGTCGCCGACAACGGGCCGAGTGCCTGGATCTTGTCATTGACCGACCCGATGGGCACGACGGCGTTGTTCGACAGGTAGCCGAAAGCCCCGGAGAGCTGCACCAGGGCCTTGTTGTCGACCAGTGGCGTGGTGATCGGTGGGGTGCCGGGCACGACTGTCACCGGGCTCTGGTTCACTGATATCGACACGCTGGCGACCGAGGCCACGCTGCCGAGGCTCTCATCGAGCTGGTACTGCATGCGCTGCAACGACACCTGCGACTGCGAGAGCACCTGGCTCGAGAGCGGAACATTCGCTGTACCGGAGTCGACGACCACAGGAGACGCCTCCGTTCCATCGGGGAAGGCCGTCACGACGGCCCCCTGCCCGAGCCACGGAGCCGGGCCAGCGAGCAGCGCTCGCACGACCCGCGTGCTGGTGGTTGTGTCTTTGGCGAACCAACGCACGTCGGGTACGAGGTACGTGTATGTCGGGTCGTAGAAGTACAGCGGGTGCGAGCTGAAGACCTGGTTGAAGCGCAGCTGCTCGAGAATGATCCCAGGGTTCGCGGTGTTGATGCGCCACTGGCCGTTCTCCTGCACGAAGGTGAACGGGAGGGTCACCGACGCGGCCGAGACGCTCTCTTTGTACTCGCCGGTCTGGTCGACCTCGGCTCTCGGGCTGACCGTGACCGACATACTCGTGTCTGAATTCGGCGTGAGCACGGGCTGGTTCGAGGTGATCAGAACGCCGGCATCGGGATCCCACTGTTTCGAGAGATCGGTCGTGAGGTACTCGCGGGCGATTTCGTAGTTCTTCTGCGGGCTCGCGGCGGCCTGCAGGAACCCGTTCAGTATCTGCGTCTGGTTCGCGCCCGGTGCAGGCCCGGCAGGCAGCAGGATGACGTCGTTGTCGTTGGGCGTCGCGCTGACCTCCTGGGCGTGCACACTGCCGCTGTCAGGGATGCCCGTGCAGCCCGCAAGCGCGAGAACGCCGCTCATCAGAGCGACCGCGGCTATCGAAAGCCGGAGTCTGCCCTTCCGTTCACTTCTGCGCGACATTCTTCGTTGTTCAGACATCTCGGTGGCTCCCCTCCACGTCGGTATGACCAGAGGGCATCGGGATCGGCGAGCTCTCGAGGCGCTGCCCGCGCACGCGGGGCAGGGTGAGCCGGAACATGCTGCCCTCCCCCGATTGTGACCACACCTCGAGCCAGCCATGATGAAGAGCGGCGTCCTCTAACGAGATGGCAAGGCCCAGCCCTGTGCCGCCGATCGTTCGTTTGCGCGACGGGTCTGCCCGCCAGAAACGCTCGAAGACCCGCTCGGCGTCGGCCGCGGTCATCCCGATGCCGTGGTCGCGGACCGCCAGGGCGATCGCTGAAACGGTGCTGTCGATGGAGACGTCGATCGGCCGGCCCTCGCCGTGTTCGATCGCGTTGCCGAGCAGGTTGCCGATGATCCGGCGGATGCGGCGGGCATCGAGGTCCACGTCGACGTACCCGCCCGGCGTCTCGAGCCGGATGAGCGTTCCGGTCGACTCGGCAAGGGGGCGCATCTGCTCGATCGTGTCTTCAGTGAGGTGCACCAGGCTCGTCGGCTCGATGTTCAGGTCGGCGGATCCCGCATCGAAGCGGCTGATCTCGAGGAGATCGTTCAGAAGCGATTCGAAGCGCACCGTCTGCGTGTGCAGGAGTTCCGCCGTGCGCCCGATGGCCGGCTCGAACGATTCGCGGTGGTCGAAGAGCACGTCGCCGGCGAGACGGATGGTGGTCAGGGGCGTTCGCAGCTCGTGCGAGACGTCGGAGACGAACCGTTGCTGCAGCTGCGAGAGCTCGGCGAGCTGGGTGATCTGGCCCTGCATGCTGTCGGCCATTCCGTTGAACGAGCGCGCGAGGGTGGCGATGATGTCTTCGCCCTTCTCCGGGATCCTCACTTCGAGCTGCCCGGCGGCGAGCTTCTCACTGGTCTCGGCGGCGACACGGATGGGGTCGATCACCAGGCGCACGATGACCCAGGCCACGAGGGCGATCAACAGGGTGAGCAGGAGGCCTGCGATCCACAGCGTCTGCTGCACGAAGCGGAGTGTCTGGTCGGAGTCGGCGAGGTTGTAGCCGAGATAGAGCTGGTACTGCCCCGCGCCCGGGATCGTGAGCGGAGTGCCGACGATGATGCCGGGCTCCGTGCCACCCGAGCCGTTGTCGAGCGCAACCGACTGCCAGTACTGGGTCTGCGTGCCGGCTCCGTCGGTCACTTCACGCCGGAGCTCGGAGGAGATGACCCCGTCGACGGTGAGTGCCGGGCTTGCGAACGGCAGAAAGGTCGTAGCACTCTGGTCCTGCCCGGGCGCTGCGTAGATCGCGATGAGCCGCGACGATGACGACGCCCTGATGCTGGTCTGGGCCGAGTCGAGGAGCGTACTCGCCGAGGACTCGTTGGTGGAGTCGGCCGCATCGAAGATCGACTGCGCCGCCGTCGCCGCGCGGTTCGAGTCGAGAAGCACCTGGCTCAGCCTCGACTGGAAGAGGTCGTTGCCGATACTGACCGAGGTGTAGATTCCCGCGCCCAGAAGCGCCACCGTGGTGAGCGTGATGGTGATGATGATGGTGCGGAACTGGAGCGAACTGCGCCACGCCACCGAAAGCTGCCGTGGCCAGGCGCGCCATTCTCTCGCGAGGAACGGCCCGATGTGGCTGCGCCTCACCAGCTGCGGCGAGGTGCGCGTCGTGGTCACACCACAGCGCCCGCGCGATAGCCGATGCCACGCACCGTCATGACGATCGCCGGGTTGTCTGGATCTTCTTCGACCTTCGCCCGGAGCCGCTGCACGTGGACGTTCACGAGCCGGGTGTCGGCCTTGTAGTGGTATCCCCACACCTGCTCGAGCAGCATCTCGCGCGTGAAGACCTGCTGGGGTTTCGCAGCGAGGGCGTGCAGCAGATCGAACTCGAGGGGCGTGAGGTTGATGCGCCCGGCGCCCCGCCTGACCTCGTGGCCCTGCACGTCGAGTTCGAGATCACCGATGCGCAGCGAGTCGCTGTTCGACGGCTGGGGTGTCTGGCGAAGCCGAGTACGGATTCGCGCCACCAGCTCCTTCGGGTTGAAGGGTTTCACGATGTAGTCGTCCGCGCCCGACTCGAGCCCCTTGACCACATCTGTCGTGTCGGACTTGGCCGTCAGCATGATGATCGGAATGCCCGATTCGGCGCGGATCTGCGTGCACACCTCGATGCCGTCTAGGCCGGGGAGCATCAGGTCGAGCAGCACGAGGTCGGGCTTCGACGAGGTGAAGGCGGCGAACGCCTCAGAACCGTCGGCGCAGAAGACGGGCTCGAAGTTCTCGGTTCGCAGAACGATGCCGATCATCTCGGCGAGCGCGGGGTCGTCGTCGACCACCAGTATGCGAGCATCCATGGGTGTAAGAGTACTGGAGGGTTGCCGAAACCATCCTGCACGCCGACGGATGATCGGCAGGGCATTCGCGGTCACCATCCAGTTGAGCTAAACTCATCTGGTGTTGCGGTCATGTTGTGTGTGGGCAGATTGTGCGAGCATGATGCGAAGGGCTGGGGTTGTGCGCAACCGGACGCCAGGAACGTGAGGATTCACCGGTGAGCGAGAACCCCCCGAGCGGCGCGCCCCAGGGCGAGAACCAGGCGCCGCCGATCGTGCCTGCGCCTGCGCCTCCCGCTGCAGCCGAGCCGGCGGCAGCAGCACCACCAGCACCACCAGCACCCGTGCAGCAGGCGGCTCCGGTTCCACCGGTTCCACCCGTTCCGCCCGTACAACCGATGTATGGCCAGTACGCGCCGCCGCAGACTCCCCCGGGGCCGCACGCTCCGCCAGCCCTACCGGCATACGGGCAGTACGCGCCCCCGCCGCCATTTGGGCAGCCCGCTTCGCCCCCTCCGGCTTATGGGCAGTATGCACCCCCGGCCTATGGCTCTCCGCCCGCCTCTGGCGCACCGCCGGTCTACGGCGCCCCACCGATATACGGGCAGCCGGCATACGGCCAGCCGGCGTATGGGCAAGCTGCGCAACCTGCGGCGCCGCAGCCCGGCCAGCAGTGGGCGCCACCGCCCAAGCCCGGGCTCGTGCCGCTGCGACCGCTCGGCTTCGGCACACTGCTGGGTTCGCCGTTCCAGGTGCTGCGGCGCAACACAGGGCCGACGGTCGGGAGTGCCCTGATCATCCAGTTCATCATCTACCTGGTCACCGGGGTGATCATCGGCGGCGCCGTGCTGCTGGCCGTCACGCGGATCAACCAGGCCTCGGCGAGCGACCAGGACGCGATCGCTGCCGGGTCGACGGTGATCATTCTGCTGTCGACGATCATTCCCCTGGCCGTCGGGCTGGTGGCGAGCGCTCTGCTGCAGGGCATCCTCGTCATCGAGGTCTCGCGCGAGGTGCTCGGCGAGAAACGCCGGCTCGGCGAACTGTGGCGCGCGGCCGGCAAGCGAGTGTGGCCGCTGCTGCTCTGGACCCTGCTCGAGGGCGCAGCGATCGTCGTGGTGCTCGTGGTGGTGATCGGCGTGATCGTGCTGCTGGCAAGCCTCGGCACCGTCGGGATCGTGCTCTCGGTGGTGGTCGGCATCGTCGGGTTCTTCGGGCTTCTGGCCCTCGCGGTGTGGCTCGGAACGAAGTTCGCTCTCGTGCCGTGTGCGATCGTTCTCGAGAGAATGACCGTGCGCCAGGCCATGGTGCGGTCGTGGCGCCTGACCTCGCGCTCGTTCTGGAAGACCTTCGGCGTGCTGATCCTCGTCAACGTGATCATGTACTTCGCGGCCCAGCTGGTTTCCACACCTGTCGCCTTTCTGCTCAGCCTCGGTTTCAACCTCGTCGACCCCAACGGCGCCAGCACCTCGACGGGCACGTCGACAGCCGGTCTCTCGAGTGCTGAACTCACGAACTTCGTCGTCACGTACCTGGTGCTCGGCGTCGTGCAACTCGTCGTTGGGGCGATCACTGCGGTGGTGCAGGCCGCTGCGGTCTCGCTGGTCTACATCGACCTGCGCATCCGCAAGGAGGGCCTCGACCTCGAGCTCATCCGGTTCGTGGAGGCGCGGCAGGCCGGGCTGGCGGCAGCGAACGATGACCCGTTCCTGGTGACCGGGCGGCAATGACCGTGGGGGTGTCGGCGGGTCTTTGCGCCGCAGTCAGTGCCACGGGCGCCACCAGTGCGCCCACTGCGGCAGTCACCGCGGCTTTTGAACCACTGGGCCCGAGTGCTCCCGACGCACGGCAGTGGCTGCTCACGGAGCTGGCAAAGCCGGAATACGAGGCCGCCAAACCGAGCTGGCTCGACCGGGCATCCGAAGGATTTCTGAACTGGCTGTCGTCGCTGGTGGTGCCCTCCGACGGAAATCTCGGTGGGTTTCTCCCCGCCGTCGTGCTCGTGATCGTGATCGCGCTCGTGGTCATCGCCTTCATCGTGTTCGGCCGGCCCCGGCTCGCGCGAAAGATGGCGGCAGACCAGACCGCGCTCTTCGGATCTCGAGACCTGCGATCCTCGGCGCAACTTCGTGCATCGGCTGCGGCCGCCGCCGACGCTGGCGACTACCGCACGGCGCTCGAGGAGCTCTACCGCGCCCTGGCCCGCCGCCAGGCGGAACGCACGATCGTGCGACTCACCCCCGGTACGACGGCCCACGGGTTCGCGGCCCAGGCCTCGGAGTGCTACCCGATGCACGCCGCGGGGCTCGCGCAGGCCGCCCGAACCTTCGACGACGTGCGGTATCTCGGCGGGGCGGCGACGCGCGAGGCATACCTGCAGCTGGTCGCGCTGGAGAAAGAGCTCCGTGACCGGCCACCCGTCTCCCGGCAGCCGGTGCCGGAGCGGGTGCTGCAGTGACGACGACGGATGATCGTCCCTCCGCGATCGGCGGCGCGGGTGCGGGCGGCATGCCTCCGGGCGGTGCGCCCCAGGGTGGTGAGCCCGCCGGCGCTTCCAGCGGTGTGCCCGGCGCCAGAAACGCACGCAGGAACGGCGGGGCCGAGGTTGCCTCGCCGGGCATCCGTGCCTCGCTGCGAAGCTCGAGCTTCTGGATCGTCGCCGGCATCCTGGTGCTGGCTGCCAGCGTGGTTCTGTTGTTGGTGAAGGGCATCTCGGGCACGGCGAGCTCTGCACCCCTGTCGATCGACAGTGCGGCGCCTGCGGGGAGCAGGGCACTGGCCGAAGTGCTGCGGCAGCACGGCGTGACCGTGACGGCTGCGCATTCGCTGGCCGAGGCACAGAAGGCCGCCACCGGCGATTCGACGGTGCTGATCTACGACCCCGACCAGCTGCTGCCGGGCGACCGGTACGCGGACGCCGCAGCCCTGGGGAGCCGACTTGTGCTCGTGGAGCCCGATGTGTTCGAACTCGAGGCGCTCGCGCCGACCATCGCTGCTGCGGGGGCTCCTGACTTCGCGGGCTCAGACAACGCCACGCTGAGTGCCCAGTGCGAGTTGCCCGCTGCACGCTCTGCCGGCACGATCAGCGTGTCGGGGACGACGTACCGCGCGGTCGGGGAAACGGCGGTGACGGAATCCTGCTTCCCGTCGTTCGGCACGTCGTACTCACTCGTGCGGGCCGGATCGGTGACGGTGCTGGGTGCGCCGGAAGTGCTCGACAACGGGCACATCACGCTCGCCGGCAACGCAGCGCTGGCTGTCGGGCTCCTGGGCACGAGCAGCAGCGTGGTCTGGTACACACCGTCGGCGGCCGATGTCACGGCGAACGGGCCGCCCTCCCTCGGCGCCCTGACACCGGGCTGGGTGACGCCGGCGCTCAGCCTACTCGTGCTCGTCTTCGTTGCGGGGGCCGTGTGGCGCGGGCGGCGACTCGGTCCGGTGGTTGTGGAGAACCTGCCCGTGATCGTCCGGGCCAGCGAGACCATCGGCGGTCGAGCGAGGCTCTATGCGCGGTCGGGCGCCAGAACGCACGCCCTCGATGCCCTCCGAATCGGCACGAGTACACGCCTGGCCGTGATGCTCGGATTGCCTAGGACGGCACCGCTCGAATTGATCATCACGCAGTGCTCGGCGGTCACGGGTATGCCGGCGACCGAGGTCGCGGCGACGCTGGTGAACCAGCTGCCGGGCTCTGAGGGCGATCTGGTCGAACTCGCGCAGCGTCTCGCGGGCCTCGAAGGGGCCGTGCGCGCGTCGCTGGGGCTCGGAGGGCCGTCATGATGCACTCCACCCGTCTACTCGCGCGCCATTCCTTCCGTCTGCGCCCCTCCTCCGCCGCCACCGCCGCATGCAGGCGACCGTGGACGACGGCCGTCCAGGCCTACAGCTTCTCGAACAAAGGACACTCTGAATGACTGAGACCTATCCCACACCGGCATCGACCAGCGATGCAGCACCGACGTCCGGATCGGCGCCCACCCCGGCCCCGGCCGTGACGACTGCGTCTGCAGTGACACCGGTCGCGGCGCCAGCGAGCACCAACGATGAGCTGAGGCTCGCGCTCTCGCGCGTGCGCACGGAGGTCGGCAAGGCGGTCGTCGGGCAGGACGGAGCCGTCACCGGTCTGCTGGTGGCACTGCTGGCCCGGGGGCACGTGCTGCTCGAGGGCGTTCCGGGTGTTGCCAAGACTCTCCTCGTGCGCTCCCTCGCCTCGGCACTCAGCCTCGATACGAAGAGGGTGCAGTTCACTCCCGACCTGATGCCGGGCGACGTCACCGGTTCGCTGGTCTACGACGGGCGTTCGGGCGAATTCGAGTTTCGTGAGGGGCCGGTGTTCACGAACATCCTGCTCGCCGATGAGATCAACCGCACACCTCCCAAGACGCAGTCAGCGCTGCTCGAGGCGATGGAGGAACGCCAGGTGAGCGTCGACGGGGTGAGCCGCCAGCTGCCCGACCCGTTCCTGGTCGCGGCGACGATGAACCCGATCGAATATGAGGGCACCTACATGCTGCCCGAGGCGCAGCTCGACCGGTTTCTGCTCAAGCTGACGCTCGATATTCCTGAGCGCGACGTCGAGATCGCCGTGCTGGCGCGTCACGCGGCCGGATTCAACCCGCGCGACCTCGGCGGGGCCGGCGTGACCCCGGTTCTCGGCGCGGCCCAGCTGCACGACGCGCAGGCCGCCGTTGCGCGCGTCGGCGCGACGGTGGATGTTCTGGCCTACGCCGTCGACCTCGCCAGGGCGACGCGGCAGAGCCCCTCGGTGAAGCTCGGTGTGAGTCCGCGCGGAAGCACGGCTCTTCTCGCGGCGGCGAAAGCGTGGGCGTGGCTCAACGGATTCGAGCGGATCACCCCCGACCACGTGCAGGCGATGGTTCTGCCCGTCTTCCGGCACCGCATCCAGCTGCGCCCGGAGGCCGAACTCGAGGGCGTCTCGGTCGACTCGATCCTGCGCGGTGTGCTGTCGCAGGTGCAGGTACCGATCTAGGGCGTGTCTCCCAACTCCGGGTCGAAGCGAGCAGCACGTCTCGAGGTGGCCTGCAAGGCCGAAGAGGAGTTCGCACTGGAAGTGCGTGCGACGATGAGAACGCCGCAGGGCTCCCCGAGACGCGCAGCGCAGCCGGCGCAGAGTTGGGAGACACGCCCTAAGCCCTCAGTTCCACCGAGACCATCCACACCGAGAAAGGAGAACACCATGGCGATTTCAGGGCGTTTCGTGCTGCTGCTGGCGCTCGGTGTTCTGCCGATCGTGGTGCTCGGGCAGGCCTACGGGCTGGCCGCCGAGGGCCTGGCAGCCTGGTTGACACTCACGGTACTGCTCGGCGTCGTCGATCTCACTCTCGCCGGCTCCCCGCGGCGCCTTGCGGCCGAACGTGTGCTGCCGCAGCGTGTGCGCCTCGGCGAGAGCGTCACGAGCGAGCTGTACCTCACCAACACCGGTCGCCGGATGCTCCGCGGCACAGTGCGCGACGCGTGGCAGCCCTCGGCCGGCGCCGCCACGACGAGGTCGGCCGTCGACATTCCGCGCGGCGAACGGCGTCTCGTGAGCGTCGAGCTCAGGCCGTTCAGGCGGGGGGAACGCCGGGTGGAGTTCACGAGCATCCGGTCGTTCGGGCCTCTCGGCCTGTGGGCCCGCCAGGCGACGCTGCGTGTGCCGGGGCGCATCCGGGTACTGCCGCCGTTCACCTCGCGCAAACACCTGCCATCGAGGCTGGCCCGGCTGCGGGAACTCGATGGGCGCACGAGCCTGATGATCCGTGGGCAGGGTACGGAGTTCGACAGCCTGCGCGAGTATGTGCGGGGCGACGATGTGCGGTCGATCGACTGGCGAGCCACCGCACGGCGCGACGAGGTCGTCGTTCGCACCTGGCGGCCGGAGCGTGATCGACGCGTCGTGATCGTGATCGACACGGGCCGCACGAGCGCCGCGCGCATCGACAACGAACCGCGCCTCGACACCGCGTTCGAGTCGGCGCTGCTGCTGGCAGCTCTCGCCACGAGGGCAGGCGACCGGGTGGATGTTCTGGCCTACGACCGGCGAACGCGCGCCCGTGTGCAGGGCGCCGTCGGGCCCGAGCTGTTGTCGCGCATGGTCGACGCCCTCGCCACGGTCGACCCCGAGCTTCTGGAGATGGACTGGAGCGCGATTCCAGCGCGGGTGCGCGAGATCACGAACCAGCGGGCGCTGGTGGTGCTGCTGACCTCGGCGGAGACGCCCGGGTCCTCGCAGGGTCTGCTTGCCGTGCTGCCGCAGCTCACCCAGCGGCACACGGTGCTTGTGGCGTCGGTCTCCGACCCGGAGACGTTTGCGCGCACCGCCCGGCTCGGCTCACGCGACGAGGTGTACACCGCGGCGGCGGCCGAACGTGCGCTGCTCGACGTTGCCCGCGTCTCTGCCGCGCTCCGGCAGCAGGGCGCCGACGTCGTCACGGGTTCCCCCGCCGACCTGCCCCCCGCCGTCGCCGACCGCTACCTCGCCCTCAAAGCCGCCGGCCGCCTCTAGCCCCTCACCCCCTGCCCGCTGCCCTCCGGCCCAATCGACTTGCCCGAATGCGCCAGGTTTTGCCTGAAATGTCGCTCATTCGGGCAATTCGATGGCGCTCAAGACTGGGGCGGGGCGGAGAGTGCGAAGCTATGCGGCGACGAGACGCTTCGCGCCGGCGTCGAAGTCGGCCAGGTCGCCCGTCTGGCCCGCGCGGGCGGCCCGGCCGCCGACGAACAGCATGTAGAACAGGAATGCGGCGAGCGCAACGGCTCCGATGCCGATCTTGACTGGCCACGGCCAGGGCTGCGGGGTGACGAAGCCCTCGATCACGCCCGAGACGAGAAGCACGAACACGAGCCCGATCGCCACCGTGAACAGCGCCCGCCCGTCTTCGGCGAGCGCCTGGCCCCGCGTTCGCGGGCCCGGGGCGATCCATGCCCAGAAGATGCGGAGCCCGGCGGCGGCCCCCACGAAGATCGCCGTGAGTTCGAGCATCCCGTGCGGCAGGATGTACTGGAAGAACACGTCGGCATGCCCGAAATGGAAGAGCACCGCGGCGTTCACGCCGAGGTTGATCGCGTTCTGAAGCAACAGATACGGCACGTAGACGCCCACGATGCCGAATGCCACACACTGCGCAGTGATCCAGGCGTTGTTCGTCCAGACCTGGCCGGTGAACGACGCCGCCGGATTGTTGGAGTAGTAGTTGACGAAGTCCTGTTCGGCGACCTTGCGGAGCTGGTCGTCTGTGCCGAAGTTGGCGAGCACTTGCGGGTCATTGAGCGCCCACACGGCATAGAGTGTGCTCACAGCAAGCGTGGCCAGCGCCACCACCAGCACGAGCCAGCGGATACGGTAGAGCGCGGCCGGCAGCTGCAGGGCGAAGAACGCCGGCAGCTGGGCGAGCACATTCGGGCTGGCACCGGTGAACCGCAGCCGGGCACGCGAGAGCGACACCGACAGCCGGTCGCCGACAGCCGTCGAACCCGCCGAGGTGGTGAGAGCCGAGAGTTGGGACGCGCCGGACTGGTAGCGCTCGATCAGCTCGTCTGCCTCTGCACCGCTCGGGTTCCGGAGTCGGCCGAGTTCATCGAGGCGATTCCATTCGGCTCGATGTGCTGCTGAGTATGCGTCAAGATCCATCTGCTTAGATGATAGCCATGGCTGAGCCACTTCTCGCTCCCCTCGGAGCGACACACTCACTCGAGCACAACGACGCGCTCCTCGTCACGGGCGAGGCCGTGGCTCTCGACGTGCGGCCCACCAGCTTCATCCTGCGTGCGGCCGGCACCATGATCGACGTCCTGTTCTCGGTCGGCCTGTTCATCGGGGCGGTGTTCCTGATCAGCTTCTGGCAGGCCTCGACCGGTGCCGACGACGCCATCACCCAGGCCGCCATCGTGACGAGCCTGGTGTTCTGCATCGTGGTGGTGCCGACGGTGGTCGAAACGCTGATGAAGGGCCGGTCGCTCGGCAGGCTCGCCGTCGGGGCGCGGATCGTGCGCGACGACGGGGGCGCAGCATCCTTTCGCCATGCCTTCATCAGGGCGCTCACGGGCGTGCTCGAGATCTACTTCACGCTGGGTGGCCTCGCCGTGATCGTGGCGCTGTTGAACCCACGATCGAAGCGCCTCGGTGACCTGCTGGCCGGCACCTACAGCCAGCACGAACGCGTGCCGAAGGTGGTCTCGCAGGCCGCGCCGATGCCGCCGCAGCTGTACGGCTGGGCACAGGTGGCCGATGTGGCGAAGCTGCCAGACCGGCTCGCCCGGCGCATCGCGCAGTTCCTCGCCGAGGCGAGCCACATGACTCCGGATGCCCGGCAGCGCCACGCCGCGGCCCTTCTGTTCGAGGCGGCGCCGTTCGTGTCGCCCGTGCCTCCGGTGCCGCCTGAGCTGCTGTTGCTCGGAATCGCGGCTCTCCGTCGCGACCGGGAGACCGCTGCCCTGCACCTCGAGTCGGCTCGGCTCGCACGCCTGTCGCCGCTTCTCTCGGGCCTCCCCCACGGCTACCCCCGCCGCTAGCCCGCCCTCGCTCGGCGCCACGTCGACTTTCCCGTTTGCGCAGGGTTTCGGCGAATTTCTTGCACATTCGGGCAACTCGACGGCTTGGCGCGCCGGAAGCGAGGGGGCACGCGAGATGACACGAATGCCCCGCGCGCGCTCCCGATTGGGCGGATGGCGTCATCTCAATAGCGCTTTTCTCCAGCGGCGCCACGTCGACTTTCCCGTTTGCGCAGGGTTTCGGCGAATTTCTTGCACATTCGGGCAACTCGACCGCGGGATGCCCGGGGCCCGGGCGCGACGCCGACTAGAAGTCGGTGCCTACCGTGGTGTAGCGCACGACCTGCCAGCCTTGGGGGGCCGAGAGCTTCTCGGTGTGCTTCGCGCACAGGTCGTAGCTGTGCGGTTCGTGCTGGAAGCTAAGGGGGCCGAGAACCGCGATGGAGTCGGCGTAGACGTAGGTGAACGTCGAGACGGCTTCGCCCTGGCAGGTGATGCGCGAGCAGGTTCTGGTGGTCATTGATTACAGACTATGCACGAGAGGGTGAACGGCCAGGCGGGCGCGCCGTAAGCTTGCTCTATGCCACGTCCACGGCGGAACACCGGAGCCAAAACTTCGCGCTACCGATACCGCAACCGCCATGGCCGTACTCTGCGTTCGTCGGTCACGGGGCCGCATCTGCCACCGCTTCGCACGCGAATCGACCTCTTCGAGATGACCGTGGCGTCGACCGCCGACTACCTCAAGGGCGTCTGGCCCGAAGAACTCGCTGATGTGATCTTCGAGATCGGCGCCGTGCCCCTGGGGATGCCTGCTGAGGGCGCCCCAGTGGAACGATGGAAGGTGATCGGCAATCGCATCATTCTGTTCCGGCTGCCCATCCAGCGACTGACCAAGCTGCACCGCGACGACGAGCTGCACAAGCGCATGGTGATCGAGAGCTGCGTGTTCCGCGGCGTGGCCGAGTATCTCGGGAAAGACCCCTGGGATCTGGCGCCCGACCGGTACCGGCACTTCTGAGCACCGGGCATGACTCGCTCGGCGAGTGCTGCCGCCTGACCCGCGAGCGCGGGTGAGTCAGGTTTCGACACGGCCGTTTCGTCGCCTACTCAGCCAGCGGGGTGGTGGAGCGGGTTTCGATACGGCCGCTTCGCCCCCTGCTCAACGCGGGACCACGTGCATTACCCGCGGTAGATCGTGATCGGCGAGGCGAGGGGGCTTGCCGGGCTCACAGCGAACGCCGAGATGAGTCCGTCGCCGAGGTAGCCCACAGATGCCGTGAGCGGCGCTGATGTGGTCACGGCGTATGTCGTCGCATTCGACAGCGGCACGCCCGTGGCACTGCCTGCCGCGACCGTGAGGGTCTGCGGTGAACCGCCGGCGTTCGGGGTGACGGTGACCGCAGCATCCGTGCCGCCGGTGTTGACCAGTTGGAGCTTCGGGTTCGGGCCCGTGGCCGTGGCGACGATGAACGATCCGGCGAGCAACGGGCTCGACTGGTACCAGGCGTAGTCGACGCCGCCGCTGACGACTGCCGAACGGGCCCCCGCGACCACAGGCTGGTCTGACGCCACTGTGACCGCATACGTGTCGTCGGTGAGCGAGGGGAACGGGAACTCCGTCACGATGCCGCCGGTCGCGCTGTAGTTCACGGTGGTGTCTGCCACGCCGAGCGTCTCACTCTTGAGGGTGACGGTGAGCGTCGCCGATTCCGAACCGGGTACATAGACCCGAAGCGTGGCAGGCAGGTCACTCGAGGCCGGGTCGGTCGCCCGTTCGGCGATGGCGCTCGTACTGACCACCTGGACCCCCGAGATCGTCTGGGTCAGCGCAGGGCCAGCAGTGGGGCCGACCACATCGATGCCGCCGGGAGTCAGTGACCGTACAATGCTCGACTGGAGCGACGCGAGCACGCTGCCCCCGGCGCTGGTGACATGGATGACCGGCGAAACCAGGTTCGGTGCGAGCCCCGCCAGCGACAGAGCCCGCTGCGAGTGCGGCTGGACGATGATGCCGCTTGTACCCGGCGCACTCACCAGCCCGGTCTCGCCGAAGATGCCGAGGGTGACGGTCGCCAGCACATCGCTCGGATTGCTCAGCATGACGAAGCTCGTGCGCCCGGTCGTTGTCGCACCGGCCACCAGCCAGCTGTCGGGAGTAGCCTCGGCACATTCCGTGCTCGCCAGTCCGACGAGGTCGCTCTCGGAGACCTGCACCGACTGGCTGCCTGCCAACAGGGTACCGTCTGCACCCGTCGCGGTGAGGCTTGTGGGGAGCGCTCCTCCGGGGCGTGAATCGGGCGTCTGGAGCTCAGAAGTGTTGATGCCGGTGGAGCTCGGGTCTGCGCCGGTCTGCAGCACCGGGGCGCCCACCGAGACGAGCGAGGGGGAACCCTGGGCGCGGTCCGCAGTGGCGCCGCCATCGATCTGCACCAAGGGGCCGGGGCAGGCCCGCGTCTGGTCGGAGGCCTCTGGCGTCACTGTCACACTCGGCACTCCGGCTGCGTGCTGCGGCAGGTCGAGGAACGCGGCCGAGGCGACCGTCGCCACCCCGAGCGCGAGCACCACCACGCTGGTCGCCAGCCGCACGCTGGTGCGGGCGACGGATGATCTACTCGCCACGGTGCGCCTCCTCAGTGGGCTCGGCAGAGGTTTCAGCTGAGGCATCTGCGCTGGTATCTGCGCTGGTATCTGCGCTGGGGCGCGCGCTGGGGCCAGTGCTGACGCCTTCAGCAGCGCTCCTGCCTTCAGGATCGGGTTCAGCATCAACAGGATCGGTCTCGGCACTATCAGGATCGGGCTCAGCGCCATCAGGATCGGTCTCGGCGCCATCAGGATCTGGCTCAGCGCCAGCCGCAAGCGCGCCCGACTCGTCAGGCTCCGCCAGCTCCTCGAGCTCCGCAGCCTCGTCGAGCGCCGTTGCGGCTCGCAGCCCATGGGCCTCGAGTCGCCCCGCAGGCAGTGCCAGCAACAACGCCAACCCGAAGACGACGGCCTGGATGATCAGAATGAGTACGCCCGTCGGAGTGCCGGTATTCGAGGGTGATGGCGCCGGCAACGCGGATAGTCCGGGGCTGCCGGTCACCTGCCAGAGCTTGCCGGCGAAGGTCTGCCCGATGGAGGTCAGTGAGGCGTTGCTGTCGAACGAGCTGGTGGCGCGGGCAGCGACGGCTTGGGCATCCGTCGACGAGGCAGTGGCAGCGGGCGGGGCGAGCACAACAAACTCGATGCCGAGCTGGGCAAGTTCTGCCGTGGGGTCTGTGCTGCTGCGGGAGGCAAGGTTGCCCACCAGGTTCGCCAGGTTCTGCTCGGCGGGCGACAGGCCGACAACGGTCGCGGCGAGCGTGGACTGCGTCTCGAGCGTGGCACCTGCGCCATGGACGACGGACGCCGCGAGGCCACCATTCGATTGCGGAACGAGCACCAAGGTGCCGACCCGGGGGTTCGACGTGGCCTCTGCCGTGACGAAAGCGGGAAGCGATTGACCGGTGCCCGGCCGCATTGCGCTCGTGCCGACCAGGGTGGACGTCGCCACAGGTACCGCGAGCACAGCGATGGCCACCGCAGCCACCACTGCGGGGAGAGCCGCGAGCCGGGTGAAGCTCGACAGGCCGATCGTCGCTGCACCGAGAAGGCCGAGCCAGAAGAGGCTGAGCCCGGCACCCGGCCAGATCGAGATCTCGAGCGCGCCGGTCGACGAGACCGAGATCATCGTGGCCGCGACCGCAGTGGCGAAGCCCAGCACAGCGACGAGGGCAGCGAGGGCGGCGGCATACGATCTCGGGAGGAAGAGCGCCACGAGAGCGATGAGCGCCAGGGGCACCACGAGCAGCACAGCGATGAGCTGCACGGTTGCCGAATCGAGACCGACTGCCGCGCCGATACCCGACCAGCCGCCGAGACCGCTCTGCGGCTGCCCGAGAAGCAGATCGATGAGGCTGACAGGGCCGTGCGCGTTCGGGAGTCCGGGGTCGGCGAGCAGGCCAAGCGGTGTGCCCCTCTGGAACTGGTCATACGCGAGGGGCAGGAAGAGCGCCAGCGCCGGAATCGGGATGCCGATGTACCGGGCAATGGCCCGGCGTGAGAAGACAACCGCGCCGAACCACAGCACAAGCAGCGCCGGCCAGAGCGACGGCGCTGCGGCGAGCACACCGGCGAAGAGGAGCGAAGCAATCGCAGAGGCAGGCCACGACCGCGCTGCAGACAGCGCTGCGAGAACGAGCCACGGCAGCAGGAGGTGCGCGATGATGGCACCGACCTGGCCGGCATCCATCGAGCTGAGGAACGGTGGAGCGATCACCCACAGCACGGCTGCGAAAACCCGCAGGCCCTGCCTCGAGGTGAGTTTTGCAGCGCAGAACCATGCTGCCAGGGCCGCCAGGGGGAAGGCAGCGAGGTACAGCACCACCAGCGCAACCGACGGCGACCAGAACGTGATCGAGCCGAAGACTGCCACCATGTAGGCGAAGGGGTCGGATGCGCCTACAAAGCCGAGCCCCAAGTCACGCCAGCCGTAACCGACCTGTGCCCACAGGCCTCCGACGTCGCCCAGGGGCAGGAACGATCCACCAGTGAGAGCCGCTGAGCCGAGCAGCGGAAAGAAGAGAGCAAGCCCAAGCACCGCGGCCGCGATGACGATGGCTGCACCTCCACCGGAGAAGAAGAACAGCTCCTCTCGCGAGCCTCGAGCACGCGACAGCGCGAGTTCACGCACCAGCGCATTGCGGCGGCGCACCTCGCCACCGGGAACACGGAGCGGGGCTACTGCCCCCCAGCTTGCGGACCGAGTTGTACGAATGGAGCGCCGCGCAGCACCGACGCGACCGCTGAAGGCCGTTCTGAACGCCGCCGCGAATTCACCGGTGACGGCGCCCGGCTGCTTGCGAAGAACCTGGAAGAACGTTCTCACGACGGCAAGAGGCACCAACGACAACCAGTGGAAGACCACTGCGAACGCGGGGGCGTAGACCAGGCGCCGGTGTAGTTGGGCCGCGCGCCGAGCCGACTGGCGCTTGCGGCGCTGGGAGCCCTTCGCCGAAGTACCGGGACCCGAGAGCCCGTCGCCCGCAGTCGCGACCTTCGCGTCGGGTACGGCCATGACCCGGTGGCCGGCGAGCCTCGCCCTGATCGAGAAGTCGAGGCCGTTGTCCGCAGTGTGAAGGGCGTCGTCGAACCCACCGAGCTGGTTCCAGACGGTGTGGCGAACCAGCATGCCCGCCGCACCGACGCCGAGAACGTCGCTCATCCGGTCGTGCTGCGCCTGGTCGAGTTCACGCTCGACCAGGGGAACACTCGACCCGAATCGAGTGATCGATTCGCCGAACCCGGCGATGTAGTCGCCGTTGTTCCACTCCATCTGCTTGGGGCCGGCGACCGCCACCGAAGGGTTCACTTCGACCGCAGCCAGCAGAGCCGCAAGCGCACCGGGTTCGGGCGCGCTGTCGTGTGCGAGGAGCCAGAGCCATTCGGAATCGGAGGAGGGAGGAGACACCACGCCGAGAGCGTGCGAGATCGCGACGCCGAAGGTGAGCCTGCTCGAGGCCGACAGGAACCCGGTGGGTTGAACCTCAGAGAGGAGTTTGGCCGTTGTATCGGTCGACGCAGCATCGACGACGACGAGAGCATCGGGTCGCCGGGTCTGGGCCTCGACGGCCGCCAGCGTACGCGGAAGACGCTCCGCGCCATTGTGGGCGACCAGTACGGCAGTTACTCGGGCTTGCATTCATTCGACTCTAGACGCGAGCCCCGTCGAAACGCCGATGCTCCACGGCGCGCCCCTATGCAGGTGTGCCTCCGAGCACGTCGAGGCCGGTGCGGAGTCACGCCGCGTGCGCAGTGAACCCTGTTCGCAGTGACGCTCGTGGTCACTGGAGCCGGGGGGCACCGAATCACCGGGCACCCCACCCAGTGGGCACGAAGCTAGTGGGCACCGAAGCCAGTGGGCACCGGAGCCAGTGAGCGCTGGCGCTAGCTGGCCTGCTTGCGGAGTTTGCGACGTTCCCGTTCGGAGAGCCCGCCCCAGATGCCGAAACGCTCGTCGTTCTGCAACGCATACTCGAGGCACTGTGCCTTGACCTCGCACGTCTGGCAGATGCGCTTCGCGTCGCGGGTCGACCCACCCTTTTCGGGAAAGAATGCCTCGGGGTCGGTCTGGGCGCAGAGCGAATCCGTCTGCCAGGCGAGCGGATTGTCTTCAGCCTGTCGGACCCCCGGAACACCGAGAATGACGGGGTCGACGAACCAGTCGTCTGGTGCCCCCGAGTGGAGGCCTGCTACTGGTGACATATCATGCCCTCCATTCTTCAAGACTTCGACGTGCCGAGCCTTTTCGAAAAACCCCTATAACTAATTACACCGATGTAGTTCGCTCTCGTCAAGTCGCAGATCGTAAACCCTCAACCCTTCATCTAAGGTTTGCGACAGGCCAGAATATCCGTCAATTTCGCCGGTGGGCGGACCTTATTTCAGAGAGCGGACCGTATTTGCGGGCCGACTATCGACTCGAGGGTGCGCGAGAACGTCTGGGTCAGATGATTGCTTCCGAAGTAGACGATGAATCCACCGATCACGACATGACAGGTTGTGGCATCGCAGAGATCGTCTGTCAGATCGATGAACGAGACCGACGGCATCTGGGCTGCCGCCGTCGACAGTGGGTCCTGTCCCAGGTCGAGAGTGGCGGTCGCTCGCGGCTGCGAACAGGGGTCGTACTGGGCGAGGTGGGTGGCGACACAGGCGGGAATGTCCTCCTTGTCGGCGTTCGGGAGATCGCGGATCACGATCACCCGTTTGCCCGCGTCGAGAAGCGGTTGCCACGCCTTCTCGAAGTCGCCCGCCGCGATCGGGCGCCCTCCGAGGCTCGGCGGTGGCTCGACATAGCTTCTGGTGTAGTCGGTGAACAACACCGCATTGATCGCGGCGTTCTGCGACACCGACGCAAGCACACTCCGCCCCCAATCGGTGCATGACTGCATGCGCTCTGGCACGTCATAGCCGAAGCTCGCCACATCTGACGCACCGGTACCAGCACACCAGGACTTCAGATAGGTGATGAAATGGATGTGATTCGCCTGCCCGTATTCATCCAGGGCCGTGAGGTACTGCCCAGCGTGCGAATCCCCGACCAGCGCGACAGTTGACGTAGCCGTCGCCAGGTCACCGATGTCGCAGGTCATGACGGCTGTTGCATCGAAGGTCTGCTTGCACTCGTCGACCGACTGGACACCGCGGCCGATGTCGGTCTCGGCGTAGGCAGGAGTCGTCAGGGTCGTGACCGCGTACGGCTGGGGGCACTGGTTCTCGGGAAGAGCTGCCGGCGCACCCGCGCATCTCGGGTTGTCCCGGATGGCAGCGGCGGCCGCTGCAGAGATCTGGTAGCTCGCGATGAAGGGCTGGCAATAGCCGAGCGTTGCTCCGAGCGCCACGATCACCGTGCAGCCCAGGGTGAGGGCGAGCGCCTTCCCTGCCCCTCGGCGGGTCAAGGTCGCGTGAACCCTGAACGGCTCCTCCACGAACCGCTTGGTGATGTACGCGAGCAGGATGGCGGAAGCCAGGATGAGCACCCGCGCCTTCCCATCAAGCGGCTGTGCCGTCACAAACGGGACCAACACGATCAATGGCCAGTGCCAGAGATACAGCGAGTACGACACTCCGCCCACCCACTGCACCGGCCTGAGCCCGAGCAGCGCGCCAGGAGACCACCGCCCTGTCGCAGAGCCCGCCCAGATCACCAGGAGGGTGCCCACCACGGGAGGAATCGCGCCGATGCCGGGGAAGGGGGTCGCCGCGGAGTAGCACAGCACCGTGATCGCGATGATGGTGAGGCCGAGCCAGCTCACCACGGCACCACGGAGGGGTCGAGAACGCGCAGCACCCTGTGTGAGCAGGGCAAGCAGTCCGCCTGCGCCGAACTCCCACGCCCGAGCGGTCGTGACGAAGTACGCAGCCGACGGGGTGACGGCGACCGCATAGATGGAGTACACGAGACTGGCCGCCGTCACAACAACCAGGACGCCGACAACGATGGAACGCCGCGAAGAGACTCTGCGCAGCCTGCCGACGGCCAGGAGAAGAACGATGACGAGCGGCCACGCGAGGTAGAACTGCTCCTCGACCGACAGCGACCAGAAGTGTTCCACCGGCGAGGGAGCATTCACCGCGGCCAGGTAGTCGACGGCGTTGTAGGCCAGCAGCCAGTTCTGCACGTAGAGCGCAGAGGCGCCGATCTCCGAGTAGAACTGCTGCCACTGCACGGTGGGCACGGCCATGAGTACTGCGAGCCCCGTGACGGCGAGCACGAGGAGGCTGGCAGGAAGGAGGCGTCGTGCCCGCCGTGCCCAGAAGACCAGCAGTCGCACGCTCCCCGTGCGGTCGATCTCCCGCATGAGGTGCCCGACGATGAGAAAGCCGGAGATGACGAAGAAGATGTCGACACCGACAAAACCGCCCGGCAGCCTCACGGGCCAGAGGTGATAGACCACGACCGAGAGAACAGCGATCGCGCGCAGAGCCTGGATCTCGGGTCGGATGCCTCCTCCCTTGATGGCGGCATCCTCGCGGATCTGGCGTCTGGTCATTGTCACGATGCGTCAACCGTATCAACGGTGCAGAGGCGGATCTGCCTCCGAACCCGGGGCGACCCCATCGTGCTTACGCAGCCCCCGGCCCCGCCAGAAAGAGCTCACCCTCGCCCGAGAACGTGAGCTCGCCCTCGTCTGGCGTCACGAAGAACGAGGCACCGTGCGCGACCATCGCCGAACCCGTCGCCGACGAGACAGTCACCCCACCCGAGGTGCAGATGACGATGGCCGGCCCGAGAGGCAGGTACCGGGCATCCACCAGCCCTGGCGTCACCCGCACGAGTTCGAAGTCGATCACGTCGGGCTGGTACACCTCGACACCCGCAGAAGGATGCCCGGGGTTCAGGTACGGCACGGGCAACGAGTCGAACACCAGCACACTCAGCAGCTCCGGCACGTCGATGTACTTCGGCGTGAGCCCGCCCCGCAGCACATTGTCGGAGGCGGCCATGAGCTCGACCCCGAGCCCCTTCAGATAGGCATGGATGTTGCCGGCCGGCAGGAAGAGCGCCTCACCCCGATTCAGCGTCACGCGGTTGAGCAGCAGCGAGATCACGACGCCCGGGTCGCCGGGGTACTCGGCCGCGAGGTCACGCACGGTCGCAAGCGCGGCCCCGAACTCACCCTCGAGCAGCCCCTCGGCCGCACCCTCGTCACCAGAACCGTCGCCGCCGACGAGCGACGTCACCTGCCGCACCAGCGCGAGCACCTCTTCGCCACCGGAGAGCAGCCACTCCACCGCAGTGCGCAGAGCCTCGTGGGTGTCGCCGCGCAACTGGCTCTCGAGGGCCGACAGCAGCTCGGGTTCGGGCACGGCGGCCCGGGCATCCGCCGCCTTCAGCAGGGTGATGATGCCGTGGATCTCTGAGACGGGCCGGAACCCGCAGAGCGCCTCGAATTTCTCGCTCAGCGCAAAGATGACCTCCGGCTTGTGCAGTGGGTCTTTGTAGTTGCGGTTCGGCGCGTCGGGCGCGAGACCCTCGGCGTTCTCACGTTCGAAGCCTGCCCGGGCAGCGCTCAGCGTCGGGTGCGCCTGCAGGGAGAGCGGTCGCTCGGCGCTCAGGATCTTCAACAGGTAGGGCAGGTGGCCATGGCTGCCGGATGCCCGTTCCGGGTCGTTCGCGATCCACTCCGTGAGCGTGCGGGCGCCGCCGGTCTGCGCGGGGTCGACGATCACGCTGGGCGAACCCGGGTGAGCGCCCAGCCAGAGCTCGGCCTGGGGAGAGGTGGAGGCGGGTTGGCCCAGAAGGTCGGTGATCGCACGCTCGGAGCCCCACGCGTAATCCCGGGGCGTGTTGGTGATCTGTACGAACATTCTGAAGAAACCCCTCCGTTGTTTTAGACCAAACTACCAACTGGGTTTGAGGGCTCTGGCACCGCCCCTAGGCTGATGCGGCCGTGACAGCGATGTGCGGCCACAGTGACACAGAACCGAACGGATGAACCCCATGACTTTCGAACCCCTCGCCAGCGACTTCTTCGGCTACTCGGCTCACCTGAGCGAACAGGAGAAGGAGTCGATCATGGCTCTGCGCAGCTACCTCGAGACCGAGGTCAAGCCGCTCGTGAACGGCCTGTGGGAGCGTGCGGAGTTCCCGCACCAGATCGTGAAGAAGCTCGCAGAGCTCGACGTGTACCGCTTCGGTTGGGAGTCGACCAAGCCGTTCGAGAACTCGGCCGTCTTCCGCGGATTCGTCGCCCTCGAGCTCGCCCGCATCGATGCCTCTGTCGCCACCCACGTCGGTGTGCACAATGGGCTCGCCATGGGGTCGGTGAACGTCGCCGGTTCAGACGAACAGCGCGCCGAGTGGCTGCCGAAGATGGCGACCGGCGAGATCGTCGGTGCGTTCGGCCTCACCGAGCCCGACTCAGGGTCTGACTCGGCCCAGGGGCTTCGCACTGTGGCCACGCGCGATGGCGACGACTGGATCCTGAACGGCTCCAAGCGCTGGATCGGCAATGCCACCTTCAGCGACATCACGATCATCTGGGCGAAGTCGGCCGAAGACGGGCAGGTGAAGGGCTTCATCGTGAAGACCGACACCCCCGGGTACACGGCCACCAAGATCGAGGGCAAGCAGAGCCTTCGCATCGTACAGAATGCCGACATCACCCTCGAGAACGTGCGCGTACCCGAGTCGATGCGCCTGCAGAACGCGAACAGCTTCCGCGACACCGCATCGGTCTTGCGCCTCACCCGTGCCGAGGTGGCCTGGGCCGCGGTCGGCAACTCGATCGGCGCCTACGAAGCGGCGCTCAGGTACACCAAGCAGCGTGTGCAGTTCGGCAAGCCGATCGCCTCGCACCAGCTCGTGCAAGACCTCCTGGTGAAGAGCCTCGGCAACATCACCTCGAGCCTGGGCATGGTCGTCCAGGTGTCACGGATGCTCGACGAAGGTGTTCAGCGCGACGAGCACTCTGCGCTGGCCAAGGCCTTCGCCACTGCCCGCATGCGCGAAACCGTCGCCTGGTGCCGCGAGGCCCTCGGCGGCAACGGAATCGTTCTGGAATACGACGTGGCCCGTCACTTCGCCGACGCCGAGGCGCTGTATTCCTACGAGGGCACCCGCGAGATGAACACTCTCATCGTGGGACGCACGATCACCGGCTTTGCTGCCTTCGTTTAGTCCCCACCACCGGGCCGAGTTGCGTCCTTCCTATAACGATTGAGGGGAATGCCCCCTACTCGGGGGCGTGAGTCTGGGTTGGCTGGGTAGCCTTGAGGACTGATGAAATCCTCTGTGCGCTCTGACGACCCGCTGCTGTACAGGCCGGCCTTCGTTGCCGCGGCCGAACCCACGTCGGGCGCGAAAGCGCGTGTACGGTTCGCCGGGTTCGTGCTGTTCACGGCGCTCGGGGGTGATGCCTGGCAGAGCCTGCTGGGCTGGCCGGCGTTCATCGTCCTGGTGGTCGGGCTCACGATCGCCTGCGCCGTGGTGCTGGCGCGGAGCCATCGAGTCAGCCCCGTGCGCTGGACGCGGTACTCCAAGCCGCTTGCCGCCTTCCTCGTGCTCTGTACGGGGTCGCTGCTCTGGTCCCAGTACACCGGCGCGACAGCGCTGGGCGTCACCGCCCAGTGGCTCGCAGCCATCGCCGGCGTGACCCTGGCCGTCACCCTCACCTGGCTCGAGATCCTCCGGGCGCTCGGCGTGGCACTGCGCTGGCTGCTGGGGTTGTCGTTGGTGTTCGAGGTCTACGTCGGCACGATCATCCGGCAGCCTCTGCATGCGCTGTGGATCTTCTCGGGTGGCCAGGGCGTGCCGCTGGAATACGAGTGGAGCTCGGCGGAGCTGCTGAACGGCGGGCCGATCCAGGGCATCGTGGGCAACCGGAACCTGTTGGCCTTCCTCGCTCTTCTCGCGCTCATCGTGTTCGCAATTGAGTGGGTCGAAAGAACCAGGGGCGCAGTCAACAGCGTCATCTGGCTCGCCGTGGCGCTTCTTGCCCATTCCCTCACCCGCTCGGCCACCGTGCTCATGGCCACTGTCGGTGTGGCCTTCGTACTGCTCATCGCGATGCTCATCCGCCGGGTGCCGGTTCACAAGAGACTGGCGATCTACCCGTTCGGCATTCTGGGGCTGGGCGGCGTCGCCTATGCGACGATCACCCTCTCTGACCAACTCTTCCCTCTGCTCGGGCGCGGCGACGACCTCACCGGGCGCGTCGACATCTGGAACACGGTGCTGAACCTGGCCTGGCAGCACCCGGTCTTCGGTTGGGGCTGGGTGAGCTACTGGGCACCGTGGGTGGAGCCGTTCAATGGCTTGGTCGTCATCGACGGCACCGAGTACCTTCAGGCGCACAATGCCTGGGTCGACCTCTTTCTTCAGCTGGGGTTCGTGGGCGTGTTCGTGTTCGGGTGTCTGATCGCCGCCACCACCGTGCGGTGCTGGTGGATGGCCGTTGATCCCACTCCGAGCGCCACCGTCGGCGGCACCCCCTCGCCGTACCAGGCCATCGCCCTGTTGCCGCTGTTGCTGCTCGCGGCCCTCGTGATCCAGAGCCTCACTGAGTCGCGGCTCCTGGTCGAGGGCAACTTCCTGCTGCTCGTACTCCTCGCCACCAAGGTGAAGCTCGACCCGCTGCCGCTCGGGCCACCGCCTCGCGCGGTGGCGGGCTGAACCCCATAGGCTGGTTGCGGTACTGCATCGGAGCCGCCCGGACTTCGTCAGCATGCCAGGAGAGCCGAGAATGCCCGTAGTTGACTTCGTCGAGACCACTGAGCCCGTCTGCAGCGTCATCGTTCTTGCCTGGCGCCTTGATGAACCGCTCATCGATTGCCTGAGATCACTGGCTGCGTCACAGGATGCGCCTGCGTTCGAGGTGATCGTCGTTCAGAACGGTGCAGACGACGCAGTGAAGGACGCGCTGGCGACAACGGTGACCGGGGCACGGATTCTCGATATTCCCGAGAACGTCGGCTTCGGTGGCGGGTGCAATGCCGGCGCCTCACTTGCCCGTGGTGAGTTCGTCGTGTTCCTGAACGACGACACCGTCGTCGACGAATTCTGGCTGGGTGCCCTTCATCGTGGCATTCTGTCGGACGACAGTGCGGGTGCGGTCGCCAGCCTTCTCCTGAATCCCGATGGCTCTGTGCAGGAGGCCGGGAGCCGGGTACTCGGCGACAGGGGCACGGTGCAGTTCGGAGCGGGGATGACACTCGACGAAGCGGCGGCTGCGGGTCTGCTCGAACGGCGCCAGATCGACTACGGGTCTGCCGCCGCGCTCCTGGTTCGAACAGAGCTGTTCCGCAGGGCCGCCGGATTCGACCCCATCTACGAACCCGCGTACTTCGAAGACGTCGACCTGCAATTCCGATTGCGGTCGGCCGGGGACGACGTCGTCTTCGAACCTCGCGCCCGTGTGGTTCACCTCTCCGGTGGCTCCACCTCGTCGGGCATCGCCTTTCGAACCTGGGCGGCGACCCACTCTGGCGAGATCTTCTCCGAGCGTTGGGCTTCGACGTTGGCCACCGCTCCCCGCAAGACGGATGCGCTCTCTGCGCTGTGTGACGTTCCGATCGACGACGACATCGTCAGCGGTGGCCGGCACCTCTCCACTGCCGAGCAGATCGTCGCAGGTTCGCACGTCACTGCCCTGACCATCGCGCGCGCCTTCACTTCGTGGATCTCTGTCAACTTCGACGAGCTCGAAGCAGGCCGGGTCGAGATCAGTCGCCTCCACCATGAGGTCCAGTTGCGCAATGAGAAGATCGAACGGCTCGAGACGGCCCTCGCTGGCGCCGAACGCGAGAACGCCGAGCTCACCGCCGAACGCGACCTTCTGGCTGCCCGATTGGGCGATCTGGATTCACGGGGCCCGATCGGCGTGATCAAGTGGCAGGCGGGCCTGTTCAGAAACCGCCGCGCGACAAACTGAGCCGCTCGACCAGGTGAACCGTCCCTGACAGAAGGGGTCAGTGCTCGAAGGACTCCCGGAGCGCCAGGATTCCCTCTGCCGGTCCACCGTCAAAGACCACATTCCCGTGCGAGAGCACGACGACCCGGTCGCACAGGTCTTCGACCTGCGCCGCAGAATGGCTCACCAGAATGATCGTGCGCCCCTCCTGCTGGAACTCGCGGATCTTGTTCATGCACTTCTCCTGGAACGGCTCGTCTCCCACAGCCAGAACCTCGTCGACCAGCAGTATGTCGGGGTCGACGTGAACAGCGATGGCGAAGGCGAGTCGTACGTACATGCCCGAGGAGTAGAACTTCACCTGGGTGTCGATGAAAGCTTCGATCTCTGAGAATTCGACGATGGAATCGAAGTACTCGTCAGTCTGCGCGCGGCTCAAACCGAGGATGGAACTGTTCAGGTAGACGTTCTCGCGCCCGGTGAGATCGGGATGGAACCCCGCGCCGAGCTCGAGGAGCGCGGCAAGGCGGCCGCGGCGCTGCACAGATCCGTCGTTCGGCTCGATGATGCCGCCGAGTACCTTCAGAAGGGTGCTCTTGCCTGAGCCATTGGCACCGACCAGGCCGATCGTCGACCCCGCCTTGATCTCGAACGACACGTCGCGGAGGGCCCAGAAGTCGTCTTTGTGCTTGTTGGACCGCCCGAAATTGACGATCCGCTCCTTCAGCGACTTGTCTTTACGAATGACAAAACGTTTGGAGACGTTCGTCGCCCTGACGACGGTCGGGGCGTTGGCGAGCAGCGGTGACGGCATCAGATCTCCTGCGCGAAGTTGCCCTGCAGGCGGGAGAAGATGCGCTGCGCGAAGTACAGCACAACAAGCCCCACCACGGCGCAGACGATGAGGCGCAGATCCATGTTTGCTGGCCATTCCTGGGGAGGAATGGTGTTGCCTTCAATGACCCGCGTCTGGCTGCCGGCCTGCCAGATGCCCCGCTGGAAGGCGAGGATCGCGAGGGAGATCGGGTTCAACAGGTAGACCTCGAGGAGCCAGCTGTGGTTCTTCACCGCGTTCACGACCAGTGTCCATGAGTAGACGATCGGCGAGGCCCAGAACAGCAGCAGCATTGCAACCTCGACCAGGTACTGGATGTCTCGCAGATACACGTTGAGAGCTGAGAGCAGGATGGCGAACGCCACGCCCCAGATCAGCACGATGACCACGGCTGCAGGTACATAGAGCAGGTTGAGTGACACCGGGAACTGCCCGAGAACGACCGTCGCAAGGATCAGGATGCCGAACTGGATCAGGAAGTTGAAGATAGCAGAACCGGTAGCGGCCAGCGGAAAGATCTCGCGAGGCAGGTAGACCTTCTTGATCAACCCGGCGTTGGTCACAATCGACGAGGTACCCGAAGCGATGATCTCGGAGTAGAGCCCCCACAGGGTGAGACCTGCGAAGACGAAGATGGCGAAGTCGGGAACACCACGCGAGGCCCCGAGCACAGTTCCGATGAACACGTAGTAGATCAGCAATTGCGTGAGCGGCTTGATCAGTGACCAGACGAACCCGAGGCTGCTGTCTTTGTAACGCGACTTCAGTTCGCGCCGGATGAGAAGGTCGAGAAGCTGGCGATGCGAGACGATCTCTTTGATCGAGGCGACGAAGCCCCCGACGGCCTTGGGGCCCGCGCTGACCGAAACCTCGAAGGGCAGTTCGGCCAATCGTGCAGCTCGTACCTCGGCAACGCTTGCCATTCGTGCTCTTTCCCGGGGACGTCAGGCGCATCCCACCGATAGATACTACGCGTTCAGAGCTGAACGTTGGCGTCTGCTGCTACGCGGACGGCGATGATCCGGGTACCGCTTCGAAATACTCCCACAGCTCGCTGGCGTAGTCCGACCAGTCCCTGGCCGGCAGATCCTGCGCCTCCAGCACCAGCCTGGCATGCAGTTCGTCGTCGAGGAGACCTGCCTTCAGACCGCGGAACACATCGTCGTCGTCGCGCGGGTCCACGAAGATCGCGCCGCCTGAGATGGCGATCTCCTTCATGCTCCCGAAGTTCGAGGTGATCACCGGCGTGCCTGCAGCCAGGGATTCCCCGACCGGCAACCCGAAGCCTTCGTTCAACGAAGGGAAGATCGTCACGCGGGCAAGCCGGTACGCACTCCAGAGCAGGCTGTCAGACACCGCTGAGATCGCGCGAACCGGTCGACCCTGGGTCGCAAGAGTGTCGAGCTGCGCGCGGAATTCGTCCCCGTGCCAGCCATTGCCTCCGATGAAGACCAACTGGAACGAGACGCCTTCGCGCCAGAGTCGTTCGGCTGCGAACAGAACCGCGAGGTGGTTCTTTCGCGGTTCGTGACTGCCCACGCAGACCACGAGCGGGTCAGAGCCTTCGACAAGTTTCTTCGTCGCCTCGGCGAATTCCGGGGCCGACACCTGTTCGGCGACGCTGGGCAACAGCAGGGGTTCGATCTCGGGGCCGGTCAGGCCCGCACCGCCGAGCATCCGCTTCCAGCCCCGGTATTCTGTCGCCGCCGCGACCGAGATCGTCGAGACCTGGTCGAAGTGGGCGAGAGCGGCGAGATTCTTGGCGAATGCCGCGGACATGCCTTCGCCGACGGTCTCTGACGAGGTGAGGGGAACGCAGTCGAAACCGATGACACCCGTGCGGTTTCCCGAGAATTCCGCGAAGCACTGGAGCCTCGCCGTGCGATCGGTCTCGATGGCGAGTTCAGGGAGGATGTATCGGCTCTGGTACGGAATCGTGAGTTGCCACTTCGACGCACGCGCGATTCGCGGCACCGAACCGTACAGCGCATTCTGTCGCTCCGGCGCCGAGAGCTGCCGAAGGCCGGTGAACCCGGGGTCCCAGCCCACGAGTTCGACGCCCGTCCGGTCGTTCCACTCCACGATCGTCTGGCGGACGACGCGCTGGATGCCCGTGGCGAGCCCGGTGCGGGAGGTGTGATGGACATCGACGAACACACCGCCGGTGACGATCCGCACCTCGACCGAACGGTTGGGTGCACGCAGCCGACGACTGTGCTTCACGGCCGCCTCGAGCGCGTGGACGGTTCCGTTCAGAGCGGCATCCCTCCGGAAGCGCTCGAAATCGGATACGAACGGGAACTGGGCGGAGATGGCTGCAAGGGCCAGCCACAGGCGTGCTGTGTCGGTCGCCACCGACTCCGCGATGCGCTCGAGTCGCACGCCCAGGGGCAGGGTCTCGCCGGAATCCACACCCAGAGTGCGGCCCAGGGTGAGGAGTCGGGAATCGAGTACGGAATCAGACATGTGTACCAGCCTCCAAGGGCTCCATGAGGTCGCGCCACAGCTCGCTGGCATAGTCCTGCCAGGTTCGTGGACTTCGGGCTAGAGCCTCTGCCACGAGCGAATCGTGAAGCGCGTCGTCGGTCAACAGTCGGCGCATCGTCGCGGTGATGTCGGCGTCGTCGCGTGGATCGACGGTGAGGCACCCTCCTCCGGAGGCGATCTCGAGAGTGCTTCCGAAGTTCGAAGTGATCGAGGGAACACCGAGCGCCAGCGACTCTGCAACGGGCAGGCCGTATCCCTCGTGGATCGAAGGGAAGATGGTGAACCAGGCCGACCGGTACGAGTCAGCGAGCACGTCGTCGCCGACCCCCCTCATGAGTTCGACGGCGAAACCGGCCCTGCGCAGACGTGTGACTTCACGATCGACGAGGCGCTTGTAGTCCGGGCGGGCGCCGCCGATCATCCGCAGCCTGAAGCGCAACCCCGAACGCCAGAGCGTCTCGGCAGCGAAGAGAACCGCGAGCAGGTTCTTGCGGGGCTCCTGGTTGCCGACAATCAACACCAGGCGCCCTGAACCAGGGGTACCAGCCTGGGCCGAGCCGGAGCGGGAGGCGGAGAGCGAGCCGCTTGCTGACGGTGCCGACACTGCCCCCGGTGGCTGGGCCGGCAGGAGTACAGCACTCACCTGGGGCCCGGAGAGTCCCTGCGCTCGCGCGGCATCGGTATAGCCCCTGAACTCCTCGGCCGCCGAAACACTGATGGCTGCGACGCGCGACGCGTGTTTCACGATCGTGGAGTAGCGCGCGAACTTCTCGGTCTCGGTGTCGGGAAGCAGGTCGGCGCTCACGAATGGAATGGCGTCGTAGCCGATCATGACCACCCTGTTGCCCGAGAATTCGGCGAGGGCGGCCAACCGTGCCGACACGCTCTCGCGTGCGGCCTCTGGCAGGATGACGGTGGTTCGGAAGGGCACGATCAGCACCGGAGCTGCAGCCTCGAGGCCCCGAACCGAGCTGTCGCCACTCGGCCCAGCGCTGCGCGTGTTCCACTCCAGCACGCGGTCACTCTCGACGCCAGAGAGAGCGCAGAAGGCGTCGTCGCCGTCGTTCCACCTGGCCAGAACGAGTGGATGCTCGGCATTCCACAATGCGACGGTCTCCCGAACGACGCGCTGGATGCCGGTGTTGTGCTCGTTGGTGGCGCAGAAGTCGACGTCGACCACCGGCGAATCCTGCACAATCCGGATGCTGCTCGCCATCGAGCGCAGCCATACCCCCGAGCGGCTGATGCCATCGAGAAGGGTGATCAGCGCAAGCGACGGTTCGGCCAACGACAGCTCGCGGCGCACCCTCGCCAGCAGCTCGGCTGCAGGGAACGACGCGGCGACTGCCGTGAGCAGGAGCCAGAGCTCGTCGACGCGCGCCGTCGACTGGACCTGCCGCGCGAGGGTGTCTGCGAGTACACCGGTTCCACGGGCTGCGACCCCGTCGATGTCACAGGATGCCGGCAACAGAACCTCGGCGGCCGCCCGCAGTCTCGACTCGAGCGCGCGTTCAGATTCTTCGACGAACGGTGCCGGGTCCTGTTCGAAGAGTGCCTTCACGAACTTCTGCTCGGCGAGTCATTTCGCTTGATCTGCAGGGACCTGACGGCCCGGAGCGGAGTGGTGACGCGCCAGGACAGCGTCTGCTTCATCGCGGCCAGCGCCGACGCATCGAAGTGCTCGGCAGTGAGCCATCGGCCCACCACCCGGTTTGCGATCGCATCGAGTTCGGCCTGCAGGTCATCGCGTTGTTTCTCGAGGGACGTCACGCGATCGCCGTCGGAGGTGTTGCTCTCGTGAGCGCTGTCTTGTGGCACCGCACAATTATAGGCGGCGCTTCTTGCGTGCGGCTTCGGCCGCGGCCGCCTCATCGTCTTCGAAGACCGCCGCTGCCGCAGACTCTGCCTTCTGCTCTGCGTCGAATTCCTCCTGGCCCGCTGCGGCGGCGTCGACGCGGTGGTGACCGAAGACCCAGTAGCGGTAGAGAACAAAACGGAAGACCGTCGCCAGGACGGTGCCGACGAGCTGGGAGGAGATGTTGTCGGCGAGGATCGACTGGAATCCCAGCACGTAGTGCGAGAACCACAGGCAGAGGAGGTTGATCAACAATCCCGAGACGGCCACGACCGAGAATTCAGCGAGTTCCCGCAGGTAGTTTGCGCGACGATGCTCACGGAACGTCCAGTACCGATTGCCGAACCACGTCACGACAGTGGCGACAGCGACAGCCACCACCTTGGCCCAGAGCGGCCCCGACAGCCAATGCGCCGAACCGATCCCGTTGATCAGCAGCCAGTTGAACACCACGAAGTCGACGATGAAACCGACACCGCCGACAACTCCGAATTTGAGCAGGTAACGGATGAGCTGCGAGTAGAGACGTGCGATGAAGGCGATCACTTGCAACCAGCGGCCGTCATCGTCGTCTTGGTGGGGTTCATCATCGGTGTCGCGGTGAAGACCGGCGGGCCGTAGGCGCCCGCGGCCCCCTGGAACGTCGCTGTGACCGTGTTGGTCTCACCGGGTGCCAGATCGACCTCGAAGTGGGCGACCGGTCGCCCGAGGTCACCCGCATTGCCCACATCCACCGCGTAGACGCTCGTCGAGCCCGCGTTTGTCAGGGTGACGTGCGCGTCGACCGGCCCATAGACGAAGACCTCTGTGCTGAACTTCTTCCCCTTGAACTTCGCCCCCGTCACGAACGGCGCGAGGCTCGACGCTTCTTCGGGCGTGATCGTCGAGTGCAGGGTCGTGGTCACAGTGAAGGTCGGGTTCTCGGAGTTCTGGCAGACATCAGTCGTGAGATCCGTCGCCGTCTCGAGCCAGAAATCGGTCTTCGACACACTCACATCGCGAAAGTAGGTACCGACGACCGTGGACTTCGTATTGTCGTTGGGCAGTACGCCCTGGAGTTTCGAGCCGTCCATGAGCTTCTGTTCGGCCGCGACCGGGCTCCAGGCCATGATGTTGCCCGAGTCGATCGCTGTGTTCAGCGCACCCAGGAGGGCCTGCGGATCAGCGGTGGTCGTCGTCAATCCGGCGAAGATGCTCTTCGCCGCGTCAGCGAAGAAGACATCGGTCTTTGCCTGGATCTCGTTTGCGGGGTACCGGAGATAGATGTCGTGAAGCAGAAGCGAAACGGCGTTCTCTGCCGTGATCTGCTCGCCGGATGCCAGGGTCACCGGGCCGGTGACGGCCAGCAGCTGCGAGAGGGCGATCGGGTTGATCGAGATCACACCGTCGACCTTCTCTGGCTTGTACTTCTCCCACCAGGCCTTGATCGTCTCTCCTGCTGTGGGGAAGTCGGGCCGGGCCGTCGACCAGTTCAAGGTCGAGTTGATGCCGGTGGAGTACAGGTTGATCAGGTTCGGGTCGATGTCCCTCACAGGCCCGTCGTTGGTGGGGAAGTTCTGGCTCGAGCCCTGGTCGGTGATGGAGAAGGCCCCATTGTCGACGGTGAGCAGTGAGAGCGAAGCCGGGCCTCCTCCGAGAGCAGTCGTCTCAGCATTGTTCAGGAAGGCAAGCACATAGTGGCGCGTGCCGTTCATTCCGAGGATGCCCTCTGCGGTCGCCAGTGTCGACCGCACCTTTGTGATCTGGTCGTGCGCTTTCGACAGCGCAGCGGTCATCTGCTTCTGCGCCGAAACGATCTGCCCGACGGTGTTCGACGTGTCGATTGCTGCGACGGTCGCCTGTTGTTCGACGAGCGACGCATCGGCGCTGGCGAGCGTGGCGTCTCCGGTGGTCAGGAGCGCCGTGTTCACGGCGCCGTTGTGCGGGCGGAGCGAATCGGGGGACAGCGTCTTCGAGAAGTCGACGACGGGCATCAGGGCCGTGCTGCCCAGCTGATCGAGAGAGGACGAGAGTTCGCGGACCGCGGCGAGGTTGGGCCCCACGACCGGCAGCGCTTCTGCGAGGCGGTAGAGCGGGTCATCCGTGTGCATGCTCGCCGCATGGGCGTGCGCTGCGAAGTCGGTGGCCGAGGTCGCCAGACCGGCGGTGTCGAGGCTGGAGAGCTGCGTCTGGATCTCTGACACCGAGGTCTGGGCGGCTTCGAGCTCGGACTTGGCCTGGAGTGTCTGGAAGGCAACCCACCCGACGACGCAGGCCAGCGCGATCACCACGACCGAGATCGTCGACCACACGATGATGCGCCGACGGCGTTTGGGCGAGCGCTGGCGGCGTTCAGCACGGCGCGTCACCCTGGACTCGGGTTCGCGCGAATCGTCGTCACGGGGGTTGGCGCTGTCTGCGGGTTCGATACTCGGCACTCCTCTTACGGCGAAGACAAGAAATGTCGGGGCTCTACGGGTCATCCCCTCGGGTGGCCCAAGTTTAGCAAGCCTGTGCTGACACGCAGCTGTGATGCTCCGGGGCCCGGACGAGTCGGGCACCGGTCACCGCGAGAGGCGGCGCCGCACAATCCGGAGTGCAGACTTCGACGCGGGGATGACGCCCATCTCGCGAGAGCGTACGACGAAGAAATGAACGAGCGGCCCGACCCGGGAGATCTTGCCCACCATCGAATTGCGCCAGGCCTCCCGCCGCTGCTCGGCGGCAGCGACCGCAACCCACCAGGCCGCGAGGATGTCTTCGCTCGGGAGCGTCGCTGCGAGAGCGCCCGCGCTGGGTGCCGCGCCCGTGTCTGCGTGGCCACCGCGGCGCGATTGGCCCTGCGCTGCCCGCAAAGCCAGCTCACGCTGGGCGGGCACCACCAACTCTGCCCACAGCTCCCCCGCATAGTCGTCCCAGCTGCGGAAGGACCGCTCAGCAGCTTCTTGACGCAACCGCTGGTACAGCTCGTCGTCGAGGAGCAACGACGCCATCGCGGTGCGCAGCTGTTCGTCATCGCGGGCATCGACCAGGAGGCAGCCGCCCCCTTCTGCCGCCTCTCGGAGGCTCCCGTGATCGGCAGTGATCACGGGAGTGCCGAGCGCCAGGGACTCGGCCACCGGAAGGCCGAAGCCCTCGTGCAGCGAAGGGAAGACGGTGAACCGGGCCTCGCGGTAGGAGTTGAGGAGCACTGCGTCACTGGCTCCCCTGAGTACTTCGACCGGCGCTCCCGTAGCCCTCAGCCGGTGGATCTGACCGTCGAAGCGGTGGATCGTGGCGGCACTGCCGCCCCCGATGAAGCGCAGCCGAAACGCCACGCCCTCAGCCCAGAGGCGCTCGGCTGCGAAGAGAATCGCGTCGTGGTTCTTGCGTGGCTCCTGGCTGCCCACGACGAGGATGAGCGGCAGAGCGTCAGTGTCGTTCCTCTGGTCGTCGACGGGGCGACTGGCCACCCGCGTGACCGGCCTGCTGGTCGGGGGGTTCATGGCCAGCGGCACGGCGACGACCTCCGGCCCGGTGATGCCCTGGGCCCTGAGCGCCGAGACGAATCCCGAGAACTCCCCCGCCGCCGATTCACTCACCCCTGCCACACGCGATGCGTTCTTCACGACCGTCAGATACCTCGCGAAACGCTCGATCTCTGGCGCATCCTGGCTGTCTGCGCTCACGATGGGAATGGCGTCGTGCCCGACCATGACGAGTGGGTTGCCCGACACGCCGGCCAGTCCTGCCAGAGCTGCGGCGACAGGCTGCTGGGCCACTTCGATCTCGACGATCACCGAATCGACCGGCACGAGGGTCGGTCTCGCCGCAGTGGTGGCCGCCTCGGCGGCTCTGCGGGCATCCGAGCCCTGGGTGGAATGCCCGGCCCAGTCGGTCACTCGCCGGGATTCGGTGGGGCCGAGGCGCCGCATCCCGGAGTTGTCGTCGTTCCAGCAGACGAGGGTCAGCTCATGCACGGCGCTCCACCGCGAAGCCGTCTCTCGAAGGACCCGCTGAACGCCGGTGTTGTGATCTGAGCGACCGCTGAAGTCGGCATCGAGCACCACCGCGTTCGCCACGACCTCGATGGGGTCATCCAGGTGGAATGAGCGCCGGATGATCGGCTCGAGCGCCTCGAGCAGTGCCGGCAAGGAGCCGCCCCTGCCTGTCTCACTGCCCAGACCCAGCGCGCGGCGAACGGCGCGATGCTCATCGGGCGTCGGGTACACGGCGGTGAACGCAACGATGACGAGCCAGACGTCCCTGTCGAGAATAAGGCCCTCTGAAGCTGAGACATCGCGCAGAATCGACTCGGCCAGCGCCCCGGGGCCGGGCGCGCCGGCAGCGTTCGCCGAAACGGAGCCACGGTCATCCGATCGCGCAGACAGATGCGGCCGGACGGCCAGCAACCGCGCGGCAAGTGAGTCGAGGAAGGCGTCGGTTGCCACGCCCGCGCTGTCGCCGGACGGGCGTGCTGCTGCTGGGGTGTTCGGCACGGCACCCCTTCCCGGTTCACGCATCATGGAATACTAGTTGATCGACTGCCCCCAGTATCATGGGCTGTCGCACGAGACCTTCGCAGACTCAGCTCCGCGCTCAGATTCACAGACAAACGAGGAACTATGCCCCGCGCTCTTATCACCGGTATCACTGGCCAGGACGGCCTCTACCTCGGCGAGCTGCTGCTCTCCAAGGGGTACGAGGTCTACGGTCTGATCCGCGGCCAGAACAACCCCAAGAGGGCCCTCGTCGAAGCGACACTGCCGGGCATCCACCTGCTCACCGGTGACCTCACCGACCTGTCGAGCCTGATCCGTGCCCTCGAGGCCGCCAAGCCCGACGAGTTCTACAACCTCGGCGCCATCTCGTTCGTCGCGTACTCGTGGGAGAACGCCTCGCTCACCACCGAGGTCACCGCGAAGGGTGTGTTGAACGCGCTCGAAGCTGTTCGCCTGTACTCCGGCGACGAGCCCGCGAAGGTGCGGTTCTACCAGGCCTCGAGCTCGGAGATGTTCGGCAAGGTTCAGCAGGTCCCCCAGAACGAAGACACCCTGCTCTGGCCGCGCTCGCCCTACGGTGTGGCGAAGGTCTTCGGTCACTACATGACCATCAACTACCGCGAGTCGTACGGCATGCACGCCTCCTCCGGTGTGCTCTTCAACCACGAGTCCCCGCGCCGCGGGCCGGAGTTCGTGACCCGCAAGGTCAGCATCGCCGTCGCCCGCATCTCGCTTGGCCTGCAGGACAAGATCGTGCTCGGCAACCTCGACGCCCGCCGCGACTGGGGCTTCGCCGGTGACTACGTCGAAGCGATGTGGTTGATGCTGCAGCAAGACGTCGCTGACGACTACGTCATCTCCACCGGCGAGACCCACTCCATCCACGAGCTCCTCGAGAAGGCATTCGCCGCCGCGGGCATCACCGAATGGCAGCAGTACGTGGAGCAGAACCCCGAGTTCATGCGCCCCGCAGAGGTCGACCTGCTCATCGGCTCCAGCGCGAAAGCCGAGAAGGCCCTCGGCTGGAAGCCCAAGGTCGGTTTCGAAGAACTCGTCACCATGATGGTCAAGAATGACATCGCCGAGCAGAAGACCCTCGCCGGGCTCTGAACAGATTTCAGGGAGCGCGCCAGACAGGCTCCCTCCGGTTCTGAACCACCGACAACGAAGGATGATCGACAACCCGTGCCAGTCGCCCTGATCACCGGAATCTCGGGCCAGGACGGCTCGTACCTCGCCCAGTCCCTGCTCGCGGACGGGTACGACGTGCACGGAATCGTCCGCAACCCTGCCGAGGAGAACCTCGCCGCGATCGGTGAGCACGCCCGGCTTACCCTGCACAGCACGGATCTGCTGGCCGTGGGTGCGCTGGAAGACCTTGTCGCCGAGGTGAAGCCGAATGAGCTCTACAGCCTCGCCGCAGTGAGCAGCGTGTTCGAATCGTGGCGGAGCCCGGTGCAGACCGGCGAGATCAACGGTCAGGTCGTCGTGCGCCTTCTCGACAGCGCATTCCGCCTGCACGAGACGGGGCACGATGTGCGGGTGCTGCACGCGTCGAGTGCCGAGATCTTCGGCCAGACCGAGGTGTCACCGCAGACCGAGAGCACCCCGATCAGGCCGTCTTCGCCCTACGGCGCGTCGAAGGCCTACGCTCACCTCTCTGTCGGGGTGTTCCGCGGGCGCGGTGTGCACGCCTCGAACTGCATTCTCTACAACCACGAATCACCTCGCCGGCCAGAGAACTTCGTCACCCGCAAGATCACCGCGAGCGTCGCCCGCATCAGCAGGGGCCTGCAGGACGGCATCGAACTCGGCAACCTCGATGCCCGCCGCGACTGGGGCTGGGCGCCCGACTACGTCGACGCAATGCGCCGAGCCGTCACAGCGCCCCGGGGCGGCGACTACATCGTCGCGACCGGTGTCTCCCACACCATCCACGACTTCCTCGACGCCGCCTTCGCGCGCGTCGGCATAACCGACTGGTCGGGCCTTGTCACTCAGAACCCCGAGTTCGTGCGACCCGTCGACCCCGCCGAGCAGCGCGGCGACGCCACCAGGGCCCGCGAAGAACTCGGCTGGACTCCCACCACCGACTTCACCACCATCGTCGAACGCATGGTCGACAATGACCTCGAACTCCTTGCGTGACACCCGCAGCCTGAAAGGCTTCAGCCGACCGCTGACCGTGTTGCTCGATGCCACGGCGATCCCCGCGAACCGGGGCGGCGTCGGCCGCTATGTCGAGAATCTGGTTCCTGAGTTGGTGAAGCTCGGCACGGCACTCGTCGTCGTCTGCCAGCTTCGAGACCGCGACGCCTTCGAATCGGCGGGCGTGCAACAGGTTGTCACCATGCCGCCGTGGGGTTCCAGGGCCAGGGGCCGGTTCGTCTGGGAACAGCTGAGACTTCCCGCGCTTGCCCGTGCGGTCGGGGCCACGGTCATCCACTCCCCGCACTACACCTTCCCGCTCTTCACGCGCCGGGCACGCGTCGTGACCATCCACGACCTGACCTTCTTCAGCGACCCCGAGCTGCACTCGAGACTCAAGGGCGTGTTCTTCCGCACCTGGATCCGGCTCGCACACGCCCTGCGTCTGACAGTCGTCACCCCGAGTATCGCGACGGCCGACGAGTTCCGTCGCGTCACGGGAGCCAAGCAGTCGCTCGTCGTCGCTGCGCAACTGGGCTACGACACGGCGGTCTTCCATCAGCCGAGTGATGACGAGCTTGCCGAGTTCCGTGCGTCACTTCACCCGGCTCCGGGTGAGTGGGTCGCGTTCCTCGGCACCCTTGAGCCCCGCAAGAATGTGCCGGCACTCGTTCGGGCATTCGTCTCGACAACGGCAACCATGACAGATGATCGCCCGGCACTGTTGCTCGCCGGTGGCGCCGGCTGGGACACCTCGGTCGCTGACGCGATCGCGCAGGCGCAGGCCGCCGGCTGCGACGTGCGCACCCTCGGCTACCTGCCGATCGACCACCTGCGTTCCCTGCTCGGCGGCTCGGTCGTCACTGCCTACCCGAGCCTCGGCGAGGGCTTCGGGCTCCCCGTGCTCGAAGCCATGGCCAGCGGAGCAGCCGTGCTCACAACACGTCGACTCTCGCTGCCCGAAGTGGGCGGCGACGCCGTGGCATACTGCGACGTCGACGAGGCCAGCATCGCCGGTTCTCTCACCGCGCTGCTGTCGAACCCGACTGAACGCCATCGCCTGGCAGAGGCGGGCCTTGCGCGAGCCACCCGGTTCTCGTGGCACGCCTGCGCCACAGCGCACCTTCGCGCGTATTCAGCCGCCCTCGGTAACGGGGTTACGCGAAATCCATCGACAGGAGCAGAGGCAGAATGAGCAGCGCCCTCGCCCTCGTGACCGTCAGCTACTTCTCTGGAGACGACGTCGTCACCTGCCTGGAGTCGGTGCCGGAGGCCAGCATCCGCAGCCCTGAAATCATTGTCGTGAACAATGCCGGGGCGGATGACCTGCGGCCCCTTCTCGAACAGTTCGACGGCTCTGCCACCCACCCCGGCGGGCTGACACTGCTCGAACCGAAGGCCAACCTCGGCTACGGCGGCGCAGTCAACTTCGCTGCGGCACGCCTGGCCCCTGAGGCCCTGTGGATCCTCATCACCAACCCCGACGTCACGTTCACTCCCGGCAGCATCGACGCGCTGCTCGCGGTTGCCGAAGCCGACGACCGCATCGGCATGGTCGGGCCCCGCATCACCAACGACGACGGAACCATCTACCCCTCCGCCCGCGACCTGCCCTCACTCACCGTCGGCGCGGGGCACGCTGTGCTGCATCGCATCTGGCCCGGCAACCCCTGGTCGAAGAGGTACCTCCGGGCAGACAAGTCGCACTCGGCACAGACCGAGCCGGTTCAGTCTGGTTGGCTCTCTGGCGCCTGCATGCTCGTGCGCCGGGCCGCCTTCGAGCAGGTGGGCGGGTTCGACGACCGCTTCTTCATGTACTTCGAAGACGTCGACCTCGGCGAGCGCATCGGCAACGCCGGCTGGAAGGTACTCTACGTGCCCACCGCCACAGTCGGTCACGCCGGTGGCACCTCCACCGCAGCCCACTCGGCCGCGATGACCAAGGCACACCACCGGAGCGCCTACCGGTACCTCGCAAAGCGCTACCACCAGTGGTACCTGCTGCCGGTTCGCCTGGCGTTGCGCCTGGGGCTGACTCTCAGGGCCCTCGTGGGTACCGTGAGAAATCATGGCTGAGTCGGTACCCCGCGAAGCAGAACCTGTCGACCGAACGGCAGGTGACGCCACTCCTGGTGGTGTGCAGCCCGTGACCGCCCAGCACAGCAGGCTGTACCGGCTGGATGCCCGGCTCACCACGATCGCCTTCTACGTGCTGCTCGCCGCCGGCCTCGCCTTCCGCATCTACCTCTTCTACACCCCCGCCTTCATCGTCGACTCCGACAACGCCGTCGTCTACCTCCAGACCAAACACATCTCCGAAGGCGAATTCACCTGGTTCTTCTGGGGCCAGAGCTACGGCGGCACCCTCCTCGACTACATCGCCGCAGCAGCAATGCTCGTCTTCGGAGCACACATCCAAGTGCTCTCCATCGTCAGCACCCTCATCTTCGTCATCGCCGTCTTCCTGATCCGCCACATCGGCACCCAGGCCTTCGACCGCATCACCGGCACCGTCGCCGCAATCCTCTTCTGGTTCTCCGGCTACTACACCCTCAAGATCTCCATCAGCGAATCCGGCTTCTACGGGCCGAGCCTCGTGCTCGGCCTTGCGACGATCGCCGTCGCGCTGCGAACCGGCGTACGCCGCCCATACCTGCAGTGGGCGATCGTCGGGCTGCTCGCGGGCCTCGCCTTCTGGCAGTCCCCGATGGGCGCGATGCTCGCCGCCCCGGCGCTGGTCATCCTGATCATCCGCCAGCGATCCTGGCGCCACCTGCTCGTCGGTGCCGTTGCGGTGGTCATCGGGGCACTGCCGTGGATCATCCAGTTCGCCACCAGCCTGTCAGCGGTGAAGCCCAAGGGGCGCCCAAGCCCTCGCAGCCTCGTCACCTTCTTCACCGAACTCATGCCAACCATCGTCAGCGCCGACGGGGTATTCGCCAAACTGACGGTCGCCGCCATCTGCATCGGGCTGCTGGCCTTGCTGGCTGTTCTCGCCGTGCGGCGCCGGAACGCGTGGCTGTTCTGCCTCGTTGCTGGCGCGTTGCTGGTCGTCTGTGTCGTCACCGTCGGGGCGGGGGTCGTTCTCTCGACCGTCGATGTGCGGTACGCGATCTTCGTCATGCCTGCACTGGCGATCGCTGCGGCCTGGATCATCACCCGGGTGCGCTTTCTCGGCATTGCCGCGATGATCGTTGCGGCACTGCTCACTTTCGGGCAGGTGAAACAGCTCTTCGGCGACCTGAGCACGACGGCGGGCTCGCAGTACATCGTCGGCGACATCCGTGGCCTAGGCGACTACCTCGAGCAGCAGAACATCACGCATGCCTTCGGCGACTACTGGGTCTCCTACGCGGTTTCGGCCGAGACGAACGAACGGGCCCAGGTCGCCTCTCTCTCCGGCGAACTCCGCTATGCCCCCTATGCCGTCGCAGCGGCCGCCCAGGATCCGGTCGTCGTGATCGTCCTGAAGGGCAACGACAACGACACGATGCTGCAGTCCAAGCCGATCGCCACGGCACCCGGCACCACGCGAACCGAAGTCGCTGGGTATGCGGTCTACCGCTTCACCCAGCCCATCGATGTCTTCGACTTCACCTGGGCGCTGTTCTGAGGTGACGCGCCTACCCTCGCTCCAACCCCCTGCCCGCTACTGTGAGAGACCATGACCAACCTCCTGCATGACGACACAGGCGCCGTCGAGCGAACTCCCGCCGGGCGCACCCGACCCGCCAGTGCTGAACCTCTGCCACACAGCAGGCTGTACCGGCTGGATGCCCGGCTCACCACGATCGCCTTCTACGTGCTGCTCGCCGCCGGCCTCGCCTTCCGCATCTACCTCTTCTACACCCCCGCCTTCATCGTCGACTCCGACAACGCCGTCGTCTACCTCCAGACCAAGCACATCTCCGAAGGCGAATTCACCTGGTTCTTCTGGGGCCAGAGCTACGGCGGCACCCTCCTCGACTACATCGCCGGAGCAGCAATGCTCGTCTTCGGAGCACACATCCAAGTGCTCTCCATCGTCAGCACCCTCATCTTCGTCATCGCCGTCTTCCTGATCCGCCACATCGGCACCCAGGCCTTCGACCGCATCACCGGCACCGTCGCCGCAATCCTCTTCTGGTTCTCCGGCTACTACACCCTCCGGATCTCGATCAGCGAGCCGGGCTTCTACGGGCCCAGCCTCGTGCTCGGCCTTGCTGCGGTGGCGGTGGGTCTGCGCACGAACGTGCGCCGCAGCTACCTGCAATGGGCGATCGTCGGGCTGCTCGCAGGGCTGGCGTTCTGGCAATCCCCCATGGGCGCGATGCTCGCCGTTCCGGCCGTCGTGGTGCTGATCATCCGCCAGCGATCCTGGCGCCACCTGCTCGTCGGAGCAGCCGCGGTGGTCATCGGAGCTCTGCCGTGGGTGGTTCAGTACACCTCGGCCATCAAGGCCGTCACTCCTCAAGGCCAGCCGCGCATCCTCAGCCTTGGCACTTTCTTCACCGAGCTTCTCCCGGTGACGGTGAGCGCGATCGAACGACCCGACCGATTGCTGGTGGCGGCGATCTCGATCGGCTTGTTCGTGCTTCTCACGGTTCTCGCGATCCGGCAGCGAAACGTGTGGCTCGCCAGCCTGGTCGGTGGCTCAGTACTCGTGATCTGCATCATCTCTGTGGGCGCGGGCACGCTGCTGACGAACCAACATGGCCGCTATGCGGTGTTCGTCATGCCCACACTCGCGATTGCCGCGGCCTGGATTGTCACCAGGGTGCGATTTCTCGGCATCGTCGCCATGGTGGTGGCCGCGCTGCTCACTGTCGGCCAGACGAGGGCGGTCTTCTCGGACCACCTCAGCCCCGGTCGCCAGAGCTACATCCTCGGTGACATCCCGGCCCTGGGCGACTATCTCATCGCGAACAGGATCACGCACGCCTTCGGGGACTATTGGATCTCGTACTCCGTGACCGCAGAGACCGAGGAACGCAGCCAGGTCGCGACGCTCTCCGGACCTCTGCGGTACCCACCGTATGCAGTGACTGCCGGAGCCCAGGATCCGGTGGTGGTGATCTTCCTCAAGGGCGAGGCCAACGACCTGATGGTGCAGGCAGGCCCGCTCGGCTCCGCGCCGGGAACGACACGCACGGTGGTTGCAGACTATGCCGTGTACACGTTCGCGCAGCCCATCAACGTCTTCGACACCCCCTGGGCGCTGTTCTGATCCGTCGGGCCGGGCTATGCTCGCCAGAGCTGTGCCGGGCGCGTGCGCAGCCGTGCTGGCTGGGTGGCTGGCTGGCCAGCTAGTAGATCTGAGCGCCGTCGACGAAGAGCGTGTTGTTCGTCGACGACTCATAGATCTCGAGCTTGAGGTCGGTGTGGTCCGGTTTGCCGATCGGCAGATCGACCCGCACCAACGTCCAGTCGGCACCCACAGTGAACGGCACCGACGCGCCTTCCGTCGCACCTCCGAGCCCCCACAATGCCAGCGTGCCGCTGAAGGTCTTCGCGGGGTCGGCCGACCTCAACCACACCTCGCCCGTGAAGTCGTCGCCGACGGTGGTCTGCCGGGCAACGGTGAGCGCGAGTGAACTGCCGGGTGCCTGGGTGTTGGTCGCGGCGAAGTAGGAGCCGAACTTCGACGCAACGCCTGTCTGCGCCGAGTTGTAGACGACGAAGTTGACCGTGCCATTCCCGGGGCCCCAACCCGAGGCTGAATTGTTCTCGAAACCGCCGGAGGGGGCGATGTTCCTGCTGAGGATGCCGTTGTCGAGATAGAGCGTCGTGTTCGTCGTACTGAGGTAGATCTCGGGTTTCAGCTGGGTGACGCTGGCATCGGTGATGTCGTAGCTGACGGTCACCTTCTGCCACGAGCTCCCCACGGTGTAGGGCGTCTGGGCAGCCGAATAGTGCGAGCCGAGGCCCCAGAGTGCGAGGCTGCCGCTGATGGGAGTGTTGGGATCGCTCGACTTCAGCCACATCGAGAAGCTGTACCGCTCGCCGACGGCCACCGAGACGTTTATCTGCTGGGCGAGCGAACGCCCGGGTACCGCCGTGTTACTCGCTGCGTAGTAGTCACCGGACTCGGCGACGGAGGAATCCTTGTAGAAGGCCCGGTTCAGAAAGCCGTTCCCGGCCTGCCAGAGACCCCATTGGCCGCCCTCGAACGACGGGTATGAGAGCAGGTTCTGCACGGGCGGCGCCAGCCCGAAGGCCATGGAGGCCGAGTCGATGTCCAGGGTTCCAGCTGTGGAGTACAGGTAGATGTCCAGCCGGATGGTCGAATGAGCCGATTGCCGAACCGGGAGTTTCACGGTGACCTGTTGCCACGTGTCGGTGACGGTGAAGGGAGTCTGGGCGGCCTCGGTCTGGCCGCCCAGCCCCCAGACCGTCACGGCCCCGGAGAACGGCATGCTGAAGGCCGATCTGAGCCAGACCGAGACCGTCACCTGGTCGCCCACCGAAACCTGGCGTGCGACATCCTGGGAGTTCGCTCTACCGGGAACAGCGGTATTCGTGGCCATGTAGTACGAGCCGCTCTGGGCTGTGGCCGGGTCGCGATAGACGGCCCGGTTGAGGTCACCATTGCTCGAGAACCACCCGTCGGAGGTTCCCCCCTCGAAACCGGGGGACCGCAGTCCGCCACCGGTCGGGTCGCCGAACCAGCTGCTGAAGAGCACCCAGAAGTTGCGGTTGCCGTAGGCCGAGCATCCGTCGCCGGTGCCGTAGAGGTTCGCCAGTGCCGCCGCATTGGGCTGGTACGGCGTATAGATGTAGAGGTTCGCGGTGGCCTGGTTCTGGATGTACACGGGCGAGGACCCGCAGGCGGTGTTCGGATTGTAGAGGATGTTGTTGATGCGACCCGGCTGGTAGGCCCACGAGGAGCTGTTCTGGGTGTAACTCTGGAACTGGCGTGCCGCCGAATAGACCTGGTTGAAGAAGCCCGCATAAGCGGGGTCACAGGGAGCGCTGTCGGTGCAGAGAAAGCCGAGGGCCGCGTTGTACATCGTGGCGGTCGGCGAGGAACTCGATACGAGCCCCTGCTCCTTCTCGAGCATGACGAGAAGCACCTGGGGATTGATTCCGCACGCCAGGCTCACCTTGGTGATCAACTGGGCGGCCGACTCACTCGCCGACCCGGAGTAGGCCCGGCAATAGGAGTTTGCCGGCAGCGTCGGCGTGGACTGCGAGTAGTTCCGCAGGCACGGTTGACCGTTGGACGCCGCACAGCTCGCGACCTTGCCGTTCAGGAAGGACTGGACCCCGTCGGAGTTCATCGATCCGGAGTTGAAGAAGGTCGAATCGCTGATGATGTTGCCGGGGCTGAACGAGCTCCCGCTGAGCGCATTGGCAGCTGGCGGCGCGACGGTGCCCACGGCTACGAGCATCGTCGTCGCCAGGAGCGCCGCACCGAGCGCGGCTGTCACTCGTGCAACTAGATTTCGTGCGCGACGGTTCACTGGCGGCCGCACAGTCAGTACCCCATTCACAGCTGTTGCCCTCTTCACTCTGGTTGTCACCCTCACGGAATGTCGACGGTTGTCGGGGCGGAGGTGCCCGCAGACGTCGACGAGAGATATTCGACAGTGACCTGCCACGAACCGGTCGTGAGCGAGGGTGACGAGAGCACCATCGCCCCGCAGTCCATCGAGGAGGCCGACTTCTTTGCGATCGCCGAGGAGGTGACCTTCGACTCGCCGAGCACGGCGACGGCTGTGCACGAACCGTCGGTGTCGGTGACTTCGGGAACGAACGCATTGACCTCGATCGCGACGGCTGTCGGGTTCCAGGACGCAGACGTCACGAACGGCGCAACCGAAGCGATCGGCCGCGTTGTCGGCGTTGCCGTCGGGGTGGGAGTCGCCGTCGGTGTCACGGTCGGCCGCGGTGTCGAGGCAGGAGACGTCGATGGCGTGGAGGTCGGCGTCACCGACGAGGAGGCTGTGGGGCTCGCTGACGGGTTTCGACCTGGTGCGGTCGAGAGCAGGACACCGGCGATCACGGCGGCGACTGCGACAAGAAGCACCACCACGACGATCACCCAGAGGAGGCGCCGCCGCGGATTCGGGTCGCGCGGCAGTTGTCGGTCATCCATCAGCGTCGACGGCCCTTTCAGATTGCGAGGAATGCGAGCGTGTGCGGGAATCGAGGCGGCAACCGCCGTTCCCGGCCAAGTCGACCAGCACACGACAGTTCGAAGCCTAAACGTGCGCCGGGGCGTCGGGCGGCCTGCCCCCTCGGTGAGTTGCAAAGTCCCGTTACCATGGAGACCATGCCTGAATACGCTCCAAGCACCTCTGTCGCGCACCCGAGCCGAGCCCAGGTCGATGCCTGGCTGACCGGCCTCGGCTCGCACATCGGCGAGAACACGCCGTCTGTCGAAGAGCTTCGAGCCAGTGTGAGCTGGCGCGTCACTGCCCCGCTCCGTGCGATACGGGCCCGTGAACGACTCGCTCGAGTACGATCGGGGCATCTCCCGGTCGGGCTCGGAACGCTGAGCGACGTCTCGAGCCTGAGCGCGAGCCGGGCGGCGCTTCACCAGAGACTCAACCAGATCGCGCCCCACCTCCTGGGCCCCGGTACCCCCGTCGGACCGGGCGAACCCTCACTCGAAGTCCTGTTGGGCCTGCTCTGCAGAGCCGCGCTCGCAGACGAGACTCTCGCCAAACTGTGGCTCCTCGTCGTCGGCGTCAGCGGGTGCTTTCCCGACCATGCGCTGCTGCTCGGGCTGAGCCGCGATGCGCATGGCCTCAGCGACCGTGAGGGCGCCGCTCGTGTTCTTCAGCACTGTGGGGTGTGGACGGCACGGTTCCGGTCGAACCTGCGCGAGATCGAAGTCGTCGACGACCGTGTGGTTGCCTTCGTGAACCTGACGGGCCGGTTCGGCTTCAACTCGGGCGTGCAGCGCGTCACACGCGAGACGCTCGCCAGATGGTACCCCTCGGGTGATGTACAACTCGCCGTCCTGACCGAAGACAACACCGGCCTGCGTGCACTCGGTCGATCGGAGATCGAGCGCGTCATCGACTGGGACCAGAGCAAGAGCGACGACGTCTCCGAACTCGACGACGACGATTTCCCTCTCGTCGTTCCATGGAACACGACCTTCTTCATGCCGGAGATCGTCTCCGGGCACGGCGCACTGACCCTCGGCGCCCTCGCTCGATTCACACCGACCCGGTCGGTGGCCATCGTGTACGACACGATCCCCGCCTCCAGCGGATTCTCCGTTCCGCGCCTGGAGAATCATCGTTTCACCACGTACCTCTCGATGCTGAAGTATTTCGACGAAGCCATTGCCATCTCTGCCTCCGCGGCCGAGGAGTTCGACGGATTCCGCTCGGCGCTGGCCGCCCAGGGCCTGGCCGGCCCCGTGGTCACGAGCACCCTTCTTCCCATCGAGCACATTCCGGCCGAGGCGCATGCAGGCGACGAGGCGAGCGACGACCTGCCGATGATCCTCTCGGTCGGCAGCAATGAACCGCGCAAGAACCAGATCGCCGTCGTCTACGCGGCCGAAATGCTCTGGCGCCAGGGCAAGCAGTTCCGGCTCCTGATCGTCGGCGGCCGCGGTGACACCGGGCTCACACAGATCGGTGACGCGGCAACGGCGCTGCAGTCTGCCGGGAGACCCATCGAGGTGATCAGGGACATCAGCGAATCGCGTCTCGCCGATGCCTACTCGCGAGCGCGGTTCAGCGTATTCGTCTCCTTCCATGAGGGCTACGGCCTTCCAGTGGCCGAGTCGCTCGCGGTGGGTACCCCCGTCATCGCGACCGATTATGGAAGCACTGCGGAGATCGCCGAAGGAGGAGGCTGCATTCTGGTCGACCCTCGCGACGATGACGCCCTGACCGAGGCCATGGGCCGGCTCCTCGACGACGACACCCTCCTGGCTACGCTGCACGAACAGATCGAAGATCGTCACGACACGAGCTGGGATGACTACGCCCGCGAGATCCGGAACGTCGTCTTCGTCTCGAAAGGGGCACTGAAATGACCGACACGACCAACTGGGACAACAACGTCGCCGCACTCGTTGTCGCTCTCGGCGACCAGGTACGCGGCAGCACCGCAGCGGAGCACATGGCGCAGCTGGGCGAACTGCTCGATTCCGATCCGGCCTACTCCCGGTTGTGGCTTGTCTGGGCTACCCAGCGCGGAGAACTCCCGGTCGAATCCGACGTTGTCAACTTCCGCCGCGACGTGAAACTGAACGGAGGGGCTGCCGCGCTGTCGTCACTGGGCAACAGGGCAGACTTCTCGATCTTCGGATATGCCACACGAGTCGAGATCGTGGCTGACGCGGTGATGGTCGACGTACACGACACCTGCCGGACCGACAAGATGTCGGGAATCCAGAGAGTCGTTCGTGAGACTGTCTCGCGGTGGGCCCGCGAACACGACATCCAACTGGTCGCCTGGACCAAGAACCGGCGCGCACTTCGGCGCGTCACAGAGATCGAATACGGCCGAGTCGTCGACAAGGTTGCCGCCTCTTCTGATGGCACTGACCCCGTCGAGACAGAACAGATCGTCGTGCCGCACGGTGGGCTGCTCGTTGTTCCCGAACTTGCGGCCGAGAGCGAACGCGCCGAACGTCTCCTGGCGCTCGGCAGGTTCTCGACGACGAGAACGGCGTTCATCGGGTACGACGTGGTGCCGATGACCTCGGGCGAGACGGCAACCGATGCCATTGCAGCGCACTTTCCGCTGTACCTCGACGCCGTTGCCTACTCCTCCAGGGTGGCGACCGACTCGGCGTCGACGGGTTCGGAGTTCGAAGCCTGGAAGCGGATGCTACCCGCATCCGGTCGGACCGGCCCGGAGGTGAAGGCAGTCGTGCTCGCCGGCGATGTCGACGAATCGACTGACGAAAGCCTTGCAGCGGCTCGCAGGCGCCTCAAGCTCGATGACGCACCGATGGTGCTGGTCGTTGGCACACATGAACCCCGCAAGAATCACCTGGTCGTTCTCCAGGCGGCCCGGATTCTCTGGCAGAGAGGCGAGCGCTTCCGTCTCGTCTTCATCGGCAGCTCATCCTGGGGCAGTGCCGCCTTCGACAATCTGGCGCAGGTGCTTCTCGACCAGGGTTATCCGCTCGTCATCGTGAAGGCAGCGAGCGATTCCCTGCTTGCTGCGAGCTACCGTCTTGCAGCCGTCTCGATCTTCACCTCCTTCCACGAAGGATTCGGTCTTCCCATTGTCGAATCCCTCCGCGCGGGAACACCCGTGATTGCATCGAACATCGGAAGCATGCAGGAGATCGCCGACATGTATCGCGGCGTGATCACCATCGATCCGCACTCGGACAGCACCCTGCAGTCCACCCTGCACAGCGTTTTGAGCGATGCGACAATCCTCCAGACGCTGCGCACGGAACTGGCGTCGAACACCTACCGGAGCTGGGACCAGTACGCAGCCGACGTCTGGTCGTTCTTCACCGCTCCGCATGACGCAGCCGCTCCGGGGCATTCCGCGGCTCCCGGCGCCTCCGCGCAGGAGGTGGCTGCCTGATGGAACCGACACGAACAGCCCTTGTCGCTGGTGGCGCAGGATTCCTCGGCTCTCACCTGTGCGATCGCCTTCTTGCTGACGGCTACCGTGTCATCGCGGTGGATTCGTTCATCACGGGGTCCCCGAAGAACGTCGCGCATCTCGCCGCGAACGAGAACTTCACGCTGGTCAACGCAGACGCAGCAGAGGCAGAGTCGATCGAGCAGAAGTTCGACCTGGTGCTGCACTTCGCCTCGCCTGCGTCGCCCCCGCTCTACATCAAGTACCCGCTGGAGACACTCCACGCAGGTTCGTCGGTGACCGAAGCCCTCCTCAACGTCGCACGACGAGACGGGGCCCGGTTCGTGGTCGCATCGACGTCAGAGGTCTACGGGGACCCGGCGGTGCACCCCCAGACCGAGGACTACTGGGGCAACGTGAATCCCATCGGTGTGCGGAGTGTCTACGACGAGGCCAAACGGTACGCCGAAGCCATCACCTTCGCCTACCGTCGCAGCTTCGACACGAACACGGGCATCGCAAGGCTCTTCAACACTTACGGCCCACGTATGGATGTCGGCGACGGGCGCGCGATACCGAACTTCATCGCGGCAGCCCTTGCCGGTTCGCCCATCCCCCTTCACGGGGACGGCAGCCAGACGCGGTCGCTCTGTTTTGTCGACGACCAGATCGACGGCATCCTCCGGCTCGCGCACAGCACAGAGCCCGGGCCCATCAACATCGGGAACCCCCACGAACAGACGTTGCTCGACATCGCCGAGACCGTCATCCGTCTGGCTGGCAGCACCTCGACGATCGAGCTGCTCCCCCGCCCCTCCGACGACCCGGAACGACGCCAGCCCGACATCACGAAGGCCCAGGCACTCCTCGGCTGGAACCCGGTGGTCGGCGTCGAAGAAGGGCTCGCCCGCACGGTCGACTGGTTCCGCCTCGACGCAGCCGGTGGGTCGCCGGCAGCGGTGACCTCATGAGCCCCTCCGAGGTCCCGGTCTCCCCGTGGCCGACGGCGAGCCTGTGAGCGACGCCAGCCCCCGCAGCCAGGCGCCGGCTCCCCCCGCTGGAATGGAGGGAAGCCCTGGCCTGATGCTCCGCATCGTGAAGGACTACCGGGTCGCCTTCCTGATCGTGGGTTCTGCGAACACGGTCATCGGGTTCGCCTGGTTCGCTCTCTTCCAGGCGACGATCGGGCAGCTGTGGGGCTACATGGCCACGCTCCTGTTCGCCCACGTCGCGAGCGTGCTGTGCGCCTTTGTTCTCTACCGGCGCTTCGTGTTCCGGGTTCGGGGCCATGTCTGGCGCGACCTCGCCCGGTTCGAGTCCGTCTACCTCGTGGCGCTCGGCATCAACGCCATCCTGCTTCCCCTGCTCGTCGAATTCGCCCACCTCATCCCCATCGTGGCGCAGGCACTGATCGTGTTCGTCACGACGCTGGTGAGCTTCTTCGGCCACCGCAACTTCTCCTTCCGCAGAAAACCGACCCCGTCCACCGAATCACCGGCCGAGCCGGGCACCGGCACGACCCCCGAGCAAGCGAGCACCGAATGAGCCCCAGAGTTTCTGTCGTCGTACCGGCGTACAACAATGCCGACTACATCGCGCTGACGATCGAGTCGATCCTCGCGCAGACCTTTGAAGACTTCGAGCTGATCATCGCCGACCACTCGTCGACCGACAACACCAAAGAGGTCATCGCCAGGTACTCCTCCGACCCGCGTATCACGATGCTCGACACGCCCTCGGGTGGGGGCGCCCTTCGGAACTGGAACCGCGTCACCGAGGCCGCGACCGGCGAGTACATCAAGCTCGTCTGCGGCGACGATCTGCTCTACCCCGACAGCCTCCTCACCCAGGTCGCAGCCATCGAGAGCGACCCCGCCGTCACCCTTGTGGCATCGACACGAGACATTGTGGATGCCCGGGGCACCGTTGTGGTGGCCAGACGCGGCCTCGCCGGCCTTCGCGGTACCGTTCGAGGTGCCGTCGCCGTCCGGCGCACAGTCGTCGTGGGCAGCAACATCTTCGGCGAACCGGCCTGTGTGCTGATCCGCCGCTCGACCCTGAAGAAAGTGGGGCTGTGGGACTCCCAATTCCCCTACCTCATCGACGAGACCACCTATGCGCGAGTCCTTCTCGAAGGTGACTTTCTGGCTGTTCCCGAACCGCTGGCCGCCTTCCGCATCAGCGACTCGCAGTGGAGCGTGCGGCTCGTCAGGGAGCAGTCGGCGCAGGCGTCGGCGTTCCATCGCTGGCTGAGGGCCGAGCATCCGGCCGTCATCTCGGCCCTCGACCTGCGTGTGGGCAACGCACGGGCCTGGCTGATGTCGCATGTGCGCCGGTTCGCCTATCTCTGGCTACGCAGGAGAATGAACACGATCGACGAGTGAGGGGTCTCCCAGCTCCGGTCTGCGCGGCGCCGGTATGCTACCCCAGTTGACCGGTGAGGCTGCGATGGCCGGGGCCACGTGGCCCACACCCTGGTTCGTAGAAGGATGAACGTACGTGACGAAGAACACCATAGTGCGCCCGGCAGGAGCCGCCGGCGGCGGCCGAGCTCGTCTGTCACGCATCGCGCGTTCAGAACTGCCCTGGTACGCGCTCACTGCCGGGCTGAGCGCACTGCTGACGTACTTCGCGCTCGGACTCAGCACTGCACGGCTCTCGGTTCCCTGGTACTACACCGGGGATGCCATCGCCTCGGCCGACCACTTCAAGACGACCCTGGAGCAGGGCTGGTACGAGCACAACCCTGACCTCGGGGCACCGGCGGGCCAGAACTACAACGACTTCCCGGTCGCAGACAACCTGCACATGATCGCCGCGAAGGTGCTCGGGCTCTTCGACGGGCGCTGGCCCGTCGTGGTCAACATGTACTTCTTTCTCGGTTTCATCTTCGCCGCGCTGGCGGCCTACTGGTTCTTTCGCGTCTGCCGCATCTGGCGCCCGCTCTCGGTCGCGCTCGGGATTCTCTTCGCGCTGGCGCCGTACCATTTCGTGCGTGGTGAAGGCCACCTGTTCCTCGCTTCGTACTACTGCATTCCGCTGGGCCTGGGTCTTCTGGTCTGGCTCATGCGCGGCGAGGCCATCTGGACGGCGAGGCCGTCCCGGTACCGCTGGTGGGGCATCCTGACAGGTCGCGGTGCATTCGCGGTCGTCGCCCTGGCGCTGCTGGCGACGTCGGCAACGTACTACGGCGTCTTCTTCATCATTCTCCTGGTCTTCGCCGCCGTGTTCGTGCTGGTTCGTGACCGCAACTGGCGCCGCTTCTTGGGGGCCGCGGGCCTGGGCCTGGTGACCGTTCTGGTGATGGCCATCAACTCGGCTCCCGACGTCATCTTCGGCTGGACCAACGGTCAGAATCCCGGCGGGTTCTTTCGTCAGGCCGATGAGACCGAGATCTATTCGCTGAAACTCTCGCAGTTGATCCTGCCGTGGAACGGAAGCAGAATACCGCTCTTCCATACCATCCGAACGTACTACGACCAGACCTTCCCACTGCCGAGCGAAGAGCCTGCACTCGGCCTGGTCGGTGCACTGGGCCTGATCATCAGCTTCCTGGTCATCGCCTACGCTGTTGTCGCCTGGCGGCGCACAGCGAAGCTCAGCACCCAGCCCCAGACCCGTGCCCAGAAGGAGGTGAACGGTCACCTCGAGACCATCGGGTTCGTCTCCGTGCTCACTCTGGTGTGCTTCCTCTTCGCGACAATGGGGGGGCTCTCGACCCTCATCTCCTTCTTCACCTCTGCACTTCGCGGGTGGAACAGAATGTCCATCGAGATGGCGGCGCTCTGCCTGGTGGCCTTCGGCCTCGCCCTGCAGCTCGCCATCACCTGGGTGCTGGCGCGCGTCAATGCCTCGAAGGTCATCGCGGGGGTCACCATCGGGGTGGTGTCGCTTGGAGTCCTCGGTGTGGGGTACATCGACCAGACACCGTCATCGTCAGGGCAGGACGCCTCACACGCTGCCGTCATCGCCACGTACGACTCCGACAAGGCGTTCTTCGCCGGTCTCGAAGCCCAGTTGCCCGCCGAGTCGATGGTGCTCCAGCTGCCGTACATCCCCTTCCCCGAGGCCGTTTCAGCGAACGGCATCCAAGCCAGCGACGAGCTGATTCCCTTCATGCAGACGACGCAGCTGCGGTGGAGTGCCGGGGGAATCAAGGGCCGACCCCAATCGAACTGGCCCTACCCGGTTTCGCAGCTTCCCACCGCCGATCTGGTGAAGCTGGCTGCTGCGTCGAACATGGCCGGCATCCTGGTGGACACCTGGGCCTTCGACGACCACGGCGCAGCCCAGATCGCCGCCCTCACGGCAACATTGGCCCAGACGCCTTCACAGAGCCAGGACGGCCACTGGGTCTTCTTCTCCCTCGCCCAGACCCGCGCCGATCTCCTCACTCGATACAGCGCAAGCGAATTGGATGCTGTGGGCAGGGTTGTGACCGATCCGGTCACGCTGAGCATGCTCCCCGATTTCAAGCCCACCTCCTCGGATGACCAGACAGAAGGCGGGTCGAAGAAGGCGGTCGCACCCCGGTTCACCCTTCTGAACGATCGCTCCGACACGGCGCAGATCGAGCTGACATTCACCCTGAAGGCGCCCAACAATCCAGCTGAGACCGCAACCGTCTCCTTCGCCGACGGTACGACGGAATCCGTCACCTTCGACGTTGATGGAGCGACGACAGTCACGCACGCGATGAGTCTGCCGCCAGGAAGCTCGACCGTGCAGATCGCGGTGGCAGGGGCCACGGCGACCAAACCACCCGAACTGCAGATCTCACATCTGACGATCCAGGAGAAGGCGGTCTCCGCGTTCCTCGGGAACGGCTGAGCAGATGTCAGGGTCAACGGTGATAAAGTCAGTCACCGTGCCAGACGACATCGGAGTGCCGACAGACAAACCGCACGAGATCTCTGTCGTGATCCCGGTCTACCAGGGTGAGAAGACACTCGGGGACCTCATGCGTGAGATCCTGCCGCTCACCGAAGTGCAGCACAGTGCGGCGAACTATCCCTTCGTCGTGCGGGAGACGCTTCTCGTCTTCGACAACGGCCCCGATGATTCGGCGAGAGTGATCAGGGAGCTGGTCGAGCAGTACTCCTGGGTGCGGGCAGTGTGGCTGAGTAAGAACTCCGGCCAGCATGCAGCGACCCTGGCGGGGATGGCCTCGGCCGGAAGCGAGTGGATCGTCACCCTCGACGAAGACGGGCAGCACGACCCGGCCGAGATGGGTTCCCTCCTCGATGCAGCCCTCGACGAGCAGGCCACAGTCGTCTACGCGAAACCACTCAACCCACCCCCTCACGGCCTCCTGCGGAACACCGCTTCGAAGGGGGCCAAATGGCTTCTCACGAAGCTCGTCGGCGGCAAGGCGGGCAACTACCAGAGCTATCGCCTTGTTCTCGGCAGCGTCGGTCGCAGCGTGGCGGCGTATTCGGGTTCGGGGGTCTATCTCGACGTCGCCCTGAGCTGGATCGCCGGCCATGTGGCAACCGCTCCGGTCACGCTCCGCCAGGAAGGCGACCGTCCCTCCGGTTATTCCGTCAGGCGGCTGTTCGGCCACTTCTGGCGAATGGTCCTGACCAGCGGTACGCGCGCACTCCGGATCGTGAGCTTCATCGGCATTCTCTTCGCCGTGGTCGGTATCTTCGTCGCGCTCTATATTCTCGCTGCCAGGCTCACCACGTCAGCGGTGCCTGACGGCTGGGCATCCACGATCGTCGTGGTGCTTCTGGGCACGGGGGCAATCCTGTTCTCCCTCGGGGTGATCGCCGAGTACATCGGCATCAATGTGAACATGGCAATGGGCAAACCTCCCTACCTGATAACGACCGACCCGGCGTTCGGCCCCCTCGGTCGGGCCCACCGGCGCAATGCACTGGCTCACGAACCGGCACCGTCACCGAACGTGACGATCGCGTCGCCGACGGCCGCTGTGGTGACCGAGGACCCGCACGTACTCGACCCGGACTCCGTTCCCTCCCGCACCGAGCCGACAGCATGAAGCTACTGGCACCATGACCCGCTTCGTGTGGGTGGTGGGCTCCGGCGGCCTCCTCGGTTCGGCGCTGCTGCGCTCGATTCATACCCGTCGGGGGTGGCGCCTGCTCGACCCCAAGCCGATGGTCTGGGGCGATGCACCTGCCGTCAGCCGAACAAGCTCCGCGCAACTGGACGCTCTCTTCGATGCCGTCACTCTCGACGATTCCGCGGCCGATGAATGGGCCGTAGTGTGGGTGGCAGGGTCAGGTGTGATCGGAACCTCGCGCGCGCAACTCGACGCAGAACTGCGACAGTTCCGCGACGTCATGAAACTGGTCGAGAGCAGGGCGACGACGGCCGGCGTGACCGGGAGGGGCTCGGTCTTTCTCGCCTCATCGGCCGGCGGAGTGTACGGCGGATCCAGGAATCCTCCCTACACCGAGGCAACGGCCCCCGTCGCTCTCGCACCGTATGGCGAAACAAAGCTCCAGATGGAGGCTGTACTCGACGAACTCCACACCCGCTCAGGCATCTCCGTCGTGAAGGGCAGGATCGCCAACATCTACGGCCCCGGCCAGAAGCTGACGAAGATGCAGGGCCTCATCTCCACCCTGGCAAAAGCACAGTTCTCTCCCACCCCGGCTTCGATCTTCGTGCCACTGGACACTGTGCGCGACTACCTCTATGTCGATGACTGCGCCCACCTGGTCTGCGACGTGGTCGACCGGCTCGGCACTGCCTCTTCAGCCGGGCGACCCCAGAACGTCACCAAGATCATCGCGTCTGGCGATGCCGTCACCATCGGCGCGCTTGTCGGTCACTTCCAGGCGCTCTCGCGCCGCAAGCCGCACATCATGCTCGGGAGTTCTCCGACGATCTCGATGCAGGCCCTTGACCTTCGTCTGCGTTCCATTGTCTGGCCTGAACTGGATGACCGGCCGCTGACTCCGCTCCCGGCCGGGATCCATGCCACCATGCTCGACATCATGGCGGGCATCCAGTCACCGCAGCCACCCGCGGCGACGGTCGGCTGACACCGCGGTCTCGTCAGGGCGCGCTCCGCTGGAAGAGCAGGTATCGCTGCTGCGGGTCGGTGCTGGTGATCGTCGGTGATGACGGGTCGGCACCGGCGGCCGAGACCCACTCCTTCCACCCGTCTGGGTTGCCCTGGTATGCGTAGGTGTCGACCATGACAGCGCACGCACCGGATTCGGCGACCGCCGTGCCGAACTGCGCCGGTGTGGTCACCGAGGCCCAGAAGTCGGCGTCCTTCGTGCCTTGGACTGCACCGTAGCTCCACCGCAGGTCATCGCTCGTTGCGTAGACGTAGGGCAGCATCTCGTCGTAGTCACCCATCGCGCCGATGGGGCCCGTCTCGGGGAAGCCCTTCAGTGGCAGCATGGCAACCCCGCAACCATCGGGAAGCAGGCGTTCCGCCGAGGCGGTGAACGACTCAAGGGAGGAGTCGGAGACGGCTTGCAACGGGAGGGTGAAGTTGATGAGCCTGGTCTGGTCGACGAGCGCCACTGCGCCCACCGCCACGAGGACGACCGCGAGGATCCACCTCCTGCGTGCCAGGGAGTCGACGAAGATGGCCAGCACTCCCAACGCGAGCATGCTCACGACGATCGACATGCGGGACCAGGAGCGAATCTCGCCACTGACGAAGAATGCCAGCGTCGTGCCGAGTCCCGAGACCATGAAGAACATCAGTGCCGTCACGAAGGCTACGACGAGGACACCCACACGCTCGTCCAGGAGAAAGGACGCGAGCCTGCCTCCGGGGGCAGCGTTCCCTGTGGGGCCAGAAGGGCGCCACACGATACGAACCAACAACACGAGCATGGTCAACACGATGGCGGCGATCGCCACGATTGCGGTGGCGGCACTCTCTGACGAGGGAAGCAAGGGGGAGGATTCCCGATACGACTTGCCGAGCTGCGCGAACAGCCCGATCCCGCTCTGCGACGAGGGAAGGATCAGGTCCATCCACTTGCCGCCGTAGAGTTCCGAGTCCGCGAAGGTCCGGGCTCCGAAGTATTTCGCGTACCGGTCACCGAAGTCCTGTGCGAGAAAGGCGAGCTGCAGAGCGATGAAGACGAAGAGGATGCCCGTGGTGACCGTGGGCCAGACGAGACTCCGCCAGCCACGCCCCTGCACCAGGGCAGTGATGGCACACACACCCCAGACCGACCCCACGATGAGTGCGGCGAAGACGAAGTAGTACGACTGCGTCCAGGCGACGGCTGCCCCCAGAACGACGATGGGAACCAGGCGGCGCGTGAGGCGATGCCGACGATCGGGCGCGCGCGCGATCCATGCTGCGAAGGGATTTGTGCGCTCGCCCGCGGCCATCAGCACCACAATGCCCGCCAGCGGCAGAGCCCAGTAGTTCGAGAGGAAGGGGTGCCCCATCGCCAGCTGCAGGAAGTGATAGGGAACGATCGCAAAGATCACGCCGAACACCACGGCGACGGGCCTGCGCACCCTCAGTGCCCTGAAGAAGAGGTACGAAGTGACACCGACAGCGAAGAAGCTCGAAACGTTGTAGACGTTCAGAGCCCAGATGCCGTTCGGCACCACAGGGCCGATCACCCAGACGAAGAGAGCGGACCAGATGTCGAAGAGCGGCGCGAAGAACAGATTCTGGGCGAGCGGAAAACCCAGATGAGTGTTCGGCAGAAACGGAAAGGCATCACGCGCGGCCGAGAAGATTCCGTAGTGCAACACCTGGTCGGAACCACCGGTGCCCCACCGCTCGGCGAGTTCCCGGGGACCGATGCGCAGCGCGAACATTCCGAGGACGAGAGACACCACGCCCGAAACGATCGAGAGAAGGATTTCCATCCCCACGAATCGCCGCATGCCTGCGCCGGCCACGGGGGTGCGCGAGGCCTCCTGCGCCGCTCTCGGGCCGGTCGAGCTGATACGTGTGCGGACCATCTGGTCTTCCACTGTACCTTCGCGGCAGTGCCGGTTCTGCAGCACGACGAGGCGGAATGCTAGTCTGAACGAGTTTTGTGCCCATCACCGCCCCTTGCCACACAACCCGTCGAATGCCGACCCACAGCACAGTCTGTGCTGAAAGGTAACCCGTGAAGCTCTCCGTACTCATGCCCGTCTACAACGAGCAGGCCACCCTGCAGAAGGTCCTTGGCAAGGTTCTGGCCATCGCCTGGCAACCAGAGATCGACGTCGAATTCGTCATCGTCAATGACGGCAGCCACGACGACACCCGTTCTATTCTCGACGCGGTTTCAGATTCGCGTGTCACGGTCTTTCACCAGCCCACCAACCAGGGCAAGGGCGCGGCCATCCGAAAGGCCGCACAACTCGCTACGGGCGACTACGTCATCATCTGCGATGCCGACGAGGAATATCGGCCCAGCGAGATTCCCGGACTGGTGCAGCCTGTTCTCGACGGCGAAGCGCTCGTCGTCTACGGCACGCGAACCTTCAGCAGCCACACCTCGTTCTCGTACTGGTACGTCATCGGCAATCGTGGGGTCAACCTCTTCACGAACATCCTGTTCAATGCCTACGTCTCCGATGTGGAGACGTGCTACAAGCTCATGCCGACGTCTCTGTACCGCTCCTTGCGCATCACCTCCAACGGTTTCGGCATGGAGGCGGAGATCACCGGAAAGCTCCTCGCTCGCGGCTACCGCCCCTACGAGATCCCCATCTCCTACAAAGCCCGCACACGCGCAGAAGGCAAGAAGATCACCGCCTGGGACGGGGTTGAGGCTCTGTGGATCCTGCTGAAGATCCGCGTCAAAGAGGGTTCGCGTCGCCAACCGCCCGTCACGACAGCGTGATCTGAACGCTCGCCCTGATTCGGCCGGGCCGCCGGCCCTCAGGGAGCGGGCACCAGCGCCTGATATGGTCGTGCCCAAGCACGGAGGCATGTTCGACCCGTCGCTCTGCTCCCAGTCAGTACTGGGTTCAGAGTGATCCCGAGCGGGAACGGACTCGCGCGCAGCTGCAGAAGAAGCCGGGTACGCTGACGGCCATCGGGATTTTGGAGATACATGGCAACGCTTCGCGTGATCGTCGACCAGATGGTCGCACCGGTTCCGGGCGGCATCGGGCGGTACACAGAAGAGCTCACCGCCGCGCTCATCCAGACGGCACCACGGGACTGCTCCGTCGAAGGGATCGTGTCGGCACAACCGCATGAAAAGCTGGCCGAACTGAGGACACGCCTGCCAGGGCTAGCAGAGATCACGAAGACCACTCTCGGGCGCCGCGAACTCGCGGCGGCCTGGCAGCACGGGTTCTTCACGGCAGCCAGCGACGGCATGGTTCACGCCACATCTCTCATGGCCCCGCTGTCGAAGCACGACCAGTTGCACCAGCCGGGCGAGCAGATCGCCGTGACCATCCACGACGTTGTGCCGTGGACGCACCCCGAGACCCTGACTCCCCACGGCGTGGCCTGGCACAAGGCGATGGCCAAGCGCGCCCGCAAGTACGCCGACGCGATCGTGGTTCCGACCCATGCCGTAGCCGAAGAGCTTGCGCACTACGTCAACTTCGGCGAGCGAGTACGGGTCATCGGCGGGGCCGTGAGCTCGAAACTGGTCGTACCCGTCGACGCGGATGCCCGGGCGGAGGCCCTCGGCCTGCCCTCGTCGTACGTGCTCGCTGTCGGCACCCTCGAACCGCGCAAAGGTCTCGCGTCACTCATCCAGGCGCTCGCCCGGCCGGAGGCGCCCGAGCTTCCGCTGGTGATCGCTGGGCCGAAGGGCTGGGGCGACCTCGACGTGGAGTCGGTCGCGGCTGCTGCAGGACTTGCTGCCGATCGCGTCCACGTGCTCGGGTTCGTCAGCGACGAAGACCTCGCGCTCGTCATCTCACGGGCTGACGTGTTCGTCTACCCGAGTATGGCCGAAGGGTTCGGGTTGCCCGTCATCGAGGCCCTGCACTTCGGTACCCCGGTCATCCACACCGACGTGCCCGCATTGATGGAGGTCGCCGACGACGCGAGCATCGTCGTCGCGCGGGAAGACGCCGAAGGACTGCCGGAACGTCTCGCCCACGCGATGACCCAGCTGGTGACGCACCCCGAGCTCGCCGCACGGCTGCGGATCGCCGGCTTCGACCGCGCACGGGGATTCAGCTGGCGCGACTCGGCCGAGAAGGTCTGGCAACTGCACGCCGACCTGTAACTCTCTACAGCTTGAGCTGCAGCGCCTCGTTCTTGTGCTCGACCGATGCGGTGAGTTGCTCGCGATAGACGGCCAGCTTGTCGGCGAGGGCTGCGTCTGAGATCGCGAGCATCGCGACAGCCAGCAGAGCGGCATTGGTCGCGCCGCCGATCGACACCGTCGCCACAGGGATGCCCGACGGCATCTGCACGATGGAGAGCAGGGAGTCGAGGCCGTCGAGTCGGGCAAGGGGCACGGGCACACCGACCACCGGCAGAGTCGTGACGGCTGCCACCATGCCGGGCAGGTGGGCCGCGCCTCCGGCACCGGCGATGATGACCTTGAGGCCCCGCTCGCGGGCTGTTCTGCCGTACCGGATCATCTTCTCGGGAGTGCGGTGCGCCGAGACCACCTCGACCTCGTGGGCGACACCGAAGTCGACGAGAACGTTGACGGCATCGCTCATCACAGAGAAATCAGAGTCGCTGCCCATGACGACACCGATCAGAGGGACGACGCCGGCGAGGGGTGTTTCGGTGCTCATGACATCATCGTAACGACCGAACGCACCCGCTGGACGAGTGAGCCCATGGGCCGGGCTCCCTCACGGGTGCCCGCGTTTCGATATACCGCTGCGCGGTTCCTCAACCAGCGAGGTCAGCACCCAGGAGTGCGGCGACAGAGCGTGCCTCGAAAGCGGCTTCGTCGAGCTCGTCGCCGGTTGCCGTGACGTGACCGATCTTTCGGCCGGGCCGCGGCTCTTTGCCGTAGTTGTGGACTTTGACGTTCGGCTGGTCTGCCAGGGCCTTCGGGTAGGCATCGGTGAGGTCGCCGGCGGCGGGGCCGCCGAGTACGTTCACCATGACCGTCCACGGGGACCTGGTTGCGGTGTCGCCGAGGGGCAGGTCGAGAACGGCGCGCAGGTGCTGTTCGAACTGGCTGGTCACGCTGCCCTCGATGCTCCAGTGACCGCTGTTGTGGGGTCGCATCGCGAGTTCGTTGACCAGCAGCCGGTCATCCGTCGTCTCGAAGAGTTCAACGGCGAGTACGCCGGTCACATCGAGGCTCTCGGCGATGGTGACGGCGATCGACCCGGCCAGGTCGACGAGGCGACTGGTCGTGCCGGGCGCGGGTGCGAACACCTCGCTGCAGACTCCGTGCCGCTGTACGGTCTCGACGACGGGCCAGAGCCGGGTCTCGCCCGAAGGGCGCCGGGCCACGAGCTGGGCGAGCTCCCTGCGAAAGTCGACGAGCTCCTCCACCAGCAGCGAGCCACCGCGACCGTCTTCGTCGAGAATGCGGAACCAGGCTGTCGACTCGCCGACATCGCGGATGAGGCGCACACCCTTGCCGTCGTAGCCGCCGCGGGCGGTCTTCAGAACCGCCTGGCCGTCGTGGTCATCGAGAAAGGCGGCAAGTTCGTCTTCAGAGCGCACTTCTGCCCAGTCGGGCACGGGAACACCGAGCTCAGAGAGCCGGCGACGCATCGCGAGTTTGTCCTGTGCGAACCGCAGGGCGTCTGGCCCGGGGTGCACCGGGTGCCCTGCGGAGACCAGTTCCCTGAGAATTTCTTCAGGCACATGCTCATGGTCGAACGTGATCACATCGACTGTTTTCGCGAACTCCAGCACGGTGGCCAGATCGCGGTAGTCGCCGACCGCTGTGGCGGCCAATTGGGCGGGCGAACCCTCTGCTTCGGCGAGAACACGCAGATCGATGCCCAGGTTCACCGCCGCCGGAACCATCATCCTGGCCAGCTGGCCACCACCAATTACTCCTACGCGCAAGCTCACCTCCCTACTTTACCCGGGAGCGCGCCCTCGCGTCAGGGGTACCCCGGTTCCCAGAAATCCCGAGGTCGGTACCCTATAGTCGACAGAACAGTTGTCATGAGCGAAGCATCGACCATCGTGTCTGCAGGGGCTTCGAGAAAGCACTTTCACTTTGAAGACGATCAAACGCCTTACACAGCGCCTCTGGGACGGGTTCCTGACGTACGCCCTGAAGTTCGGCGTGGTCGGCCTGCTCGGCATGGTGCTCGACGTGGGTATCTTCAATCTGCTCCTTCTCGGCGTCTTCGGAACCGACCATTTCTTCGCCACTGCGATCGGCGCCAAGCTCGTCAGCACCTCGATCGCCATCGTCTTCAACTGGGTCGGCAACCGCTACTGGACGTTCCGGGAGAACCGCCGCAAGAACGTAGGCCTCGAACTCGTCGAATACGCCCTTGTCTCGGTCGGCGGCCTCGCCATCGCAGAGGGCTGCATCTGGTTCACGCACCACGTGCTCGGGCAGACGAGCCTGCTGGCCACGAACATCGCGGCGAACGTCGTCGGTCTGGCCCTCGGCACCGCCTTCCGCTTCGTGCTCTACCGCTACTGGGTCTACGGCACCCATCGCAGCGACGGTCTGCACAACATCCAGGCCGCTGCCCTAGCCGTCGAGCGCGAAGAGTCGCTGGTCTGAGCTCCTCAGCCTGCGGTGGGCATGCGAACGAAGCCGTCGTCGCCGAGGTCAGTGAGTGCGCGAACGATGAGGCCCGCATCCGGCACGTCTCTCAAGACGAGCGGATGCCCGGTTCCCGAGTGGATCGTCACGTCACCACTGCGAAACAACGCCTGCAACCCGCGTCGCCGCACGGTCACGTCGAAACCGCGCCGGAGCGACACCTCCTGCCGCTCGCGAACGAACACCCCGTGCACGGCGATGACCCTGCGGTTCGTCACGGTGTAGCGGCGCGCCAGCCACGCGATCGTCGGCAGTAACCCGAGCAGCACTGTGAGCGCAATCGCTGCGCCCAGCGCGGTGAGGTTCTGCCACTCTTCGGGCAACCGGCCGAGGTAGTAGCCGCTCGCTGCGGCCACGCCCATCAGAACCAGAACGGGCCAGAACAGGCGTCTTCCGTGCGAACGGTAGCGGGCGATCACGCGCTCGGGCGCCTCTGGCCCCCGAACCGTCGTGGTGATGTCGTTCGTCACAGGCCGTCAGTGCCTCAGGTGAGTGACATCGCCCGCTGAGACGACCAGCGGGTCTGTGATTGAAGCTGCGTCTGCGTCTGCGTGTGCGTCTGGCGCGACCACGAGCCGGCCCAGGGCATCGAGCCCGGTCGCAGTGCCCGTCACGACAGAGCCATCAGGAAGCTCGACTCGCACCGAGCGATTCACCGTGCCACACGCGGCGGTGACGGCCTGGGCGATGCCGCTTGCGACCGCATCTCCGCCATAACTCACGAACGCGCCGTACAACCCGGTCAGCTCGCGCAGATAGGCGGAGAGCACCCCGTCGACGGTGAATTCGCTGTCGGCGACCAACGACAGCGATGTCGCCGTTGTCACGGGCAGCTCATCGGCGGCGAAGAAGAGGTTCACACCCGCACCCACAACCACATCGCGTGTTCCGGGCACCAGCTCAGAGAGAATTCCCGAGATCTTCAATCCGTCGACCTGCACGTCGTTCGGCCACTTCACGGAGGTGAGCCGACCGGCATCCACGAACGGGCGGAGTGCCTCAGCCATCGCCACCCCGGCGAACAGTGGTATCCATCCATAGCTGTCGAACGGGAGCGCAGCAGCACCGGCACTCGGGCGCAGCAGGACGGAGATGGCCAGGGTGCGACCTGCCGGGGCAACCCACTCACGCCCGAGGCGCCCACGACCCGCCGTCTGGTTGTCGGTGACCACCACGGAGAGGTCGGGCCAGCTGCCCGCCTCAGCGCCAGAAGCCAGCTCGACGAGCGCGGAGTTGGTCGAAGGCGAAGCGGCAAGCCACTCGAGCCGTGGCACGGCAGATCGGCTGGCAGAGAGGTGCATACTTCGACGGTACCGCCTCTGTACCGCCAGAACCTCCGGCAACACCGCGAGTATTTGGAGGTTAACGTCAAAGGGTTGCGCAGGGGGTTGGCCGGTAGAGTGAACTCCCGTGAGCGAAGAAACGACGCCAGGCCCTGACATGTACACCACGGCCGGCAAACTGATCGACCTGAAGAACCGCTACCACGAAGCGGTCACCCAGAGCGGCGAAGCGGCGATCGCCAAGCAGCACGCAAAGGGCAAGAAGACCGCCCGCGAGCGCATCGAACAGCTGCTCGACCAGGGGTCGTTCGTGGAGCTCGATGAGTTCGTGCGGCACCGCACCCACGCGTTCGGCATGGAGAAGAACCGGCCATACGGTGACGCCGTCGTCACCGGTACCGGCACCATCCACGGCCGGCAGGTCGCCGTCTACGCCCAGGACTTCACGATCTTCGGCGGCTCGCTCGGCGAGGTCGCCGGCGAGAAGATCATCAAGGTGATGGATCTCGCGCTGAAGACCGGTGTCCCGATCATCGGCATGCTCGACTCGGGTGGTGCGCGCATCCAGGAGGGTGTCGTCGCCCTCGGCAAGTACGGCGAGATCTTTCGCCGCAACACGCAGGCCTCCGGCGTCATCCCGCAGATCTCGATCATCATGGGCCCGGCTGCCGGTGGCGCCGTCTACTCCCCCGCCCTCACCGACTTCGTGATCATGGTCGACAAGACCAGCCAGATGTTCGTCACCGGCCCCGACGTGATCAAGACCGTCACCGGCGAAGACGTCGGCATGGAGGAGCTCGGTGGCGCCCTGACGCACAACACGGTCTCGGGCGTCTCGCACTACCTCGCGAGCGATGAGGATGATGCACTCGACTACGTGCGCACGCTGCTCGGTTTTCTGCCCGACAACAACATGGCAGAACTGCCGGTCTACGAGAGCAAGCCAGAGCTCGAGATCACCGATGCCGACCGCAAGCTCAACACGATCATCCCCGACAGCCCGAACCAGCCGTACGACGTGCACACCATCATCGAGCACCTCGTCGACCACGGTGACTTTCTCGAGACGCAGCCGCTGTACGCGCCGAACATCGTGGTCGGGTTCGCCCGAATCGAGGGCCGGTCTGTGGGCATCGTGGCCAACCAGCCGAACGCCATGGCGGGAACGCTGAACATCGAGGCAGGCGAGAAGGCAGCCCGCTTCGTGCGGTTCTGTGACGCGTTCTCGATCCCGATCCTCACCCTGGTGGATGTTCCGGGGTACCTCCCCGGTACCGACCAGGAGTGGACGGGCGTGATCAGGCGCGGCGCGAAGCTGCTCTACGCCTACGCCGAAGCAACGGTGCCGTTGATCACCATCATCACGCGCAAGGCCTACGGCGGCGCATACATCGTTATGGGTTCGAAGCAGCTCGGCGCCGACCTCAATCTGGCGTGGCCCACCGCCGAGATCGCAGTGATGGGCGGGCAGGGTGCGGTGAACATCCTGTATCGCGGGGAGATCAAGCGTGCAGAGGCGGCCGGTGAAGACGTGGCTGCAGTGCGCACGAAACTCGCTAACGAGTACACCTACAACGTTGCGAGCCCGTTCCTGGCAGCAGAGCGCGGTGAACTCGACGGCGTGATCGAGCCGGCCGCGACTCGCGTGGCCATCGTGAAGGGCCTGCGCGCACTGCGCACCAAGCGGGCGTCGCTGCCTGCGAAGAAGCATGGCAACATTCCCCTCTAACGCCACTGTGCCGTTATGGGGAGGTGCCGCTATGCGGAGGTGCCGCTATACGGAGGTGCTGTGATGGGTAATGCTGTGACGGGGAAACGCTGTGACGCGAAGGGTGGAACACGATGAGTGAATCTGCTGGAGACGAGAGCGCACCCGCTGAGGGCGCGCCGGTGATCGTCCGGTCGAAGAACGTGAGTGCAGTCGAGCTGGCCGCAGTGTCGGCCGTCGTCAGGGGCATGCTCGAAGAAGAGGGCGATTCGTTGCGCGCCGAGAATGTTCGAGGCCAATCGGCCTGGCAGCGCAGCCAGCGTGACCTGCGCGGCCCCGTCACTCCGGGTTACGGGCGCTGGAACGGCTGACCCCGCCTCTGGCTGAGGGTTCGCGGCGAGGCGCCTGGCCTCTCACCCCTGGCCGGCACGGCTGGCATGAAAAAACTGGGGGCCGGCGCAAGCGCCAACCCCCAGCTGTTCTTTCGAGACAATTCGCTAACCCGAATAGCTCCTTGCCTCGCCCCCAAGCACTCGCTCACTTACCCTAGACAGCGAATGTTTGGCGGTGTAACTCAAAGAGAGACACCTAGCACTACCAATAATGCACCTTCCCCCGTACTGGGGGTAGTCGGCACTTTGGGGGACACAGCGGGGGACCTGGGTGTCCCCACTTCTGTGCCCGGCTTTCTCCCAAATCACGGGGCTCCACCTACGTCTAACCGACGAAGCATAGCTTCGTCGGCGCTGGCGTCGCGGTGAGCACCCACTGGGTGCTCACTTAAAGCTCCAGCGCGCGCGGGATCTCCGTCCACTGCGCGACCTCGTCACCGTCGCCCTCCGCTCCCAACGCCACGGCGCTCCCGTCGTCTCCGACCCGGAGTCCGACCACGGTGACCGCCGCAGCGCCGTCGTCGGCGCCGGTGCGTACGATCAACCTGTCGGCCTGCGAGCGGGAGATCTCGGTGGCGAGCTGGGACTGGATCCTGGTCCGGGTGGCGTCGGTCACATCATCCAGACCGCCGTCGTCGAGCAGCGAGACGTCGATGCCCCGGCGGCGGGCGGCGAACACCTCGGCCCGCACCTCTTCATTCAGCAGCAGCCGGCCGCGGATCTCGTCCCGGATCGCTCCTTCGACGTGCAGGCACTCGCGCTGGTCTTCTGCACTCAGTTCACCGCCGGTGTCGACGATCAGGTGAAGCATGGGGCCCGCGACACGGTTGATGTAGTCGAGACGGTGCCGGCCTTCGGTGAGCTGTGCCTCGTGCGTCGCGTGCCAGGCCGCCGCTTCAAGCTCCGCACGGGCATAGAAGCTCGTATCACGCGCAGCACGTGCCAGGGCTCTCGTCAACGCGTGGGCCACGGCCACCCAGATCGCACTACCCGTCACACCCGTCGTGATGAGGGCGAGCGGATTCGCCCAGATCACGACGATCACAGCGAGCGCCGCGATACCGAGCCAGGCGAAGGCCGCCTGCTGGCGAACCGTGGCGATCGTCAGCAGCGTGCCCACTGCGGCGACCGACCAGGTGGCATAACCGTTGGACTGCGAGCCGTCGAGCTGCGAGAGCACCAGGATCGAGATCACGATCGATCCGCCGAACACCAGGGCGCCCATCCAGTTGGGCATCTGAAGCGGGCTTGTCGGCCAGAGGCTCACCACCGTCAGCCCCGCGTAGATCACCATGGCGAGCAGCACCGGCCACGGCGAGTGGGCGGTGCCGATCGAATAGGTGGCGAGTACCAGGTGGTAGGCGGAGAAGAGGGCCGCCAGAACGATCGCGAAGGCCCGGGGCAGCGAGATCATGAGCGCTGGTAGTCCTTCCACTCGATGATGACGGATGCCCCGCGACCCGGCGCCGATTCGATGCTCACGCTGCCCCCGACGGCCTCGACGCGCTCTCGTATCGACACTCTGAGGCCCAGGCGCTCGGACGGCACGGCCGCGGTGTCGAACCCGATTCCGGAATCGCTCACCCGGATGGTGATCTCGTTTCGGGGGGCAACCTGCAGCGTGACCGACCTCGCAACCCGGTCAGGCTCAGCTGTGCCCGGCCCTGCGTGCTGCAGGCTGTTGATGAGAGCCTGGATCGCAGCGGAGAAGAGGGCGTCTGCCACGCGGCCGGGCACCCCCCGATCGTCGAGCTGACCGACAGTGAAGGTGATGCGCGGGCTCAACAGGATGATGGCTGCGGCCAGCCGGTCAGAGAACGCCCGTAGGCTCACCTCGGAATCGGGATCAAAGGCGATCGGGGCGTGCTGCAACGTCTGCAGCGAAGACTGTGCCATTCGAGCGGCCCGCTCACGCTCGGCGGGCGTGACGGCCTTCGCCGCGGCGATGAGGGTCGCGAGCACGGTGTCGTGCACGAGAGCGTCGACTTTCGCTCTTTCGAATTCGACCGCGTGGTGGCGGGCGGCCCGCGCGACCTGCTGGGTCGCGGTGAGCTGGGCGGCATCCACCCGGTCGGCCGCGACCCGCAACGTGGTGATGAGCATGATCATGAACGCACCGATGAGCAGAACGTAGAGGCCGTCGAGAATCGCCAGCTGGGGGGCGGCACCGCCGCCGGCGGGCAGTGTTCGGATGACCATGTACTCGGCCGTCACGAATGCCGCGAAGGTGATGGCCCACCTGGTGGGCCAGACCAGCGCAGTGAAGGCCATGCCGAGCGTGACGAGGTACCAGAGCCACGGCTGCGAGAAGTGCGCGGCTCCGAGGTTCTCGACGCTCAGCGGCACCAGGGCGAGGGCGACGAGGTAGACGAGAGCGAACGCGGTCATGAGCAGTGTGACCCCGCGATTGATCACAGAGGCGACGACCACGAGCAATAGCAGCGCAAAGAGGACGGACGGAACACTCACAGCCCAGACAGGGTAGAGAAAGCTCGCCGACTGCACCGCTGCGACAATCGACTGGGCAGCGAAAAGCAGCGCGAACAGCGCGGCCGCGCGCACCATGATGAGGTCGACGCTCGACCTGCTGATGGCGCCGCGGAGGCGGTTCACGGGTGTTTCGCCACCCGCACCATGCTCCGGGGCGCCCAACGACCCTGAACCCGGCAGTCCCGACTCCGACGGCTCTGGGACGTCGTCAGCGCGGTGAGGTGCTGACATCGTCGATCGCCAGGATTCCGTCTTCGACCGCACGCCGCAGCAGATCGACCTTGGTGGGTGCCGGGCGCCCGACTTCCACGTATTTCGCCCGCACACGGTCGAGATACTCTCTGGCGGTCGACGGGGCGATCCCGAGCTGGGCGGCCACTGCCTTCAACGGGAGCCCGGAGGCGTACAGGTGCAGAACATCCTGCTCGCGTCGGCCCAGCTGCGCCTTGGCGAACTCCTGGTCGGCATCGATCGCGCTCGCCCACTCGAGATTGTTCAGAACCTCGCCCGCCGCCACCGTGGCAATTGCAGCCATGACGATGCGGGTCGAACTGGCTTTGGGAATCACGCCGGCGGCCCCGGCGGCGAGAGCTTCGCGAATGCTCGAGGTGCGATCGGCGATGCTGTGGATCAGCACCGATGCGCCGGTCGCCCTGGCCCGCAGAACATTGTCGGTCACGCTCGAGCCATCCCCGAGGCTCAGATCCATGACCACCACGCCGACAGGCTCGCCTTCGATGAGGGGCAGCAGGGCATCCACTGTCGCAGCGACAGCGACCACCTCGTACCCTGCCTCGCGGCAGGCGGCACGGATGCCCAGCAGCACCGATTCGTGATCGTCGACGATGGCCACACGAACCGGCTCCGGCGCGTTCGTCACGGACACTCCCCTTCGTTCAGCACGCAGTACGGGCGTCATTTCATCGTAGAGCCAGTTCACGTGCCACGACGCTTCGAGTGTCACCCGCGCGTCAGCACCCCGATCGCCTCGACGTGGTGCGTGTGCGGGAAGAGGTCGAACGCGCGCAGGTTGTGCAACTCGTAGCCGCCCTCGCGGAACAGCGCCAGGTCGCGGGCGAAGGCGACGGGGTCGCAGGCCACGTAGGCGATCTGCGCCGGCGCGAGGTCGAGCAGCTGACCGACGACCTGCTTACCGGCCCCGGCGCGCGGGGGGTCGAGAACCACGGATGCCCGGGCGAGCGCCGCCCGCTCCGCTGCAGTGACACCCTTCACCCGGTCGGCGAGGTATCTGTCGACGCGGGCGGTGACCGCTGTGGCGCCGTCGATGTCGCGAAGGTTGAACTCCGCGTTTGCGGTGGCGCGCCAGTCGCTCTCGACGGATTCGATGCGGATCTCGGTGCCGAACCGGTCGGCCAGCGCGCCGGCCAGCAGGCCGACACCACCGTAGAGGTCGAGGTTGGCCGCGGCGGGGTCGAAGAGTTCGGGCAGGAGTTGATGCTGCAGCGCGGCCGAGAGCGTGCCGGCGGCACCGTGGTGCACCTGCCAGAAGCCGAGCTCCTCAAGACGGAACTCGCGCTCGCCCACGCGTTCGACGATCTGTTTGCCGGGTTTCGGGGGTGCCGGGGTGTACGAAGGAATCGAGGCGCGCGCCTGGGCCGAGCTGCTCTGCCCGCGGCTGCCGGTGGTGGTGCGGGGCGAGTTCTTGCCCGACGAGTAGTCGGAGGCATAGTCGGAGGCGTAGTCGGCACTGGAGCGCGCGTCTCCGCCGGATTTCGCCGAGCTGCCTGACCCGCGGCCGCCCGCGGCCCCGGCCCTGGCGCCACCTCTGGCGCCGCCCCTGCCTGCACCACGTCCCCCGTCGCTGCCACTGCCACGTGCACGGCCGGCCGTAGACGCGTCGGCCCGATCGCCCGCCTCTGGCCGGTGGAGCACCACCCGCGCCCCGCGCTTGCCGTCGGAGATGACGTCGATACGATCGGCCCCGAAGACCCGCTCGTCCAGCGGAGCGGCGTATTCCACGGGCTGGGTGGCCAGCGGCAGGTCGGGCACGGCAACGACTCTGTGGGAGCGGGCGGCGTACGGGCCGACGATGCCCTGATCATCCACGTGCAGGCTCACTCGTGTGCGCCAACCGAGGCCGTTCGCCGCGTCATCACCATCCACCGCTTCGACGATCACTTCGGCCGCCAATGGAGTGTCGAGCTTGGCGAACCGCTGCAGGGAATCAACCAGAACCTGCCGTTTGAGCTCGCGCTGCCAGGCAAGCTCGATGTGGCCGAATTCGGCGCCCCCTGCGCGTCGGTCGGGGTCGCGCTCGATCGACGCCGACTCCCAGACGTGGGGGCGTCGGTGCGGAGACGGCACGATCACGTCGACGGCCTCGGCGCGCCAGAACGACTTGTGGTCGGCGGCGGAGATGCGCGCAAGCACGGTCTCGCCGGGCAGCGAGTCGGCGACGAACACCACGCGGCCGTCGAGCCGCGCAACCGCGACCCCGCCGTGCGCCACGTTGGTGACCTCGAGTTCGACGTTCGTGCCCACCAGTTCGCTCATGGCTCCAGCTTCGCACACCGGCCGCGCCCCTCCAGAGACAGGTGTACCGACTTCTGCTGCTCAGGGGCCGTCGATGGAGCAGAACCTGGCACACCGAAGCTCGGCCCGGGGGTGGGGGGGTGGGGGGGGTGGGGGGTGGGGGGTGGGGGGCACGTAGGATTGCTCGTCATGCGGCTCTATCTTGCTTCGACCTCACCCGCCCGCCTGACCTTGCTGCGCCAGGCCGGCATCGAACCGGTCGTCGTACCGTCGAACGTCGACGAAGACGCTGCGGTCGCTGCCGTCGAAGCCGAATCCGGGCCGCTTTCGGCCGGCGCACTCGTCATTCTGCTCGCCCGTCTGAAGGCCGAAGCCGTGCAGGACGCCCTGCCAGAGGGCGAACCGATCGACGGATTCATTCTCGGCGGCGATTCGGCCTTCGAGTTCGACGGCGTGATCTACGGCAAGCCGCACCTCCCCCACGTCGCCCGCGAGCGCTGGCTGCGGCACCGCGGCCGAAGCGGCGTGCTGCACAGCGGTCACTGGATGATCGACCACCGCCTGCCGCAGGCCACCCCTGCTGCGGCGTTCCCCGCCGCCGGCGCCGTCACCTCGGCCACCGTCGAATTCGCCTCCGACATCACCGAGGCCGAGATCGACGCCTACGTTGCAACAGGCGAGCCGCTCACTGTGGCCGGCGCCTTCACGATCGACGGACTCGCGGCACCCTTCATCACCCACATCTCGGGGGCACCCTCCACGGTGATCGGCATGTCACTGCCCACGCTCCGCGACCTCCTCGCCGAGCTCGGCGTGAGCTGGACCGACTTCTGGGCGACCGCCTGACGCTCGCTGGGTGCGCGCAACCGGCCCTGAACTAGCGTTCTCAGGGACGTTTTGGCGCACTCCGTACCCCCTGGGCTCGGTTTCGCCCGGGTCGCCTGCGCTGGGTGCGCGCAACCGTCCCTGAAGTCGCGTTCTCAGGGACGTTTTGGCGCACCCCGTACCCCCTGGACTCGGTTTCGCCCGGGTCGCCTGCGCTGGCTGCGCGCAACCGTCCCTGAAGTCGCGTTCTTGGGGACGCTTTCGCGCACCCCGTGCCGCGCGGATGCCAACAGCCCGCAAACGGACGTGTTGCGGCCACTCGATCTCGTGCGCGGCCCGAGCTTGACGCTCGAGGCAGAAGGCTGGATGGGCCGACGCTTTGTAGGGTCCCGCACCCGCCGGGCATCCAACTTTGTGGGCACATGCCAAAGCGGCGGGCGGGTTCGCGAATAGGCTAAGGGACTATGCCCCGAATTTCTAAAGTTGTGATTGCGAACCGCGGCGAGATCGCAGTGCGGGTGATCAGGGCAGCGCGCGACTCGTCGATCGCCTCTGTCGCTGTCTATGCCGACCAGGATCGCGACGCGCTGCACGTACAGCTTGCCGATGAGGCCTACGCACTCGACGGCTCAACGAGTGCCGAGACGTACCTCGTCATCGAGAAGATCCTGTCGATCGCCAAGAGGAGCGGCGCAGACGCCGTGCACCCGGGCTACGGCTTTCTCGCCGAGAACGCGAGCTTCGCCCAGGCCGTCCTCGACGCGGGCCTGATCTGGATCGGCCCCTCTCCCGACGCCATCGAACTGCTCGGCGACAAGGTCTCAGCGCGCCACATCGCTGAGCGTGTCGGCGCACCGCTGGCGCCCGGCACCATCGACCCCGTCTCCGGTGCCGGCGAAGTGCTCGATTTCGTCGCCCTGCACGGCCTGCCGGTCGCCATCAAGGCGGCATTCGGCGGCGGAGGTCGTGGGTTGAAGGTCGCCCGCACCGTCGAGGAGATCCCCGAGCTGTTCGAGTCCGCAACACGCGAGGCGATCGCCGCCTTCGGCCGCGGCGAGTGTTTCGTCGAGAAGTACCTCGACCGCCCCCGGCACGTCGAGACCCAGTGCCTGGCCGACGCCCACGGCAACGTCGTCGTCGTGTCGACACGCGACTGCTCGCTGCAGCGTCGGCACCAGAAGCTCGTCGAAGAGGCCCCGGCGCCGTTCCTCAGCGACGCGCAGAATGCCGAGCTCTACCGCGCCTCGAAGGCGATCCTGAAAGAGGTCGGCTACGTCGGCGCCGGCACCTGCGAGTTTCTCGTAGCCGTCGATGGAACGGTGTCGTTCCTCGAGGTGAACACGCGTCTTCAGGTCGAGCATCCGGTGTCTGAAGAAGTCACCGGCATCGACCTGGTTCGCGAACAGTTCCGTCTCGCAGAGGGCGGCATCCTCGGGTACGACGACCCTGCGCCCCGCGGGCACTCCTTCGAATTCCGCATCAACGGTGAAGATGCCGGCCGAGGCTTCCTGCCGAGCCCCGGGCCCGTCCACGTCTTCAAGGCGCCCGGTGGCCCCGGCGTTCGCGTCGATTCCGGCGTTCAGGCCGGCGACGTCATCTCCGGGTCATTCGACTCGCTGCTCGCCAAGCTCATCGTCACCGGTGCCACGCGCGAAGAGGCCCTTGAGCGCTCGCGCCGCGCTCTCGACGAGTTCGAGGTCGCCGGTCTCCCGACCGTGCTGCCCTTCCACCGGGCGATCGTGATCGACCCGGCATTCGCTCCGGATGCTGGCCAACCCTTCAGCATCTACACCCGCTGGATCGAGACCGACTTCGACAACACGATCGAACCGTGGAGCGGCTCCCTCGAACGCGACACTCCCGCCCAGACCCGCAGTACTGTCGTCGTCGAGGTCGATGGCAAGCGCATCGAGGTGGTGCTCCCCGACAGGCTGCTGAACGCGGCGTCCGGCGGCAGCGCGGGTGCCGGTTTCGGGCCCACTCTCGGCCCGGCCCCCCGGCGACGTGCGGGCGGCGCAGCGGGTCGTCACTCTGCCACCGGCAACGCGGTCAAGGCCCCCATGCAGGCGACGATCGTGAAGGTCGCTGTTTCAGAGGGCGACAAGGTCGTCAAGGGCGACCTCATCGTCGTGCTCGAGGCCATGAAGATGGAGCAGCCCATCCAGGCACACAAAGACGGGGTGATCGGCTCGATCGACGCCACCGTGGGCACAACGGTGTCGTCGGGTCACCGCCTCCTCGAGATCGCCGATCACGCGGCCTGAACCCCCGAAGTCCGAGCCCGGCTGCCGTACCCGCTTCAGGCGTGGTGCGGCCTTGTGCCAGGAATTGCCGCACCGAACTGACGCGACACACCCTTCGTCAAGGTCGCCCCGGGCGTGTCCCGTCATCTCGCGGGATGCTCGGGGTGGCGGGCAGTTCGCGGAGCAGGCGGGTCCTCCAGACGGGCCCCATCGGCCGCGGAGCCTGCGATCATTGACGTATGTCTGAGGCCGAGCATCCGTTCGTCGATGTCGCAGACATTGTTCGGCTCGTCGGGCGGATGTCGTTCGACCGGGCCAGGGCGTACTCGCGGGCTCCGGCGCTGACCGATCTCACCTGGGACCCTGCCAACGGGGAACTCTCGGCCCGAGTGCGGGGCACCCACGTGGTGCCGTACCGATGCAGGGTGTCCCTGGCCGCTGCGCCGGCCACCGGGCGCTTCACCGCCCGGGACGGAACGTGCACCTGCCCGGTGCAGTACGACTGCAAGCACGTTGCGGCCATGCTGCTGGCAAGCAATGCGGAACATCTGCGCGAGCGTGCAGCCGCCGGGGACTTCGGTGCTCCGGATGCGCGGACAGGCCTCAGCGCAGATGATGAAGTGACTCTGCCCACCGACCGGGTCGCAGGGCGACCGCCGGGGGGCCACAGGATGCCCGGCGTCGAGCCGTTCGATGGCGAGGGTTCGTTCGATGAGTCCGGAGCAGTGCTCGGGTCACCCTACGGCTCGGGTTCCGGGTCAGGTTCCGGCTCGTCTTCGGGGTCAGCAATGGAGCAGTGGTATCCCAGTGCTGCGAGCCTGCCGGCGGCGCCGGCCCGCGAAGCAGACCCCACCGACTGGCGAAGCGTGGTGGGGCGACTCACCGGAGTATCCACTGGATCTGATGCTCCCGAGCACGCCTCGAAGGCGCGCACTGCCCGGTCGACCAGGGGCCGCCCTGCACAGCCGACCCGCATGGGGTTGCAGTTCGAGATTCGAGAAATCGTTCCCCGCACGACCGAGCAGTGGCGCGGGCCCGTCTCCCGGCCGGCCAAAGCGCCTGGTCAGGCCGATGACACGCACGCCCTCCCCCGGCGACGGCTTGGGGTGCGCCCGGTAGTGCAGACGCCGACGGGCAGCTACATCAAAGCGAATGTCACCTGGACCTCCTTCTCGCACCAGATCAACCGGCTGGGCCTGGAGCCCGCCCATCACCGCTGGTTCTCCCAGTTCGCCGCCGTGCACCGCGCCACCAGGGAGCTCTTCACCGGCCACGACACCGACTGGGTATACCTCGACGACTTCGAGAGCCCCCTGCTGTGGCAGCTTCTGTTCGAGGCCGAGCGGCTGGGCATCCGGATGCTCGGCACCCGCAAGAACGCTTCGATCACCGTCTCACCCCTTGCCTCGGTGCGCCTCGAGGCCGTGACCCTGCCGTCGGGCGACCTGCAGCTCACGCCGGTCGTCGTCTTCGGTGCGGCACAGCCTGCCGGTACCGGCGGCGCGGCGACACGCGCTGCGGCAGACGCAACGTCGAGTGAAGGGGCGGGTGCGGCAGCCAGAGCCGACCAGCGTGCCGCAACAGCCACAACTTCCGGCTCGGTCGGGGCAGCCCGAAAGAACGCGGCGTCGGTCGTGGGCTCCCCGGCAGAGGGCGACAGCTCGAACAGAGCCGCGGGAGTCGGTTCGCACGGCAGCACGGGCGCCGGCTCGATCGGTGACCACGGGCTCTACGTCTTCGAGCTCGCGCCGCTGCCCACGGTGAGACTCGCGCCGCTCGCGGGCGCTCTTTCCGGCGCGGATGCTGGGCCGAGCGGCGGTCTCGGGGGCGGGCTCAGCGCCGAGGTGCGGGCCATGCTTCGCCGGGCATCCGACATCGTTGTGCCCGCCGCCGAGGTGGCCGAGTTTCTCGAGGACTTCTACCCGACCCTCCGCCGTGCAGTCGACGTGACGAGTTCGGATGCGACGATCGTGCTGCCGGAGATCGAGCCGCCCCTGCTGGTGTTGACGGCGAGATTCAGGCCGAAGAATGTACTCGCTCTCGATTGGGCCTGGCAGTACGGCGGCGATCGCAAGCCGACGCGACTCCCGCTTCATGCCGGGGACGACGAGGGCGACGAGGCGGCTGCCGGGCACGGCTCGGAGTCTCGCGACACCCGCGCCGAGCAGGCCATTCTCGCCCGCGTGGCCGGTGCGTTCACCGCCGAAGCCGACCCCGAGGAGTTCTTCGACCCAGCCGTGCCGCTCAACTCGAGCCTTGTTCTGCAGGGCTATGAAGCAGCCGTCTTCACCGAGAAGACGCTGCCGTCGATCGAGGCAGTCGACGGCGTTCGGGTCGACGTGGTGGGCAAGCGACCGGACTACCGCGAGCTCACCGGCGAGCCCGAAATGACGATCACCACCGTCGAGAGCGACAAGCGCGACTGGTTCGATCTCGGCATCATCGTCAACATGGGTGGGTACCAGATTCCGTTCGGGCCGCTGTTCAAGGCGCTCTCGCGCGGCGAGAAGAAGCTGCTCATGGTCGACAAGACCTACCTCTCGCTCGAGCACCCTGCATTCGACCGCCTGCGCGAGCTGCTCACCGAAGCGAACTCCCTCGACGAATGGGAGACGGGCACGCGCATCAGCCGGTACCAGGCGAGCCTCTGGGCCGATCTCGAAGAGCTCGCCGACGAGACCGTCCAGGCAGTGGCCTGGCGGGCGGCGGTGTCGGGGCTCAACGAAGTCACGAGCATCCGCCCAGTGCCGGTGCCCCTGTCGGTGCAGGCGACGCTGCGGCCCTACCAACAGGAAGGATTCCAGTGGCTCGCGTTTCTGCACGAACACGGGCTCGGGGGTGTGCTGGCCGACGACATGGGGCTCGGCAAGACCCTGCAGACGCTTACGCTCATCGCGCATGCTCGAACGCCGACTCTTCCCGCGCTCGGATCGGGCACGCCAGGAGTCAGCTTGTCGCAGCCGCCACCCGCACCGGATGCCCGGCCGCCCTTCCTCGTTGTCGCGCCGACGTCTGTCGTCTCGAACTGGGTCGCCGAGGCAACCCGTTTCACCCCCGGGCTGGAGGTTCGTGGTGTGACGACGACGCAGTCGAAGGGGCGCCTTCCGCTCGCCGAACTGGCTGCCGGCGCAGACGTCGTGGTCACAAGCTATGCCCTCTTCCGCCTGGACTTCGAGGTCTACCAGGCACTGGAGTGGTCGGGGCTGATCCTTGACGAGGCGCAGTTCATCAAGAACCACACCTCGAAGATCCACCGGTGCGCCACGGACTTCGATGCCCCCTTCAAGCTGGCGATCACCGGCACTCCGTTGGAGAACAACCTGATGGAACTGTGGTCGTTGTTCGCCGTGGTTGCGCCCGGGCTCTTCCCCTCTGCACAGAAGTTCACTGAGGGCTATGTGCGCCCGATCGAGCGCGCACAGGGGGACGAGTTGTTGCCGAAGCTCCGCCGCCGCATCAGGCCGTTGCTCATGCGCCGCACGAAGGAGCTCGTGGCTCCGGAATTGCCGGCCAAGCAAGAGCAGGTGCTGCAGATCGCGCTCGCCCCCGCCCATCGCGCACTCTACGACACGTTCTTCCAGCGTGAACGGCAGAAGCTGCTCGGACTCGTCGAAGACCTCGATCGCAATCGTTTCATCGTCTTCCGATCGCTGACCCTGCTGCGCATGCTCAGCCTCGACGCGTCGCTCATCGATGAGAAGTACAGTCACATTCCGTCGAGCAAGCTCGATGCGCTCTTCGAACAGCTCGACGACGTGATCGTCGAGGGTCACCGGGCGCTCATCTTCAGCCAGTTCACCTCGTTCCTCGGCAAGGCCGCGACGAGGATGGCGGCCGCCGGAATCGCGTACGAGTACCTCGACGGTTCGACAACGAAGCGTGCCGACGTCATCGCCCGGTTCAAGACCGGCACGGCGCCGGTCTTCCTCATCAGCCTGAAGGCCGGCGGATTCGGTCTGAATCTCACCGAGGCCGACTATGTGTTCCTGCTCGATCCGTGGTGGAACCCCGCGACAGAGTCGCAGGCGATCGACCGGACGCACCGCATCGGGCAATCCAAGAGCGTGAACGTCTATCGCCTGGTCGCTGGTGGAACCATCGAGGAGAAGGTCATGGCCCTCAAGGAGCAGAAGGCCAAGCTCTTCGATACCGTGATGGACGACGACGCCGTCTTCAGCTCGGCCCTCACTGCCGATGACATTCGCGACCTGCTCGACGTCTGACACGCGTCGACATCCCTTCCTTAGAGAGTGCAGGATTCTCGAAATCGCGGTGGACCCGTGCGTCAGAGGCCGCAGGGAAGGGGCGAGTACCAGCAGCCGGTGCTCCCCGTCACCGGCGCGATGGTCAGTGACACGTGCTGGGGGCCTGAGCGGCCGACGGAGTTCGTCGCGATCAGATCGAAGTCGAACGTCGCCGCCGTTGTCGGAGTTCCGGAGATCACCCCAGTGACAGGGTCGAGTCGCAACCCGAACGGCAGAGTGCCGGAGACCGTGAAGCCGGTCGGATCGAGGCCCGACGTTGTGGGCGCGGCCGACGCGTACGGCGCTCCGACCTGGCCGGTGCCGGGCGGCGGTGATGATGTCAGTTTCGGCGCGAGCTCGACACGGCTGATGCTGTTGGCCGAGAAGTTTGCGGTGAAGAGGGAACCTCTGGTGTCGGCGACAACGGATTCGGCGTCGGGAGTACCGGGGAGTGTCGCTACAGTCGCCGCGGGGCTCCCATCGGCGGCGAACAGCGAGATGGTGTCGTCACCGACATTGCTCGTATAGACGTTGCCCAGTGCGTCACTGGCGATTCCGAGGGGGTACGAGCCCGACAGATCGTACTCTGCAGCGAGATTCAGGCCCGGCGGTAGGCGCGTGTCGAACTTCGACACCGTCTCGTGGGCCGAACTCACGGAGTAGAGGTAGCCGTGGTGGTCGAAAGCGAGCGCCTGCGGTCGCACTCCGGGCCCGGCCGTCGCCCAGGCGGGCTCGACCACACCGTGGCCGGCGTGATCGAACACGATGCGCGAAATGGTGCCGTCGCCAGGGTTGGCGGTGAACAGTGAGCCGTCGTCGCCGAACACCAGGGCCTGAGTGCCGGCAGCCGGATCCAGCGAATATTCGGCGAGCACGGCCCCCGCCCGCGAGACCGCGACTACCCGCTGGTCGTCTGCAGCGAGCACGTAGATGGTGCCGGTGGCATCGGCCGCGACCGCTGAGGGGTGCCGTCCGTCGAAGCTGAGACCCAGGGCAGCGTCGAACGAGGTGTTGATCTCGCCAGAGCTGGCATCGATCATCCAGAGCTTGTCGAGCAGCGGGCTCGTGACGAGCAGTGCACCCTTCGAATAGACCAGCGTCGACGGAAGTGCACCAAGCGGGAGCCAACCATGAAAGGCCGGATCGGTGATGCCGGCGGGGCTGACCTTCGAGACAGCGTCTCGGCCACTGTCTGCGGTGAACACGCTGCCGTCGTCACCGAGCGCGATGGCACTCGGGCGGGAACCCGGGGCGAGACTCGCGAAGGTGCCAGTAACCACAGGGGTCGCCTGTGCGGCGGTCGCTTCGCCGACAAGAACGCTTCCGACGATGACGCCGACGGCCGCGAGGGAGGCGACCGCTGCGGCAACCGCCGAGTTCACCGACGAGCGGCCGGGCCGCTGGCCGGGCCGCCGCAGGGGCAAGCCAGTCTGCGACCGGGTTCTCCATCGACCGGTCACTACAGTCGCGACACTGCGGGGGCGCGGCACCGTTCTCGACATCGTTCGAACCTCTCCTTCGGGATGAACCGCCGGGTTGGGGTTCGTCTACTGAAAGAGAGAATAACTCAGAGAACACGGTTGACTCTGCGCCTGTGGATAACTTCGAACCATCCCGAGACGTGTGAACGAGTCAGAGACCTGTGAACAAGTCAGAGAACGATGTGCATCGCCCGCGCTGCGTCAGTGATCGACCCGGTGAGCGAAGGGTAGACCGTGAAAGCACGTGACACCTGGTCGACCGTCAACCGGTGCTCGACGGCCAGCGCGATCGGGAAGATCAGCTCGCTCGCCTTCGGAGCCACCACGACGCCGCCGATCACGGTACCCGAACCGGTGCGTGCGAACAGCTTCACGAAGCCGTCTTTGATGCCCATCATCTTGGCGCGCGGGTTCTCACTCAGCGGCAGCTTGTAGATGTCGCCCTGCGCGAGCCCCTCTTCGATCTGCCGCTGCGTCCAGCCGACGGTGGCGATCTCGGGCTGGGTGAAGATGTTGGAGGCGACGTTGCGGATCTCGGTCGGGTTGACGGCGTCGCCCATGGCATGGAACACCGCGGTGCGCCCCTGCATCGAGGCGACGGATGCCAGTGGCAGGAAGGTCGTGCAGTCCCCGGCCGCGTAGACATTCGGCACACTCGTGCGCGCAACCCTGTTGACGCGGATGTGACCCGATTCAGTGAGCTGTACGCCGGCTTCTTCGAGGCCGATGTCTGCGGTGTTCGGAATGGCGCCGACCGCCATCAGGCAGTGGCTGCCCTCAACCGTGCGACCGTCGCTGAGCGTTGCAACGACGCCGTTCTCCGTGCGCACCACAGAGTCGGCCCGGGATTTGGAGAGCACGGTCATGCCGTTCCGCCGGAAGACGTTCTCGATGACGGCGGCTGCGTCGGCGTCTTCACCGGGCAGGACCTGGTCGCGGCTGGAGATCAGGGTGACCTTGGCGCCGAGGGCGGTATAGGCCGAGGCGAACTCCGCTCCTGTGACACCCGACCCGACGACGATCAGGTGCTCGGGAATCGACTGCAGCGAGTACAACTGCGTCCAGGTGAAGATGCGCTCGCCGTCGGGCATCGCACTGGTGAGGAGCCTCGGGCTCGCCCCCACCGACACCACGATGGTGTCGCCTTCGATTCGGTCGAAATCGATGCCGTCAGGGCCTTTGTTCGTCGAGACGATGACGGCGTCGCGGCCATCCATTCGCCCCTCACCCTGAACGATGCGCACGCCGGAGCGGATCAGCGTGGACTTCATGTCTTCGGACTGCTGGCGCGCCAGCCCGAGCAGCCTCTTGTTCACGGCGGCGATGTTCACGGCCACGTCGGGGCGCACCGGGCGGCCCGCGTCGGTGCGACTGAAGAACTGCACCCCGAGGTCGGCCGCTTCGCCGATGGCACTGGCAGCCTCGGCGGTCGCGATGAGAGTCTTCGAGGGAACGACGTCAGTCAGCACGGCCGCGCCGCCCACCCCGACACGTTCGACGAGGGTTACTTCTGCACCGAGCTGGGCACCGGCGATAGCCGCTTCATAGCCTCCTGGGCCGCCCCCCAGAACGGTGATTCTCTGCTTGCGCTCGAATTCATAGGCCATGGTGGCTATTCTCCCGCAGCACAGGGTGCCCGGCCAAACTGCCCAGCGTGCAGCCGCCGATCACGAACACAGACCCGCGTAGTAGATGCCACCTCGTAACGCGACCTCTAAAGTAGGGGAATGTCTTCTGAAGCCACAAGCACCGCAGCCGGTAACCCCCTCGACAACCCTGAGCTCAGCCCGTTCGAGATCGCCCGCGAGGCGGCGGGCCAGATCGCCGAGCGCACCGGTGTCGACCGGCACGACATCGCCCTGACACTGGGCAGCGGGTGGTCGAAGGCCGCCGACCTGATCGGTGAGACCATCGCCACCATCCCCGCCACCGAGATCGTGGGGTTCGGCGCTCCCGCGGTTGTCGGGCACGTCGGGTCGATCCGGTCCGTTCGCCTGCCGAGCGGCAAGCACGCGCTGGTCATCGGCGCTCGCACCCACTACTACGAGGGTCACGGCGTTCGCCGCGTGGTGCACAGCGTGCGAACCGCCGCTGCAGCAGGCGCGTCGGTCATGATCCTGACCAACGGCGCAGGGGGCATCCGCGAGACCTGGAGCCCGGGCACCCCTGTGCTCATCAGCGACCACATCAACCTCACCGCCGACTCTCCCCTTGAAGGCGCAACCTTCATCGACCTCACCGACCTCTACTCCCGCCGCTTGCGCGACCTGGCCCGGTCGGTGGATGATTCACTCGACGAGGGCGTGTACACGCAGTTCCGCGGGCCGCACTACGAGACTCCGGCCGAAGTGCAGATGGCGAAAGCCATCGGTGGGCACATCGTCGGCATGTCGACGGCCCTCGAGGCGATTGCGGCCCGCGAGGCCGGAATGGAGGTGCTCGGAATGTCACTCATCACCAATCTCGCCGCCGGAATCTCACCGACGCCGCTCTCGCACGCCGAAGTCATCGAGGCAGGCCAGCAGGCTGAGACCGTGATCAGCGCGCTTCTGGCGCGAATCGTGGCGGCACTGTGACTGAGGCCGCAGGGCACGGCGCAACCTCTTCACCCGACGCTGACGTCTTCGAACTCCTCGGCCGCGCCTCAGCCTGGCTCGCCCAGGATCCTGACGAAGAGACCCGTGCTGAGCTGATTGCGCTGATCGCCGATGCCACAGGTGGCGGCGAGACGTCGATCGCCGAGCTTCACGACCGGTTCGACACGCGTCTGCCGTTCGGAACAGCGGGGCTGCGGGGCGCCATCGCGGCCGGTTCGAACCGCATGAACCGCGTGTTGGTGAGCCAGGCCGCTGCGGGTATTGCGGCTCACCTTCTCGAGAAGGCCGACGACGGTGAAATCCCGTCGGTGGTCATCGGCTATGACGGTCGCAAGAATTCTCGGGTCTTTGCAACCGACTCGGCCGAGATCTTCGCCGGCGCGGGCGTACGGGCCGTGCTCCTGCCTCGCATGCTGCCGACCCCGCTCGTCGCCTTCGCCGTGCGCGAGCTCGGGCTGAGCGCAGGGGTCATGGTCACCGCCTCTCACAACCCGCCCCTCGACAACGGCTACAAGGTCTACCTGGGCGGTGCCGACGAGGGGTCGCAGATCGTCTCGCCGTCTGACGAGGAGATCTCGGCTCACATCCTGCGGGTGGCCCGCGAGCTGACCGTGCCAGAACTTGCACGCTCGAGCGAGTACGAGATCGCGCCAGAGACACTGATCGACGCGTATGTCGCCAAGACCGCTGCCGTCGGGTGGTTGCCCGCCTCGGAGATCGGTGCGCAGCCCCGCGTCGTGTACACAGCCATGCATGGCGTTGGCTGGCAGACCTTCGCCGCTGTACTCGGGCGTGCGGGGTTCATCGAACCCGATGTCGTCGAGGCCCAGATCCACCCCGACCCGGCCTTCCCGACGGTCGTGTTCCCGAATCCCGAGGAACCGGGAGCGCTCGATCTCGCGTACGCGACGGCTCGCACGGAGGGCGCTCACCTCATCATCGCGAACGATCCCGACGCCGACAGGCTGGGGATCGCCATTCCCGATGCAGACAGCCCCGAAGGGTATCGCCGCCTCACAGGCAACGAGGTCGGCGCACTGCTCGGCTGGCGTGCGGCAGAACAGTTCGCCGCGACCGCCGACGACTCTGCGGGACCGGTCGATACGAGTGGGGCTGGGGCCCCGGCAACCCTCGCCTGCTCGGTCGTCTCCTCCCCTGCACTGGCCGCCGTTGCAGCCGCATACGGACTTCGGTTCCGCGAGACGCTCACAGGTTTCAAGTGGGTCTCGCGCGTACCCGGGCTGATCTTCGGCTACGAAGAAGCACTCGGGTATCTGGTGAACCCTGAGACCGTGCGCGACAAAGACGGCATCTCTGCCGCCGTGGCGTTCCTGTCCCTCGCCAGCGACCTCGCCGTCGACGGCTTCACGATCGCCGACCAGCTCGACAACTTCAGTGAGAAGTTCGGGCACTTCGGCTCTGCCCAGATCTCGCTGAGGGTGACCGATCTGAGTCGCATCGGGGCACTCATGCTGCAGCTGCGCACAACGCCACCGAGCGTGATCGGCGGCATTGCAGTGGCGAGCATCGAAGACCTCTCCCACGGCTCTGCTGAGCTGCCGGCGAGCGACATCCTGCGGATTCGCACTGTCGACGGTTCACGCATCATGGTTCGGCCGAGTGGAACCGAGCCGAAACTCAAGGTGTACATCGACGTCTCGAGCGACTCAGGCACACTCCACGAGCGAAAGGCCTCGGTCGCCGCCCGGCTGTCAGCGCTCGAAACCGGAATGCGCGAGCTGGTGTCATGACGGCGCGGCTTCGAACAGAGCGCCGTTCGCGTGAGTGAGCCAAGCCAGAACCTTGCCGGCGAAACCGAGTTGCCGGGGCCCAGCAGCGGGTTCGTTCAGTCTCTCGCGCGGGGGCTGTCGGTCATCCGGGTGTTCGACGGCGACAACCCCCTGCTCACCCTCAGCGATATCGCGCGTGGCACTGGCCTCAGTCGCGCAACCAGCAGGCGTTTCCTGATGACTCTCATCGAGCTCGGCTACGTTCGGACCGACGGCAAGACGTTCGCCCTCACCGCCAAGGTTCTCGAGCTCGGCTTCAGCTACCTCTCGGGGCTCACTCTGCCCGAGATCGCGCAACCGCACCTCGAAGACCTCTCGCACTCCATCGGGCAGTCGACGTCTGCCGCGATCCTCGACGGTTCAGACATCGTGTACATCGTGCGCGTACGAACCCACCGGATCATGTCGGTGGGAATCAACCTCGGAACCCGCCTGCCCGCGTACGCCACGTCGATGGGCCGCGTCCTGCTGGCCGGACTGTCAGAAGCCGAGCTCGCGGACTACCTGCACGAAGTGAAGCTTCAGGCACTCACGGAGCGCACCGTCGTCTCAGAGAGCGCGCTGATCGCGGAACTCGACCACGTTCGCGAGCAGGGCTGGGTTGTGGTCGACCAGGAACTGGAACAGGGGCTCCGCTCGATCGCTGCTCCGATCCGGGATGCTGCGGGCACAGTGGTTGCGGCCGTCAACGTTTCTACGGCGGCGGCGTCAGGCACGAGCGATTCCGTCCGTGAAGCCTACCTGGCACCCCTGCTGGCCACCGCGGCGAGGATCGAGTCAGACTTGGCGACGTCGCTGCGAACGCACTGACGAACGCACTGACGAACGCAGGCGCGAAGCGTCAGCCGAGCGCCGCTTCGAGCTTCGCCGTCAACTCGTCGACGTCGAAGTAGTTCTGCACCACGATGACGTCGGCGTTGGTCTTGCCGATCGCATCGACGAACTCCGGCGAGGTGAGGATCACCTGCGCGTCAGCAGCCGCAGTTGCAACGCTTGCCAGGTCGCTCGCAGTGACCTCGGCTTCGAGATCGAGCCGCGCGAGGGCGCGTTCAGCGTTCACCTTGAGAATGCCAGAGGTTCCGATGCCCGCGCCACAGATGGCGACGATCTTCACAATGAGCTCCATCCATTAGAGGCGAACACGACTTCTGAGCGAACCCGAACGTGTTCGATGTGCCTCGGAGAGAAGCCTAACGCTGCGGCTCCAACAGTTGCTGGACTTCAGCTGCCGACCGTGCGCCAGCCAGCCGGGGGATGACGCTCTCGTCGTTGAAGACGTTGGCAAGTTCGGCGATTCCCGTCACGTGCTCGTCGACCGACTGGACAGCGAGGCCGAGCACCACGCTGACCGGGTCGTTGTGCGCATGCCCGAAGATCACCGGGTTCGCGAGCGTCACCACAGCTAGACCTGCCGCCAGAACATCGGGCCCCGGCCTGGCGTGCGCCAGAGCGAGGCCCGGCGCGATCACAATATACGCGCCGAACTCCTCGACCATGGCGACCATGCGCGGCCCGTACTCGCTGGTGGTCGCGCCAGAAGCCGCGAGCGCCGAGCCAGCGAGCAGCACAGCAGCGCGCCAGTCGGCAGCCGACTGGCCGAGGAGTATCGCTGAATCAGGAAGGGGGAGCATCCGGTGACCGTCGCAGTTCTCGATGACTCTAGGCTTCGTAGAAACCCTCGGAGATGACGTCAGCCAGCTCCTCGCGGTCCTCGAGTGGAAGGAATGTCGCAGCAACCGCATTCAGTTGGAAGGTCTCGAGGTCATCGAGGTCATAGCCGAAAGCGTCAGACAATAAAGCGAGCTCACGGCTGATCGTCGTGTTGCTCATCAGCCTGTTGTCGGGGTTCACCGTCACCCTGAAGCCCAGCTGGTACAGCAGGTCGAATGGATGATCGCCCAGCTCGTCGCCCCAGGCGGAAATCGCCCCCGTCTGCATGTTCGACGACGGCGAGAGCTCCAGCGCGATCTCCCGGTCCTTGACCCACTGCGAGAGGGGGCCGAGGGTGACGTAGGTGCTCTCGTCGTCCTGTCGCTCCACGGTGATGTCTTCGGCGAGCCGCACGCCGTGACCGAGTCGGAGCGCCCGGCCGTCGAAGAGCGCGCTCCGGATGCTCTGGAGCCCATCGGCCTCGCCTGCGTGAACGGTGACCGGGAAATAGTGGGCGGCCAGGTAGTCGAACGCCTCACGGTGGTTCGCCGCGGGGAACCCGAGTTCGGCACCCGCGATGTCGAAACCGACGACCCCGCGTTCCCGGTTGCGAACGGCGAGTTGTGCCACCTCGAGCGAGCGATCGGCGTGGCGCATCGCCGTCAGCAGCTGCCCGACACGAATTCCGCGGCCCGCTGCGAGCGCGTCGTCGACACCTGCGTCGATGCCCGCCTGAACGGCCTCGACGACCTCGTCGAGACTGAGGCCGGCTGAGAGGTGCTGCTCCGGTGCCCAGCGCACTTCTCCGTAGACGACCCCGTCTGCGGCCAGGTCGGCGACGAACTCGGCAGCCACGCGGCTGAGGCTCTCCCTGGTCTGCATCACGGCGGTGGTGATCTCGAAGGTCTGGAGGTAGGAGACGAGCGACCCCGAGTCGGCACTGTTCTCGAACCAGTCTCCCAGGCCGTCGACACCGGAGGCCGGCAGAGCGAGCCCGATGGCGTCTGCCAGCTCGATGATGGTCTCGGCGCGCAGGGCCCCGTCGAGGTGATCGTGCAGCGAGATCTTGGGGAGCGCGTTGATCTGGATGTCGCTCCCCGCGAGAAAGTATTCTTCGTCCCGTGCAGACATCAGTTCTCTCCTCCTGTGGAGCGAGGCCGGGCGCCCCACCGCAACGTGCGCTACCCGGTGAGGGCCGCGCGGTTGCCCTTCACAATCTATCGGACCGCTGAGCGCATACGCTGGGATGATCATCCAGAACCCGATTCACAGCCCGAAAGGTCTCCTCACCACCGTGCCCCGGAAAATCATTCTCGACTGCGACCCCGGGCACGACGATGCCATCGCGATGCTGCTCGCGCACGGCAACCCCGACATCGAGCTCGTGGCGGTGACCACCGTGGTGGGCAACCAGACCCTCGAGAAGGTCACCCGGAATGCTCTCTCGGTTGCACGCGTCGCCGGAATCGCCGGTGTGCCCTTCGCCGCAGGGGCGAGCAGACCGTTGGTGCGGAACATCGAGATCGCCGATGCGATCCACGGCGACTCGGGGCTCGACGGCCCGGTGCTGCCGGAGCCCGAGATCGAACTCGACCCCCGGCATGCCATCGACCTCATCATCGACACGATCATGCAGGCCGAACCGGGCGAGATCACCCTGGTGCCCACGGGCGGCCTGACGAACATCGCGATGGCCGTGCGAAAGGAGCCCCGAATCGCGTCGCGGGTGCGCGAAGTCGTGCTGATGGGCGGCGCGTGGGGCGGCGGCAACTGGAGCGCCACGAGCGAGTTCAACATCATCATCGACCCTGAGGCCGCGCACATCGTGTTCAACGAGAAGTGGCCGCTCACGATGGTCGGGCTCGACGTCACCCACCAGGCGCTGGCGACCCCCGAGGTAGCCGCCACGATCGAGGCGATCGGAACAGGCCCTGCACTCTTCGTCGGCGAACTGCTGGAGTTCTTCGGTGAGACGTACCGTGACCACCAGGGGTTCGATTCACCGCCCGTGCACGACCCCTGCGCCGTCGCCTACGTCATCGACCCCACCGTGATGACGGTACGCAAGGCTCCGCTCGACGTCGAACTCACCGGCAGGCTCACGCTCGGGATGACCGTGGCCGACTTTCGCGCCCCAGCCCCGGCAGACTGCACCACCCAGGTCGCGGTGAGCCTCGACCATGCTCGCTTCTGGGCGCTCGTTGTCGACGCCCTCGAACGAATCGGCTAGTGCGCTGGAGCTGAAAGCGAGCATCCAGTGGATGCTCGCCACCGACACGGCCCGCCGACCCTGCGGATCGTCGGGAACCGGCGGCGTGGGCCCAGCGCCGAAGAGGCTACGCCTCTTCGGGATCACAGTGGCGTCATAACCCCAGCGCCTGCCTCGACATGCCACAAACGGACGAACGTCAGCCCCACCGATGCATATTGCAGCCCGGTTCGACTGACGTTCGTCCGTTTGCGTCGGCGGCGTTGCCCAACCAGCCTTACGAGATCCGCTCCGCTACCAGCGGCCCCCTCTGCACATACTCCGAGGCGTCACCGATCGCGTACGCCCCCTCCAGCGCCTCCAGCGCCCGCGCGAACCTCGACGGCTCGTCAGCGCTCACGGTGAACAAGGGTTGACCCGCAACGACGGCGTCACCCGCCTTGGCGTGCAGGTCGATTCCGGCGGCGTGCTGCACCGGGTCTGACGCGCGTGCACGGCCAGCTCCGAGACGCCACGCCGCGATACCGAAGGGCAACGCGAGCTGTTCGAGCAGTACCCCCGACCGTTCTGCGTAGACGACGTGGGTCTCCTGCGCGACGGGGAGCGCAGCATCCGGGTCGCCGCCCTGCGCCCGAATGACCTTGCGCCACGAGTCCATGGCCTGCCCGGAGGCGAGCGCACCCTCGACATCGGCGTCAGGGATGCCCGCCAGGGTGAGCATCTCGCGCGCCAGGGCGATCGTCAGCTCGACGACGTCGGCCGGCCCGCCGCCCGCGAGCACCTCGACAGATTCGCGCACCTCGTTGGCGTTGCCGATCGCCAGCCCGAGAGGTCGGTGCATGTCGGTGAGGAGGGCTGATGTGCGGACGCCGGCATCGTTGCCCAGATCGACCATCGTCTGCGCGAGCTCGCGAGATTTGGCGATGTCCTGCATGAAGGCGCCAGAGCCGAACTTGACGTCGAGCACGAGAGCTTTGGTTCCCTCGGCGATCTTCTTGCTCATGATCGACGAAGCGATCAGCGGAATCGCCTCGACGGTGCCCGTGATGTCGCGCAGCGCGTAGAGCTTCTTGTCGGCAGGCGCGAGCCCGCTGCCGGCAGCGCAGATGACCCCACCCACGTCACGCAGTTGCGCGAACATCTCCTCGTTCGTCAGCGACGCGCGCCAGCCCGGGATGCTCTCGAGCTTGTCGAGCGTGCCGCCGGTGTGACCCAGCCCCCGCCCCGACAGCTGCGGCACGGCAACCCCGAACGACGCCACGAGTGGCATCAGCGGAAGCGTGATCTTGTCGCCCACACCACCGGTGGAGTGCTTGTCGACGGTGGTCTTGCCGAGCCCGTCGAAGTTCATCGTCTCGCCACTCGCGATCATGGCAAGCGTGAGGTCACGGATCTCGGGTCGCCCCATGCCGTTCAGCAGAATGGCCATCGCCATGGCCGCCATCTGCGAATCTTCGACGTATCCGCGGGTGTAGGCATCGATCATCCAGTCGATCTGTGACGTGGTGAGGGTGCCGTGGTCGCGCTTCGTGCGGATCAGGTCGATGATGTCGTGCGCTTCGCTGCTCATGCCCACTTCTCTCTGTCGTTGGTGTCGACTTTCCCGAATGTGCAGCAATTCCGCGGATTCCTTGCACATTCGGGCAACTCGTTGGGGTTACTCGGCGTAAGCCTCGAGGGTGCGGGGGCCGAAGGCGTCGGGGAGCACTTCGTCGATGGTGCGGATTCCCGAGACCGTCTCGAGCAGCATGCCCTCTGCGGAGTGCTCATAGAGGAGCTGTCGGCAGCGACCGCAGGGCATGAGGGCGCCACCCTTGCCGTCGACGCAGGTGAATGCCACGAGTCTGCCGCCGCCGGTCATGTGCAGCGATGAAACGAGCGCGCATTCGGCGCACAGGGTGAGGCCGTAGGAGGCGTTCTCGACGTTGCACCCTGAGATGACGCGCCCGTCGTCCACGATTGCAGCAACTCCGACGGGGAAGTGTGAGTAGGGAACGTAGGCATGCGTCATCGCTTCGAGCGCGACGGACCTCAGGGCATCCCAGTCGATGTCAGGCATGTGGTGCTCGCTTTCTCGAGGTTCAGATGAATTCGGCCGGGCACGAAACCGCGGCGATGAGGTCGCTTGGTGCAGGCGATCGCCTGGCTGCACGAACTGAGGCCGGTGACCCAGCCCCAGTATCGCTGCCATCCAGAGCCGGTGACGTCGGGGAAGCGCGGGTGACGTCGGGAACCACAGTGCACTCGGAACCGCGCACCGACGCGCGACGGGATCTTCGCGCGAGGATCATGACTTGATGTACGGCCGCCCCGACGCAGCGGGGCCCCTCGACCTGCCGACCAGGCCTGCGACAGCGAAGATCGTCAGCACGTACGGCAGCATGAGCATGAACTCGCTCGGCACCGGCGAGCCGATGATTCCCAGCGCGTTCTGCAGGTTCGTCGCGAACCCGAAGAGCAGCGCGGCCAGTGTGGCCCTGATCGGATCCCACTGCCCGAAGATCACCGCCGCGAGCGCGATATAACCGGCACCGGCCGTCATCTCCTTGTTGAAGGCACCGACCGAACCGAGCGTGAAGTACGCACCACCCAGCCCGGTGATGGCTCCGGCGAGCAGCACGTTCCAGAACCTCGTCGAGTTCACGTTGATGCCCACCGTGTCGGCGGCCTGTGGATGCTCGCCCACTGCCCGCACCCGAAGCCCCCACTTCGTGTGGAACAACGCGAAGTACACGGCCGCAACCGCGATGTACATGAGGTACACGATGATCGTCTGGCGGAACAGCGTCGGGCCGATGATCGGGATCTCGCTCAGAATCGGAATGTTGATCCGGTCGAATCGCGGCGGTGAGTTCAGCAGCTCGGCATTCTTCGACAGCACCTGTGAATAGAGGAAGTTGGTCAGACCCACAACAAGCACGTTCAGCACGACACCGACGATGACCTGGTCGACCAGGTACTTGATGGCGAAGGCCGCGAGCACGAAGGCGACGAGCGCGCCGGCAACCGCTGCAACCGCAAGCCCCAGCAGGGGCTGGTGCGTGATGGATGCGACGACGGCCGACACGAAGGCACCGGCGAGCAGCTGGCCCTCGATGGCCACATTGACCACCCCGACCCGCTCGGAGATGACGCCGCCCAGGGCACCGAAGATCAACGGAACCGACAGCGACACCGTGCCCACCAGCAGCCCGGGGACCTGCACGGGCAGAGACGCCCCTGCAGCGACCCAGGCGAGGAACGCGAACAGGAAGACCACACCGAGAATGCTGGTGAGCCAGAGCGGTACGCGCCTGTCGGCGCGGACACGAAGATAGGCGATCACGGTGATGACGGCCAGGATGAGGGTCGCCACTATCCCCGTGACCCGCGCGTCGACGACGACGTTGGGCAGCTGGATGAGGTCGTCACTGCCCGACAGCGTGAAGGTGGAGTTGCCGTCGCGCCCGAGGATGACGAAGAGAACCAGCGCGATGGCGGTGAAGATCGCGAAACCGATCGGCGCCTTCCACGATTTCACGACCGTCTTCTCGAGCCCTCTGGTCGAATCAGCGTTCTCGTGCTGCGTGGCGGTCGACACGACGCCGGGCTCGATGACCCCGGTGCTCACACTGGGAACACCGAGCCCTGAGGGGTCTCCGGGTGCACCGCTGCCACTGCCGGTACCGCCGGTGGCGTTGTACCGTGGATCGCTCATTTCGCGACCACCGCCTCTGCGCTCTGGGCCGGTTTCGATGTCTTCGAAGGCGTATTGGCCTTGGGCTTCTGCGACACCCCTGGGGTCGGCAGCCGGAACACCGCCCTCACGAGAGGAGGCGCCGCGATGAACAGAACGATGAGCGACTGCACGACGAGCACGATGTCGACGGGGATGCCTTCACCGGCCTGCATGGCGAAACCGCCGGCCTTGAATGCCCCGAAGAGAATTCCGGCAACGAAGATGCCCCAGGGCTTGGAGCGCCCCAGCAGGGCCACGGTGATCGCGTCGAAGCCGATTCCGGCGTCGATGCCCGAACTGAAGCCCGACGTCACGGTACCGAGCACCTGGGCGACGCCAGCGAGGCCGACCAGCCCACCGGAGAGCAGCATGACGTAGATGTAGGTGCGTTTGACGTTGATGCCGGCGACCCGGGCGGCGTTCGGGTTGATCCCGACGGCCCGGAACCGGAACCCGAGGCTCGAGCGGGACAGCAGCCACCACACGAACACCGTGGCGGCGATGGAGACCAGCAGCCCGGCGTGCAGGTTGTAACTCGAACCGAGCAGGTCGGGGTAGATGGCGGTCGGCAGCATCGGGGGGGTCTTGGGGTTGTTCGACCCCGGTGCCTGCAGCGCACCCGGGGTACGCAACAGGAACAGCAGGAGGTACACCGCGATGTAGTTCATCATGATCGTCACAATGACCTCGTGCGCGCCCGTGCGGGCCTTGAGCAACCCGACGATACCGCCCCACACCGCCCCACCGACGACACCTGCAACGACCGCGAGCACCAGGTGGATTCCATACGGCAGCGGGAACGAGAACCCGACCCACCCTGCGCACGCCGCGGCGATGATCATCTGCCCCTGGCCACCGATGTTGAACATTCCGGCCCGGAAGGCCAGACCGACGCCGAGACCGGCCGCGATGAGCGGAGTCGCAAAGGTGAGTGTGTCGGTGAGCGGCTTGATGCCCTTGGCGAAGCCGGCGGCACCGAAGTTGTATACCGAACCCTGGAAGAGTGCGCCGTACGCACCCGACACCGCCGTCCAGATGGCGGAGAAGGTGTCACCGGGACGCGAGAAGAAGTACCCGGACGCCGCCTGCACGTTCTCGTCGGTCAGGGCGATCAGGATGCCGCCCGCGACAAGGGCGAGCACGACAGCGAGAATCGAGATGACCACACTGCCACCCATGATGTCCCGCAGGATCTGGTTCGACTTGGGAACCGGAGGCGCCGCATCGGGTGCGGTGCCCATGCCTCCCGCTGCGCCGCCCGCTGCGCCTGGCAACCCAGACCCAGCAGAGTCGATCGTGGTGTCGCTCACAGGAGTGCTCCTTCGACGGTGTTTGTCGTGGTGATGACGTCGGGCACTTCACCGGTCATCATGAGACCGAGTACATCACGCGAGGTGTTGCCGGGCACGATGCCGACGATGCTGCCGCGGTACATCACCGCGATGCGGTCGGCGAGCGCCGTGACCTCGTCGAGCTCGGTTGAAACCACGATCACGGGCACCCCCGAATCCCGTGTCGCGACAATCCGTTTGTGCACGAATTCGATCGACCCGACGTCGATACCGCGGGTCGGCTGGGCAGCCACGAACAACCGGAGGTCGCGGCTCAGTTCCCTGGCAAGGACGACCTTCTGCTGGTTTCCGCCCGAGAGGCGGCCCACCGGTGTCTGGATGCCCTGCGACCGTACATCGAACTCGCTGGCCTTCTCTTCTGCGAACACCTGCAGGAAGCCCAGCTGCAGGCTGCCCCGCTTGACGAACGGCTTCGAATCGCTGCGGTCGAGCATCAGGTTCTCGGCAATCGTGAACTCACCGACGAGTCCGTCTTCGTTGCGGTCTTCGGGAACGAACCCCACCCCGGCGTTCAGCACCTTGCGCACCGAGAGGCCAACGAGCGAGCGCCCATCGAGCGTCACAGAACCCAGAACACGCTCCTGCAGCCCCATGATCGCCTCGGTGAGTTCGGTCTGCCCGTTGCCCTGCACCCCCGCGATCGCCAGGATCTCACCTCGGTGCACCGCGAAACTGACCGAGTTCACGACGAGCTGGCCCACCGCATCGACCACGGACAGGTCTTTCACGACCAGGGCCGCCTCGCCCGGCTTCGCGACCTCTTTGTGCACGGTGAGCTCGACCGCGCGACCCACCATCATGGAAGCGAGGTCGGCGTTGGTCGCAGTCGGCTCTGCCTCGCCCACAACCTTGCCCAACCGGATGATCGTGATGCGGTCGGCGATTTCACGCACTTCGCGCAGCTTGTGGGTGATGAACACGATCGATGTACCAGCGTCTCGCAACTGGCCCATGATGGTCATCAGCTCGTCGGTCTCCTGGGGAGTGAGCACTGCCGTGGGCTCGTCGAAGACGAGCACCTTCGCCTCGCGCGAAAGCGCCTTGATGATCTCGACGCGCTGCTGTACCCCCACGGGCAGGTCGTCGACCAGGGCATCGGGGTCGACGTCGAACCCGAACCGGGCGCTGATCTCGCGCACGCGGGCCCGGGCCGCAGCCAGGTCGAGCCGACCGAGGCCCTTCGTCTGCTCGTGGCCGAGCATGACGTTCTCGGCAACCGTGAACACCGGGATGAGCATGAAGTGCTGGTGCACCATTCCGATGCCGGCGTTCATCGCATCGCCGGGGCCGGCGAAGTGCTGCACCTCGTCGTCGAGGAGGATCTCGCCACCGTCGGCCTGGTACAGACCGTACAGCACATTCATCAGGGTGGACTTGCCAGCGCCGTTCTCACCGAGAAGCGCATGGATCTCACCCGGTTTCACGACCAGCTCGATGTGGTCATTCGCAACGAGTGAGCCGAAACGTTTGGTGATGCCGCGGAGTTCGAGCTTCATGGATTCAATCTACACAGGGGCTGTTGGTCGGTGATGGTTCTGCACAGCGGGCTTGACGAAGACACGCGCTGTGGAGGAGAAGACGCGCTTAACAGGTGTGGGGAGCCAGATGTTCACCTGGCTCCCCACACCCTCGCATCCGCGGCCCAGCAGGGCCGGGCGGCTGCTACTTGCTGAGGTAGGACTTCACCGGGATCGTGCCCGAGATGATCCCGGCCTTGATCGTGTCGAGCTCGGCCTGGAGGCCCGGGTCGACCTTGCTGGCGAAGTTGTGGAACGGCGCGATGCCGACTCCGTCGTTCTTCAGGTTGCCGATGTACGACGTCACGTCGAACGTGCTGGCCGTGGCGGCCTGGTTGACGACATCACCGGTGGCCTGCTTGATGCCCTTGAGCACCGAGGTGAGGTACAGGTCTGCGTAGGTCGGGAAGGTGTTGAACACGTCGGCGTCAGCACCCAGCAGCGCGACACTCTTCTTGGAGTCGGTGATTGCGGCACCGGCACTCTGGAAGATGGGGCCACCGACGGGAAGCAGAACGTCTGCACCCTGGTCGATGAAGTTCTGCGCTGTGGTCTTCGCGGTGTCGTTTGCCTCGAAGCCGCCAGTGAAGGTCGCTGCATCGGGGTTGGCCGGGTCGTAGCCCAGAACCTGGACTGACTTGCCCTTCTGGCTGTTGAAGTAGCTGACACCCTGCGCGAAGCCATCCATGAAGATCGTGACGGTCGGGAAGTTCATGCCACCGTAGGTCGCGACCTTGCCGGCCTTGCTGTAGCTCGCCGAAGCGTAGCCGGCGAGGAAGGCGGCCTGCGCCGTGTCGAACAGGATCGGCTTGATGTTCGGAGCATCGGTCTTGCCGTCGAAGTTGTTGTCGGCCGCGTCATCGATGATCGCGAAGTCGACAGTCGGGTTCGCGAGCGCTGCGGTCACGGTCGCGGCAGACAGCGCAAAGCCGACCGTCACGATCAGAGTGCAGTTCTGCGAGACGAGGCTGTCGATGTTCGGCGCGTAGTCGGTCTCTGCGTTCGACTGCACGGTGATCGGCTTCACGCCGAGTGCAGCTGCCGCTTCGGTGAGGCCTTCGTAGCCCAACTGGTTGAACGACTTGTCGTCGAAGCCACCGAGGTCGGAGACCATGCAGGGCTTGAACCCGGCAATGGCGCTGGCGGTCGGGGTGCTGGTCGAGGTGGCCGGTGCCGAAGCGCAACCCGCGAGAAGTGCCGCGGTGGCGATCGTTGCCAGGCCGCCGAGGGCGAGGCGACGTTTGGTGATGCTCAAGGTGTCCTCCAAAGTGCTGGCCCGCCGAGAGGGCAGGCGCTGTGAAGGTCCACGTTACCGAATGTGACGCCGCCGCTTGCATCCCTCGGAGTCATTGCGACGTAAGCGTTACAAAGACGGGATGGCTACGTAATCTCGATGAAATGTCTACGACGAAATCGTGCGTCAGGCGCACGTTTCAGGCGCTATTTCGGCTGGCTCGGTGACGTGATGACGAGCGTTCCCGCCACGATGTCTGCCCGCAGCCCGTCGAGCTCCGTCGACAGCGCCGCCGGAACGCTGCTGGCCAGATCGTGGAACGGCGCAATGTCGACACCGCTGTTGGCCAGCGTTCCGATGTACGGAGAACTCTCGAACGTGCCCTTCGAGTCGTCGGTGACGATCTTCTCGACCGCGTCCCCCGTCTTCTTCATCACACTTGTGAGCAGAATCGGCTTGTACTCGGCCGAGAGCGTGTCGTAACCGTCGTTGTCGACCCAGATGAGCTTGGTGTGCCCTGACTCGAGCGCAGCAGCGGCCGCGCCCTCGCCCACCTGCCCCGCGACGGGCAGAATCACGTCGGCACCCTGGTCGATGAAGGCCTGGGTGACGGTCTTGCCCTTGTTGACGTCTTCGAAGTCGCCAGTGAACACGCCGTCCTGTGCTGCCTTGTCCCAGCCGAGCGCCTGCACCGTTGTGCCATGCACGGCGTTGTACTTCGCCACCCCGTCCACAAAACCATCCATGAACAGCGTCACGGGCGGCTGGTTTCCGCCCCCGAAGGTCGCCACCTTCCCGGTCTGCGTCACCCCGGCCGCGAGATACCCGGCCAGGAACGAGGCCTGGGCGGTGTCGAAGAGAATCGACTTCACATTCGGCGCCGTGATCTGGTCGTCCACAATGGCGAAATGCGTGTCCGGATGCCCGGACGCCTGTTCGGTCGTCGCCGCTGTCAGCTCGTAGCCCACCGTCAGAACGAATTGGCAGCCGCTGCCCACGGCCTGCTCCACATTGGGTGCCAGGTCGGTCTCGTTCGTCGAGACCAGCACCTCGGCAGAGATGCCGGCATTCTTCTCGGCGGCCTGGAGCCCGGCCCAGCTCGACTGGTTGAATGAACGGTCGTCGATGCCACCCGAGTTGGTCACCATGCGGGCGCAGTAGGCGCTGGCCGAGGAGGTCGATGGAGCAGGTGCCGGCGAGCATCCGGCAAGCACCAGGGCGGCCGCGGCCGCGATCGACACTACGCTGACAGCTCTCAGACGGCTCTTCATACCTTCAACGGTAAAGGCATCAGAGCATCGTCCCGACCGTCACGACGAAATTGGAACCCCGCCGTTACCGAACTGGCCGAAGTGGCAGGCGCTCAGCGGCCGGTGCCAGGCAGCCACAGCCGGGCAGCCAGTGGCAGGTGCGATCGCCTAGAGAACGTCGCCCGAACCCGAGAGGCGCAGCGCGTCGACGACGGCCTTCACCCGCTGGGCGTGGGCGCTCGTGGTCACGAGCAGCGCATCCGGCGTGTCGACCACGACGATGTCTTCGACACCGATCAGGCTGATCACCCGGTTGCTGTGCGAGACGACGACGCCGCTCGACGAATCAGACAGCACGCGGGCGTTCTTGCCGAGAATGGCCAGCTCCGACTTGCGGCCGCCAGAGTGAAGCTTGGCGATCGAGGCGAAGTCTCCGACGTCGTCCCAGGTGAAGTTGCCGGGAACGACGGCGAGCTTGCCCTCGAGCGCCGACGGCTCTGCGACCGTGTAGTCGATGGCGATCTTCTCGAGCTCAGGCCAGACCTGGTCGACGACGGCGCCACGGCGCGGGGTGTCCCACGCTTCGGCGAGCTTCAGGATGCCCTCCAGCAGTTCGGGCCGCGAGTGGCCGATCTGCTCGAGCAGGGTGTCGGCGCGCGCGATGAACATGCCCGCGTTCCACAGGTACGAACCGCTCTTGACGTACTTCTTGGCGGTGGCGAGGTCGGGCTTCTCGACAAAACTGTCGACGATCTTCGCGTCGGGTGCGCCCTCGACGACCAGCGGCTTGGTGGCATGGATGTACCCGAACCCGATCGACGGCTCGGTCGGCGTGATGCCGATCGTGGTGATGTAGCCCGCGTCTGCGGTCACGAGGGCCTGCTTGACGACTTCACGAAAGCGCTCAGGCTGGCTGATCACGTGGTCGGCCGCGAACGAGCCGATGATCACCCCGGGCTCACGACGCTCGAGAATCGCCGCAGCCAGCCCGATGGCCGCCGTCGATTCGCGCGGCTCGCTCTCGAGAACCACGTTCGCATCGGAAAGGCCGGGAAGCTGCTTCTCGACAGCTGCACGGTGCGCCCGCCCGGTGACGACCATGATCCGGTGCTCGCCAGAGAGGGGCACGAGCCGGTCCCAGGTGTCGCGCAACAGGCTCTGCCCCGACCCGCTCAGGTCGTGCAGGAACTTCGGCGCGTCGGCCCGGGAGAGCGGCCACAACCGGGAGCCGATGCCCCCCGCGGGAATCACACTGTAGAAACGGTCGAGCAAGTCGTCAGATGCAGCCATACGCCCCACCTTACTCAACACGCATTACGGCAAAGGATGCCCGATGTTAACGTGCGGTCAAGCCACCCGCCATGTCGGGTCAAGGTGCAGGGCGAAAACTTGCAGCATGCGGGTTGCGATCGTCACCGAAAGTTTTCTGCCCACCGTCAACGGAGTCACGAACAGCGTCTGCAAGGTGCTCGACTACCTTCGCGCGCACGGCCATGACGCCATCGTCATCTGCCCTGCCGCCCATGCGCCCTCGCAGTACGCCGGCTTTCCCGTCTACCAGGTGCCGGCGATCGCCTACCGCGAGTTCCCGGTGGGCATGCCGAGCCTGCAGGTGCAGCGCATTCTCGCCAACTTCTCTCCCGATGTGGTCCACGCAGCCTCTCCCTTCTTATTGGGGGCGCAGGCGATCGCCGCGGCGAACCGGCTCCGGGTGCCTTCCGTGGCCATCTTCCAGACCGACGTGGCCGGTTACGCCCAGCGCAACCACCTCGGGCCCGCCACGAAACTGGCCTGGCGCTTCGTCAAGTGGATCCACGACGGCGCGAGCCTCACTCTCGTTCCGTCGACCGCGTCGATGGATGATCTGCAGAGCCTCGGCGTGAAACGACTCGAGCGCTGGGCCCGCGGTGTCGACCTGCAGGCGTTCCACCCGAACAACCGTCTGCGCCCCGACGCCCGAGCCCTTCGCGAGCGCCTGAGCCCGGAGGGCGAGATCGTGGTGGGCTACGTGGGGCGCATCGCGCCCGAGAAGCAACTCGAGCGCCTCGTGCAACTGGCGCCGCTGGCGAAGCCGAGCCACGAGAGCGTCGACGGCCGCAGGGGGCTGCCGGGCATCCGGATCGTCGTCGTCGGCGACGGCCCCGCCCGCGGCCAGATCGAGACGCTCACCCGAGGCATGCCGGTCACGTTTCTCGGTCGGCTCCAGGGTGCCGAACTGTCTGCCGCCTACGCCAGCTTCGACATCTTCGTGCACACGGGCACGGAGGAGACGTTCGGCCAGACCCTGCAGGAGGCCCACGCCGCAGGGCTGCCGGTGGTCGCACCGCGCGCAGGCGGCCCCATCGACCTCGTGGACGACGGCAATACCGGGTACCTCTTCGACCCGGGGAGCCCAGACGAACTGCGCGACCTCGTCGAAGATCTGCTGGTCAGCCCGCTTCTTCGCCGACGCATGGGCGAGGCGGGCAGGCGAGCCGTGCTCGGCCGCACCTGGGAGCGGGTGTGCGACGAGCTCATGAGGCATTACGAATCCGTTCTCGACGTGCCTACACTGGGCACAGCCAGTGCGCATCGGGCACGGCTGAAGAGGTAGCTTGGCAGCAGTTTTGTTAGGCATGCCTTACAAGACATTTCACGATGCGAACACTATGCTGAAGAAGATTTCGCCGAAATATGTGCACTGGCCTGTTCGATGGGCCCGTTCGAACTGCGTCTGTTCGGGCACGGTGCCAGAGGGTCGGTGAACCATCCCGAACCAAAGGGGGTTGCTCGTGCCCAATGAAGAGGCAAGCACGCTCACCGTTGCTCGCAGTTCGTCCAAACGACCTGCTGGAACGCTGTACCGCGGCAACACAGGAATGTGGTCGTGGGTCCTGCACCGCATCACCGGTGTCGCCATCTACTTCTTTCTCCTCGTGCATGTGCTCGACACGGCGATGATCCGCGTGAGCCCCGAGGCGTACGACTCGGTGATGAGCACCTACAAGAACCCGTTGATGGGCCTCGGTGAGACGGCGCTGGTCATCGCGATCATGTTCCATGCGTTCAACGGCATCCGCATCATCCTGATCGACTTCTGGAGCAAGGGCGCGAAGTACCAGCGCGTCATGTTCTGGATCGTCATCGCGCTCTGGGTGATCGGCACCGCCGGTTTCGCCCCCATCCACCTCCACAACGTCTTCACGGAAGGCCAGTGATGTCAGCAATCATCGAGTCACCGCGAAGCCCGCAGACCCGCAGCCGCAAGGGCGGCGTCAACTGGGAGAAGTGGGGCTGGCTCTACATGCGGGCCTCCGGCGTGCTGCTCCTCATTCTCATCTTCGGTCACCTCTTCGTGAACCTGGTGCTCGGCCAGGGCATCAAGGGCATCGACTTCGCCTTCGTCGCCGGCAAGTACGCGAGCCCGTTCTGGCAGGTCTGGGACGTCGTCATGCTGTGGCTCGCCATGATCCACGGCTCGAACGGCATGCGCACGATCGTGAACGACTACGCGAACAACCGCACGGTGCGCCGCATTCTGCTCGCCGCGATCTTCGTCGCCTGTGTGGTACTGATCGTTCTCGGCACGCTCGTCGTCTTCACCTTCGACCCGTGCAGCACGCTCATCCCTGCAGACCAGGCTCTCTCGTTCTGCCCGGTTCCGTAACCCTGTTCGCATAACCTCCAGCTCCCCCGATTCCCAGCTCCCCCGATTCTCAGAAGGCACAGCAGTGACTGAATATGCAGACGGCGCCGTCGTAGACGGCGTGACCTACCACCAGCACGACGTCGTCATCGTCGGTGCCGGTGGTGCCGGGATGCGCGCGGCGATCGAGGCGGGGCCCAAAGCCAACACCGCGGTGATCTCCAAGCTCTACCCCACCCGCTCGCACACTGGTGCGGCACAGGGGGGCATGGCCGCGGCTCTCGCCAATGTCGAAGAAGACAACTGGGAGTGGCACACCTTCGACACGGTCAAGGGTGGCGACTACCTCGTCGACCAGGATGCCGCTGAGATCCTGGCCCGCGAGGCCATCGACGCGATCATCGACCTCGAGAACATGGGCCTGCCGTTCAACCGCACGCCAGAAGGCAAGATCGACCAGCGCCGCTTCGGCGGGCACACTCGAGACCACGGCAAAGCGCCTGTTCGCCGGGCCTGTTACGCCGCTGACCGCACCGGCCACATGATCCTGCAGACCCTGTACCAGAACTGCGTCAAGCACGGCATCAACTTCTTCAACGAGTACTACGTTCTCGACCTGATCATGGTCGAGGTCGACGGGGTCAGGCGCCCCGCTGGCGTCGTGGCCTTCGAGCTCGCGACCGGTGACCTGCACGTCTTCCAGGGCAAGTCGGTCGTCTTCGCCACCGGCGGTTTCGGCAAGATCTTCAAGACCACCTCGAACGCCCACACCCTGACCGGTGACGGCGTCGGCATCATCTGGCGCAAGGGCCTTCCACTGGAAGACATGGAGTTCTACCAGTTCCACCCGACGGGACTCGCGGGCCTGGGCATCCTGCTGTCTGAGGCCGCGCGCGGCGAAGGCGCCATCCTCCGCAACAGCGAGGGTGAGCGCTTCATGGAGCGCTACGCCCCCACCATCAAAGACCTCGCGCCGCGTGACATCGTCGCCCGCTGCATGGCAACCGAGATCCGCGAAGGTCGCGGCGGCGGCCCGAACAAAGACTGGGTCTATCTCGACATCACCCACCTCGAACCTGCCGTGATCGACGCGAAGCTGCCCGACATCACCGAGTTCGCGCGCACCTACCTCGGCGTCGAGCCGTACACGGAGCCGGTGCCCGTGCTGCCGACCGCGCACTACGCGATGGGCGGCATCCCGACCAACGTCAAGGCAGAGGTTCTCAGCGACAACGACACCATCGTGCCCGGCCTCTACGCGGCCGGCGAGTGCGCCTGCGTGTCGGTGCACGGCTCGAACCGTCTCGGAACGAACTCGCTGCTCGACATCAACGTCTTCGGCAAGCGCGCCGGCAACAATGCCGTCGAGTACGCCCTGACCGCCGACTTCGTCGAGCTCCCCCACGACCCGGCCAAGCCGATTCGTGAGCTCGTCGAGATGTTGCGCACAACCCAGGGCACCGAGCGCATGTCTGACATGCGACGGGAGCTGCAGGCGTCGATGGACCGCAACGCCCAGGTGTTCCGCACCGAAGAGTCCCTGCTCGAGGTCACCAAGGTCATCGAAGGGCTGCGCGAGCGGTACAAGAACGTCATGGTGCAAGACAAGGGCAAGCGGTTCAACACCGACCTGCTCGAGGCCATCGAGCTCGGCTTCCTGCTCGACCTCGCCGAGGTCACCGTCTACTCGGCGATGTACCGCAAAGAGAGCCGTGGCGGCCACTTCCGCGAGGACTACCCGAACCGCGACGACGAGAACTACATGGTGCACACCATGGCGTACCTCACCGGAGACGCGCACTCCGCCGACGCCGGCGATCACATCAGGCTCGACACCAAGCCGGTAGTGGTCACTCGCTACCAGCCCATGGAGAGGAAGTACTAAGGCTCATGGCAACAGCAACTGCAGACAAAGAGTCACCCGCCAACTCCACCACGAGCTTCACGGTCACCATGATGGTGCGCCGCTTCAACCCCGAGGTCGACGAAGAGCCGCGCTGGCAGGACTTCGATGTCGAGCTCTACCCGACCGACCGAGTGCTGGATGCCCTGCACAAGATCAAGTGGGAGCAAGACGGCTCGCTCACCTTCCGTCGCTCCTGCGCCCACGGAGTCTGTGGCTCCGACGCGATGCGTATCAACGGCCGCAACCGCCTCGCCTGCAAGACGCTCATGAAAGACCTCGACATCACGAAGCCCGTGTATGTCGAGGCCATCAAGGGCCTGCCGCTGGAGAAGGACCTCGTCGTCGACATGGAGCCGTTCTTCGCGTCGTACCGCGAAGTTCAGCCGTTCCTGATCGCAAGCTCGAAGCCCGAGAAGGAGCGCCTCCAGTCGGCCGCCGAGCGCGCACGCTTCGACGACACGACCAAGTGCATCCTGTGTGCCGCATGCACCTCATCGTGCCCTGTGTTCTGGACCGACGGGCAGTACTTCGGCCCGGCCGCGATCGTCAACGCCCACCGCTTCATCTTCGACTCGCGCGACGAGGCCTCGAGCGTTCGCCTCGACATCCTCAATGACAAAGAGGGCGTGTGGCGCTGCCGCACCACCTTCAACTGCACCGACGCGTGCCCCCGTGGCATCCAGGTGACCCAGGCCATCGCCGAGGTCAAGCAGGCCATCATGTTCGGCAAGCGCTGAGGTAGGCCTCCGCTCTCGCCGGCACCCGGCGACCATAGACAAGAGTCGCTTCCAGCGCAAGGCGCGGGGAGCGACTCTTCTTTGTGCCCGGCGCGATCTAGGCTGGGGGCTGTGAGCCCACCCGAGACCGCAACTGAGCCAGGCGAAACTGCCAGCGGCGTCGAGGCCGCGAAAGCCGATGATGGCGCGAAGAAGCCCACGGGCATCCCGGGCCTGATCGCCTGGGTGAATCGGGTGATCGCCTGGGTACAGACCCTCAAACCGGTTCGCGTGTTCACGAAGTACGGCGCCAACGGCGGGCCGTTGCTCGCGTCGGGCATGAGCTACCAGGCCGTCTTCGCGATCTTCGCTGCGCTCTGGGCCGGGTTCTCGATCTTCGGGCTCGCGCTGGCCTCCAACCCCGCACTGCAGAAGTCGCTGCTCGACCAGATCAACACCAGCGTGCCCGGTCTGATCGGCCCGGACGGCGCCATCAACCCCGACACCCTGCTCTCGACGCCGGCCCTGGGCTGGACGGGCGCGATCGCCCTGGTCGGGTTGATTCTCACCGCCGTGGGGTTCCTCGGCTCGACCCGCAGCGCGATCCGGCTGATCTTCGGGCTGCCGGGGCCCACCACGAACCCGGTGCTGCTGAAGCTCAAGGATTTCGCACTCGCCATCGCGTTTGCGGTCATCCTGGTCATCTCAGCGGCGATGTCGATCGCGTCGAGTTCGGCACTCGGCTGGGTGTTCGGGCTGTTCGGGTGGGACTCCGCATCGTGGGCCGCAGAGGGCATCGCGCGGGTGATCGGGCTTCTCGTCGTCTTCGTGTTCGACACGATCGTTCTCGCGGGCACGTACCGGCTGCTCTCGGGTGTGCCGATCCCGTGGAAGTACCTGCTGCCGGGCTCCGCGCTCGCGGCGGTCGTCATGGGCATTCTGAAGGTGCTCGGCTCGACCCTGCTCGGCGGAGCGACCTCGAACCCGCTCCTCGCGTCGTTCGCCGTGATCATCGGAATCCTGATCTGGTTCAACTTCATCTGCCAGGTCGTGCTCATCTTCGCCTCGTGGATCTCGGTGAGCATGGCCGACGCGCACTTCGACCCGCGCAACCTCACGCCGGAGCAGGCGAAGGCTCTCGCCGAGCAGCAGGCGAGCGCAGCGCAGCGCGAGGTTCTCAGGGCCACACGCGAAGAGACGCTCGCCGAGCTGACGGATGCCCGTGGCCTTCGCCGCAGCCGCCTCAAGAGGCTGCTCAAGCGCCTCGACGCCGAGCTCGCGGCTGGCATCGCCTCACCCCCCGCGCCCCGACCCTAGCCTGCACGCACTTCTCCCCTCAGTTCGATCGACTTTCCCCTTCGTGCGAGAAATCCCACGAAAAAGTGCACCTTCGGGCAACTCGATCTGCCCAAGAGTCTGCCCTCGCGATCGACTTTCCCGGATGCGCAAAGATTCCCACGAAAAAGTGCACCTTCGGGCAACTCGATCTGCACACTCGGCGCGCGCGGGGAGTCGGGGGCGCTGGGTAGGCTTGGTGCATGAGTTCCGGTTCCACACGCCTGCGCGTCGCCTCGATCAACACCAACGGCGTGCGCGCCGCCTACCGCAAGGGCATGGGGGCGTGGCTGGATGCCCGGGGCGTCGACATTCTCGCGATCCAGGAGGTCCGGGCATCCACCGAAGACCTCGAGGGGCTTCTCGGGCCTGAGTGGAGCATCCTGCACGATGCCGCGACGGCGAAGGGCCGGGCAGGGGTGGCGCTGGCGTCGCGCAGCAAGGCGAGCATCCACCGCGTGAGTATCGGCGACGAGGAGTTCGACAGCGCCGGGCGCTGGCTCGAAGCCGACTACGAGGTCAACGGGCAGATCGTCACGGTTGTGAGCGCCTACGTGCACTCGGGTGAGGCCGATACGCCAAAACAGGTCGAGAAGTACAAGTTCCTCGACGGCATGACGGCCCGGCTTCCCGAACTGGCAGCGCACAGCGAACTCGCGGTGGTGGTGGGAGACCTGAACGTCGGGCACAAGACGCTCGATATCAAGAACTGGAAGGGCAACGTCAAGCGCGCCGGGTTCCTGCCCAAGGAGCGCGCCTACTTCGACCGGTTCTTCGGTGAGGCCGGCAGCGTGGTCGAGGGTGTCGACGGCAGCACGGGCGCCGGTCTCGGCTGGGTGGACCTTGGCCGGAGGTTCGCCGGCGAGGTCGACGGGCCGTACACGTGGTGGTCGCAGCGTGGGCACGCCTTCGACACCGACACCGGCTGGCGACTCGACTACCAGATGGCGACGCCCGCACTGGCCGAGCGTGCGGTGAGCTACGAGGTCGACCGTGCCGCCTCCCACGCCGAGCGATGGTCGGACCACACCCCGGTCGTCGTCGACTACCAGATCTGAATATATTGGTGCGCCGCCGCTCCTGGGCCCACGCCGGCCAGAGGCTCCGCTCGCGGCGGGTGGAGAGGCAGGTGGGGACGGCGCACTGCCGGGAGAGCTTTGCGTAGCTGACGTTGATGGCCCGCAGGCCACCGAGCTCGCTTCGCTTCGACCGGAACTGTATCGAGTTCACGATAGAAGCCTCGTCGCCGTTGAACGAGAGCCTGCCGCGGTCAGACCAGACTCGGGGAGAGGGCGAACCTGATTTACTTGAGACAACCATTCTTTGAGGACAGACCCCATGAACAGCACGAAACCACGCCTGATGTCGGGCATGCAGCCCTCGGCCGACTCCCTCCACCTCGGTAACTACATCGGCGCGCTCCTGAGCTGGAAAGAACTGCAGGAGACGCACGAAGCGTTCTACATGCTGGCCGACCTGCACGCCATCACCGTTCCCCAGGAGCCGGCTGCCCTCCGCGAGAACACGCGCCGCACCGTGGCCCAGTACATCGCGGCCGGCATCGAGCCGAGCAAGTCGACCCTCTTCGTGCAGTCCCACGTGCCCGCCCACGCCGAGCTCGCCTGGGTGCTGAACACGATCACCGGTTTCGGCGAGGCCGGGCGCATGACCCAGTTCAAAGACAAGTCGGCCAAGCAGGGTTCAGACTCGACTTCGGTCGGGCTCTTCACCTACCCCATCCTCCAGGCCGGTGACATCTTGCTCTACAACGCTGTCGAGGTGCCGGTCGGCGAAGACCAGCGCCAGCACATCGAGCTCACGCGCGACCTGGCGACGCGGTTCAACAGCCGCTTCGGCGACACGTTCGTTGTGCCTGAGCCGTACATCCTGAAGGCCACAGCCAAGATCTACGACCTGCAGAACCCGACCTCGAAGATGTCGAAGTCGGCTGAGTCGACCGCGGGCATCATCTGGATGCTCGACGAACCGAGCGTCACCCAGAAGAAGATCATGCGCGCGGTGACCGATGCCGAGGGCGGCGTGGTCTACGACCCGGCGACCAAGGCGGGCGTCTCCAACCTGCTGACGATCTACTCGGTGCTCTCGGGCCAGTCGATCGCGTCGATCGAGGGCGAGTTCGCCGGTCGCGGGTACGGCGACTTCAAGAAGGCCCTCGCAGAGGTCGTCATCGGCACACTGGCGCCGATGCGCGAGCGTGCGCTCGAGCTTTTGGCCGACCCGGCCGAACTCGACCGCATTCTGAGCGCAGCCGCCGACCGCGCGAACGAGGTCGCCCAGGCGACACTCGACACGGTCTACGACCGCATCGGCCTCCTGCGGCGCGTCACCTACCGCCTCGTCTGACCCGGGCTCGCCTCACCGGGGACTCGCCCCACCCACCGACGGGCGGCAGCACTCTGCGTGCGGCCATACGTCCCTACACCGCCTTCTTTCGGGACGTTTCGCCGCACCACAATCCGACCCCACCGCCAGTCGGAGCGTGGGTGCGGCCGAAGGTCCCCAAACCACCCTCGTTCGGGACGTTTCGCCGCACCCACGCCCGGCCTCCGGACTGCTCAACCAGCGGGCAGTGGATAATGGACTCACCGACGACTCCGAGGAGCACCACCACGCCTGACATTCTCACGTTCCTCACGACGTGGCAGTTCAACGCCGTCGGTGTCACCGCGATCGGTGTCGCCGGGCTGATGTATCTCGCGGGCATCCTGACCCTCGCTCGGCGCGGCGAGCACTGGCGGATTGCCCCGACGCTGGGCTTCTACCTGCTCGGGCTCGGGTCGTTCGCCGTCGTCGAGTTCGGCTTTCTGGGCGTCTACAGCGCCGAACTCCGCTTCGCGTTCACCACGCGCATCGCGCTGCTGCTGTTCGCTGTGCCCGCCCTGCTCGCCACGGGCAAGCCGGTCTCGCTGGCCCGCGAAGCGCTGACCGGCGCACCGCTTGCAGCCCTCGAGGCCGTGCTGAACTCCCGCGTGGTCGGCATCATGGGCAACGCCGTGTTCGGCCCGGTCTTCGCGCTTGTCGCCTTCTCGATCTTTCTGACGCCGGTCGCCGGCACGATTCGTGAGTCCCCCTTCGCACAAGACGCGATCGCGATCGTCGTGCCGATGGTCGGGCTCATCATGGTGCTGCCGCTCACCGAACTGGTCGTCGCCCGCACCACACTGTTCATCGCGGCCGAGTTCATGCTCGCGTTCGTCGAACTGGTGCTCGACGCGATCCCCGGTATTCTGCTGCGGCTCAACGAGACCATCCTCGACCACGCCGGGCCCATCACCACGGCCGTACCCGCCTGGTTCCCGAGCCCCCTCCGCGACCAGCAGCTCTCGGGCGACCTGCTCTGGTTCATCGCTGAGATCGCCGACATTCCAATCCTGATCCTGCTGTTCGTCCGCTGGTCGAAGCACGACCGAAAAGAAGCCAAGCAGGTCGACGAACTCTCAGACGACGAAATGGATGCCCTCACCCAGGCTCATCTCAAATCCTTCGGCCCCGGCCGCGACTGAGGCCCTGAATGCCGCAGATCGCCACGCTCAGCGCTGCTCGGTTGCCTCCACGAGTTCTTCGTGGATTCGGCGAAGATCCTCCAGGAGGAACCCCAGCAACACCCAGTGCTCGCTGCGGGGCACGGCGATGGCCAGCGGTGCGGTGAGGGCCGGCAGATCATCCACCGCTGCCTCGGGCTCGGTTCCCGGGAGCTCGGCGTTCGCGATCACGAGACGCAGGTCGTGCGACGCCCGGCCCAGCTCTGCGACGATCTCACCCACGATCGGTTCGCCCAGGAGCTCGTCGTCATAGTGGTCGTAGACTCCGCGGGCCATACCCGTGACACGCGTGACCAGCACCGACAGCATCGCCAGCAGCTGCCCGTCACTCTCCAACAGGTCCCGGTGAACCGAGCGCCGCGGGTTGTACTTGAGGCTCTCCTCGCCCGCAGAGAGCGCCGCAGCCGCCTTCGCCCGCATCGGCGTCAGCAGGCGTGCCTCGACCAGCATCTCCGTGCGGTCAGACGCGGTGCTCGGTTCACTGAGTACTCGTGCGAGCGAGTCGAGGATGCCCGCCACCTCGTTTCCGAGTCGCGCGACAGCCTCGTGGACGGGCTGCAGTGCCACCGGCGGAACGATGAGCAGATTCACGGCAACTCCGAGCAGGGCACCGATGATGGTCTCGAGAATACGGTCGATGGCGTACCCCGGCGTCGATGCTCCGAGCGAGAGCACGAGCATCGCACTGATCGGGATCTGCACCGACGAGGTCGGCCCGAGGCGCAGTGCCCACCCCACCAGCAGGGCCACGATGACCGAAAGCAGAATCACCCAGGAGGCCTGGCCGAAGACCACGCCGATGAAGTAGGCGAGCACGACGCCGATGATCACGCCGACGCACCGCTCGAGGGCCTTGCCGAACGACTGGTTGACGCTCGGCTGCACGACGAGGATCGCCGCAATGACGCCGAAGAGCGGAGGCGCCCCCTGCAGGAGGAGCGTGCACGCGACCCAGGCGACGATGGCCGCAACCGAGGTCTTGACGACCTGAAGGAATGGCACGCGCGTGGTGGAGAGGATCAGCCGGGCATAGCGGTCGGGAGACAGGGCGGCCACGTTCATCCTGCGCCCTGAGAACCACGAGGTGGAGGTCGAGCGTGCGGGCGCGGAAGAGGCCTTGGATGTGGTCTTGGATGTGGTCTTGGATGACGAGCCGGATGAGGTCTTGGAAGCGCTGGGAGACGACTGTGAGCCGCGTTCTGGCGTGGAGTTGGTGGCGTTCACACATCAACACTAGGAGGCTGTGCCGTATATTGGACCGGTCGCCGATTTTCGCGCGCCGCCGCGAGAACCGTCGCACTGCCTCGTGAAGGCTGTTCTGGCTGCGCGTCACGGCACGCAAACCGTCAGATGACCGCGCTGCGCCGCTGTGCGAAGATCGTTAGAAAGGTGGCCCATTGCCTGGAGCTGTCGTCGTCATACCCACGTATCGCGAAAAAGAGACCATCGCAGCCATCATCGAGCGCGTACTGAAGTCCGCCGACGTGCACGTTCTCGTCGTCGACGACAACAGCCCCGATGGCACAGGCCAGATCGTCGACGCCATTGCTGCCACCGACGAGCGCGTGAACATCATGCACCGCACCGAGAAGAACGGCCTCGGCACCGCGTACGTCGCGGGGTTCGGCTGGGCACTCGACAAAGGCTACGACTACATCATTGAGATGGATGCTGACGGCTCCCATCAGCCCGAGGAACTCCCTCGGCTGATCAAGCTCCTCGACGCCGGCGCGAACCTGGGCATCGGCGCCCGGTGGATCCCGGGCGGCAAGACCGAGAACTGGCCGTGGTACCGCAAGCTCATCTCCCGTTCGGGTACCACGTACGCCCGCATCATGCTGAAGTCCAAGCTTCACGACATCACCTCGGGGTACCGCGGCTTCAGCGCTGAAACGTTGCGCGCCCTCGACCTCTCGCAGCTCGACTCGGCCGGTTACGTCTTCCAGATCGAGCTGGCGTGGCTCGTCGAACGCTCAGGCGGCGTCGTGCGGGAGTTCCCGATCACGTTCATCGAGCGCCTCGAGGGCCAGTCGAAGATGACGACCGGCATAGTGGTCGAGGCGCTGTCGAAGGTGACCACCTGGGGCATCGCTTCCCGCCTGGGTCGCATCCCCAAGTCGCAGTCGCTCGCCGCGCGCTGAGCTGCGGCTACCCGCCTTCTCTCGCCCGCGGCGCCGGCACTCGCCTCATCGAATCGGCGCATGCCAACGTCCACTCGTTCGTCCAGACGCGACGCCGCGTGCACACTGCACTTGACGCCGCGTGCGGACGAACGGACAACCGTCGCCACCTGCGTTTCCGCTGCCCGAAACGGCTACACGCGTAACAATTCGCATTCGCGCGCCATCGCAAAGACGCTCCCGCAGGACGAAATCGGTGGGGCGCGGCGGCGTGTACGTCGCGCCCCACGTTTACGCGGACTCAACGAGGGGACTCGTAACAATTCGCAGACAGTGCGCCGCAGGGGCGGCGGCGCACTACACTAGGACCGTGCTCCGGGGTCGGTGAGAATCCGAACCGGCGGTTATAGTCCGCGAACTGCGGTGCTCCTGGCAGCAATGCCATCCAGCGCCAAGGTTGATTCGGTGAAATTCCGAGACCGACGGTCATGAGGGTTTGCTTGTGTTCCCTCAGAAGTCCGGATGAGAGGTGCACGCGTGCGTGCCCGCGACCCTGTTGGCACCCATGAGCCGTTGACGCTACCCCGGAGTCTCTTGACAGACGAGGGTTGAGATGCGTTCGACAGAACACGACGGCGAGGGCGCTGCTGTGCCTTCTGTCCCTCCGCCTGCCGCCCCTCCGCCTGCCGCCCCTGTGCCTTCCACCCCTGCGCCTGCCGCCCCTGCGCCTGCCGCCCCTGTGCCTGCCGCCGCACTCACCATCGAGCCAGCCATGCGCCGCGCCATCGAGTTGGCGGCGAACGGCCCCGCGTGGGGCGTCAACCCACAGGTCGGCTGCGTCATCCTCAGCCCCGACGGCGTCGTTCTCGCCGAAGGCTGGCACCGCGGCGCGGGCACTCCGCACGCCGAAGTGGATGCCCTGGCCAACCTCAGCCGAGCATCCGACGCCATCGGCGCCACCGCCGTCGTCACCCTCGAGCCCTGCAACCACACCGGTCGCACTGGCCCCTGCAGCGAGGCTCTTGTCGCCGCCGGAATCAGCACGGTGTACTTCGGTTCCAGTGACCCCGGCCTGCGGTCCGGGGGCGGAGCCGGAACGCTGGCGGCCGCTGGAGTGTGCGTGCACAGCGGTGTTCTCGCCGCAGAGGTCGAGCGCAGCATCCACCCGTGGTTGACCGCGATGCGAAACGGGCGCCCCTTCGTCACCGTGAAATGGGCGTCGAGTCTCGACGGCCGGGCCGCAGCAGCTGATGGCACCAGCCAGTGGATCACAGGCCCGGATGCCCGAGCCGACGTTCACCTGCGCCGCAGCCGTGCCGACGCCATCGTTGTCGGCACGGGAACACTGCTCGCGGACGACCCGTCGCTCACCGCACGGATGCCCATCTCGACCGGCGAAACCGAGCCCGCCCTCTATCCGCACCAGCCACAGCCTGTCGTGATCGGCGAGCGCCGCATCGATCGCACCGCGCGAGTGTTCGGTCACCCGTTGCCGGTCACGGAGTACCAGACCCGCAACCTCCACGGCATTCTCGCCGACCTCTTCGATCGCGGAGTCCGCTCGGTGTTCGTCGAGGGCGGCCCGACCCTTGCGAGCGCGTTCATCAGGGCCGGATTGGCCGACGAGATCGTCGCCTACCTGGCACCTGTACTGCTTGGGGGGCCGATGCTCGCCCTCGGCAACATCGGCGTCGACGGCGTAGCGGATGCCCTGCCTCTCACGATCGTCTCGCTCGACCTGCTCGGCCCCGACCTTCGCATCGTCGCCGAGCCGCTCCGCGGTGCCAGCTCTGCTGCCTCCCTCGAGCGCCCGGTCTCCTCCACAGCAAGCGTCTCGTCCCCCAGAGCAAGCGCCTTCCCCACATCCTTCACATCCTCCCCGCCCGTCACCCCCTCCACCTCCGACCCGAAGGAGCACCACCTTGTTCACCGGAATCATTGAAGAAAAAGGCGAAGTCCTGGCAATCGAGCCGCGCGCCGACGTCGTCCGCCTGACGCTCCGCGCGCCCCTCGCCGTGTCGGGAGCTCGCCACGGCGATTCGATATCGGTGAGCGGCGTCTGCCTGACCGTGGTCGACCAGACCGCGGATTCATTCACCGCCGACGTGATGCAGCAGACCATCGACATGAGCACGGTCGGCTCGCTGAAACCCGGTGACGCGGTGAACCTCGAGCGCGCAGCGCTGGTCGGCGACCGGCTCGGCGGTCACATCGTGCAGGGTCACATCGACGGAACGAGCACCGTGCTCGCTGTGACGCCCGGCGAGGCGTGGAGCGTCCTGCGTTTCAGCCTGAGCCCCGAGCTCGCCCCGCTCGTGGTCGACAAGGGCTCGATCGCCGTCGCGGGGGTGTCGCTGACGGTGTCGAACGTCGATGGAGGCCACGGGCATCCCGGTGCGACTCCGCCCGCCACAAGCGACTCAGGATCCACGCACTGGTTCGAAGTGTCACTCATCCCTGAAACTCTTTCGGCGACCACCCTCGGCGCGCTTGCCGTCGGTGACGTCGTCAACATCGAGACCGACATTCTCGCCCGGCACGTCGAGCGACTGCTGTCCCTTCGAACCACCACCGAGCCCACGACCACTGACCCGACGACCACCGAGCGCTGAGGAGCCACCGATGTCACTCACCCCTATGCCCGAAGTCCTGGCGGCCCTGCGCTCAGGCAAGCCCGTGATCGTCGCCGATGACGAAGACCGTGAGAACGAGGGCGATGCGATCCTCGCGGCCGAGCTCGCCACCCCCGAATGGATAGCCTGGATGGTGCGCAACACCTCCGGCTTCCTCTGCGCCCCGATGACCGTCGAGCGCGCTGCTGCCCTCGAACTGCCCCCGATGGTGGAGCGCAACGAAGACTCCCGCCGCACGGCGTACACGATCACCGTCGACGCCTCGTCACCGATCGTCACCACGGGCATCAGCGCGGCCGACCGGGCCTTCACCCTCCGCGCGCTTGCCGACGGCACCTCGACACCGTCCAGCTTCATCCGCCCAGGCCACGTGCTGCCCGTTGTGGCCGTCGCCGGAGGGGTTCGCGAGCGCCCGGGCCACACGGAGGCGTCTGTCGAGCTGATGCAGCTGGCGGGCCTCGCGCCGGTCGGGGTGATCGGTGAGATCGTAAGCACCGACGGCTCCATGGCACGGATGCCCGAACTCCTCGAGATCGCCGCACGCGAGGGTCTGCCCGTGACAACCATCGAGGCGCTCATCGCCTGGCTGAACGACGCCGATGCGCAGGCAGAGGCCGATGCAGCTCTCGCCGTCGAGGGCAGCCGGACCGCACCCGTCGCCGGGACTGAGACCGCCCTCGCGGGCGCGGGCGCGGGCGCGGGCGGCCACGGCCCGAGCAGTACTGGCTCGACCAGTCGGGACGACCATTGGCTCACGCCGGAGTCGCGCCTTGACCATGTGCCCGTCGATCTCGTAGATCGAGTCGAGTTTGCAGTCGAGACCCTGGTGCCGACCGTCCACGGCACATTCCGGTTTCGCGCGTACCACGACCTGGTCTCCGGCGCGGATCACCTTGCCGTGATCGCCGGCGACCCGTCGGACCCGAGCTCCGTCGTGCGGATCCACTCTGAATGCCTCACCGGCGAGGCGTTCGGTTCGCTGAAATGCGAGTGCGGCCCTCAGCTCACCGCGTCACTCGACCTCATCGCCGAACTCGGCGGGGTGGTGATCTACCTGCGCGGCCACGAAGGGCGCGGAATCGGGCTCATCAACAAGTTGCGCGCCTACCAGCTGCAGGAAGACGGACTCGACACCCTCGATGCGAATCTCGCCCTCGGGCTCCCCGGCGACGTGCGCGACTACGGCGCGGCTGTTGCGATCCTCGAGAACCTGGGGCTCACACAGGTTCGCCTGCTGACGAACAACCCCGAGAAGGTGCGCCAGCTCGAGGAGCGCGGAATAACGGTCGTCGAACGTGTTCCGCTGGTCGTGGGTCGCGGTTCGGCAAACTCCGCGTACCTCGACGCCAAGCGCGACCGCATGGGTCACCTGCTGCCCCTCCCGACGTTCGTCGAGTAGGGCCGCGGGCGTCTCCTCGTCCCCTCACAGGGTGGCTCCTCCCTCACAGGCTGAGTCTCGTCCCTCACAGGCTGAGTCTCGTCCCTCGCAGGCTGAGTCTCGTCCCTCGCAGGCTGACTCCTCCTCCACAGGCCAGCTCGCCCACCCACAGGCCAGCTCGTCGCCCACAGGGCAGCTCGCCCCCCACAGGCTGACTCGTCCCCCACTGGCCAGCTCGTCCCCCACAGGCTGACTCTTCTCCCACGGGGCAGCTCGTTCCCCACAACCGCACACCTCGCTACACCCCGATCTCCAAATCCCCGATCTCCAACTCCCCGAACCCTGACCCGAAAGGATGCCCGCGCATGGCCGGCACCGGAATCCCCACCTCCACCACTCTCGATGGCACCGGACTCAAGGTGACGATCGTCGCCGGCCGCTGGCATGACGTGATCACCAATGGCCTGCTCGCCGGGGCCCACCGCGCCCTCGAGGAGGCGAACGTCGAGATCACGGAGATCCGCGTCGCAGGGAGCTTCGAGCTCCCGGTCGTCAGCCGCGCCGCGCTCGAGGCGGGGGCGGATGCGGTTGTCGCCCTCGGCGTCATCATCCGCGGTGGAACCCCGCACTTCGAGTATGTCTCCGACGCCGCGACGTCGGGCCTCACCCAGGTGAGCATCCTCACGGGCAAGCCTGTCGGGTTCGGCGTCCTCACGCTCGACGACGAGGCTCAGGGCCTCGACCGCGCGGGCCTTCCCGGTTCGAAGGAGGACAAGGGCCGCGAGGCCGCCGAAGCCGCCGTCGCCACAGCACTCACCCTGCGCGCCCTCCTCCCCGAGCATCCATAACCCCCTCCCCCTCCCCTCCCCCTCCCCCCTCCCCCCCCTCCCCCTCCGCTTCCTCCCGTTGGGTGTCCCAGCTTCTGCTGCCCTGGCTACTGAATCCCAGCAGAAGTTGGGACACCAACCCCTCGGCTCCGGGGGGCGGGTGGGGGGGTGGAGGGCGGGGGTGGAGGGCGGGAGCGGGGGCTTTGGTGCGGGGGCGGGAGCGAGTTGGATGGCGCGTATTGTAGATGGGCGGCCACCAGCCGCCTCACCGTCCCACCGTGGTCGACTACTCGCGCCCGATCGACGCGTTCTTGTCGGCGGTGATTGACCGTTCCACCGCTGAAATCTCCTGCTGAAAGCCGCTATGTCTTCGCCCACGCTCGCCCCACCCGCCGCCGTCAACACCCGTTCGAGAGTCGTTCTCGCCAGCCTCATCGGCACCTCGATCGAGTTCTACGACTTCTACGTGTACGCCACCGCCGCCGTGCTGGTGTTCCCGAAGCTGTTCTTCCCCACGACCGACCCGAATGTAGGCCTGCTGACCTCGTTCGCGGTCTTCGGGGTGGCGTTCGTGGCGCGGCCCATCGGCTCGATCATCTTCGGGCACTTCGGCGACCGCATCGGCCGCAAGAAGACTCTCGTCGCCTCGCTTCTGACCATGGGCATCGCGACCGTACTCATCGGCTTTCTGCCGACCTACGCCTCGATCGGCCTCTGGGCACCCATTCTGCTGACCGTGATGCGTTTCGCCCAGGGGCTCGGCCTCGGCGGCGAGTGGAGCGGCGCAGCGCTTCTCGCCACCGAGAACGCACCGGCAGGCAAGCGTGCGATCTACGGCACCTTCCCGCAGCTCGGCGCCCCGATCGGCTTCATCATCGCCAACGGCGTGTTCCTCTGGCTGAACCTCGGCATGTCTGCAGCCGACTTCGCGAGCTGGGGCTGGCGCGTGCCGTTCATCGCGAGCGCCGTGCTCGTCGTGATCGGGCTCTACGTTCGTTTCAGGCTGGTCGAGACGCCCGCCTTCCAGAAGGTCATCGACGCAGGCGAAGTCGCGACAGTACCGGTGGCACGGGTGTTCAAGACCAGCTGGCGCCCGCTCATTCTGGGCACGTTCATCATGCTCGCCACGTACACGCTGTTCTACCTGATGACGACGTTCACGCTGACATTCGGTACGGCGTTCTCGTCTGCCGCTGCAGCAAAGGCTGCTGCCGACAAGGCAGGCACGGCATTCAACCCGGCCACCTTCACGCCCGGGCTCGGCTTCAACCGCAACGACTTCCTGATCATGCTCATCATCGGCGTGGTGTTCTTCGGCATCTTCACCCTGGTGTCGGGCCCGCTCGCGGAGCGCTTCGGGCGTCGCAAGACGCTCATTGTCACGACGATCGGCATCCTGGTGTTCGGCCTGCTGTTCGTGCCCCTCTTCGGAGCCGGCACCGTCGGAACGATGGCACTGCTCATCATCGGCTTCACCCTCATGGGGCTCACTTTCGGCCCGATGGGCTCGGTGCTGCCCGAACTCTTCCCGGCGAACGTGCGGTACACCGGCTCGGCGATCAGCTACAACTTCGCGTCGATCCTCGGCGCGGCCGTGGCCCCGTTCATCGCCGTCGCACTCTGGCAGGCAGCCGGCGGCAGCCCGGTCTGGGTCGGCGTGTACCTGAGCGCGATGGCCGTGATCACCCTGATCGCACTCATCATCAGCAAAGAGACCCGAGACGTCGACTACGACTCCAACCTGTCCTGACGCGTGAACTGCACCATCGATCTTCCCGACGCGTGAACTGCACCATCGATCTTCCCGACGCGTGAACGGCACCATCGACTTTCCTGAAGGTGCAGCTTCTGCGGCATTCTGTTGCACAAACGGGCGAGTGGATGCCCGGCTCGCCCCGCGCGGAGTGAACCAGCGCACGGGGTAGGCCGGGCATCCATCACACCGTCAGCCGCGACCGATAGAAAGTACTCATGAGCACAGCAGAATCACGGGCCACCGCAGGCGCAAGCCGCACGAGCGCAGCCAGCCCACGGGGTCGCAGCCGGGGCGGGCGCGGCAGGCGCGACGCCGACAACGGCCCGCGCGCGAAGTTCGCAGACCTGCTGCCCTACCTGCTCGAGCACAAGAAGGTTCTCGCGCTCGTGATCGGGCTGAGCATCCTCGGGGCCGCGGCCAGCCTCGCCCAGCCGCTGCTCGTGAGCCAGGTCATCACCCAGGTCACGGCAGGCAACCCGCTGAATGGGCTCGTCTGGCTGCTGGTGGTTCTCGTCGTGCTGTCTGGTCTCATCAGCGGCTTTCAGCACTACCTGCTGCAGCGCACCGGCGAGGGCGTCGTGCTGTCGAGCCGCAAGCAGCTGGTGCGCCGGATGCTGAACCTCCCCATCCGCGAATTCGACACCCGTCGCACGGGTGACCTGGTCTCCCGCGTCGGCTCCGACACAACCCTGCTGCGAGCCGTGCTCACGCAGGGGCTTGTCGATGCCCTCGGAGGATCGCTGGTCTTCGTCGGCGCGCTCATCGCGATGCTCATCATCGACCCCGTGCTGCTCGGGCTCACCGTTCTCGTGGTGGGCGTGTCGATCGTGGTAGTTGTGCTGCTTTCGGCGCGCATCCGTGTGGCCAGCCGCCAGGCGCAGGAGAAGGTCGGCGACCTCGCAGCGAGTGTCGAGCGGGCCATCAGCGCCGTTCGCACGGTTCGCGCGGCCAACGCCACCGAGCGGGAGATCCGGGCCGTCGAGAAAGACGCAGAGGGCGCCTGGGCGATGGGCATCAAGGTCGCGAAGATCTCGGCCCTCGTGGTCCCGGTCGCCGGGATCGCCATGCAGGTGGCCTTCCTCACCGTGATCGGCGTCGGCGGGTACCGGGTTGCCAGTGGAGCGATCACCATCGCGTCACTGGTGTCGTTCATCCTGTTCCTGTTCATGATGATCATGCCCCTCGGCCAGGCTTTCGGGGCGTTCACCTCGGTCAACTCCGCCCTCGGTGCGCTGGGCCGCATCCAGGAGATCATCACACTGCCGAGTGAGGGTGAATTCGACCGCGAGCTCGCCCCTCTTGCGAGCAACGCCGAAGTGAGCACCGCCGCGTTCGCCCGCGCCGCCGCGAGCACGCCGATCGCGGTGGAGTTCGACGGCGTCGAGTTTGCGTACACGGAAGGTGCGGTGCCGGGTGACGGCGCTCCCGACGCGCAGGGCGTGCTGTCGGGGCCCGGCACCACGCTGCTCGCCGCGCACGAGCCGGCCGCCGGGGGCGCCGGCGTGGTCGGCCCGGGCGCCAGCCCTCGCGCCACATCTGCAGACACAACCGGCGCCCTGAACGACGTGCCCGGCGAGGTACCCGGCGATTTCCCCGACGAATCTCAGGGCACATCTGCTGGCGAATCTCTCAGCGCACTTCCCGGCGAATCTGCTGGCGACGATTCGGCCGAACCCTCGTCGGCGGCGAGCTACCTCGCCGACTCCGGTGCGCGCGGCGGCCCTGGGGCGGGCGTCGGCAGTCCGGGCACAGGCGAGCCGGGCATCCGCAACACCACCGTGCTGCGCGGCGTGAGCTTCAGCGTGCCGCGGGGCAAGCGTGTGGCGCTGGTCGGGCCCTCCGGCGCAGGCAAGAGCACCATTCTCGCGCTCATCGAGCGGTTCTACGACCCGACCTCGGGTGTCATCCGGGTGGGCGGCACCGACATCCGTCAGCTCGACCGCGAGGCCCTTCGCGCCCAGATCGGCTATGTCGAGCAGGACGCGCCCGTGCTGGCCGGGAGCATCCGCTCGAACCTGCTTCTGGCTTCGCCGGCGGCGACCGACGAGGAGTGCGTGGCCGTTCTGACGGCCGTCAACCTGCTCGAGGTGCTCGAGCGGTCGCCCGAGGGCCTGGATGCTGCGGTCGGCGAAGAGGGCGTGATGCTCTCAGGCGGCGAACGCCAGCGCCTGGCCATCGCCCGCGCGCTTCTCGCTGCCCCGCCGATCCTTCTGCTCGACGAGTCGACTTCGAGCCTCGACGGACTCAACGAGCAGATGCTGCGCGAGGCGATCGACGCAGTCGCCGAGAACCGCACGCTGATCGTGATCGCGCACCGGCTGTCGACCGTCGTCGACTCCGACGTGATCATTGTTCTCGACCACGGCTCGGTCGTCGGCGTGGGCACCCACTCGGAGCTCGTCGTCTCGACGCCGTTGTACCGAGAGCTCGCGAAGCGCCAGCTTCTGGTCTAGCAGGGCGGGGCGGGCGCGGCGGGCCGGAGCGCGGCTGCAGAATCGTCGGAAGATCCTCGCCACCTCGGCGAATACGGCGGTACCGGCGAAGTTTCTCCGACGATTTCAGACAGCAGTTATCTGGCGAGCTCGTACTGCAGCTCGGCGGCACGCAGGGTGTTCACCAGCAGCATCGCGATCGTCATCGGCCCCACACCGCCGGGAACGGGCGTGATGAGCCCCGCCACCTCAGAAGCCGGGCCGAAGTCCACGTCGCCTGACAGACCCTCGGGACCTCGGTGGATTCCCACGTCGATCACGGTCGCGCCGGGCTTGATGTGCTCAGCTGTGATCAGACCTTTCACCCCCACAGCCGCAACGACGACATCGGCCGTGCGGCACACCTCGGCCAGGTTGCGTGTGCGGGAGTGCGCGACCGTCACGGTCGCGTTCCGGTTCACCAGAAGCTGCGCAACAGGCCGGCCGACGAGCTCAGACCGACCGATGACAACGACGTTCGCACCCTCGATCGGCACGTTGTACGCGTCGAGCAGCTCGATGACACCCGCCGGTGTGCAGGGCCGCAGCCCGGATTTCTGCTGGGCGAGCCGACCGACACTCAGCGTCGTCAGGCCGTCGACATCCTTCTCGAAGGGGATGAGGTCGATCAGCGGCGCAGCGTTCAGATGCGCCGGAACCGGCAGCTGCAACAGGATGCCCGATACCTGCGGGTCGGCGGCGAGCCGACGCAACAGCGCCTCGACCTCCTCCTGGCTCGTGTCTTCGGGCAGGTGCTGGTGCAGGTCTGCCATACCCGCAGCGACGGTTGACCTGCGTTTGTTGGCGACGTACACCTCTGACGCAGGGTCGCCGCCGACGAGCACCGTAGCGAGCCCGGGCTGGATTCCGGTTCTGGCGAAGAACGCCGCGACATCGTCTTTCAGTGTCGCGCGAACGCGTGCAGCGACGGCTTTGCCGTCAATGATTCCTGCGGCCACTTGTCTACTCCCTCACAAAATGCTTCAATCACGTCGTGTGCACACATCAGCTCACTGACGGCTCGCTGATCACAGAATCGTGGTCGAATTCCGGTATGTCATCACACGGTCTTCACAATGCCACTGCACCGCACGCGCCAGAACGCTGCGCTCCACCTCGGCACCCCGACGCTCGAGCTCCGCCACGCTGTCGCGGTGCGAGACCCGAACCACGTCCTGCTCGATGATGGGGCCTTCGTCGAGGGTTGCCGTCGCGTAGTGTGCGGTCGCGCCGATCAGCTTGACTCCACGCTCCTTGGCCTTCAGGTACGGCCCGGCACCGGCGAACGCCGGCAGGAACGAGTGGTGGATGTTGATGACAGGGCAGCCGACGTTCTCGAGGAAGTCCGCGGAGAGGATCTGCATGTACCGGGCCATCACCACGAGATCGACTTTGCCCGCCAGCAGCTCGAGAGCGCGCGCTTCGGATTCCGCCTTTGTCGCTCGGCTGATGGGAATGTGCACGAAGTCGATTCCGAAGCTGGCCACGTCGGCGGCGAGGTCGGGGTGGTTCGAGATGACCATGGTCACGTTCATATCTAGCTCGTTGCGCCTGTTGCGCCACAGCAACTCGAGCAGGCAGTGATCGTACTTCGAGACCATGATCGCGACGCGCTTGGGTGTTGCCGCATCGGTGAGGGTGAACGTCATACCGAAGCGCTCGCCGACCTGGGTGGCGAACGCGGCGCTGAGGCCGGGCAGGGCTTCAGCGAGACCCTCGCGGTGGAAGACCGTGCGCTGGAAGAACTCGCCGTTCTCCGAATCGGTGGAGAACTGCCCCAGCTCCACGATGTTCGCACCGTGCTCAGCGAGGAACCCGGCGACAGCCGCCACGATGCCGGGCTGGTCTGCGCACTGGATCGTGAGGCGGCCGATGTCTTCGTTGGCCGCCGTCGATCCTGCGCCGGGTACGGTCTCTGTCGCCGTGGTGGCAAATACCCCCTGCGAGCTCGGGGCATCGTGCACTGCGCCGCCAGCGGGCGACTCTTCGGGCATCATCGGTGGACGCACTCCTTCGGAACAGTTTCGCTTCTAACGGTACCGGGTTCACAGGGGCACTCAGCGCCGCGGCGGCCTGCGCGCCCGCCTGTCAGCTTTCTTCCTGGGTGGGTGCGATGGTGTTCGGCGCGTGCCTCAGCCGGAGACAGCCCAGAGCGCCACCGCACTCGCCGCTGCCACGTTCAGGGAGTCGATGCCGTGCGCCATCGGGATGCTCACGATCGTGTCTGCCGCAGCCAGCGCGCTGTCGGTCAGCCCGTCACCCTCTGCACCGAGCACGAGGGCGAGCTTGCCTGGCTGCCCATCTGTGTGTGGGAAATCGCGGGCAAAGTCCCGAAGTGACACCGCGTCGGGCGACAGGGCGAGAGCAGCGATGTGGAATCCGGTCGTTCTCAGCTGGGGTTCCAGGGTGTCCCAGTCGCCAGACCTCGTCCACGGCACCTGCAGAACGGTACCCATGCTCACGCGGATCGCGCGGCGGTAGAACGGATCGGAGCAGCGAGGCGTGACGAGCACGGCGTCGGCTCCGACGGCGCCGACGGAACGGAAGATCGCCCCGACGTTGGTGGGGTCGGCCACGTTCTCGAGCACAACGACGAGTCGGGCATCCTGCAGCACATCGCCCACGGGCTGGAGGAGCGGCCGGTTCATCGATGCGATGATCCCGCGATGCAGAATGTAGCCGGTCAGCTCAGCGAGCAGCTCACCGGGGCCGACGAAGATCGGTACCGTCTCCGCCCAGGGTCCGAGGGCAGCAACGGCTTCGTCGAGCGAGCCGCCGAGGGCGAGAACCGACCGGGGCACGTGCCCCGCACCCACTGCCCGCTCGAGCACGAGGGCAGATTCGGCCAGGTACAGCCCGAATTCGCTGCTGCGGGCCTTGCGCAGGGCGACATCGGTCAGGTGCGAGTAGTCGGCCAGCCGCGGGTCGCTGAGCTCGGTGACTTCGACGACGTTCACCATTGGCACCGGCTCACTCGCTTGCGCTCCCGATTTTCGGGTTGCCGCGGCCTGTCGTTGTTTCCCTATCGATCATTCCTGGGCTCCCACCGCAGCCTCAGAGGCAACCAGCTCGGCACCGGCATGAGCCAGCTCGGCGAGCGCCGCGGCACTCGACTCCGGGGCCACGCCGGCGATCAGGTCGGTGAGTACACGAACCTTGCGGCCGTGTTCGATCGCATCGAGCGCCGACGCGCGAACACAGTAGTCGGTCGCGAGCCCCACGATGTCGATCTCCGTCACCGCGTGCTGGTCGAGAAGGTCATGCACCGTCGCGCCCTCCTCCGTCGTTCCCTCGTAGATCGAGTAGGCCGGTTCGCCCTGCCCCTTGTGCACGTGGAAGTCGATCCGTGCACCAGCCAGATCATCGTGGTAGGCCGCTCCAGGCGTGCCTGCAACGCAGTGCACGGGCCAGGTATCGACGAAATCCGGCCCCTCGGGCCCTGCGAAGTGACCGCCGTTGTCATTGTCGGCATCGTGCCAGTCACGTGAGGCGATCACCAGGTCATAGGCATCCGGATGCCCGGCAAGAAGCTGCGCGATGCCCGCCGCCACGGCGGCACCCCCCTCTACTCCCAGTGCCCCACCCTCGGTGAAATCGTTCTGCACGTCGATGATGAACAGCGCTTTGTGCATGGTCAGCTCCTCACACGATCTGTGCCGGAGCAGCCCCATGAGACCTCACTCCTGCGTTTCAAGTCTACGAGGTCGCTGAAATGAGTGACGTGAGCCCGCACGATCATCCATTCGCGAGCGCATCACCGCACTTGTAGATGCCGACCGTCAACGCATCAAGAGCCGCCCTGCCCCCGTCGATCGAGCTGTCGAGAGAGAAGAATGCGAAGGTCAGCGTGCTCCCGTCGGCCGCGTGCACGACCCCGGCAAGAGTGTTGGCCGTGTCGATCGATCCCGTCTTCGCCTGCACCTTGCCGTTCACGATGGAGTTCGCGCCGGTGAAGCGATACGACAGGGTGCCGGTCTGGTCGGCGACCGGCAGACCGTCGAGAATGACGCCGAGGTTGGCCTCCCTCGCGTTGATCTTGTCGAACAGTGCGGTCAGAAAGAGCGCGGAGACGGCATCGTCGTTACTCAGCCCTGAGCCGTCGACGATGACGAGGTTGCTGGTGTCGAGCCCATATGAGGAGTTGAGCGCTTTCGGGATCGCGGCCTGCAGGGAGGCGAAGGTATTGCCCACACCCAGCTTGATCGCGGTGAGCCTGGCGAGCATCTCTGCCTCGGTGTTGTCGGAGCGGAGCAATGCCTCCTGCACCATGGTCGAGACCGGCGCTGACTTCACCGCCCCGAGCGATGCGGCTCCCGGCGATGCGACACCGCCCACCAGTTTCGCCCCTGACGCGATCGAACCCAGGGCACTCTGGAATGCCTGGCCGGCCCGGCTGACCGGGTCCGTGCTCCGGGGAGAGGTGTCGGCAGACGGATTCGCCCTGTCGCCGTCGACCATCAGCGCGGTGACTTCGGCGGTCGAACCGTCGGTCTGCTCGATCCTGTCCCACGAGGACTGCCACGGGTCACCGCTGAACAGCGAGCTGTCGAGCACGATCGTCGAGATCGGCACCCCCGCACGCGCCGGGTCAGCAGACCAGGCCGCCTTCACCTGCTCGGCGAGCTGGCCCATGGTCGAGGCGTCGTGATAGATGTTCGACGACCCGCTTGCCAGCGTCACATCGCCCCCACCCACCAGAACCACAGTGCCTGGAGTGTCACCGGCGACCACCGAGGTCTGAACCCGGTAATCGGGCCCCAGCACTGCGAGCGCCGCCGACGACGTCAGTACCTTCATGACGCTCGCCGTGCGCGAATAGGTGGCACCGTTGCGGTCGAACAGGATTTCGCCCGTGTCGGCCTTGCGCACGGTGCCCTGGAACGTACCCATGCCCGAGGCGGCCGCCAACGAGCCGACCGAGCAGGTTCGCACGGCCTCTGGCGAGGCGGCGGCGGTCGGCTGCGGCCGCCTGGTCGGCACCGGAACGGTCGAGACCGGTGTGGTCGGAGTAGGCGAGCTGATTGCGAGAGCATCAGCCACGGCCGGGGGCTGGGCGTTCGCCACCAGCGCTCCCGTGGCGAAGGAGCCGGCCGCCAGCGCCGCAAAGGCCACCCACGCGCCGACGACCAGGAGCCCACGACGACGAGCGTTCACGGGGGTGCGGTGGCCGGGCATCCGATCAATTTACCAGCCGTGGCCGCAGGGCGACCTGGGAGCCGGGGTTGTGGGCGATGTCGCAGAGACGACGACACCGGCCGCCACACGCGCGGGGCCTCAGACTTTACTCGCCCGGGTAGACCAGACCGATCTGGCGGCGCACTTCGTCGAGGACGCCCATGATGGCAACACTCTCGCTGACCGGCAGCAGTTCGCTCTCTCTGAGACCCGCGTTCACGAGGCGCTCCAATTCGACTGCCTGGTACTGCATTCCCCGCGAGACAACCGGATGCTCGAAGCTCTCGATCACCGTACCCTCCGGGTCGATCACGCGGAACGTCGTCGGCGCATACCAGGTGTCGTCGATCTCGATGCGCGCCTCGGTGCCGATGACAGTGGCCACATTCGGGCCCCGCGAGTCGAGGGCACAGTGCAGCACAGAACGCCCGGTCTCTCCGTGCTCGAGGATGATCGCCGTCTGCCTGTCGACGCCGGTGGACGTCGTCGTGGCCGATGCGAGAATCCGTGTCGGCAGTCCCAGCACATCGATGGCGAACGACACCGGGTAGATGCCGAGGTCAAGCAGCGCTCCACCGCCCAGAGCGGGATCATTGAGCCGGTGGGAGGGGTCAGAGGGCAGCTTCTGGTCATGGTCGGCGAGCACGGTGTGCACCTCGCCGAGGGTTCCGGCAGCGATGATCTCGCGGATGCGCACCATATGCGGCAAGAACCGCGTCCACATCGCCTCGAGCACCACCAGCTTGCTTCGTTCGGCTTCGTCGGCGATGAGCTGCGCCTCGAGGGCGTTGAGGGTGAAGGGCTTCTCCACCAGCACGTGCTTTCCGGCTCGCAGGGCCAGCAGGGTGTTGGCGACATGCAGGGGGTGCGGGGTTGCCACGTAGATCGCGTCGACGTCAGGATCGGATACGAGCTCTTCGTAACTGCCGTGTGCGGTCGGGTTCCCGAATTTCGCGGCGAACTCCTCAGCACCTCCGACAGAACGCGAGCCAACTGCACTCAGAACGAGATCATTTGCGAGAAGGTCAGTTGCGAACGCGGAGGCGATCCCACCCGTGCCCAGAATTCCCCAGCGAATCGTGCGTGCCATCAGTTGCCAACCTCTCGTCGTGGCGCACGCGAGCGCGGCCAAACCATGAAGCCCCAGCGACCCTTACGGGAGACTGGGGCTTCGATGGGGCCGCCTATCAGAATCGAACTGATGACCTATTCATTACGAGTGAATCGCTCTACCGACTGAGCTAAGGCGGCATGGCTAAAAGCCGAAGTCGAGCCTACACCCTTCGGGTCGTTCGGTAGTTCGGTACCCCACATGATGTAGGTGAACAAGTCAGTGACGTTCATCTTGAGGTATGGGGCGAAGAGCTCGACGTCTTCGATGGTGATATCTGCTTGTCCGTTGCGGCGGCGGTTCACGTAGGTGTGAACGAGTCCGGCCTGCTTGGCGAGGTTACGTGACGACCATCGTTCGGCAGTCAGAAGCGCATCGAGGCGCTTGGCGCGTTCCATGTGGATCTCTTCGGAGCTATTTGCAGCAGCACTCAGGTTTGTCATGACACTTACTGTAGCAGTTTCGCCACACTTTGCAACCCTACAGCAAGTCTCATGAATCGAATGCGAGACATAACGTCGCAACACGCCGATTTTGGTGTTTGTGTTTGTAGCGTTTGTGTTCCACACTGATACCCATGAGATACGAAATGTCACCAGTGGCACCCAAGGTGCGAGGGATTGCCGCCGAAAAGGGTGTCTCCCAAGAAGGAATCGCGCAGATACTCGGCATTTCTCGAACCGCCGTATCAAAGCGACTGAATGCACGAGGTGACTTCACTGCCACCGAACTGCAGAAGCTTGCAGCAAGCTTCGACGTCAAGGTTGGCGCGTTCTTCGGGGAGATCAGCGCATGACTCTCGCCGTTCGTATCTACTCGAAGACCGAAGCGCAGCGCATAACCGACGATCTCAAGTCCGCGGGTGTTTCCGCCCGTCGCAGCCTTGACCGACTCTACGACCTCATGGATGAAGCCCGGAACGGCAACGTCTGGCAGGTTCTCGGCTACGCCTCGTGGACCGCATACCTGGCTGAAACGCTAGGCGGCTCACCAATGCGCTTGCCCCGTGATGAGCGGCATGAGGTCGTCTCACTGCTCGCTGGTGAAGGTATGAGCACGCGTGCTATCGCACCTATCGTCGGCGTTGACCAGAAGACGGTTGCTCGAGACATCCAAGGTGAGGCAAATGCCTCACCTGTCGCGCATCGCGAAACGCGCACCACTGAGGCCTCTGCCGATATTCGTGAGCGCACCCGCCCACCGCTCACGTCGGACTGGGTAGAGCCCGGCCCGATCGTCGCTAACACGTCAACGGGTGAGGTCATCGATGCCCCCGTGACGACGACGGAGACGCACACCGTCAAGACAGTCATCGGGCTCGATGGGAAGCAGTACAAGCAGGCACCTCGTGAATCTAAGCCTGTGATCACTGGTGATGCTGTGGTGAAGCTGAACGCTGAGACCGCATCTATCAGTATCGGTCGCGCTCTGGGAACTTTTCTCGCGTTCACGAACGAGAGTCACCGACGCCGCATTCTCACGGAGTGGTGGCCGCTCGGCGCTGAAGCCGTGCCGCCCGCTAACCGTGAACTTTTCAACCCTCAAGACATTCGCATCATCGCGGGCGCACTGACTGTGCTCGCTAACGAAATGGAGGCAACACTGTGACTGCATTCCAAGACACCATCATCCGCGTCTACCGTGAACAGGTTGGCACGTACGGGCCTGCTGGGGTGAACCGGCAGGAGGCTATCGAGTCGGCGTTGTCGATCCTGCACGCCGAGATCAGTTCGGGGCGCATCCAACTCGATCAGGATGCTGCGTTACGTGCGTTCCTGATGAACGCTGACGAGCGCGACGGTCGGAACGGTGACGCGATTCTGAAGCGCGCAGCTCGCGGTGAAGTCCCGTTGACACTGGCCGATTTGGACATTGTTGTCACTCTCGGCGGCGGTCACCGCAAGCAGTGGGCTGACGTGATGCTCGAAGACCTGAACGCGATGAACGACATCCGGTTCCGGAATTTCAAGGCCGCGCGTGACTCATATGCCGACTTCAACTCTTCGGTCCTCGCGGTGCGCCCGGTGCTTTTTCAGTACGGCACGTTCGGTGGCGCTTTCAAAAATGGCGGTTTCCCGCCTCAGACTGCGGCGTCTGCCGCTGCATAACTTGGCGGCTGCGCGGTGATGTTTACCTTCGCCCGCGCGGTCGTCGTCCAAAAAAGGAAACGGCCCGGTGACAGCCGGACCGTTCATAAGAAAGGGAGAAAAACCTTGTCTCAAAACACAGAATACACTACCACGGCGGTGACGGCATGAGCGAGACGCCGATCTATGACGAACTCGTCGTTGCCACATACGAGGAACCTGACCCGCATGTTGCGTCGTGGTTGGACGGTTTCAAGAAACTGTTCGGTGCCCGCTCATGACGGTGTGGGAGCAGTACCTGGCACGGGTTGACGCGGAGTCCGCTGCGACTGGCCGGGGGATCATGAATGGTCTGCTCGCGTCAATCCCTGTGTGGGTTGCTATCGCATTAGTTGTGTGGGCGGTGACCCGGTGACCGCTGTTCTGCGTCTCGCCGCCGTAGCAGTGACCGTGAGCGCCATCGTTGCTGTCCTGTTCGTTCTGGGCCTCACACAGCTCGCAGGGATGGGCGACTGATGTTCCACATCATGGAACGCCACACCGACTTCTGGACGGGGCAACCCACAGGCGAGTCCGTACACGAGTCGTACGACAACGAGTTAGAAGCAGACATCGAGATGCAGGACCTCGAACGCCGATACCCGGGCCGCTACTTCGTCACGGACGCATCCCAGTGACCGATTTTCTTACCCAGTCTGGTGCACCGTTCGACTGCCTCATGTTGGCCGTCATCATCTACTTCGCCGTCAAGGCATACAAACGCAAAATTCGAAAGGCACCAAAATGACCACCGCACAGAAGTACGAGTTCACTGGCGTCGAGAAGATCAACATCTTCGGCGTCACCGTAAAGCAGATCCGCGCCACAGAAGACATCCCCCGCACGTCCGTGAAAAAAGGTGACCTTGGCGGGTGGATCGAAAGTGAGCAGTTGACAAACGGCGACGCTCGGGTCTCCGGCGACGCTTGGGTCTCCGGCGACGCTCGGGTCTCCGGCGACGCTTGGGTCTACGGCGACGCTCGGGTCTCCGGCGACGCTTGGGTCTACGGCGACGCTCAGGTCTACGGCAACGCTCGGGTCTCCGGCAACGCTCGGGTCTCCGGCGACGCTTGGGTCTCCGGCGACGCTTGGGTCTCCGGAGACGCTCGGGTCTCCGGCGACGCTTGGGTCTCCGGCGACGCTCGGGTCTCCGGCGACGCTCAGGTCTACGGCAACGCTCGGGTCTACGGCGACGCTTGGGTCTACGGCGACGCTCGGGTCTACGGCGACGCTCGGGTCTACGGCAACGCTCGGGTCGAGTCGCGTGAGCACTGCATCGTCGTGGGTCCAATCGGCTCCGAAGGTGTTACCGCGACACTCTTTCGAACGAAGAACGGCAAGCACATCCTCAACGTGGGGTGCTGGTCGGGAACGCTAGGCACCCTCTCTGCTGAGGTGAAACGTCGCCGCGAGTCGTGGCGTGCCGATGAGGCCACGCAGGACAGGTGGGCGGCGCAGTACAAGGCCCTGAAAGCGCTTGGCCTTGCGACCGTGACCGCGTGGGAAACCACAGAGGTGACCATCTAATGTCTCTCCGTATTGTGAATTTGAAGGCTGACAACTACAAGCGCATCCGTGCCGTCGACATCACCCCCGAGGGGAATGTGGTGTTCATAGGTGGTCGGAACGCGCAAGGTAAAACGTCAGTGCTTGATGCGATCTGGGCTGCCCTCGCGGGCGGTGAAGCGTCGAAAGCTACACAGCAGCCGATCCGTGACGGCCAAGACACCGCCGTCGTGACATTGGATCTCGGTGAGTACATTGTTACCCGCCGTTGGACGAAGGATGACTCCGGCACACTCACGGTCACGGCCGCGGATGGTGCGAAGTACTCGTCGCCACAGAAACTACTTGACGAGGTGATAGGCGCCCGCGCATTCGATCCGCTCGCTTTCACACGCCTTTCTGGTCGCGATCAGGTTGCCGCGCTGACTTCCCTCGTAGAATTGCCGTTCGATCCTGCGCAATTGGAACGCGAACGGGTCGGGATCTTCGAAACACGCACGGAAGCATCCCGTGCAGTGAAGCAGATTGAAGGGCAACTCGCTGGTATTACCAAGCCTGAGGATGACACACCAACCACGGAAGTATCTCTATCTGAGTTGGTCGAGGCGTTCGAGGCGGCGCAGGCACAGAACCTCGAATTTGACCGGCGTGTAGCGGACGCTGAACGTACGCAGTCGAAGCGTGAGGAATGCGAACGGGTTATCGCATCACTGACGCAACAACTCGCCGGGGCGCAGTCTGATCTGGTCACGCTGAGAAGCGTCGAAGAACGTGCCGGATTATCGGTCACTCAGGCCGAGCGGGTGGACTCGTCCGAGATCAGTGCCCGCATGGCAACGGTTGAGGCGACGAACGCGACGATCCGTGAGGGTCAGGAGTGGGTGAGAGTCAACGGGCGGCTGCTCACGAAACGGCAGGAGGTCACTCAGTACACGGTGGCGTTGCATGCGATTGAGAAGCGGAAAGCTGATGCTCTCGCCGCCGTGTCGTTCCCTGTCGCCGGTTTCTCTTTCGATCAGACGGGGGTGACATTCAAGGGCATCCCGTTCTCGCAAGCCTCATCTGCTGAGCAATTACGTGTCTCAGTCGGTCTGGCGATGGCCGCGAACCCGAAACTCCGTGTGCTCCGCATCCTCGACGGCTCTCTGCTCGACGCCGACTCTATGGCACTGATCGCTGAGATGGCGTCCGAAAACGATTACCAGGTGTGGGTTGAGGTAGTCGACCAGACAGGAACGGTCGGTATCACGATCGAAGATGGCGCGGTTGTCGCATGACCGCGGGCATTGTCACTGATATGTCTGAGGCTGACTACCACGCAAGACCGGAACTGTCATCAACGCAGGCACGGTGGTTGCTGGACACACCTGCGACGTACCGGCACAACAAAGACAACCCGCAACCGCACAAAGTTGCGTTCGACCTCGGTACCGCAGTTCACACGAAAGTCTTGGGTGTCGGGTCGAACGTTCTCATCTGTCCCGACGACCACCTAACGCCTGCTGGTGCGATCTCTTCGAAGGCCGCGACGGCCGCATGGCTCGATGAGCAGCGCTCGAACGGCCTGATCGTTATCGGTCGGCAGCAGGCCGCATCTGTGGATGCAATGGCTGAGGCTGTTCTGGCGCACTCTGGGGCTCGCGCGCTGCTCGAGTCGATCGGTGGGCGTGAGGTGAGCATGTTCGCTGAGATCGATGGTGTGCCAATGCGTGCACGGTTCGATGTTTATGACGGGCGTAGTGCGGCTGATCTGAAGTCGGCTCGTAACGCTTCCCCCGGTGGTTTCAACAAAGCTGTGGGCAATTTCGGGTATCACGTTCAAGACCGTTGGTATTCGGAAGCTCACACCGCCATCACTGGCACCGAGCTTGACGTGTTCAAGTTCATCGTCGTAGAGCCGACCGCACCGTATCTCGTTGGTTTCTATGACCTCGATTTTATGTGGGAAGACGACGCGAAGAAGAAGGTCAGTCGCGCACGTGAACTGTACCTGCAATGCACCGAGACCGGCGAATGGCCGGGCTATCCGAGCATGACGCTCACGCCGCCGACGTGGGCTGTGTGGGAAGACGAGAACGAAGGGGAGATACAGGTCTGATGAATATTGCAGAGACGACCGCTCCGAAGAGCGATCAACAGAATTTCGATGACTACGGCGGTGGCCCGAAAACGGTCACGGTTACGGAGGTGAAGAATGGCAACGCGGAACAACCCGTCGAGGTTCATCTGGCGGAGTTCCCTGGCCGACCGTTCAAGCCGTCGAAGTCGATGAGGCGTGTTCTGCTCGCGTGCTGGGGTTCCGACTCGGCGGTGTATGCGGGCCGAAGAATGACACTCTACGGCGACCCAGAGGTGAAGTTCGGCGGGCAGAAGGTCGGCGGGATTCGGATCGCGGCGCTTTCGAATATCGACAAACCCGCCACCATCGCCCTCACCGTCACTCGCGCGAAACGGGAGCCGTTCACGGTGCAACCGTTGGACCCGCCGAAAGACACATCAGGCCGTGACTGGCTCGCTGAACTGAACACTGCGGGTGATGACATGGCTGCCGTGTTCGCGCTCGGTCAGGCCGCGAAAGAAGCCAACGCATCCCGCCAAGTCATGACAGTGCTCGGTGGTGTGTATAAGAAGCTCGAAGCCGCCGCGCTGGCCGCGCAACAACAAGTCGCCGCAACAGTCGCACCCGCACCTGTTGAGCCGGTATCAGCCGCCCCAAAATCTGCCGTTGACGATTACGAGGCGCAGGAGCGTGCCGAGTTCGACGCTGCCGTAGACCGTGGGGAAGTGAACCCGTGACCGGCCCGTACAAGGTGCGTGAGACCCGCCAGTACACGGAGGTCATCTACTACAACGCTGACGGCACAGAGGCATCCCGAGACACAATGCTCGATGACCAATCGTACGATGCTGAACCGCCAGAACCTATGACCGATGAAGAGATCGAGGACTGGCTATGACTCGCAGTAGAGCGTCAGCGAAAGCCGCAGGCTCATCGTTCGAGCGTTCCATCGCGGACTACTTGAAGGTGTGTCTGGCGGATGACCGTATCGACCGGCGTGTGAAACGCGGCAACAAAGACACCGGGCGGTGATCCACACACCGTAGCCACCGTAGCAACCCGGAACCGGGGGTCGAGATGTTTGCCGCATCTCGACCCCCTCAATCACACGCGAACCCCTTGCAAAGGAACCACGAGATGACCCTCGATTTTGGCACGCCAACGCCCACACAATCCACCCACGCACCACACAAGTGGAGCTTCGAACTCAACTACTCAAGCCCGCCCCCGGGCCTGTCAGCGAACGACACCGGGTCGAAGTGGAAGCGGATCAACAGCACGAAGCACATCCGCACCGAGGTCTACTACAAGGTGAAAGCGTTGCGCATCCCGACGCTGCAGCGCATCCGCGTCGAAGTCGAGTGGGTCGTGGTTGTCGACCGTGACCGTGACGCATCGAACCTGGGCCTGTTCACGAAACCCATCTACGACGGCATCGGTGCCAAGCACGAACCATCCGCGCACGTCGTCGCCGACGACACCGCAGCATTCATGGATACCCCGACACCCACGATCCGGTTGGCGCGAAACGAGCGGGCCAGATTCATCGTGACCATCACCGAAGTGGAGGTCACCAAGTGAGCCTCCTCACCCTGAACACTGGCGCCGACACCACCCTGACATACGCCGATTTCCTCCGAGAGAAGGTTGCGTTCGACAAGAGCTTCGGATTCGAGATCGACCCGGCCGAAGTCAACCCGATGCTGAAGCCACACCAGCGCGACATCGTCTGCTGGGCGGTGCGCGGCGGCCGGCGTGCGATCTTCGCGAAGTTCGGTCTCGGCAAGACGGTCATGCAGATCGAAGTACTCCGTCTGATCATGAAGCACCGTGGCGGTTCCGCGCTCGTCGTTCTCCCTCTCGACGTGCGGATCGAGTTCGCCCGCGACGCAGCGATGCTCGGTGTGCAAACGCAGTTCATCCAGACCACCGCATTCGGCTTGCCCGGTGAGGGCCTGTACCTCACGAACTACGAGTCAGTGCGCGAGGGCAAGGTCGACGTGAATCTCTTCATCGCCGCCAGCCTCGACGAAGCATCAGTGCTGCGCGACTACGGGTCGAAAACCTTCCAGACCTTCCTCACCCTCTTCAAGCACACCGAATACCGGTTCGTCGCGACAGCACTGCCCGCCCCGAACCGCCACAAGGAACTGATCCACTACGCCGCGTTCCTCAGCATCATGGACTCTGGTGCGGCTCTCACACGGTTCTTCCAACGCGACTCTTCCAAGGCCGGGAACCTCACGATCTACCCCCACAAAATTCGCGAATTCCATCTGTGGCTGAACACCTGGGCCGTCTTCCTGCAACGGCCATCGGATCTCGGCTATTCAGACGAGGGATATGACCTTCCCGACTTCGAGGTCAACTGGCACGAGGTCGGAGACCCGTCGACCTACGTCAAGACCGACCGCGACGGGCAAGCGGTGATGTACGCCGACGCAGCGCTCGGCATCGTCGACGCCGCCCGGGTGAAACGAGACTCGATCGGCAACCGTGTCGCCCGTCTCACTGAGCTCGTGAACGCGTCACCAGAAGATCACTTCCTACTTTGGCACCACCTCGAGGATGAACGCCACGAGATAGTCAAGGCGCTCCCTGAGACCGTGGACGTCTACGGTTCACAGGACCGTGACCTCCGCGCCCAACGCGTCATTGACTTCTCGGATGGCAAGTTCCGACTGCTCGCCACGAAACCGAGCATCTCCGGGTCCGGGTCGAACTTCCAACGGCACTGCCACCGAGCGATCTTCGTGGGCGTGAACTACTCATTCGACGGTATATACCAATCCATTCACCGCATCCACCGCTACCTGCAGACGGAGAATGTGATCATCGACTTCATTCACACCGAGTCGGAGCGCGGCCTGATCACGGAGCTTCTGGAGAAGTGGAAACGTGACGACGAGCTCACGGAGCGGATGTCTGACGTGCTGCGCGAGTTCGGTCTGAACCCGTCGGCGATCACTGCTGAATTGACTCGCGAGATGGGTATCGAACGGGAGGTTAGCTTCGGCGCTGACTGGAAAGTCGCGCTCAACGATTGCGTCGTCGAGACCGCCGATCACATGGAAACCGACTCGATCGACATGATTCTCACGTCGATACCGTTTGGCAACCACTACGAGTACTCGCTGAACTACTCCGACTTCGGCCACACCGATAACAACGCGCACTTCTGGTGGCAGAACGACTACCTCACACCGAACCTTCTGCGCGTCCTGAAGCCGGGCCGGATCCTCGCCGTGCATGTGAAGGACCGAATCAACTTCGGCAACGTCACCGGGGCGGGCCTGCCAACCGTCTCACCGTTCCACGCCGAAGCGATCGCGCACTATACACAGCACGGTTTCGACTACATGGGAATGATCACGATCACCACCGACGTCGTGCGCGAGAACAACCAGACGTACCGTCTCGGATATACGAAGATGCGGAAAGACGGCTCGAACATGGGCGTCGGCTCTCCCGAGTACGTGCTCCTGTTCCACAAGCCGCAGACCGACCGGTCGAAGGGCTGGGCTGACGAACGCGTCGTGAAGGAGATCTCCGAGTACTCGCTCGCCAGGTGGCAGATCGATGCTGCCGCTGACTGGCGATCATCGGGCGACCGGCTGCTTTCAACGGATGAGCTTGCAGCCCTGAAGCCAGAGATCCGGTCGCGCCTGTTCACTGATCAGTCGATGCGTTCCGTGTACGACTTCGATGCTCATGTGGCGCTCGGTGAGGCTATGGCTGCGAAGAATGCGCTCCCTGCTACGTTCGCTTCGCTCTCTCCGGGTTCGTGGTCTGAGAGTGTCTGGCACGACATCAACCGGCTGGCCACCCTAAACGGTGAGCAGTCCCGCAGGAACCTCGAATTTCATATCTGCCCGCTGCAGTTCGACATCGTAGACCGGCTCATCGAGCGGTATACGAACCCGGGCGAGTTGGTATACGACCCCTTCGGTGGTCTCGGAACTGTGCCTCTCCGGGCCCGGAAACTCGGACGCCGCGGACGCATGGCTGAACTGAATCCCACCTCATACCGTGACGCGGTCATGTACCAGCGGGAAGAAGACCGCCGCGGTGAAACTCCGTCCCTATTTGACCTGCTCGACATCGAAGACAGCGAGGCGATTGCATCATGAGCGCTGCAACAAACGCAAAGCCGAAGGTAAAGCGCGGCCCGGCCCGCCGGCGGCGAGTGCACGGCGAGACCACTGTCACTGATCTCTTCTGTGGCGCTGGCGGCTCAAGTTCTGGTCTGGCAACACTGCCCGGGGTGAAAGTCATCATGGCTGCGAATCACTGGCAGCTCGCGATCGACTCGCACCAACTGAACCACCCGAACACTGACCACTCGTCGGCTGATATCTCCCAGGTGGAGCCGTCGTGGTTCCCGACGACCGACATTCTGTGGGCGTCACCGGAGTGCACGAACCACTCGGTCGCGAAGGGCATCAAACGGCAGCGCGCCACGGAAGCATCATTGTTCGACCTGAACGAGGCACCTCTGCCCGACGCGGCGGCGATTCGGTCGCGGGCGACGATGTGGGATGTGCCCCGGTTCGCGGAGTACCACCACTACAAGGCGATCATCATCGAGAACGTCGTCGACGCGTACCGGTGGATACCGTTCCCCGCGTGGCTGCAGTCGATGGAGTTGCTCGGGTATCAGCACCAGATCGTGTGGTTGAACTCGATGCACGCGCAGGCGTACGGTCTGCCTGCCCCGCAGTCACGTGACCGCATGTACATCGTGTTCTGGCTGAAAGGCAACCGGGCCCCGGACCTGCAGAAGTGGACACGCCCGAAAGCGCTGTGTGAACGGCACGGTCTGATCAGTGCGGTGCAGACGTTCAAGAAGGCTGAGGAGTGGGGCCGGTACCGTGCGCAGTACCTCTACCGGTGCCCGCAGTGCGCGGCCGTTGTTGAGCCTGGCTGGTTGCCCGCGTCGTCGGCGATCGACTGGACCATCGAGGGCACACGTATTGGTGACCGGGAGAAGCCGTTGTCGCCGAAGACGATGACCCGGATCGAGAAGGGCATCGAACGGTACTGGCGTCCCACGATCGTGGAGGCGACCGGGAACACGTATGACTCCACCGATCCAAGACACCCGAACCACGGCAGCGACACCGGATACCTCCGTGCCTGGCCGATCGAAGAAACGTTCCGGACGCTGCATGCCTCGGAGTCGAAAGGTCTCGCCCTGCCGCCGCTGATCACTGACGGCATCCGCGGCGAAGGGACCGTGCAGTCTGCTGCAGATCCGATGCTCACGCAGACGACCGCGCAGACGAAGGGCATGCTCGTCCCCTCTGGCGGCACCTGGCGAGATATAGCAACCTCGCTCGCCGACGTGATGCCGACACGCACGACCGTCGAGACGGATGCGCTTCTGATCCCGGTTGAGGGCCGAGATGGCAAGACTGCCGCAGCCGCCGCTGATCCGCTGCGTACGCAGTCAACCCGCAACGAGACCGCGATCGTCGTGCCGCTCCGGAACCACGGAGTAGCGAAGGGCGCAGACTCACCGATCGACACGGTCTCAGCGAATGGCAACCACCACGCCCTGCTGATGCGGAACAACACCGCTCGAGGCGACCAAGGCCAGATGACCACCCCGGTGAGTGAGGTGATGCGCACACTCACAACGGCGGGCCACCAGTCACTGCTCGTGCCCTACAACTCTCGGGGTGGTGCAGCGCCGGTCAGCGACCCGCATAGGACCTTCACCACGTTGGATCGGTATTCGCTCCTGTCGGGCCCAGTCAACGTCGAGGACTGCATCTTCCGCATGCTCACCCCCGACGAGATCAAAGTCGGCATGGCATTCGCGCACACCTACACGTTGCTCGGCACGAAACGAGAGCAGGTCAAGCAGGCCGGGAACGCGGTCACGCCGCCCGCCGCACGCGACCTCGGAGCGGCCGTCATCGAGTCGCTCGGCATCGACATCGAGATGGCCGCATGATGCAAGTCGGATACGTCTACCAAGCCAGTGACGGATCGCAGTCGTCGCTGTATGTAGACCCTGGAATAGAGGTCCCGCAGATGATACGCGTTCGTGTGAAAGCGACCGGGGAGATCTTGGACTTGCAGCGAATCTCGGCGGTTCCGGAATGATCGCCCCGAAGTATGACCGTCAGCCTGCCCGTCGTCGGACGATTGGTGAGGAGTCGAAACGTCAGGTCAACGCGCAGCGTGCGGGTGTTCTGGAACGGGACCGTTACATGTGTGTGGCGGCGTCTCTGGGCGGTTGCATGGGCGACCTGACGATGCAGCACCGGGCAGCGAAGCAGGCCGGTGGGAGCGCCTTGTATGACGGCGCAGGGTTTCTTGTGGCTATGTGTTGGGGGCATAACGTTCGCGAAATGCAAGACGCCGATTTGCGACGCAAGTTCATCGCGAACGGATGGTCGGTCGCGAAGTGGATGGTTGAACCGAACCTCCACACAGGTGTGCCGATTCATGACATTTCGGAGATCCCGTTGCTGTACCCGGACGGGCGTTGGTACCGGAACTTCAACCAGTCATTCGGGCAAGCGTTCGAACCTGACGGGGTCGGTCTGATGGTCCGTTTGGGTATCCGGTCGGGCGGCGTACACGGACAGGAAGTGGTGTTTTGAGCGACAAAAAGTTATCCACAGATGTTGCTCTGATCAGGCGATTCGTCCCGCTGATGCCATCGGTAGCAGGTAGAATTGGGGTAACGAAAAACGGCCCCGAGCTGGATGCGGAAACATCCGAACTGGGGCCTAACCGAACACCCGGGAAGGGGTGGCGGCTGATGCCACAATACTACCTGTTTTCGCCTCCGATGAGAGGCAACAGATGAGCTACAAAGCAACTAACTGGGCGTATGACCTGCCGCTGACAGGTTCCGCGAAAGGTGTTCTCGTTGCCCTGGCCGACATGGCTGACGAAGAGAACAGTTGTTACCCCGGTCAGAAGAAGTTAGCTGACATGACAGGGCGCTCTCAGAAGACGATCGAGCGTGCTTTGAAGTATCTCGAATCGGTTGGGTTGCTTGAGCGAATTCATCGGCACTCGGCAAATGGGTGGAGAACAAGCGACCGGTACCTGCTGAAACTCGATGTTACCGAGATTATCCAATCCGACATTCTGCCTACTAGTCAGGTTGCCTACAAGGCAGAGAGCCTACAAGGCACTGTGTCCAGCCAAACAGACACCCTGTCCCAGCCAAACAGACAAGGTGACGGGGCAGAAGAGAACCATCAGGTTAACCATCAGTTAGAACCATCAGGTGTTGCGGAAACCGCAAAACCACCACGAGGGAAACGACTATCAGATTCATTCGAGGTCACACCCGAAATGGTTGTTTGGGCGAAAACTAACGCGCCGCTTGTAGACGGCAAGCGTTCCACGGCCAAGTTCATGAATCACTTCACATCGTTGACGGGGCGAGGCTCCACAAAGCTCAACTGGGTGAAGGCGTGGGAGAACTGGTTGACCACCGATCAGGAGCGTGCTGAGTTGCATCGTCCACGCCTCACTCCGACCGAACGCGCCATGACGACGCTCTCACTTGCTACCGACATTGACGTATTGGAGATCGAAGCCCGATGAACATCGAAGAGATGAAAGTTGTGCTCGCGAAGGTGCAGCTCGGCGACAACCGCCAGGTCGACAAGGCCACTCTCATGGAGTGGTTCGACACCGCCGGTTTTTTGAACGGCCCAGATGCGCTAGAGGCGGTCAGGATGCACCGTCGCGAGTCGACCGACTACCTGATGCCCGCGCACCTGATCCGGAACGTCGGTCGCATCCACGAGCAACGCGGGCGGCAGATGCAACTCAACAGCCCGGACCGTTGCCCGCACAAGTACACGGCGGACGGGTGGTGCCTGTTGTGCGCGACGGAGAAGGCCGCATGAACGAGGTGACGGTGACGATCGCGCTCCCCGCGGGTGTGTTCGAGGGTTTCTGTGATCTGGCAACAGAACTCGAGATGCCGGTCACGAACATGATGCAGCAAATCCTGATCACCGCCCGCCCGAAGACGCGGGAAGAGACGTTACGGGTCACGGGGTCCGGTCGACCCACGCCGTCGTTCATGGTCGCTGAGATAGCCCGCCTGAACCGGGACGGGTGCAACGACACCGAGATAGCCGAGCTGTTGCACACGACCGCGGTGAATGTTGGTCGTCACCGGCGGGCCATGCAGCTACCCACGCACTACACACGCAAGAACAAACGGAAGAGAAATGTCTAATGGCACGAGCAACTATCACGATCGAGGGTTACGTCGCGAAGGACCCGGAGACACGGCAGGTGACGGGGCACCGCATCACGTCCGTGACGGTCCCGGTGACACCGCAGAAGAAGGATGGCAACGGCGGGTACGTTGATTCGGGCGAGACGGTTTGGTACACGGCCGAGTTTTGGGATGAGCACGGTCTGTCCGTCGCTGAGGTGGTTCGGAAGGGCCAGCTCGTGACGGTCACCGGCAACCTGGACATCACACAGCGCGAGAAGGATGGGCGCACGTACGTGAATCAGACGGTCTCATTCGGGAACATCGCCGTACTCGTGCCACGCAAGCGTTCGTCGTCTCAGCAGCCGTCTCAGGCCCCGTCAGCGCCCGTAGATGATCCGTGGGCGCACCAGTCCACCCCGACCGGTTACAACGGCTCAGAGACGCCTTTTTGATCATGACGAACGATACGAAGATCATGCACGCGCCGGGTGATTGCCCCGACACCGGATACGGCGCCGACTGCGACGGCGTCGGGCATTTCGTGCCGAACCCGTTCGCATCGGAAATCTACGACGACGTCACTCCCGGCTGGTACTGCGACGGCGTTCTCATCGGATTGGCGCAGGACATCTGATGCTGACCTCTACCCCGAAAGGCGAAAACAAATGAACGAACAAATCTCCTACACCGATCAGGTTGCCCCGACACCGCACTGGGGTGACACAGACATCACCGATGGATGCGCTGATCCGGGCAAGGCTGCGCTCGCGCAAGCGGATCACGTCAGCGTCAGAACCGCCGAGGGTGCGGCTGCGACGATCGCTCAGGCGTCCGCTGAGATGCAGTACGGGGCTGGCGCGAACGCTGCCGCGATTGTGGAAAGCGGGCGGTTCTGATGTCTGGTGTTGTTGATGAACAGGTAACAGGCGACGAAATACGAATCTTGACCGTTCGGCAGCCCTGGGCATGGGCCATAATCCACGGCCAGAAGGATGTCGAGAACCGGGTGCGGAACATCGCCGGCGACTACAGAGGCCCAGTTGCGATTCATGCTGGCCTGGCACCGTTCGAGCAGAACAACATGGCGTCGAAGCTGCACGCGAATATGCACGGCGGTGAGACGGACACTCGCATTGTTTTTGGTGCGATCATCGGCACCGTCGATCTCGTGGATGTGCACACAGCCTCAGTGATCGGCGGGTGCGGGTGGCTGCGACACGACTGCCCAGAGCACGGCACATGCCGGGAGCATTGCTCGACGTGGGCCATGGGGCCAGCGCCCGAGGGATGGTTCCAACACCTTGTGTTCGCGAATCCGCGTCCGATAGCCCCGATCCCGTTCAAGGGTGCGCTGGGTTTGCGTCGTATTCCGGCGTCGTTGGTGGCTGGTGGTTCTCTCTCATGAGCAGCGAGAAGGGGGGCTACGAGCTTTTCGGTCACCCACGGAAGGCAAGTAACCCAATGACCGAAGAAGAACCCCTGCACTTCTGCATCACCAACACGATGACTGACGTTCGTTCGTGCACGGTGAAAGATGAGCACCAGATCGTTTGCGACGGCTACGAGTACCGCCGCAACCCTCAACACGGTGGCGAGGAAGCAACCGGCCGCGAATGCCGCGGATGCCTCCCACGCATCGCCCAAGTCGGTCTGCTCTGCTACTCCTGCTATGACAAGGTTCTGCACGCGTACAGTGCGTGGACGGAAGACCGCCGGCGGATACTCGCATCCATCGACAGGGCCGTGCAACGCGACAATGGCGGTGTGAGAACAGCGCAAGAAGGGTACGTGCCGCTACCGGGCACGATGCTCGCCCTCGATGAGGTCGCGTCGTACCTCAGAACAGACACCGGCACGTTCACCGAGTGGCTTTCCAAACCCGAGGGAGCAGCAGACTCGCTCCGGTTCGCTAGGGCCGTCACAGCGGCACAGAGAACACACGAGTTGGAAGAGAAAGCCCACCGTGTGCAACGCATCCGATGCCCGAAATGCCAACAACAATCACTGGTCTGGAAACCCACCATGAAACCCGACGACCATGTGACCATCACCTGCCAGAACAGTAGTTGTGACGCCGAACTCGACCAACCAACATTCGAACTCGAGGAATCACTACAGACCCACACAAACCGGGTGAACGTCCTCCCCGAAAACCAGGAAGGCCCCCTATATTTGGTGCGCAAAAAGTCCGCCTGATCAGGATTTATCTGTTAAAATCAGGTAACGAGATGAGGCTGACATGGCAAACGATCGGATCACCGTCAAAGACGCAGCAGTAGCAATCAACAGACACATCTCCCGCGTCTACGCATGGATACACGAAGAACGCCTCACAGTCTGGGAAAACGACTCAGGAGTCACCTACCTATCCCTCGCTGAAGTCCGAGAACTCGACGCACGCATGTTCAGACGCCGAAACAACCGCAAGACACACCACCAGCCCGCTTGAAATTCTTAGCAAAACCGCGCTAATCTGAACATGTTCGATGGATCTTTGCGTCCATCTCCTGAAAGCCCCGGACCATCACCCTCATGATGCCGGGGCTTTCGTCATTCCAGGGAGGTCAACGATGACCGGTTGGCAGATCCTCGAACCTCTCCACAGCCAGGACCAACACGTCGTACCCGTGAACGACAGTGTTGAGCACACCGCCGAAGAATGCCCATGCGGCACCACCACTGAGGCTGTGCAACGCAATGACGGCTCATACGGTTGGGTAGTCACCCACCACTCACTCGACGGCCGCGAGACATACGAATGACTTCCCGCAAATAGTGGGATAGACCGCGTGACGCGGGTTGAACGAAAGGGGCGAACGATGCCCAGAGAACAAATCAACGAACGCAAAACCTCCGACGATAACCAACTCGAACTCAGTTGGAATCGCATCGGATGGGTCCAAGCCGGTGTTTACCCACCCGGCTGGAAAGACACCGGCGACGCGGTATTCGTAGAGCTATACCCGAACGACATCGACAAGCTCATCAAAAACCTGCGCAAAGCGAAAAGGCAGGCGTACGGCGACGACGAATGATCATCCCGGTTGCCCTACCGCTGGTATCCACTACCACCCACCGGTCACACTCACCATCCGGTCAACACCCGACAAACTATTGACCGCGCAAACCGTCTACCAGCAACTCGGACACATCGCCACCATCCACGGCGACGAACTCCGCATCACCGCCAACCCATAACCAACCGAGACACCCACAGTCTCCCCCTAAGCAGCCAGGCGCTGCCAAAGGAGATAAAAACCAATGACTCGTGGCAGACCAGTCTCCCCAGAACTACGCGCCCGCATCATCAGCCTCATTGAGGCAGGCATGACCCGGAACGCTGTAGCACGCGAAGTGGGTATCGCCCCGTCCGCAGTGACCCGCATCGCCCAAGACGAGGAGCTCACCTTTGACCGGTCGATGTCGGCTGCGGCGGTTGCTGCGGCTCAGTCTGATGCGAAGGCTAAGCGTGCGGAATTACAGTTGATGCTCGTCGCGAAGGCTGAGGACTTCATAGTGTCGATCGATCAACCGTTTCTTGCATTCAGTTTCGGTGGGAAAGATAACACGTACGAGGAACACGAACTCGACGGTCCGCCGACTGGTGACATTCTCAATTTGATGCGGTCTACTTCGCTCGCGCTGAAAGAGGCTCGTGATCTTCGGAAGGATGATGACGATGAGGGTGTCGGTGAGGCGGAGAGCCTGCTGATGAATCTGATTCTTGAGTTGGGGCTTTCTGATGACGACTGAGCTGCTTGATGTTGATGGTGACCCGATTCCCGAGTCGTCGGTTCTGGGGCCGCAGCAGATCCGGTCATTGAAGGAGTCGAATGCGCGCATCAACATTTTCGAGGGCGCTATCCGTTCGGGTAAAACGATCGTGTCGTTACTCCGGTTTCTTATGGCTGTGCTGTTCGCCCGCGGTGGTGTGATCGTTGTTGTTGCCCGCACCCGCGACAGTGCTTTCCGGAACGTTTTCGAACCGTTGATGGACACTGCATTGTTCGGCCCGTTGGCGAAGCTCACCCATTACACTGCTGGGGCACCCACAGCCCGTGTGATGGGTCGCACAGTGCATGTGTTGGGTGCGAACGATAAGAAGTCCGAGAAAGTTCTCCGCGGCCTCACCGTCGCTCTTGCGTATGTGGATGAGATAACCGTCATCCCCGAAGATTTCTTCACCCAACTACTTGGTCGCATGTCCCCGCCGAACGCGAAAATGTTCGGCACCACGAACCCCGATTCGCCGGCGCATTGGTTGAAAGCTAAGTTCCTCGACCGCATCGGTGTGGACCTGAAGAACTGGCGCACATGGCATTTCACCCTTGACGACAACCCTGGCCTGTCTGAGGAGTACAAGAACCAGATCAAGTCCGAGTTCACGGGGCTCTGGTACAAGAGGTTCATCCTCGGAGAATGGGTTGCTGCTGAGGGTGCGATCTACGACATGTGGGACCCAGAAGTTCACACCATCCCCTGGGACGACTTACCACCGATGCGGGAACTTCTGTGTTGCGCGATCGACTACGGCACCACGAACCCGACCGTGGCAGGCATCCTCGGCATCAGTACCGAGATTGACCGGTGGGGCAAACCGCACCCCCGACTGTTCATGGTGGACGAGTGGACGTACGACTCGAAGGTGTCGCAGCAGAAACTCACCGATGCTGAACTGTCCCGCCAGATGCGCGCATGGTTAGACGGCGGCGGACATATCCCCCACGACACATTCCCTCCGATGCGACCCAGATACACCATCCTCGACCCTTCAGCGGCGTCGTTCCGGGTGCAACTCGGGCAGGACGGCATTATGTCCACGCAGGCTGACAACGAGGTGCTGTACGGCATCCGCACCGTCGCATCCTTGCTCGGCTCAGGGAAGCTACTCATTGCACGCCCAACGGTGAAGAACCCCGACCGTGGATGCCCCCGCTTCATCCAGGAAGCACCTGGGTATGCGTGGGACCCCGAGCAGACCCTCAAGGGCAAAGACCAACCCATCAAGGCCGCGGATCACTCGCTGGATCAAGGTCGTTACGGCATCGTCACCACAGAGAACCTGTGGCGTCAACACATCAAGCTCGCAACCTAAACGAATATCAGGAGGATATTGATGGCCTCCGACCCGACCGACCTGTGGCCCCCGTACCCGTTCAACATCGCCGCCGCCCGCCACCACGAACATGACGCGTGGTGGACCGGTGACACACAAGCCTTGTCGGTCATCTATTCGGGTTCCGGTGAGGTTGTCTCGCACCTCCACAACGGTGTCCCCTATCGGGGTGGTGTCCTCGGGTCGTTGACGAAGTTCTGGGTCGGGCAGCCTGTCGTCCAGAACGAAGACCGCACCAAAGCACACTTCGACATGCCCGGTGTCCTCGCGCGCCTCTCTGCGGCTTTGTTGTTCTCGGAGCGTCCGAAGATCCGGTACACGAAACCCAACGACACGACCGTACCCGACGCGAAAACACCGAAGTGGACACACCCCGGGCAGGACCGCCTTGACACGATCATGGCGTCCGATGAGACCCACGCTGAACTGCTGAAATCGGGTGAGTACGCGGCGGCACTCGGCGGAGCCTATCTTGCGGTGACGTGGGACACGAAACTCAGACATAACGTTCGCATCCGTGCGTACGCCGCGGACTGTGCGATCCCCGACTTCCAAGACGGCATACTCACAGGTTTCACGTTGTGGACGCAGTACGAACGCAACACGGACGTGTTCCGGTTGTTGGAGCGCCACGACTACGGAACGATCTCTTTCACCCTCCACAAGGGTGGGCCGAAGAACCTCGGCACGGTCGTCCCCCTGAACACACTGTCTGAGACTGCGCACTACAACGGGTTCAGAACCCCAGCAGAACTTGACGCCGCCCTCACCGACCCGCTGTCGTACTCCGAGACCGTGACCGTCGCAACCGGTGTCAACGAGCTCGCTGTCGTGTACTACCCGAACGACATGCCACAAACCGAGTGGCGGAAACTTGGCGTGCTCGCGAACCTCGGACGCTCCGACTTCGCAGGCAACGAGGAACGGTTCGACAACCTCGACCAAATTTTCTCTTCGCTTATGCGCGATGTGGAGAACGGCGGCGGGCGGGTCATCATCCCCGAGCAGTACCTTGAGGCAGGCGCCCCTGGGACGGGTGCGCAGTTTGACAAGAACCGGCAGTACTACTCCGGTATCAACGCCCTCGGTAACCCGTCAGACACTCTCTCATCCCAGTTGACTATCGCGCAGTTCGCTATCCGTGTCGAGGACCACCTCAGGGCTATGGACGCAGTGAAACACCTCATCGCCGCGAAGTGCGGGTACTCCCCGCAGCATCTCGGGTTGCAACCGAAGTCCGAGGGTTCAGGACCGAAGACCGCGACGGAAGTGTCCGCGGACTTCACCGCCTCCGAACTAACACGTGACAAGAAGTCGCTGTACGTCAAGCCTGCACTGTCGAAGCTGGCGCAGGTTGCCCTTGCGATCGATGGTGTTGTTTTCCCGGGTATGGGTGGTGGTCTGTACGAGGAGCTGCCTGATATCGAGTTCGCCCCGATCTCGCAGATCGACTTGCAGAAGAATGCGACGGTCGTGTCTCTTCTTTACACCTCGGAGTCTGCGTCGCGGAAACGGCGCGTTCAGATGGCTAACCCGACATGGGATGACATCGAAGTGTCTGAGGAAGTGGCTTTGCTTGAAGTCGAGTTCGCTAATCAGGCCGTCCCGCCGTTGGTGCCACCTGATTTCGGGCCGGTAGACGCAGGGGCGACCAGTGACACAGCAACCGCCGCCTAACTGGCAGCAGTACCTCGCAACGCTCCTGACGGCGTACATCACTGCGGAGGAGTCACTGTTGGGTGGGGTGGCCGGTATTCTCCGGTTGACCTCACCTGACCGGTTGTCGCAACTGCTCGCGTTGGGCAGGATGCGGGCGCTGAGCAATGGTGTGGTGCAGCAACTGTTCGACGCTGACCGGCTGATCGGCCCGTTGGTGTCGAAAGCTATCACCGCGGGCACACGGTCTGGGATGGTCGAGGTTCGCCGTGCAGGTGTCCCACCGCGACGCCCGTTCAGCACCGACTTGGCGTTGATCCCTGAACCGTTCGACTTCGGGATGCCTCACGGTATCCGTTCTGAGCGGGCGATCCGCGCCGATCTCGTATCTTCCTTGGATGATGTGAAGCGGCGCATCACACGCCTACCCGATGATGTGTACAAACTCATCTCCCCGGCCAGCGCTGCAGGTCAGGTGTTGGGTCGCGGGTACACTCCAGCGCAGGCTCAGGCGTATGCGTGGCAGGCGTATGTGAAACGTGGTGTGGCAGGGTTCACGGACCGTTCCGGGCGTGACTGGTCGTTGAGCGCTTATGTCGAAATGTCTGTGCGTACGGCGACGCTGCGGGCGTTCAACGACGCACATTTGCAGGTCATCACCGCGACCGGCTCGAACCTTGTCATTGTGTCGGATGATGGCCACCCGTGCCCGTTGTGTTTCCCGTGGCAGAACGTTGTTCTCGCTGTCGTCCCGGATGGTAAACACCCGTCGATCGCTGACGCTATCGCGGCGGGTCTTATGCACCCGAACTGTAAGCATGTGTGGACGATCTACATTCCCGGCATCACGGTACTACCCGCACCGCGTGAGTGGTCTGATGACGACGCCCGACTGTACAAGCTCACACAGCAGCAACGCCGCCTGGAGCGTGAGGTCCGGAATGCGAAGAAGCAACTGGAGTACGCCACCGACCCTGCGACCGCAGCAGACTCGCGTGCCGCTGTCCGTAAAGCGCAAGCGAACATGCGCCAGTTCATCGACCAGACAGGGTTCATCCGCCAGTCACGGCGTGAACAGGTCGATCTCGCCAACGACCGTCTGAAACTACCCGCCTAATTCACCGCCCCCAAAGGAGAAATTATGTACACAGTCTCGTACGACAAGCCGGATGGTATCTACCACCCCGGCGATACGGTCACCGCCACGTTCATCACCGACAACCCTGTGCCGCCTGTCACCGAAAGCCCCGTTTTTGGGATTGGTGATGAACAGGTTCAAGGCGGCGAGATCCAGATCATCCCCACGCTTCCCGCCATCGTGCTGAGCGACACGATTCTGGCGTGGTCTGTGGTTTCGCAGGACCAGAACACCATCGTCCTCAGCGCGACGATCCCCGCATAAACCTGCACCACCAATTCCCCATCACCCCGACTGAGCCAGGCGCTCAAAGGAGAACAATCATGACCACCACAGCACCCGTCTACGGCCCGCGGTTCGAGAACAAACTCGACTGGATGGGCATCAGGTTCATTGACGGTGACGGCGGTGACAACGGGACTGCGGGCGACGGGGCAGGCGACGCGGGCAGTAGCGCTGAGAGTGCCCCGTGGACGAAAGAGAACTTCGACCCTGAGCGGGCGTTCAAGCTCGTAGAGAATCTGCGCGGTGACCTAGCAGCGCAGCGTACGAAGTTCGAGGCCGACATCGCCACCGCAACCACGGCAGCAGGAGAGAAGGCGGCAAAGGATGCTCTCGCAGGTATCGCGAAACTTCTCACCGGGAGTGATGAAGTCGAAACCGACCCGGCGAAGCTCAGCGCGAAGATAACCGAACTGTCGACCAAGATCACGGAGCAGGACGGCAGCCTGACGAAGGCGCAATCCAATCTTGTCGCCCAGCAACTCTCAACCGCTGTCGCAGTGCAAGCCGCGGCGCTCGGCGGTTCCCCGAAACTACTCCTCGCAAACAAGGAGTTCATGACTTCCATCGCCTCGGTAGAACCGAACGATGAAGCGGCTATCACAGCCAAAATCACGGCGGCGATCCAGGCGAACGCAGCACTGAAGGCAACCCCTTCGAGTTCAGGTGGCTCGGAACATCAGGGTGGCCAAGCGCAAGCCCTCCAAGCGCAGCTCGCTGCCGCCGAGAAGGCGAACGACTACCAAACAGTCATCAGCCTCAAACGCCGAATCTCGGCTTTGAGCATTACCTCTTAGGAGTCATCATGGCCGGTATCGCCGGAATGGGTACGACCTTCGGTCTGCCCAACTATGTGGGAGAACTCTTCCACCTCACCCCCGAAACAACCCCGCTCCTGTCACTGATCGGAGGTCTCACCGGCGGTAAGAAAGCCGACGCGACCACGTTCACGTGGCAGACCGATGACCTGCGCAACGCAGGCCAGAACACACAGGTGGAAGGCGCCGTCGCACCTACCGCTGACAACCGTGTCCGCTCGGTCGTGTCGAACGTCGCAGAAATTCATCAGGAAAAAGCGTCGGTCAGCTACACCAAGCAGTCCGCGACTGGTGCCATCAACTCGATCAACGTCGCGACCGGTGTCCAGCCCGTGCAGAACGAACTCGACTATCAGGTCGCTGCGAAGATCAAGGAAATCGCCCGCGATGTTGAGTTCTCGTTCATCAACGGCCAGTACCAGTCCCCGACTGACAACACCACGCCTCGTAAGACTCGTGGGCTGTTGCAGGCGGTCCAGACGAACCTGATCACTGTTGCCCCGCTGATCCAGTCGACCGGCAAGTCGGCCTCGACGGACACGATCACGGACACCGCTACCACGTATGCGAACGGTGACAAGGTTATCTTCTCGGACGTGGGTGCATCCCCGACGCTTGTCGTTGGCCGAACCTACTATGTGGTCGCTCAGTCCACGAACGCGTTCAAGGTGGCATCTGCAGCAGGCGGCACCCCGATCACGATCGGCACGGCAACCGTGTCGCTGTCGAAGCCTGCCACAGCGACCACACTGTCCACTGACCTCTACAACACCCTCTTCCAGATGGTGTTCGACAACGGTGGTCTCGAAGACGGCGACATGGCGACGATCATCGTCAACTCGACGCAGAAGCGGAACATCTCGAAGACGTACGCATCCGCGTACGGACAGTTTCATGAGACCTCCCGAACTGTTGGTGGTGTGAACTTCACGACCATCGAGTCCGATGTTGCAACGTTCAACGTCATGCTCGACCGTTTCATGCCCGCCGACGCACTGCTCGTCACCTCGCTCGAGCAGCTCACCCCTGTGTTCCTCGAAGTCCCGAACAAGGGTCACTTCTTCGAGGAACCTCTCGCCAAGGTTGGGGCCTCCGATGAGGTCCAGATCTACGGCGAGATCGGGCTTGAGTATGGCAAGGAGACCGCACACGGTCTCTACCGCGGCCTGCCGCTGCTGTAACACCTTGCTGGGCGGTGGTGATCCTGCCGCCCAGCATCCCCACTTGATGAGGAGGTAACCGTGTACGACTGGACTGTCCCTGACACGTTCGCTACGGCGGAGGACCTGGCAGCATGGACGGGTGCCGTCGCGCCGACGAACGCCGTACCGTTGCTGCGGAAGGCAACATCAATGGTTTTGAAAGCGACCCGGCAGGCTGTGTACGCCACAGACACGTCAACCGGGCTACCATCTGACCCGAAAATTCTGAAGTGCATGAACGACGCGACATGCATCCAGGCTGCTGCTCTCGCCGCACTGAAAATCGACCCGCTCGCTGGTGGCATCCAGCAGGGCGGTGTGCGGTCTTCGAAGAAGATTTTGAGCGCATCAGTGACAATCGCGGGCGCTGAGCAGACCGCTGCTGCTCTCGCATCGGCCACCACCACACTTGTGCCGGATGCTGTTGAGAAATTGCGGCAGCAGAACCTCATCAGTTACTGGCCGTCTCGTGAGTACGGGTACGGTAACACTCCCGGTATTTGGCCGAATCTCGTCTGATGGACGACGATTTCGCAGAGTTCTACGTCCACACTGTGACGGTTGAACGGTTCCTTGGGCAGACCGGTTCCGGTGTGGATAAGTTCGCTATTCCCGTGGTTCTCGCGCCGCCGAATGGGTGCCTGGTGGAAATGTCCCGCAAACTTGTCCGCAACAGTGCTGGTGAGACTGTCCCGTCGAACACACACATTGCGACGTTCCCGGTCAATCTGCCCCTGTTCACCCCTGATGCGCGTGTCACTACCCCGTTTGATGTGGGCCGTGTGACCGCGATCTCGGTTGGTGACTCAGGTGGGTTGGGTTTGCCTGACCATATCGTCATCGACCTCACATAGGAGACGTCCGTGGCGATCGACTTCGGCCCGATTGATGCCAAGATCACCGCGGCGCTTCCCGGCATTCTCGCGAAAGCGATGGAACACGTCAGAGCAGTCTCCGCAGACCTGACACCCATCGAAACAGGGCACCTTGTGGGCTCAGCATCGGTCACAGCAACCACGGACGAAGCGCGACTCCTGTACCCCGGCCCGTACGCCAGATACCAGCATTACGGACTCGACTTCCGGCACACCCACGGTCAAGCGTTGTTCCTCGAACAACCGATGATCACTGAGGCGCCGAAAGTGTTGAAGATCATCGCTGACGAGCTCGGGAAGGTGATCTGATGAACTTCGACCTTCTCGACGGTCTCGCGAAACTAATCGCCAGTGCCGGGTTGGGTATCGACTACACCCCCGATGAGGTGTACACGGATTCGCAGACCGCGATAGTGCTGAAACTAAGGCCTGACAAACCTGACCGGATCGTCACGTTGACGGCGGTGAACCAGGGCGACTCGATCACGATGCCTGACGGTCAGGTCATGGTCCAACTCCGTGGCCGCGGTTTTCCCGGTGACCCGGTAGATGTTGATAATCTCCTCGATTCGGTTTTCCCGATCTTGCAGGGTCTCACCGGGTATGTGTGCGGCACGGTCACGATCACACAAATGTTTCGCCGCGTCTCCACACCGATGGGCACGGACGCCCTGAAACGTGATGACCGGATTGACCAGTACTACCTAGACGTTTCTGTTGCACCTTCCGTTCTGCGCCCCGCAGGCGGCTCGTGGTGACCATCTAGACCACCTCCCCCACAGGTCGCCGCAGTTGCGGCACTCCCAACCCCTCGGCATCCGTCTTGGGGCTTATTCATCATGCCCCGATGCCTTTAGGAGGCTCACTGTGTCAAAAGCTCTTGCCCGCAGGTTCAAGGTTGACGTGTCCGTTGACGGCGTGTCATGGACTGCGTTGCGTAACATCAACGACTTCGCACCGAAAGAGAACGCCACCAACCAGTCAACCGATGACTACGACAACGGCGGTTTCGCTGGGTTCGAGAAGACCCTCACCGGGTGGCAGTTGGTTGTGAAGTTCTCCCGCGACACGACCGGTAACATCCCCTCCGACCCCGGCCAGCTCATCCTCGAGAACACCCGGTTTCAGTTCGGTGACGCCGCCCGTGCGTATGTGCGCTGGTATGACAGGAACGGTGCCACGATCGGTAACTGGTCCGGTCGTGCGTTGGTCGACTGGAACCAGTCAAAGACAGGCATCGCGGACATTGAGGAAGTCACCGCCACTTTGCAGGGTGACGGCATTCTCACCACGATCACCAACCCGGGTGTCGCCGCCGCCGTCCCGAACGTGATCACTGCTGCGCCTCCTGCGGTGGCTGTTGGCGGTCAGGTCACTCTCGCCGGTACCGGTTTCACCGGCACGCTCGCTACGACCGGTGTCAAGTTCGGTGGTGTGAACGCGACGACATGGACGGTTCTTTCTGACTCGCTCATTGTGGCCGTGATGCCTGCCGGTTCAGCCGGTTCCGCACCGATCCTCGTGACAAACGCGGTCGGCCCTGACGCTACCCCGCTGCCCTACACACGCGGCGCGTAGTTAGACCCCTGGCCAGCCCTGTGTGGGGATGCAGGCTGGCCAGGCTCATCCCCAACGAAAGGTAACCCATGTTGAAGGACTATCAAGAGTTCACGGCGGGTCCGCTTGTGCTCCCTGTGAACGGTAAAAACTATACGGTCCCCCCGCTGAGCATTGAGGCTGGTATCCGCTTTGATGAGCTCGCTTCGGGCCGCGACCATGATGCTGCCCAGGCTGCACCAAACGAACTGTGGAAGCTTGTTCTCGGCCCGCTGTGGGAAGTGTTGCTGTCTGACGGTGTTCCGTCTAAGGCACTGGAACGCATCGGCCTCACCGCCGTAGCAGACCACCAGTACGGGCGCGATATGGCTGAGGCCACATGGGAGGCGGGTGTTGACCCAAATCGTTTAGCCGCCCTCCTGACGGAGAAGCAGGCGGCGACAGGCAACAGGGCTTCGCGGCGCTCGAACAGTACGGGTGGGGCGAAAAAGACGAGTACGGCAGGTACGAAGGGTACGACCTCCCCGACAACCTGACATCAGCTCAGGGTAGGCCGGTTTCGTTCGCTGAACTTGTTGAGGTGTGGCCGCTGGTTGAGTTCTCGTTCCACACCGTTCTGGGTGTGGACCTTGAGGACGTGTGGCATGTGAAGTCGTTTCGTTGGTTCAAGGCCCGTGTGAACGGGTTGCTTTCGACGGAAACACCGTTGTGGCGGCATTTCCAGACTTTCGAGGAAGAACCGGTGAGTGACGATGAGTGAAGGTCCCACAACGGTAGGCACCATTCAGGGCATCCTGAAAATGGATCGCTCCGACTGGATAAAAGGTGTCACGGACACTGAGGCGGAAGCGGAACGTTTGGGCCGCCTGTCCCCGACGATCACCGTTTCCGCTTCGACAGGTGAAGCGTTAGCGAAACTTGAGGCGTTGCATTCGGCTGCGGACGCTGCGGGTGCTGGTGGGCCGACAGTTTCCACGAACGTTGGGCCTTCTGCTGGTTCTGCTGCGCGTGTTGATGCGGTTGCTGCGGCTGAGAAACGTCTCGCTGTGGCGATGTCGGCGGCTGACAGTGCTTATGCGCGAGCAAGCCTGAACCAGATGAAGTTGGATGCTCTGCGTGAAAAGGGCAAAACGACTGACATTCAGCTGGCGTCTGCCGAACTCACACTGTCTGAGACGATGAAGCGTCTTGATACGGCGAACGAGAAAGCTACCGCCTCAGAACTCGCCTTGGTGGAGTCTAAGAAGAAGGCCGCTACCGCATCTCTGGAAGAAGCTGCAGCGAACGAGACTGTTGCAGCGTCCACGGAGAAGGCGGCAAGCTCGAACCAGAAGAACGCCTCACGAGCTGCCAAGATCGCGGGCGCGGTCGCGATCTTGTTGCCGATGATGGTGCCGCTCGCTGCTGGTGCTGTCGGTATCGCCGGCGCGCTTGCCGGTATGGGTACGGCTGGTGTTCTGGCGATCCTCGGTATCAGGAACGAGATGAACCAGGGCACTGTTGCGGGTGACCAGTTCCGTAACGGTCTTGGTGTGTTGCGTGGCGACCTGAACCAGTTGTCGCAGACTTCCGCTCTCACCATGCTGGGTGCTTTCAAAAAGGCTGTCGGTGACGCGCAAGCACAAATGCCGTTCCTGAACCAACAGATCGCCGATTTCTCGGGCCTGATGGGTAAGACGGGCGGCAACCTTTTCAACGGCGCTTTGACGGCGTTGAGGGTTCTGAACCCTCTGATGTTGACTGCTGGTGCGTATGTTGAGCGGCTCGCTGAGGGTTTCAACTCATGGACCCAGAACGGTGGGCTGCAAAGGTTCGCCACCTATGCAATGTCGGTACTCCCAACTGTGGAAGGCGTGTTGGGGCAGCTCGCGTCTATGGTGATGCACGTTCTTGAGGCTTTGGCGCCGATGGGGTCGGTGGGATTGCAAGTTTTGACGGTCCTTGCGGGCAGTATCAACGCAATCCCGGTCGATGTTCTGTCCGCCTTGATAGCTGCGATCACGTGGGGGACTATCGCTTTCAAAGCGTGGGGGTTCATCACCCCGATGCTTGAGGGTTTGCAGGTTGCTCTCGCTGGTGTGGGTGTTGCAACAGATGTTGCGCTTGGCCCTATCGGGTGGGTCGCGGCGGCTGTCGCTGCACTGTCGGCGGTGTTCATTGCCGTTTCAGCGTCGAACTCGCAGGCGACCGCTGCGATGCAGGATTACTCCCAAGCGGTGCAGGAAGATTCCGGCATCATAGGCGACAACATCAAGGCGAAAGCTGCCCAGCAGTTGCAGTCGTTGGGCGCGTATGACGCGGCGACCAAGCTGGGTATCTCCACGAAGTTGGTGACGGACGCGACTCTCGGTAATTCGGACGCGCAGAAGGAACTCAACCGGGATCTGTTGAACATCACTGACAGCATTTCGCAGGCAACGGCGAAGTCTCAGACGATGACGAACGAGCAGCAGGCGCAGCTTGACGCGGCCACGAAACTCCGCAACGGGTATCAGGACCAGTCGTCGGCTTTGCAGGCTCAGATCGCCGCGTACAACGTCTACCAGACCGCTATTGGTGGGGTGACGATTTCGACTGATGAGCAGAAGGCTGCACTGTTGGCTAATGCTGCTGCTGCTGCTGTTTCTGAGAGTGCGTATTTGTCTGCGATGTCAGGTCAAACCGATCTCGCGACCCAGACGGCTATTGCTACGGCGAAGATGTATCTGCAGAACGATGCGGCAGGTCTGCTCAAGCAGTCGCTAGATGCGCTGAACGGTAAGACGATCAGCGCGGCGGCGGCTCAAAACCAGTTCGATTCTCAGATCGCGAACATGGCTGACCACATGGACGCGGCGGGAAAGAACATCAACCGGGCTACGACATCACTGGATGACGGTAGCGCAGCGGCGGTGAAAAACCGAGGCGAGCTGATCAACCTTGTGCAAGCGGCTGAGGCGTCAGCACAGGCTTTCCGCGACAACGGCGGGTCTGTTGCTGACACCAAATCCAAGATGGAGTCGATGAAGCAAACGATCATCGATAACGCAATTGCGCACGGTGAGGACGCCGATCAGGTTCATAAGTACGTTGATGAGCTTTTCAAAATCCCGACCAACATTCCAACAACTCATGCTGAGTTCGAGGCCGACACTGCGAAGGCGAAGATTGACCAGTTCAACGCGAAGCTTGCGGAGATCCAGAAAACAATCCCGATCACCGTTGTGATGACAACGCAGCAGGTCACCCAGTACGTCAATTCACAACTGCCGACACCAGGCGACGGGTCAATGCTGAAAAAGGCTGACGGTGGGACCATCCCGGGTCTCGCTGGTGGTGGTCCCGGTGGCACTGTTTCTGGTCCCGGTAACGCATTCACCGACATGGCTGGCCTGTTCCGTCTCGCTGACGGGGAGGAAGTCGTTTCGAACAAGTTCGGGCAGGCAGATAAGAACCGGCCTGTGCTGAAGGCGATGAACGCAGGAATGGTACTCAAACCGTCTACTGGTAGTTCGAACGGTTCTCAACAGCCCATGTCAGTGACGGTCGAGGTGGTCAACAAGACCGGTATCGATATCACGTCTTTGGTGGATTTCAGGATCAAGAAAGCGGCGGCGGCGAACAAGTCGATCGTAATGTCGGGCCGTCAGGGGGGAACGTACTAATGGTGTACGAACCCACCCTGACCCCGTACATTCCCGACGAAACGGTGCCACTCGCAGGGGCCGGGCCGACAGTGTTGGTGCAGTTCTTCGCTCTCGCAGCAGGCACGCAGACGGTCAACGTGTACCGGGTCTCTGAGGGGCGACAGTTCCGTGTGCGTGGCGGTGTGAACTTGTACGCGGTCGGCGGTGCGACGGTCATGGACTACGAACCACCTGGCGGCACAACAATCACGTACCAGGCGGAACAGTTCAACTCGGCAGGCGTGTCGTTGGGTTTCACCGGCACCACGTCAACGGGCCTGTTCTTCACGCGCACATACATTCACCAACCGTTGAACCCGTTGCTGGCGGTGACAGCGAATATCATGCTCGGGTCCGCTGACGACTTCTCGAGGCCATCGCCCGGCAGTACGGTGTGGCCGGAAGGTGCAACTGTCGGGCGCACGATCGGCGGGCAACGTCGCGGCCTGACCGGTATGCCGTTACGGGTGCGTCTCCCCACAACGGCTGCGTTAGACACGTTCGGGCAAATGTTCGGCTCGTACACAACCAACTACCCGTCAGTGATCTGTATCCGAAACCCTGGCCCGGTTCGTATCCCGAGACTGCTGTTCGCTGGCTGTCTGGACCCGCACGAAACCATCGCGGGCGTGAACGCCCTGTTGACGTTCACGATGGCAGTCGATGAGGTTGCGCCGCCATATCCGGGCCTGATCATTCCCACGTTGCGGCGTGCAGATATTGATGCGGCATTCCCGACCCGTGGTGCGCGTGCCGCCGCCTATGCGACACGCGGTGACCGTGACGCGGATTTCAGCAAAGCGGGACTAGCTGGTTGATGAGAGGGGTCGTTCATGAGATATGGGACGCCTTCTCTCACCGGCGCTTTGACTGGTTCGTTCGATCACTGGTATGTCGTGGATGTCTTCTATGACGGTGTGCGTGTCCTACGCGACGTTGATGTTACGAACGTGACTGTTGATGATGATGCGACCGCTCTTGTGCAAGGTTCAGCATCTCTGACGATTGTGTATCAGGGTGCTTTCGCTGAGACCGTCGCACCGACCGCTATTGGTGACTATTTGTCCCCTTTCGGCACGAAAATCATTCTCTACGCGCTCGTGAACGTTGGACCGGGTTTCGCTGAGCGGGTGACGTTGGGGCATTACGAAATAGCGGAAACGCCGCATATTAATTCAACACAGTTCGTGTTCAACACGGCGATCCTGTCCAAGGGTGACCTGATCGATTTGACGTTGAAAGATGCGTTCGATGCGGTACAGGCAGACCGTTTCGACGTTCCCGGTTCACCACCGAACCTGTCCTCGGTGTGGACGGAGATTCAACGCCTGACAGGTCTACCGGTCACACGCACTATCACGGACGCCCCGATCAGTTCTTCGGTTGCGTACCAGGAAGACAAACTGCATGCCATCTATGACCTTGCAGGGTCGTTGGATGCTGTGGCGTATATGACCCCCGACGGGACGGTTTCGATGCGCCCGAACGTGTGGCCGTCGCCTGTGGACGTTTTGAAGGGCGGCGATGAGGGAACCCTTGTCGGTGTGACGCGGGGCATGTCGAACTCGTCAGTGTACAACCGTGTGGTTGTTAGGTCGTATGCGGGCACCACAGAGTCAGTACTTGCGTCAGGTGAGATCACGGACGGGCCTCTCAGGGCGCAGAACGTGGACGGTTCTTTGTCGCCGTTCCGACGCCGCCCCATGTTCTTCTCATCGCAGTACGTGAACACCCCCGAGGCTGCGATGAGCTTTGTGAACAACTGGTTGCCGCGTGTTTCGAAGTTGCGTTCGGTGGAGGTTGTGCTGTCCGAAATTTTCAACCCGTTGCGTGAACTCGGTGACGTGCTCGATGTTCGCCGCATGGTGCAGGGCGTTGTTGTGGACAATTTCTATGCACGGGTCACGAGAATGCGGCGCACACAGGACACGTTGCAGGACACAACAGTGGTGGTGCAGCCGTGATCGATTCTGATACCCAGAAACTGCTCATTGAGATCGCGAAGCGCACGAAGTTCACTTCGACGGTCGCACGGATGATCTCGGCCACGCAAACGCAGATGGTTGTGGATTCTGGCGGTGGGCCGTTCACCGCGTCTGTGGCATCCGACTACCTGCCCGAGGTCAACGACACCGTAATTGTGTGGTCCTTCGATGGGGTCCATTTTGTTGTTGGGTCTGCGGTGATGAAACCGGGGCAGGGCACAGTCGTTTCGGTGTCGGGCAACTTTGTGACGTTGGATACTGTTTTCGGTCAGGTGACGGTCCCGTTCATGCGCGGTATCACTCCTGCTGTCAGTGATGTGTGGATGCTGTCGTGGAACGGTGGCGGGAAGGCCGTAATTCCCCTCTCAACGTCTCCCGTTCCCGGTGTGCCGCCACCTGTTACGGATGGTGGGGCTGTGCAGCATGTGGACACTTTCACCGCCGTAGACGCCGGATCTTACGGGTACGGTTCGTGGAAACGCGGCCAAGTGATCTCATCAGATCATTGGCAGGGCGCATGGTTCTACGGGTCGAAAATCAGCGACACCCTCCCATCATCGGCAGTCGTAACGAAGGTGGAGCTTTACCTTTCGGTTGCGCAGATCATCGTCAACGCGAACACCAACATTGCCCTGCACGGCTACCAGTCGATGCCAGGCGGTGCGCCTTCATACGGCACGTCTGTTTCGGTCCCGCCGATCTCAGGTTGGGTGACGCTCCCGAACAGTTTCGGCTCTGCCCTGCAAACGGGTGGCGGTTCTGCCGGTGTCGGGACGAACACGGGCGGTTGGACCAACTTTTCAAGCCTCTCCCAAGACGGGCAGTCGGGCACTATCCGGATCTCGAGCAAATACTAAAAGGAGCGTCATGGCACGCGATAACACTGGCCCGAAGGGTGAACCTCAGTACACGACGTTGGGTGTTCCCGCTGACGCGGCAGACCTGACCGAGATCGGCGTTTACGCTGCAACGGTCGGTAACTACAAGGTGGGTTTAGCGTCCGACCGTGCAGCCCTGACTGGAGCGTTCCGGTGGGAAGGTCTGCGGTTCTACGAAACCGACACGGGCATCACGTACCTTTACCGGTCGGGCGGGTGGGTTGCCCAGACGCGTGTTGTCGCACAGCCTCTGGTCGCTTTCCCTCGCGTGTCTGCGAACGCGACCGACACGTTCACGTCAGGTTCGTTCGCGTCGCTGGCGGGTGGGACGATCACGGGCGCGCCGGCAGGTAATTACCTGATCGGGTGTAACGCTTCCCTGTTTGGTTCGGTTGCGTCTTTGGGGAACTTGCGTCTGCTTGCGGGTGGCGCGTCGGTGTCTGTTGACATTCAGCACGGACTGACGACCCAGCCGGAGGCGGTTTCGTACATTTCGCCGTTTGCGTGGTCGGGCGGTGACCTTGTGTTGGCTTTGCAGTACACGGCGGCGTCAGGTGTCGGTTCGATCAACAAGAACGGCACAAGCGTTTGGGCGATGTACGTTTCGCCGTAGCTTCATCCCCTAACTCCGGTCCGCTGCGTGCGGGCCTTTTTTTGTGCCACAAACGGAAGGCCACCCATTGGTTGCTCTAGATATTTCCTATGCGCAGGGGTTCCCGAACTATGCGCAGATGTCCGATGAGGTTCAGCTTGTCATCGCGCGCGCGGGAACGCTCGAGAGCGGCGGGATGCTTCAAGATTCCAAGCTCACATTCAACCGCGACAACGCGCGCCGGCTGGGTAAAAGTTTCGGAACCTACCTGTTCAACGGCCCCGTAGACCCTGTGCAAGCTGCCGAATGGTACGTGTCGATCATCGACTACCGGCCCGGCGATCTGACCGCGATTGATGTCGAATCGCCTAACGCATGGAACCCCGATCAGGTAATCGCATTCCATCAGCGGGTCAAGGAACTCATCGGCGTCACACCGGCAACCTATGGTTCGTCGTCGTTGCTGTTTCAGCCGCAGTGGAAGGCCGTTTCTGATATCGGTTCGCCGCTGTGGGTCGCGAACTACGGTGCGAACGACGGCACCCCTGGGAGGGACCCCGGCAACGGCCCTTGGGCAACACGCATTCTCTGGCAGTACACGTCGGTAGCGCGCCATGCCGGGTTCGGCGGGAGCGTTGACACCAACCTGATCAACTACGACGCACTTGCCGCGTACCTCGGGACGGTGCACGCCGACACTTCTGCCACCACGAATCAGGCAGACCTTGAACGACAGATTGAAGTCGCCAATTCACTACTCAGAAGGAGCAAAGGCATGATTATTCTCGGAACCCTGACGGGCGCAGCCTACCCGTACTACCTCGACTTCGCAGACGGCAAACGTCGCGTGATGACGCAGCTCGAGTACTCCATCGCCGTCTCGGGGGGTATCAGCGATGGCCACGGCCTCGTGAACGTCAACCAGCCCGACTTTGACGGCATCCCCAAGAAAGACGGCTCTGCGTAAACCCCTTTCCTGCACTCCGGGAGGGGTAACGCATGCCTAGTCTCGACTTTTCTCAAGCATGGCTGTGGCTGCAGTGGGTGATCGCCGTCTCTGTTGTTCTCGGGGTTGTGGGGGCTGGTATCAAAGTCATCCCAGCGTTATGGCGGATGCTGCAAGCGGCAGTGATTTTCACCCAGTCATTGACGGAACTTCCCAATTTCATGAAACGCACCGACGCGACCCTGAGCGAGCAGAACGCCACCCTCGATGGTCAGGGGGTAAAGCTTACGAAGATCGCATACCAGGTCGGCCCGAACGGTGGCGGTTCGCTGAATGACTCAGTATCTAAGGCTGTCGTGAAGCTCGCGGACCTTGAGGACGGTCAAGCCCAGATCCGCATTGACGTTGGTGCGGTGAAGATCGATGTCGGGCATGTGAAACGTCAGGCGATCGCGTTGAAGAAGACCACCACTGAAACGGCCGCGAAGCTAACCGAACACATCGAACTCGCCGCGTCCAACCGCATCATCGACCAAACCCCCAAACATAAGGAGTAACCCCATGTCTGTAGCATCAACACTTTTCCCTGCCGCGAACCGTGAGGCGGCGCTCGTAGCGGGTCTCCGCACTACATGGCAGGTCATCAAGGGCACCGGTCTGGTGACCTCAGCCGGTTACGTTGTTGTCACTGCGGGGCAGCTCGCCGCGATCGACCTGCGGACGGTTGGTTTCGCGGTCGGTGCTGTGGTGGTGTCCGCGGTGCTGTCTGGTCTGTTCTCGGCGTCGAACATTCTCGTGAATGGTCTGCCGTCGACGTACACGCAGACGGCTCTCGCGACGGTCCCTGCCGCTACGGTGGCCCCGACCCTCCCGACGTTCGTTGCCGCCCCTGTGCCGCATGCTGGGACCCCGCTCGTGCCGTTCGATGAGGTCGCAGCCGCCCCCGCATCACCTATCGACCCTGCCACAGGTTTACCGACTGGCGTCTGACCCCACCCATCGTTCTGCCTCCCGTGTGGGGCTTTTCTTTTTTAACCGGAAGGTCCCCGCACTGTGAGCAAAAGAACAATCCACTTCTCTGGCCTGTACGGGGCGGGGGCAACAATCCCTGACGGGGCAATAATCCTGATCGCTCCCGCCGCCGCGTTCGTTGACGGCACAGCCATCAACTACGCCCTCGCGCAACCATACATTTTCCAGTCCGGAACATGCACGATAACCAACGTCGAAGACACGTACCTTGGGCAACCGATCACGTGGGCGTTCAAGATCGTGCAGGGCAAAGGTGTGGGCGCGCAGGTCCTCGAGGTGGCCATGAAAACGTTCACTGGTACGACGGGTAACCCTGTCGAGTACACGGCCATGGCTTCGGGCGTTGGGCCTACCCCGTTCCCTGGGTTGTGGCCGTCATACACGGACTTCCAAACAGCACTATCGGCCACGATTGTGACGCAGGCGAAGTTCACTGCGACTGGTGCTTTGACGACAAACACCGCACCCGTTGTCGGTCAGATCAGCCGCTACAACGCCACTGCTGGCGGCATGACGGTTACGTTCCCGACACTCTCTGGCCTGAGCGTAGGCGACTCGATCGGCGTGCAGAAGGATGCCCTCGACACAAGCGCGAACGTCATCTCCTGCGCGTTCGCGGGTGCCGACTCGACGGACAGCGGCGCGACTGCCGCGTTCCTCAGCCTTGCCGGTCAGCTCTCGACCTTCCAGGTAGTCTCTATCGCGGGCGTCAAGACGTGGAAGATCACCAGCGGTCACACCCCGCTCAGCTCCACCGATAGCCGTTACGCCGGTTTCGCTGCCCTCAATGCCGTGTCGCCTGTCTATTCAGAGTTCCGCCAGTTCCCCACTGCTGTCATGGGAAAGCAGCAGATCAACTCCGGCAACGGTCGCTCGGTCACAACGACTGGGCCGAACGGTTCAGAATGGTCGGCGCGCTGGGATTCGTTGGGTCGCCCCATCGTCTCGAAATGGGATCCCAACACACGCTCGCACATTGAAACCGATCTGTCTCAGGTGCCCGGTAATCCTATGCGTTCACCCGCCGTGAACGACGGTCACAACGCCCTTGAACTGACGATCGACGGCAACGGGTACTTGCACCTGTGGGGCAACATGCACGACGTGAAGATGCGGTACGCGCGCTCCTCTAACCCGTACGACGCTAGCGCGTGGGTCTTCCCTGGCATGGTCGGCACGAACGAGAGCCAGTTCACTTACCCTGTGGGCGTCAGGTTGCCGAGTGGTAACCTGCTCGGCACTCACCGGAACGGGGTTTCCGGTAACGGTGATCAGTTCCTCCGAACCTACAACACGTCGTCTCAGACATGGGCAGACACGTTCACTGGTGGTTGTGTTTTCAAGGGCACCACCCCTGTGAGCCCTGACGAGTCGGCGTATCCGTACCGCCCCGTTGTTGGCCCTGACGGAACCATTCATTGGTTCTTCAACTGGCGGGTCGATGACACTGCGGCGTCGTCGCACGACTTCGGCTATATCAAGTCCGCCGACAATGGTGTGACGTGGAAGAACGCTGCAGGCACCACGATGACCCTGCCGCTTCTGCCATCGAACACGGCTGCAGTTATTCCCACCGCGGCCGGTACGATCACAGGTCTTGTTTCTGGTGGTAGCGCATCGGTGGACAGCAACAATGTGCCTCACGCGTTCAAATGGGTGGGGGTTGCGGGTAATTGGAACTTGCACCACTACTACCTCATTGGTACAACCTGGCATGACGACATCATTATTGCGAACAGCTCGAGCGGCGGAACGAACGTGGCCGCGTGGAGCAGTGGTACGGCGACGTGGGCGATTTACTCGGGGCTGAACAATCAGGCTCGAAGTGTGCGGGCGTACCCGACCGCCTCTGTGACCGGTGTGGAGGTGGTGCTCGCACCAGACCCCGTGTTTCAGTGGGAGGGCACGTCTGACCCTACCTATACGTCGGGTTACCGAACGTTCTTCGGGCCGTCGAACCCGAACGCCCCTCTGAATGGTGTGTGGGGTGGGGTTGCCACGTTCACGCCAAGCGCGCTGGATGGCACTGTACCCGCCGACCTGAAGATCCGCGCTCAGGTCGCCGCACCAGGGGCAACCCCGACGCCGCAGGTCGGCGTGCAAGCGATGACCCCAGGTTTTTATTACACCCCTCTCACGGGTGTACGTGCGAACGGAACGATGTTATTCAGTAGTGTTCTCGACTGTCGCGGTGGGGAGATTTTCACGGGGAACCCTGCGCATATCTCGTCGTTAGCATGGGGTGTTCGTTCGGCTGGGACGGGTTCGCCATGTCAGCTTCGCGGGTTGCTGGTAGAGATGTTGACGCCGGTCTCTGGTGTGATTCGGGCGGTCACGGCGCTTTATGATGCAACAGTCACGGGCACCCCTGAACTGTCTGTAGAGGGCGGTCTTTTCCCGAGCAACGCGGCACGCGGGGTGTCTATCATTCCTGCGGTGCAATGGGTTACGGGTACAGCCTCGCCTGCTGTGACTTCCATCACGAACGCTGTGACGAACTTGCAGAACACGGGAGTCGCAACGCTCACGGGCGCTCTCGGCGCTACCGTTTACGCCGGTTACAGCATCACCGCTGCTGGTGGCGGCACTTTACCCTCAACAGCAACAGTTGGCAATCTCGTGACCCTCACCCCTACCGGCACGGTGCCATTAACAGCGGTACACGTCACCGTCGAACCTTAGTTCCCACGGGGGCTGCCGGTAGCGTCCCACTTTGACTCACATAGCATCACAACGAAGCCCCTCAGTCAGTCCTTCACGGGACTGGCTGAGGGGCTTTTTTGCGTGCCCTGAGACGAGCCCACATCTTCATCACCCACGCCTGTGCAGGTCGTTCGATCGAGTAGTGGGCAAAGATCGCGATCGTGAAGAGGAGCCCGAACACGCTGGCCGCGATCGCCAGGCGCTCGAGCAGCGGTGACCCGTACCATTTCGCGAGAGGCAGCCACAGATACAGCAGCCCGTGGACCATATACACGGCGAACGAGATGCGCCCACCGAAGACCATCAGCCGACTACCGAGCACCCGCATGATGGGGCCTGACGCTGTCGACAGGAACCCGACGACCATGATGCATAGCGCCAGCCCGACAGCTGCCCGGCCCGGGCCCGATGGGATCAACCCAGTGCATGCGATCAGTGCCACGAGACTCACCGTCGCGATCGTGCCCGCCGCCCGCCCCTTCGGCAGCAGATCACGGAACAGGAACATCGCCACCCCTGCAGTGAAGGCCACGAGCACCCGCACGTCTGGCGCCGGCATCCCATCCGCGCCGCCGAGGAATACCGACCCGGCGACCTCTGCCCCGAGGAGCATCACGAGCAGGATCAGCAACCACTCCCTCGAAATGCGCGCCACACGCAGCACCATAGCGACGACGAGAGGGAAGAGTAGGTAGGCGAGCCACTCCGAGCTCAACGACCAGGCCGGATAATTCCACCCCTCCGACGGCACAAACCACCCACGCGTCAACGTCAGGTCATCAAGAGCCCCGCTCACCGAATAGAAGTCAGGGTAGTCGGGCTGATCCACGAATACGATCACGATCAGCACCGCCGTCGTGACGAACATCATCGGGTAGATCCGCGCCAACCGCCGCACAAGAAAATGCCGGTAGTCGCCCTGCCCTGCCTCGAACTCGCCCAGGTACTGATACGCGAGGATGAACCCGCTCAGCACGAAGAACAGATCCACAGCCAGATACCCGGTATTGCAGAGAAACGACAGCCCAGAAAGTTCAGGGATCAGCTCCACGAACTGGCCGTTGAAGTGGAAGAACACTACCCACAGTGCGGCGATAATCCTCAGCCCGGTCAGGGCGCGGATCTCTGGGCGATCGGACACAATCAAATTATGGCCCTACGCTGCGTGCTTGCGTTCGACCGGCGCAAAGAATCACCACCTAGTAGCGCCTCACCCGGCTCCGACGAGAAAGGTGAGGCGCTACCTTTTTGTGTTTAACCAGCGCTCAGGTCATTTCTTCGTGAATGCACCGTTTCGCGCCAATACCGCAATGACCACGAGGACGGCCATGAAAACCACGTACACCCATCCAAGCCATGCCCACCCGATACTGATAAGCCAGCCTGCGGGCGCGAAGATGAGCGCCCCGAAGAACACGACCAAAAACAGGGTTTGCTTGTCGCGAGTGGTGAACATGCTGCTTAGCATAGCCGCAGGGTCTCGCTGAGAGTGTTCCGTTATCACCGGCGCGACTGTGACCGTAGCACTACCGGTCACGCAGCGATCCGGTCAGGGAACCGCAGACGCACCATCGCCGCCCATCAGGGCCAATCCTCGGCGGCGGGTTTCGGTTTCGGGCGGGCGTCCGGCAGCTCGAACTCTCGCGGCTTCACGGGCACCGCCTCGCGCTCCCTTAGCGCGGCGTGTACGGCCGCTTTGACCACGAAGTAGGTGATCGCGATACCGACGATCAGCGAGGCGACCGCGACGAGGATACCGACCATGATGAGGCCACTGTAATCCGGCGTACCGTACATGACTCCCCCCCCATTTGGTTGACCAAAGCATAGCGCCGAACACGAACAAAGCCCCACCCCAGACTGAAACAGTCAACCGGGTGGGGCTTCTTCTCGCCGTTCAGCGACGAATACTACGCAGCCTCCGCCTCAACAATGCGCCGCCCGGGAAGGTAGAGAACATTCGTTGCGGCCTGCTGCTGCGGCATCTGCACCTGCGCATAAATCACAGTCGTCGCCGGCGAGCTGTGCCGCATCAACTTCTGCACAATCGCCAACGGCACATCGTTCGACAGCAACGTCGTCGCGTACCAATGCCTCATAGAGTGCGGTGTGCGCTTGTCTCCCGGGTGTTTCACCCCAGCCCGCACCATCGTGTCACTGATCGCTTTCGCGACCGCGTGCGACCGAATATGAGTCTGTCCAGCCTTCCCGTGCTTGTTGTCAACGTACGAGGGGAACCAGTACCCTGTGCGGGGTTGCTGTGCCGCCAACCGGGCGAGGAGACCTTGCACAGCGGTCGTCTCCGTCTTGTTGCCCTTCCCAATCACGGTGATGGTGTTCGCTCCGAGATCGAAGTCTTCGCCCCGTATCTTCGCGATCTCGTGCACCCGCAAACCTGACAGCAACGCGATCTGGATCATCAGGAGTGTGCGTTTCGTTTTCACCGCATCAAGCACCCGCGCCACCTCCTCGTCTGTCAGGGGGCGCGGTTTGCCGGGTGCGCGGCGGGTGCGCGGCGTTTTCAACGATGGGTCGTCTTCGCGCTGATCTGATTGCAGCAACCATGCGCAGTACGCGCGCACAGTCGCCTGGTAGCTGGCCTTAGACGCCTTACTGAGGTGCCCCTGAGACGTGTACCGAACAATACCCATCGGTGTGATCTTGAGCGGGTCTTCGCCTGTCATCCGGAGCATCGCACGAACAGTGATTGCTCTTTCACTGATGGTGCGTTCGCTGAGGTCTTGCGCCTCCTGCCAGAGCCGCCAGTTGGCTAGTAGGTCTTCAATCATTGCTGTGATTTCCCCCTGGAACTGTTACCCGGCACCGTTGCCGGGATGCCGACGTTACGCGCATCTACCGACCAACGGGTACACCCCAATAGTGGGATCTGGACGCCACCCGTCCGGCGGTAAAGTCTGATATCCATGTGAACTTTTACATTCTTGTAGGTATTCGAAAAATTGCCACAAGATGTTGTGGTTTAGTTTGCGTTTGTGAACGAACTAGGGGCTGGCCCGTCGGCGACGATGAGCACATATGTCGCTTTTGGTCGGTCATCGCCATCCGGAATTAGACGAATTTCGACCGTCTCAATCGTGCGCAGCTGACCATGGGACTCCATGAAAACGGGCTCGGTCACTCCGCGCCCGTCGAGCGCGTATGAAAGCAGCAGCTCGAGCAGCTGGCGGACGTTCACGCCGCCCACCGCCGGAGCTCAAGACGGACTGTTGACTCGTCGGGCGTGAGTAGACCGTCGCGGTACACAGCGGCCATTAGCGCCAGATCACGGGCGAGACCTACGTCGCCGCGCATCAGAACCTCGCCGATGTAGGTCTGGATGGCAGCGAGGGTCTGGTCGGAGAAGATCATGCCGCTGCACCAATCGGCGTGACCGGCGCGAGCCACTCAGGCTCTTCGAGAGGAAACTCGTCTGGCAACCCTGTCACGAGGTGGAGGCGATGGGGGGCCGCCTGGGAGAATCGAACTCCCGACCTATTCATTACGAGTGAATCGCTCTACCGACTGAGCTAAGGCGGCAATGGCCGATGGTTCGCACCGGCACAGCAAGCAAGCTTATAGGAGTGTACGGAGCTCGCGAAACGAGCTTGCCAGGAGCACGGGCATCGGCGGCGTGTCTGCCCGTTCGGCCCAGCAGCCCCAGGCGTGCCGCATCGCTGCAATCGCAATGAGGGCGTAGAGCCGGGATCGTTCATGAATGGCCGGATGATCGGGGGTTTCACTCTCGCCAGCTGGCCCCCGGGCGTCTCTTGACAGTCGCTTCTCAACGAGCTCGGTCAGTTCGACTTCGAACTCGCGAACGCTGCTGATTCGCTGCACGAGCAGCTGCGGATAGTCGCGAATCACGATCTTGCGAAGCGTGTGCATCTCGAAATCTTCGGTTTCTGCGTCGGACATCGAACTCAACAACGCGCGAAGGCCGTCGAGGACAGGTTCGTCGGGGCCGGCGTTCAGGAATCGCTCGGCATGTTCTGGCGTGATGTCGAAGGGGGTCTCGCCAAGAACGGCGGCCTCTTTCGACGGGAAGTAGTTGAAGAACGTGCGCGGAGAGATATCAGCATGGCGACTGATCTCGTCGACGGTGACATTGTCGAGGCCCTTGTCACGGCTGAGCTCGAGAACAGCGAATTGGATGCTGCGGCTGGTCGCGAGTCGTTTGCGTTCACGTAACCCGGGCATTGCCGTTTCAGGCACCGTGATTTCGGTGCCGGTAGCGTCGGGAGCCGCAGCGTCGGGCTCGAAGACTTCCGGCGCGCCTGGGTGCTGGGCTCTGGTCACGGTTGAGTTCGTCACAAGATCAATTATTGCAGACTCCGCAATTTTGCACCCACCTCATGCCTGCGCGTTTGCCTGATATCGCGCACGTCGTCGGCGAAGGGTCACCTCAGTTCGTGCATTTCGGGTCGCTCGCTGGCACGGCACCCGTCAGGAAGTACTCGTTCACGATCTTCTTGACACAGGTCGAGGTGTTGTAGGCCGTGTGACCCTCACCGACGTAGGTGATGAGCTGCGCACTGGTGAGCTGCTTCGCCACCGACTGGGCGTCTTCATACGGGGTGGCAGGGTCGTCGGTGGTGCCGACCACCAGGATCGGCTTTGCGCCGACGGCACTCACCGGCCCCGGGGTGCGTGTTGCCGGCACCGGCCAGGCGGCGCAGCCGATGTCGCCATAGGTCCACCACGGCCCGAACGTGGGCGAAGCCGCGATCAGTTCGGTGTTCTGCTGGGCGATCGTTGCGGGATCGGTCACGGCAGGATAGTCGAGGCAGTTGATCGCGGTGAAGGCCTCGGTCTGGTTGTTCTGGTACGTGCCGTCGGCGTTGCGCCCGTTGTACGCATCCGCGAGCTGGAACGCCAGGTCGGCCTTGCCCTGTTTGACCTGCGTCACCATCTGAGTGAGATACGGCCAGCTGTCCTGGCGGTAGAGGGGGTAGAAGATCGCCGTGAGCAGCGATGCGGAGCCGAGTTCGCGCCCGTCACTGGCGCGGATCGGGCTCGCATCGACAGCGTTCAGCAGCGTCTGGACCTGCTTGGACGCGTTGTCGACGGTGCCCGAGAACGGGCACCCGGAACCCGCGAGGCAGTCTTTGAGGTAGGCACGCATCGCGCCCTCGAAGCCCTTTGCCTGGCCGAGTGTCGAGGCGAATCCGGTGGAGGTCGGGTCGACGACCCCGTCGAGCACGAGACGGTTCACCTTGGTCGGGAACATGTCGGCGTACACGGCGCCGATGAAGGTGCCGTACGAGTAGCCGAGGTAGTTGAGGCCAGTGTCACCGATCGCCGCGCGCAGCGCATCGAAGTCACGCACGGTGCTCTCGGTGTCGACGTGGCCGAGCAATGCACCTGTCTTGCTCAGGCACCCGGCGCCGAACGCCGTGGCGCTGGCCTTCGCGCCGGCCTGCCACTCGGCAGAGCCGTGCGAGCCGGGGATGACGTCGTAGAGATAAGCGTCCATCTGGGAGGGTGTCACGCACGTGACCTCGGTCGATGCCCCGACGCCCCGCGGGTCGAACGCGACGATGTCGTACTGCTGCTGAAGCTCGGGGTCGACGGCGAAATCCACGCTGTCTTTCACGAAGTCGACGGCCGAGACTCCGGGGCCGCCGGGGTTGACGAAGAGGCTGCCGAGACGGGTGCTGCCCTTGGCCGGCTGCTTGATCAGGGCGAGGGAGATCGTGTCGCCGGTGGGCTTGCTCCAGTCGAGAGGCACCACAGCCTTCGCGCACTGGAATCCCCCTCCGCAGTCGGCCCAGGCGAGCGACTGGCCGTAGAACGGCTGCAGCGCCGCGTCGACCTTCTCGCCTGTTGGCGTCGAGTTGCCCGCGGGCTGGCCTGTGGAGGAGGTGCCACCGGTTGACCCGAACCACGTCGAGCAGCCGGAGAGCACCAGGGCAAGTGCGGTTGCCGCGGCGGCGAGGCCGAGCATCCGGTTGCGGGTGCGGATAGGTGACCTCACAGTTGGGCCTTTCGGGGTGCGGATGGAAGCGCCACGGTGATGAGCATGGCCTCCAGCGAGAGTGCGGGGGTGACGTTTCGCGAGATTCGGGTGCGCGCGACGGCGATCGAATCCATGATCGCCAACGTCTGTGCCGGTTCAGTATCGCGTGCGGCGGCCTCGATTTCGCTGTGAATCGCGAGGTTGATCGGCTCGAGCGTCGATTCGAGCTGCCGAAGCAGAATGTCACGGTAGAGCGACAGCAGGTCGACGAGAATGCGGTCGATGCCGTCTCTCAGGCTTCGGGTGGCCCGGCGCTTCTGGTCTTCTTCGAGGGTCTTCACCTGAGAGCGCAGCCCCATCGGCACTGCCTGGCCAGGTTCGACACCCAGGCTCCGGAGGGTGCTCTCGCGCTCTTCGGCGTCGCGCTCCTCGGTGATGGCTTCGGCATCGGCTTTCGCGAGCTCGAGCAGGCGCGCGGCGGCGAGCACGGCTCCGGGCACGCTCCGGATGCCCAGGGCCACCTTCAGCGTCTCATCACGCCGCGCGCGGGCCTCGTGGTTGGTGGCGAGCCTGTGGGCCATACCGATGTGGCTCTGCGCCTCGCGGGCCGCGCGTTCGGCCGTCGCCGTGTCGACCCCGTCGCGGCGTTCGAGGAGGCGAGCGACATCGTCGGTGCTCGGGATCCGCAGGCGCACCGACCGCACGCGCGAACGGATCGTGGGCAGCAGGTCTGCCTCGCTGGGCGCACAGAGGATCCAGACCGTGCGCTCCGGCGGCTCTTCTAGTGCCTTCAGCAGCACGTTCGAGGTGCGCTCCGCCATACGGTCGGCGTCTTCGATGACCATGACCCGGTAGCGCGAGACAGACGGCGAGAACTGCGAACTCGCAACGAGGGTGCGGACCTCCTCGATGGAGATGATCACCCGGTCGGTGCTGAGCACGGCGAGATCGGGGTGCGTTCGTGCGGCGACCTGGCGGCAGTCGGCGCACACTCCGCAGCCGCCGTTGCGGCACAGCAGCGCAGAGGCGAAAGCGTAGGCGAGGTTGGAGCGCCCCGAACCGGGCGGGCCGGTGATCAGCCACGAGTGCGTCATGGCACCGTGGCTGGCGGCTGCGTCGTTCGAGGCGCTGGGCGCTTCGCCTTTCGAAGCTACAGCGGCCGGAGCACCAGCCGCCGGAGCACCAGCGAACGGGGCCGAAGCCACTGGAGTCGAAGTCGACCGGGAAGCACTGGCCCGGGAACTTGCCTCCCGTGAGGCGCTGGCCGGAGCGGCGCTGGCCGCGGCCGCGCGGAAGACCTCGATGGCCTCGCTCTGGCCGGTCAGCTCATCCCACACGCTCATACAGACAACCTACCCGGCGGCGCCGACAGCCCGGCAACCGCGCCAACTCTGAGAGCAGCCCCCGCGGCTTCTCTCACAGCAGTTCGCGGGGCAGCTCTCAGCGTCGCTCTCGGAACCGCTCGCAGGCCAGCTCTCAGCGCCGCTCTCGGGACTGCCGCTCGCAGGTCAGCTCGCTTGGCAACTCTCAGCGCTGCTCTCAGCGCAGCTCTCAGAGCAGCTCTCAGAGCAGCGTGCTGATGCGATCGCGGATCAGCTGCGCGATCACGTCGGGCGGCTGCGTCGCATCGATCACAATGAACCGCGACGGGTCGGCCGCAGCAATAGCCAGGAACGACTCCCGCACGCGACGATGAAAATCGCTCTTCTCGGCCTCGAGCCTGTCGAATCGCTTCTGGGCATTGTCGAGACGCGCGCGGGCCTCGTCTTCGTCGAGATCGAGCAGGATGGTGAGATCGGGCCGAAGATCTTCGGTCGCCCACTCCGAGATCTTCCGCACTTCGTCGCCGTCGAGAATCCGGCCGGAGCCCTGGTAGGCGACCGACGAGTCGATGTACCTGTCCTGGATGACGACATCGCCGCGGGCGAGCGCTGGCCGTACCTTCGTCGCAATGTGCTGCGCCCGGTCGGCCGCGTAGAGCAGTGCCTCGGCCCGGGGAGTGATGTGGCCCCGGCTGTGCAGCACGATTTCGCGCACCTCGAGCCCGAAGTCGGTTCCACCCGGCTCCCGGGTATGGATGATCGTGCGCCCCTGCCCGGCGAGCCAGCCCTCGAGCAGAGCTGCCTGGGTCGACTTGCCCGAGCCGTCGCCGCCTTCGATCGTGACGAACAGGCCGTGCGGCGCACGTTCGGTATCCAGATCCGGGCTCACTTCTTGGGGGCAGCCTTCTTCGCTGCAGCGGCTTTCGCAGGAGCAGCCTTCGCAGGAGCCTTCTTCGCCGTAGCCTTCTTCACCGGGGCTTTCCGAGCCGTCGTCGCCCTCGCAGCGGTGGTGCGCGGCTTGGCCGGCCCCTTTGCGCGCTTGTCGGCGAGGAGCTGCACGGCCCGGTCGAAGTCGATGTCTTCGATCATCTCGGCCTTGGGAATCGTGGCATTCGTCACGCCGTCGGTGACGTAGGCGCCGAAGCGACCGTCTTTGATCTTGATCGCCTTGCCGCTTTCGGGGTCAGGCTCCTCGAACTCCTTCAACGCACTGGATGCCCGGCGCGCACCATATTTCGGAGCAGCGAACAGTTCGAGGGCACCTGGCAGGTCGATCTCGAAGATCAGGTCTTCGCTCTCGAGCGACCTCGTATCGGTTCCGCGCTTGAGGTACGGGCCGAATTTACCGTTCTGGGCTGTGATCGGCTCACCGAGTTCGGGGTCGTCACCGACCGTTCTCGGCAGGGAGAGCAGTTTCAGCGCGGTCTCGAGGTCGATGGCGGCGAGATCCATCGTCTTGAAGAGCGAAGCGGTCCGCGGTTTGACGGCAGCGGCGGCCTTGGTCGCCTTCTTGGCCGGTGCCTTCTTGGCAGGCGCTTTCGTGGCGCTGGATGTACCAGCCGCAGCAGCGGTAGTCGCCTCAGCGACCGGTTCAGCGAGAAGCGCAGCCGCAGCTTCAGCCAGCGCGATCGTCGCTTCCATGTCGACGACTGGTTCCGGCTCGAGCTCGGTGACGTAGGGGCCGAACCGGCCATCCTTCGCCACGATGTTCTTGCCGTTCTCGGGGTTCACACCGATCACGCGGTCGGTCACGACGGGAGCCTCGATGAGCTCCTGCGCCTTGGCAAGCGTGAGTTCGTCTGGAGCGAGCTCCGGCGGGATGTTGACCCGTCGCGGAGGGGTGATCTCCCCGGTCGAGGTGTCCAGGTCATCCGCGACCTCGAGGTAGGGGCCGTACTTGCCGATACGCAGGGTGATCTCGTCAGACAGCGCAATCGAGTTGATCGCGCGGGCATCGATGTCGCCGAGGTTGTCGATGACGTCGCGAAGGCCCTTGTGACCCTCGTTGCCGAAGTAGAAGCCGTTGAGCCAGTCAACGCGGTCTTCCTCACCACCAGCGATCTTGTCGAGGTCGGATTCGAGTTCGGCGGTGAACTCGTAGTTCACCAGCTCGGCGAAGTACTCCTCGAGCAGCCGCACGACCGAGAACGCGATCCAGTTCGGCACGAGCGCCTGGCCGCGCGGGGTGACGTAACCACGATCGATGATCGTCGAGATGATCGAGGCATAGGTCGACGGGCGCCCGATACCCAGTTCGTCGAGCGTCTTTACCAGGCTTGCTTCGGTGTAGCGCGGGGGCGGGCTGGTCTCGTGGCCGGCCGCGTCGACAGAGACCGCGGCGAGCGCCTGGCCCGTGACGAGCGGCGGCAGCTTGGATTCTGTCGGCTCGTTCGAGGCATTCCGCTCTTCGTCGACGCTCTCTTCGTACGCGAGCATGAAGCCGCGGAACGTGATGACCGTGCCGCTGGCCGAGAATTCCGCCAGCGTGGTCTTCGTCAGGCCCTCGACCGGGGTGGGGCCCGCTTCGATGGTGACCGAAGCCGTTGAACCCTTTGCGTCAGCCATCTGCGAAGCCACAGTGCGCTTCCAGATGAGCTCGTAGAGCTTGAAGTCGTTGCCGCGGAGGGCCGAGGCAACCTGCGCGGGAGTGCGGAAGGTCTCACCGGCCGGGCGGATCGCCTCGTGGGCCTCCTGCGCGTTCTTGCCCTTGCCCGAGTAGAGGCGAGGTTTGTCGGGCACGGTCTCTGCGCCGTAGAGCTGGGTCGCCTGCGACCGGGCGGCGTTCAGGGCCTGCTGCGAAAGCGACGGCGAGTCGGTTCGCATATAGGTGATGTACCCGTTCTCGTAGAGCGACTGGGCAACACTCATGGTCTGCCGGGCGGAGAACCGGAGCTTGCGCGCCGCCTCCTGCTGCAGGGTCGATGTGGTGAACGGCGCAGCCGGTCGTCGCGTGTACGGCTTCGACTCGACGTTCGAGACACGGATGCTGACGCCGGGGTCTGCGAGCGCCCCAGCCAGTGCCTGCGCCTGCGCTTCGCTGAGCATGGTGGCCTTGCTCTTGAGCTGGCCCTGCTCGTCGAAGTCTCGACCGGTCGCGATCCGTTCGCCGTTCACGCGCACCAGTCGAGCGCCGAACGGGAGTGCATCGGCTTTTCCTATGCTGGCAGCGTCTGCGAGCACTGCGTTGAGATCCCAGTAACTGGCCGCGGTGAACGCCAGGCGTTCGCGCTCGCGTTCCACAACAAGGCGGGTGGCTGCGGACTGCACGCGCCCTGCCGAAAGACCGGGGCCGACCTTGCGCCACAACACGGGCGAGATCTCGTAGCCATAGAGGCGGTCGAGGATGCGGCGGGTCTCCTGCGCATCGACCAGGGCTTCGTCGATGTCACGCGTGTTGTCCCTTGCGTGCTCTATTGCCTCTTTGGTGATCTCGTGGAAGACCATGCGCCGCACAGGAACCTTCGGCTTCAGCACTTCGAGCAGGTGCCACGCGATGGCTTCGCCCTCGCGGTCCTCATCAGTTGCGAGGTAGAGCTCGTCGGCGTTGGCCAGCGCCTTCTTCAGCTCGGCTACCGTCTTCCTCTTCTCCGGCGACACCACATAGTACGGAGCGAATCCGTTCTCGACGTCGACAGAGAACTTGCCCAGAGAGCCCTTCTTGAGCTCCGGCGGAAGATTCTTCGGCTCGACAAGGTCGCGAATGTGGCCGACCGAGGCTTGGACCTCGTAACCGTCGCCGAGGTACTGCGCGATGGATTTCACCTTGGTGGGTGACTCGACGATGACGAGCTTTCTCGGGCCTGACACTGTGCTCCCTGACGTTTCATGGGTTTGCGGGCCAACACCTCGCGTGCTGGTCCGTCAGGCACACCATACACACCCCCTCCGGTGCATTGCCTAATTACGTGGCGCCACGGACCGGGTCGCACACGGTGTTTTTGCCCTTGTCCACACAGGAATGAGGAGGATGATGAGGGTCATAACTCAATGGAGAGGAGTTGACTGACGTGTCAACAACCAACGCTTCGACCTATACAGCGAAGCTCACCGACGGGCCACTCGAGGGCAAGACCATCCGCACGGACTTCACTGTGGAAGGCGATCCGCAGCCCAGATTGACGATCCCCACGAATTCAGAGGCGAAGGAATACCTCTATATCCGCGGAGGCAGCATCGAGTTCGGAGCCGACGACTCACACAGCCGCCAGCCGAGTGCAGTGGACTATCGATTTGTGCAGGCGGTCTTCCACTGACCGACCGGCCCATCACCCCGGTGGTGGTCCGGCCCTGGCGCGCACAGTGACCGATACTCCCCAGATGGTTCTGGTCACCTCCACCTTCGCGGCGACGCCCTCGACCGTACACTCCGTCAGTTCACTACCGCCGAGCTCGGCGGCTCTTGCCGCGTTCTCGCAGGGATAGCCACCCACCGCACCCGATTCCGTGTCTGCTGCTGCGAGCGCGGCGGATTCCGCGTCGGCACGGAGTTGCCCTTTCTCGCTGAGCGCGGTCGACACGGCGAGCACCAGGCCGACAACCGCCATCAGTACGGCGATGACGGCGAGGGTGATCACGGAGCCCGATCCACGGTCATCGCGCAGCAACGACCACAGCCTCGCCGGGCGGCTCCATTCGCGATAGTGCCCGGCCATCATCTACCCCCGCCCATCGCGCACGACCTGGCGACGACATCAAAGCCAAGTTCTGTCGGACCCAGGGCCACGGGCGCTGAAACGGTTGCGCAGATGAAGTCGCCCTCGGTAGTCGTCTGGAGGGAATGCGCGCCGACCAGTTTCGTCACGGATGCGTCAGCGTAGGCCGGCGACTCGTCCCTGCCAAGACTTCGTGCCGCAATCGATGCTGCATCGACCAACCGGAGGCGGAGATTTCCCGCCTGCAGGGCACCGAGCGCGAGCACCAGCACCAGCACCGCGGCCGGGAGGGTCAGCGCGAACTCTGCCGTGATGGTTCCCTCGTCTCGGCCCACTGCTGCCCGGAGACGCCTGCACATCGAAGAAGGCGACGTGCGGCGAGTCGACGACGGGTCAACCGGCGACGGTGAGCGCATGGTGGATCATCTCCGTGAGCATTCCGCGTACTTCATCACCCCTCAGAATGACGACGAGCAGGCCTGCGAAGCCCACGGCCGCCATCGTCGCTATGGCGTATTCGGCCGTGACGGAGCCAGTCTCGTCAGCAAGGGCCGACTTCAGGGCGTTGATACGGGCTCGAGCGGCCCTGAGTGAATGGCTGGTTATGGTTCTCAGTCGCGTCATGAGGAGATCTCCGGTCTGTGCTGTGAATGGGGCGTGTGGTGAATGGATGTGTTGTGAATGGGGTGTGTGGTGAAGAGAGGTGCTGCGTACGGGTTGTGTTGCGGTCGGGGTGGCTGGCGTGTTGGTTGGTGTGTCAATCGTCCGTTTCAGAATCCACTGACAGAGGGCATTTCCCACGATCTGTGGAGGGATGACGGAGAACGCGATTGGGGAGGAGACCGTACGAGACCGTCGACGGCTTGGTGCAGGATCACGGGGAACTCAGCTCGATGGGCTTCCGAGTGTCGTAGCGATGACGCTGAGCACGAGCGGAGCGACGCCCAACAGCATGAAGGCCGGCAGCACGCAGACCCCCATGGGCACCGTCAGCCGAACCCCGAGAGATGCCGCCCGAGCCTGGCTCAGTGCCAGTGCGGCGCGGCGGGCTTGGGCCCCCTCAGCGCGCAGGAGTTCGGCCGCCGGAACCCCGGCTCGGCGGGAGAGGTCGAGAACATCATCCAATCGGCCCTGCCCACCCGGGTCTTCGAGACGGTTCATGGCCAGTGCTTCGGCCACGATTCGGCCTGCGCGATCCAGTGATACTCCCCCACTGAGAGCGACAGACGTGAGTTCGAGGGTGATTCCCGGGAAAGCGAGGGAGGGCATTGCCGACGAAACGAGGGCCGAGTTCCACCAGTGCGAGACCGCGAGCAGCCCTGCGCCAGCTCCGAGACAGATGAGACCTGGCAGGGTGGTCACGAGCGTGGACACCGTGTCGAAGCCGAGAACAGTGCCCAGTGCCAACCCGAGGATCGGCAGCGCCGACATGAGCCGCGCACTCAACACGGGAGCGGAGAGCGCGACGTCGATCGCACGCTGGATGTCGCCGAGTTCGACCAGGGCGGCAGCGAAGTGCCGGAGGCACACACTGACCGGGGCTCCGCTCACCGTCGCCACAGACCAGGCCGCCGCGACTGCTGACCACGCTTGGCGCGTGCGCGGATCACAGGCTCGCGCTGCAGCAGCGATCGCAAGGTCGAGGGCACTGCCTCTCTCGAGCGCGCTCGCCACTGTCGCAAGAACTGCATCGGTGCTTCGTGCACGGGCGGGCCTGGCGGACGTCGGGTGCCACTGGGGTGACGCCACTCGGGATCCATCTGCGGACGCGGTGCCCGCAAGGTAGTGCCAGGCGCCGGTGGGCGAAATTCCTGCCTCCACCAGAACGGCGAGCCGCTGCGTTATCGCGGCGACCTCGTCGACGTGCGTGCTTCGTCGGGTCGTCTTCCAGCTTCGATGCTGGCGGAGTGGCGGTGGATGACGCCTGCCGAGAGTTTCACGCGAGCGGAGCCAGCGACCGTGTGGGTCAGGCGCGCTGGCTCCCCTACTGTCGCTCACGCTGTCGCCCCTATCGTCGCCCCGCTGTCGCCCATGCTGTCGCCCACGCGGTCACGCATGGCGCCCTGCCTTCAGTGCACTCCGTTCGTGGCCCACCCCCAGCCCGTGCACGCGAGCGGGACGCCCCCAGTCGATCCGACGCGAAACCGGAGACGCACGCCCAGGCTGATCCGGTGAGAGAGTGGCCGTGCCGATTTGCTCGCGCACGATGACGAGGCGGTCGTGGGCATCGAGTTCGAAGTGACCGACCTCAGCGAGTCGACGATTGCCGTTCGATCTCTGCAGGTGGAAGACGACCTGGATCGCGCTCATCGCCTGGCGGGCAAGAGCCTCAGGAGTGAGACCGGCGAGCGAGCCGAGCGCCTCGAGCCGGGCGGGCACGTCGGCGAGGGAATTGGCGTGCAGGGTACCGGCACCTCCATCGTGACCCGTATTGAGAGCGGAGAACAATTCGCGAACCTCTGCCCCCCGGCATTCGCCCAGCACAAGACGGTCAGGGCGCATTCTCAGTGCCTCACGGAGGAGGCGGTCAAGACCGATGCCGCCAGCCCCTTCGACATTGCTCTGCCTCGCTTCGAGGGCGACGAAATGTTCGTGCTCGACCCGAAGTTCTGCGACGTCTTCGATCGCCACGATTCGTTCGTGCGGTGGCGCCTCGGCCAGAAGCGCTGCAAGGAACGTTGTCTTGCCCGAGCCTCCCGCGCCAGAGATCAGGATGTTCGAGCGCCTGCCCACGCACTCCTCAACGAAGTGCCTCAACTGTGCAGATGACGGTGCCGATGACTGTGCAGATGACGGTGCAGATGACGCTGGGATGCCGCACTCTGCTACAGCTGCATCGAAGAAGCCCGAATGGAACAGGTCCGGAATTCGGAGGCGGGCAACGGAGGGGACCCTCAACGAGATGACGGTGCCCCGGGGTGCAACTGGTGGCAGGACCGCGTGCACGCGGATGCCGTCGTGCAGCCGGGTATCGACGCAGGGAGTCGACTCGTCTATGTGGCGGCCTCCCAACGCGATCAACCGCACGGCCAGCTGGCGGAGCTCCGCTTCACCCGGGCACGACCACGACTCGTCCCTGCTGAGACCAGAGCCACGATCGATCCAAAGGTCGTTCGGCCCGTTGATGAAGATGTCGGTCACGGACTCATCGTTGAGGAAGCGGGCGAGTGGGCCGAAGTCGGCTGATCCCGTGCGTGGTGGAGGTGCGGTGCTCTCGGTCGCCGTCTCTCCTCGCCCGATCTCCTCGGAACTCGACGGAGGCAGCTGTACGTGGGCGGTCGCCGACTCCGGGACACGCCGCACCACAGCTGATTCGCCGCCGCTGAGCCGCCGCCGGGCCACGTATCTGGCAGTCGGAAGATCGGGTCGCCCTCCGACGACGGGGAACGGTGAAACGGCATCCAGGAACTGGTTCATAGCGGGAGCCTAGGAAACGGCTGCCAGACAGCAGGCCAGGCGACGTTCCTCTGTGGTCAACCAGGCAAGGCGCCGGGCTGGGGAGGAGATGAGACGCCCGAGCCCATGCACGCATGTCTGCCAGCAACCGACTGCCAGGGCCTACCTGGCGGGCATCAGGCCAGACCTGGGGCCAGATGCCGACCTGGCGGCCAGATGCCTACCTGGCGGTTAAATGAAGGGGGCGGCACCATTTGGGGGAAAAGGTGCCGCCGTAGCAACGCATGATTGGGGGGAATCAGTATTGCGTTGCATCCAAATCAGAATCGACTTGGTAGGAAAGAGTTTACCTACCGGAAACACAAGCGCAAACCGTATCGGGAAATTCTCAGCAAGAATTCCTGCGCCCATGTCCAATTCGTTCGGCACGCACACCGACTAGCATCCTTCTGGGTGAACAACGGGGCAGACGACGCCATCGGCACCTCGATCGGCACCGCGGTTGGACCCCTCGAACGACACTGCAACTCACTGCAGCGTGCCGCAACGCCCGAGGTCGCAGAATTGAGAGGGTGCTCTCCCTGGACTGACGACCTGCCAGGGAGTTAGAGCAGCGCACACACCACGGAGCAAAGGAGCACCATGAGCAACAGCATCGACAATCTTCTTCACGAGACGCGGAGGTTCGCGCCGTCAGAGGAATTTCGGGCCAATGCGGTGGCGGGCGCAGACCTCTACGACCGGGCATCCGGTGACCGCCCTGCGTTCTGGGGCGAGCAGGCGCGCGAGTTGCTGCACTGGCATACGCCGTTCACCCGCACGCTCGACTGGAGCAACCCGCCGTTCGCGAAATGGTTCGACGACGGCGAGCTCAACGTGGCGTACAACTGCCTCGACCGCCACGTCGAGGCAGGCAACGGCGACCGTGTCGCGCTGAACTGGGAGGGTGAACCCGGCGACAGCAAGACCTTCACGTACGCCGAGCTCACGGTCGAGGTGAAGAAGGCGGCGAACGTCCTTGCCGGTCTCGGCATCGGTAGGGGCGACCGGGTCGCGATCTATCTTCCGATGATTCCTGAGGCCGTCATCTCGATGCTGGCCGTCGCGCGCCTCGGCGCCGTGCACTCGGTCATCTTCGGCGGATTCAGCGCAGAGAGCCTTCGCGCCCGAATCGACGACGCCAGCGCCAAACTGGTCATCACCGCCGACGGCGGCTGGCGCAAAGGCAAGGTCTCGGCGCTCAAACCCGCCGTAGACGCCTCCCTCACAATCGGTGGGCCCGAGAATCCCTCCACCGTCGAGCATGTGCTCGTGGTGAAGCGCGGCAACAACGACGTAGCGTGGGTTCACGGCCGAGACCTCTGGTGGCACGACCAGGTCGACGCCGCGAGCCCCGAGCACGAAGCCCAGCCCTTCCCCGCGGAGAACCCGCTGTTCATCCTCTACACGAGCGGCACGACCGGCAAACCGAAAGGAATCCTCCACACCAGCGGCGGCTACCTCACGCAGGCCGCCTTCACCCACAAGAACATCTTCGACCTCCACCCGGAGACCGACGTCTACTGGTCGACGGCCGACGTCGGCTGGATCACCGGGCACAGCTACGTCGTCTACGGCCCGCTCGCCAACGGCACCACCCAGGTGATCTACGAAGGCACGCCAGACGCTCCGCACCCGGGCCGCTGGTGGGAGATCATCCAGAAGTACGGCGTCACCATTCTCTACACCGCACCGACGGCCATCCGCACCTTCATGAAGCTCGGGCACCACATTCCGGCCCAGTTCGACCTCACCAGCCTGCGCCTGCTCGGTTCGGTCGGCGAGCCGATCAACCCCGAGGCGTGGGTCTGGTACCGCGACGTGATCGGTGGCGGCACGACTCCCGTGGTCGACACCTGGTGGCAGACCGAGACAGGGGCGATCATGGTTTCGGCGCTACCCGGGGTGACCACACTGAAGCCGGGGTCGGCGCAGGTGGCCGTGCCGGGCATCCACATCGAGGTTCTGGATGATCAGGGCACCCCCGTGCCGAAGAACTCCGGTGGCCTGCTCGTCGTCTCCGAGCCGTGGCCGGCGATGCTGCGCGGGATCTGGGGCGACCCCGACCGCTTCGTCGAGACGTACTGGAGCACGTTCCCCGGCAAGTACTTCGCTGGCGACGGTGCCCGGCTCGACCGCGACGGTGACATCTGGCTGCTCGGCCGCGTCGACGACGTGATGAACGTGTCGGGCCACCGCCTGTCGACCGCTGAGATCGAGTCATCGTTGGTCTCGCACCCACGGGTGGCCGAGGCCGCTGTGGTCGGCGCGGCAGATGAGACCACCGGCCAGGCGGTGGTCGCGTTCGTGATCGTGCGCGAAATCGAGGATGACGACGACGAGCCGGGGGCAGCGAACGCCCTGGCCGACGGGATTCTCGACGAGGTCGTGGCCGAGTTCGTTGCCGAGGCAGTTGCCGAGACCGTCGAAAGTCTGGCCGCAGAGCTTCGCGCCCACGTCGCCACGCAGATCGGCGCCATCGCCCGGCCGAAGCAGGTCTTCATCGTGGCCGAGCTGCCGAAAACCCGCTCAGGCAAGATCATGCGCCGCCTGCTGCGCGACGTGGCGGAGGGCCGGGAGATCGGCGACACCACCACGCTCGCCGACACGCAGGTGATGAACATCATCAGCGGAACGGTCGGTTAGCGCGGCCACTGCGGGCGGGCTGCTGCGGGCAGGCATCAGCTCGCCCGCCGCAGCCGGCCCTCTCGACGCGTGCCCTACTACTCGAACGAGACGATGATCTCCACCTCGACCGGCGAATCGAGTGGCAACACGGCCACGCCGACGGCCGATCGCGCGTGCACGCCGGCCTCACCGAACACATCGACCAGAAACTCGGACGCCCCGTTGATGACACCCGGCTGCCCCGTGAACGACGGGTCGCTGGCGACAAATCCGGTCACCTTGACGACCTGGGTCACGCGGTCGAGTGAACCCAGCACGCTCTTCACGGCTGCAAGAGCGTTGAGGGCGCTGAGCTGCGCGAAGGCCTTCGCCTGAGACGGCGATACGAGACCGGATGCCCCACCGCCGTCACCCGCAGTGTTGCCCACGCCGTTGCCCTCAGCGTTGCCCACAGCGTTGCCCACACCGTCGACGACGCCGGGCTCGCCCACCTTGCCGGTCTGGCTGAGCAGTCCGCCGACGAAGGGCAGCTGCCCGGCAGTGAACACCAGGTTGCCCGAGATCACCGCAGGAACATAGGCGCCGGCGGGAGCCGAAACGGTGGGAAGAGCGATGCCCAGTTCGGCGAGGCGTTTCTCGATCATCCCGAGCGGCTCGCCCAGCGGCTCGCCCAGCGGCTCACTCGGCGGCTCGCTCAGCGGCTCGCTCAGCGACTCGCTCACTGTGCGCCCTCGGCACCAGCGCCCGCACCGGGCTCGCTGTTCCATGACCCCGCAGCGGCAGCAGCAGAAGCGGCGGCCGCCGCAGGCTCCGAGCCCTGCAGCGGGCGCTTCATGTAGGCGACGATTCCACCCTGTTCATTGGTGACGATCTGCACGAGCTCCCAGCCATCTGACCCCCAATTGTTCAGAATCGCAGCGGTGTTGTGAATCATCAGCGGTGTGGTCACGTACTCCCACGTAGTCACGCGGTGCTCCTTTGGCTCTTTATCAGGTTTGTCACTTAGGCTCGATCTTATGTCTGCCCCGAAACGTAAGGTTAGTGGCGCGGTCGGAGCTCTCCTCGGTGTTGTGGGCATCAGCGCAATCGCTGGCGTCCTCATCACCGCCATGGTGACGCCCGCCCTCGCCGTCACCGGCCTCGCCGCCAACAGCACCATCAGCGTGTTCGAGAACCTGCCGAGCTACATCAAGCCCGACGCTCTCTCGCAGACTTCCAGCCTCTACGGCAAGAACCAGGACGGCTCGAACGTGCTGCTCGCGTCGTTCTACGTTCAGAACCGCCAGACCGTCGGCTGGAACGACATCTCGCAGTACGTGAAAGACGCCCTGGTCTCCACCGAAGACCCCCGTTTCTATGTGCACGGCGGCATCGATGTGCAGTCGACCACCCGTGCGCTCGTCGGCAACTTCATCTCGGGCGGCATCCAGAGTGGCGCGTCGACGATCTCGCAGCAATACGTCAAGAACATTCTCGTGCAGCGCGCCGAGGCCATCAGTGACCCCGACCAGGAGAAGGCTGCCTACGCCGAGGCCACGGCGACAACCTTCGACCGCAAGCTCAAAGAGATGAAGCTCGCGATCGGGCTCGAGAAGGAATACAGCAAAGACGACATCCTGCTCGGCTACCTGAACATCTCGCTGTTCGGCGGCCGTGTGTACGGTATCCAGGCAGCGTCGGAGTACTACTTCGGCGTCGGCGCAAACCAGCTCACGCTCCCCCAGGCCGCCAGCCTCATCGCCACGGTGAACGAGCCCGAAGCGCTGCGCATCGACATCCCCGAGAACATCGACTTCAACAAGGCCCGGCGCGACAAAGACGTTCTCGCCTCCATGCTCAAAGAGCACACCATCACCCAGCAGCAGTTCGACGACGCCGTCGCAACGCCCGTTGAGCCCCACATCACCGAGCCCTCCACCGGCTGCCAGACGGCCATCAGCGGCGCCGGCTTCTTCTGCGACTATGTGAAGAAGATCATCGAGCAAGACAAGATCTTCGGCGAAACTGCAGACATCCGTGAGAAGAACCTCACCACCGGCGGCTACAAGATCTACACGACCCTCGACATGAACCTGCAGAAGTCTGCCGACGACACGACGAAGTACTACATCCCCTACAGCGGTTCAGCCCTCGACCTGGGCAGTTCGCTCGTCACCGTTGAGCCCGGCACGGGCCGCGTCACCTCCATGGCCCAGAACAAGAACTTCTCTGAAGCTCCGGATGCTCCCGCCGACGCCACCTCGGTGAACTACTCGACCGACGCCGCGTACGGCGGCTCGACTGGTTTCCAGGTCGGATCGACCTACAAGCTGTTCACCCTCATCGCCTGGCTGCAGGCAGGGCACTCGCTCGGTGACATCGTCAACGGCGGCAACGGGCAGAAATTCAACATGGCGAGCTTCAAGAACTGCGAGGGCACAACCGGTGGCTCGTATTCACCGCAGAACGATGCCGGAGAAGCGGGCGGTCGCGCAAGCGTGCTGACCCAGTTCGAGGAGTCGGTGAACAACGCGTTCATCGCCATGTCGCAGCAGCTCGACGCCTGTGCCATCCGCGACGTCGCAACCTCGCTCGGCGTGCACCGCGCAGACAACACGCCGCTGCAGACCAACATCACCGCAGTCCTCGGAACGAATGAGATCGCTCCGCTGACGATGGCTGCCGCCTACGCCGGCGTCATCAACCAGGGCAAGTTCTGCACCCCCGTCGCCATCGACAGCATCACCGATGCCTCGGGCGCCCCCGTTGCTGTGCCGCAGACCACGTGCACCCAGGCCATCGACCCGAAGATCGCAACTGCGGCGAACTACGCGATGCAGGGCGTAATCCAGAGCGGAACGGCGACGCCCGCGAACCCGCGTGACGGTGTCTCCCACGCAGGAAAGACGGGAACCACCGACAACGAAGAGAGCGTCTGGCTCGTCGGCGGCACGACCAAACTGGTGACCGCCTCGATGACGGCCAACGTGAGCGGGCACGTGTCGATCCGGCACACCACCATCTACGGCCCCGGCAGCGGCGGCGTCAACAGCGGCCAGTCGAGGCTGCTGATGTGGCGCGACTTCTACAAGAACACCGCCGATGCGTACGGCGGCGACGGCTTCCCGACGCCTGACCGCAACCTCACCGTCGGTGCCTCGGTCACGATTCCTGATGTATCCGGACTCTCGGTCGATGCAGCCGATGCGAAACTCACCGCAGCCGGCTTCGTGACGGCAGACGGTGGTCAGGTCGACTCAGACAAGCCAGCGGGCCAGATCGCCCGAACCGACCCACCGGCCGGCACCAGCATCACCAAGGGCTCGAACGTCACGATGTACACGAGCAACGGCAAACTGAGCGCGCTGCCCGATACAACCGACCAATCCCTGGCGGCCGCCGCGTCTGCCCTCAACGGGTGGAACGTCACGACAACAGCGAGCACCGACCCGAAGTGTACGCCAGACACCGTGGTGAGCCAGAGCCCTGGAGCCGGGCTCGTCAACAAGTCGGCGACCACGGTTGCGCTCGTCGTCTGCCCGAAGAAGTAGGGCTCTACCGCGCGTGACATCTCACTTCGGCCGTGCGGCCGCAACGACTCTCGCAGTCGGGGCGGCCGCCGGAGCAGCCGCGTTCGCCTGGGGCACGCTGGTCGAACGCCAGCTCTTCACCCTGCGCCGGGTCTCAGCCCCGGTGCTCGCACCCGGCTCGAAGCCCATCAGGGTGCTGCATCTCTCCGACCTGCACCTGGCCCCCTGGCAGGCGGGCAAGCAGGAGTGGGTACGCTCGCTCGCCGCACTGAAACCTGATCTCATCGTCGACACCGGCGACAACCTCGGCCACATCGAGGCGTACGCGGCACTCGAGCGTACGCTGGAGCCTCTGAGGGGCATTCCCGGTGTCTTCGTCAACGGATCGAACGACTACTGGGCGCCCGGCTTCAAGAACCCATTGAAGTACTTTCTCGGCCCCTCGAAGACGAATACCGCACCGGTCGCCCTCGACCTCGAGCGTGAACACGGCATCTTCGCCGCCCTCGGCTGGAAAGACCTCAACAACGCCGCGGCGGCAATCGACATCAACGGAACGCACATCGAGTTCTTCGGTGTCGACGACCCGCACCGCCACTACGACAAGCTCGAATCCGTCTCGGGTGCCCTCGATTCCCTCCGCGAGACAGAGGCCGAGAACGCCCCAGACGAAGAAGCACTCGAAGAGCGCAACACCCTCGTCATCGGCGTCGCCCACGCCCCGTACCAGCGCGTACTCAACGCGTTCCTCGTCCACGGTGCCGAGGTCATGTTCGCCGGGCATACCCACGGCGGCCAGGTCTGCGTTCCCGGCTTCGGTGCCCTCGTCACCAACTGCGACATTCCCCGCAAGCAGGTCAAGGGCCTGAGCACCTGGGCTCGCGGCCGTCGCAGGGCCTTTCTTAACGTCTCTGCGGGCCTCGGAACGTCGATCTACGCCCCCGTACGCTTCGCCTGCCTCCCCGAGGCCACCCTGCTGACTCTCACGGCCAAACCCTGAGCGCCACCTCGGCTGTGTGCTCACCTGCAATCTGGTCGAATCCGGCCAGATGAACGGATGCCCCGCGAAAGTCGGCTATTATAAGTAGGTTGTTCAGGGCGGTCTCGGCCGCCAGGGCACCGATCGGGGTATGGCGCAGCTTGGTAGCGCGCGTCGTTCGGGACGACGAGGTCGCAGGTTCAAATCCTGTTACCCCGACAAATGCAAAAAGGGTCGCCCACAGGGTGGCCCTTTTTGCATTTCCCGGCGTATCCGGACGCGAAGCTGCTCGTGGGCCCACGCCGCGAGAGGCTCCGGGCGCCGCCTGCGGCGTCTGGAGGAGCGGTGGGGAGTCAAATCCTGTTACCCCGACGCAACCCACGTCGCGTTGCGAGGCCACTGCGACACAATGAGACCGGCATACGGGGCTCACTTCGGCGCCAGCGGCTCCCCGAGGGGCCGGACTCACCCTGCGGGCGGCACCACACCGGGCAGCGTCACCGCTGGTGAGGGCGTCGGCGTCGGTGTCGAGGTGGGGCCAGGGGCTGGAGTCGTCGCGCCGCTCCCCGTCCCGCCGGACGATGAAGGAGACGGCGTAGGCGTCGCGGTTGGCGTGGGCGTGGGCGTGGGCGCCTTCCCGGAGTTACGCGTCATGCTCGAATCCGGCGCAGGGAAGCTGCTCCCGCCCTGCGCGTCGGCCGTGCCCTTGTAGAACTCCTTCCACAGGTACAGCCTCGAGAGTCCACTGCCGACCTTGACACCGTTCCCGCCCGTCACCGTCGTCTGGCGTATCGACACATTGCCGGTGACGTTTCCCACCCATGACGCGGAGACGACCTTCGATGTACCTCCGACCAGCCACACGTCCTTCTCGGAGTCGGTGGTGCCCGTCTTGCCGAAGTGGGCCGTGCCGTCTGCCGGGTTCGCGGCAGTCGCGGTACCGCTCTGGATGACGCCCTGCATCGCATAGAGCGCAGCCTGCGCGATCTTCGGGTCGACCACCTGCGTGCACGAGCTCTGCGGCACCGCGACAGCGGCCCCCGTCGAATCCGTGATGCTCGAGATCGCGACCGGCGTGCAGTACGCGCCGTTGTTCGCGACACCGGCGTAGGCCGCCGCCATGGTCAGCGGCGACACTTCATTGCCGCCCAGAACCGTGGCATAGAGGCCGGTGTCCATCGCTTTGCCGTCGGCACGCTGCATCCCGAACCCCTTCGCGATGGCATTGATGTCGCACAGGTCGAGCTTCGTCGCCATGTTGAGGAAGGCGTTGTTCACAGAGTCCTCGAACTGGGTCAGCACCGGGGCGTTACCGCCCACCTCGCCGGCATCGTTTCCGGCGGTGTAGGTCCCGACGGGGTCACCGCAGCTGTTCGTGATGTTCTTCGACGTGAACGTCTGTTTGTTGGCACCGTTGACGATGTCACCGAGCGAATGCCCGGTCTTCAACCAGTCGAGCAGCACGAACAGTTTGCTCGTCGACCCGTTCTGAAAACCGGTCGAACCTCCGTAGGCGGCATCCGTGCTGTAGTTGATCGCCGTATTCGTGGCGGGGTCGGCCGACGGATCCTGGCTGTATGTCTTGTTCTGCGCCATCGCCAGCACCTTGCCGGTGCCGGGCTGAACGGTCACGAACGCTCCGCCGATATCCACGCTCGACATCGACGAGGGCACATAGTCGCTCATCGACTGGTTCGCCGCCGCCTGCAGCGTGGGGTCGAGTGTGGTCACGATCCTGTAGCCGCCTCGGTTCAAAGCGTTGGATCGATCATCCGCCGTCGCACCGAAGGTCGGGTCGTTCAGAATGATGTCTTTCACGTAGTCGCAGAAGAAGCCGGCGCCGTTCGTGGCCGTCTGGCACCCTGTCGACGGTTCGGTGATGTTCGGCGTCACGGGCGTGGCCACCGCATCGTCGAACTGTGCCTGGGTGATGGCGTGCTCTTTGAGCATCGAAGCCAGAACGTCTTTGTCGCGGCGGGCCTTGTTGGCGTCGATGTTGGCCGGCACATCGATGCGCAAGCCCTCGGGTTCGTTGACCATGGCGGCGAGGCTGGCGGCCTGCGGAATGGTGAGCGCATTGGCATTCACCCCGAAGTAGTACTGCGAAGCGGCCTGGATGCCGTACACCCGACCCCCGAACAGTGCAATGTTCATGTACCCGAGCAGAATGTCGTTCTTGCTGTACTCCTTCTCGAGACCGATCGAGAGCTTCATCTCTTTGAGTTTGCGGTCAGGTGTGGTCGCGGTCGCATCGGCGTAGGCCGCGGCCTCCTGGGCGGGGTCGCTGATCGCCTCGGCGCGCTGCACCAGAATGTTCTTAACGTACTGCTGCGAGATGGTGGATGCGCCCGAGGTGATCCCTCCCGACAGCAGATTGGCGAAGAGCGCCCTGGTCGTGGACTGCACATCCATGCCCCCGTGCACGTAGAAACGCGGGTCTTCGGTCGAGACGATGGCGTCTTTGAAGTTCTGCGAGATGTCGTTCCAGCCGACCTCCTGGCGGTCCTGGTCGTAGAAGGAGGCGAGCAGGGTCTGCGAGCCGTCAGCGTTCTGCGAGTAGATGCTCGAGGTCTGCGAGAGCGTGTCGGGCTTGATGTAACTCGGCAGGTTCTCGAACAGCCCCAGCGTGCTGTCGACCGCGACCCCGGTGACGGCAACGGCCGGTGTCACGATCGCGGTCACGAGGACTCCGGCGATGACGCTGGCGCCGATGAAGCCCGCGATGGCCCCCGGCTTGCCGGGCGACCTGTGCTTGCTTTCGGAGTCGTTTCGCCTCCAACCGTTTCGCCTCCAGCTGTCTCGCCTCAAGCTCTTTCGCCTGGGGCTGTTGCTTTCGGGCAGTCTTCTTTCGGGCATACAACCGATCTCTGGTACGCGGGCGAGTCTGTCTCGCAGGTCTGTCTGGCAGGTCAGCCCGCCAGGACTGTCGGGCAGGACTGTCTGGCAGGACTGTCGGGCTGGGTCAGTGCAGGAGAGTGAGTTTGTCTCCGCCACCCCTCACGACGCTACGTTGCGCACCTGAGCGCCACCGCAGAGAACCCGGGGAATGTCTCAGGGTGCGGTCAGGGAGGCAGTCGGCAGCGGCGGGGAGCCAGCCCCGATCAGCGGCGCTCAGTCGCGATCACCGGAGCTCAGTCGCGATCACCGGAGCTCAGTCGCGGTGGGCTGCGCCCAGCAGGCCGTTGCTCTCCTCGAGGTAGCAGACCCCGCAGAGGGATTCGTACGTGACAGCATCGCCGTCGATCGCGACCTGGTCGCCGTCGAAGACGAATCGGCCGTTGACGAGCCGCGGGTTGAAGATCGCCTTGCGACCGCACCGGCAGATCGTCTTGAGCTCTTCGAGGCTGTGTGCCACCTCGAGCAGGCGGGCGCTGCCGGGAAACGCGCTGGTGAGGAAATCGGTGCGGATGCCGTAGGCCAGCACGGGCACGCTCTCGATCAGGGCGATGCGGAGCGCATCATCCACCTGGTCTCGCGTGAGGAACTGCGCCTCGTCGATGAGGAGGCAGCTCACGTCACTGCTCACGTCACTGCTCACGTCACTGCTCACAGCGCCGGGTTCGTCAGTGATGACGTCTCTGTGCCGCACGCCATGCGTTTCATCGCGGTGCTGCTGGAACGCCTCGAAGAGAGAATCGTCGGGAGAGACCAGAAAATCCACGTCTCGCGTCACGCCGAGTCGCGAGACGACCTGCCGGTCGCCCTTCGTGTCGGTCGCCGGCTTGGCGATGAGCACCCGGTGCCCGCGCTCTTCGTAGTTGAACGCGGCCTGCAGCAGGGCCGTGCTCTTGCCGCTGTTCATCGCGCCGTACCGAAAGTAGAGTTTTGCCACGGTTAAACCCTACGGCCTCTGGTGAAGACGACCGCCGGCGTGCGCGACACTGCACTGGGCTGCGACATCTCAGAAGAGCGACTGTGACGCATCGACGTGCCGAGCAACGCCGCTGGCGGTCAGCCGCGATGTGGCCGCCGGGTTGCTGTTCGGCTTCAGGTGCTGAATCGAAGCCTGCTCCCGAACCGACTCGTGACTCCTCACCATGGCTGGCCCTCGCGCCAATGCAGGATCCAGCGCCGACGACCGCACACCACCGGTGACCTCGTCTTCCTCCCCCACCGAAATGCGGTGTCTGGCCATCAGCGGCCGAATCCGTGCGGCCAACCACTTTCGGTACTCCTTCGGCGCGTACGACGCGGCACCGAAGTACATCGACCGATACGACTCGACGAGCTCCGGATGCTCGCGCCCCAGCCACTGCATGAACCACGGTTTCACCCCCGGCCTCAGGTGCAGGGCCGAGTAGATCACGTTCGTCGCCCCGGCCTCGGTGATGGCGGCCAGCGCCGCATCAAGGTGCGTCGTGGTGTCGGTGAGGTGCGGAAGGATCGGCATCATGAACACCGAGCAGTTCAACCCAGCGTCGCGAACAGCTTTCACCGTGGCGAGCCGCGCCTTCGCCGTCGGCGTGCCCGGCTCAACCGACTGCTGCAGTTCTTCATCGAACACCGCGATCGACATGGCGATGTCGACCGGCACCACCTCGGCTGCCGCTGCCAGCAGCGCCAGGTCGCGACGAAGCAGAGTGCCCTTGGTGAGAATCGAGAACGGCGTACCCGACTCCGCGAGCGCGGAGATGATTCCCGGCATCAGCGAGTAACGCCCTTCGGCCCTCTGGTACGGGTCGGTGTTCGTGCCCAGGGCGACTGGATGCCTGCCCCACGACGGCTTCTGGAGCTCACGCGTGAGCACCTCGGCCACGTTCACCTTCACGATGATCTGGCTGTCGAAATCGGTGCCGGCGTCGAGGTCGAGGTAGGTGTGCGTGGGTCGTGCGAAACAGTAGGTGCACGCGTGACTGCACCCGCGGTACGGATTGATCGTGTAACCGAACGGCATCGTGCTCTGCCCAGGGACCTTGTTGATAGCCGACTTCGCGAGAACCTCGTGAAACGTCATACCCGCGAATTCCGGCGTCTGCACGCTTCGGACCAGATTGTTCAGCCGAGCGAGCCCAGGCAGCGCGGAATCATCTGTCGCACCCAGTTCCTGCCCGCTCCAACGCATACCTCATTCGAACATATCTTCGAATTTCGCGCAAGCTGCCGGCCGCAATCTGCGAACTGCAAACTGCAAACTGCAATTCAAGCGGCAAGCGGCAACCAGCACCCAGCACCCGTCAGTTGCTGACGATCTCGCTCTGCTGGCGCACGTTGCCCTCGCGTGCCGGGTTCAACCACACACTCAGGTAGTTCGGCGAATCAGGGTCGGTGTCGATGAGAGCGTCACAGCTGGGCACGCGATTCCAGAGGGCAAGCCAGCGCACACGGCGACCGATGTCTCTGGTGAGCCGATCATCCAGTTCACCGGCGACCGCCCGATAGGAGGTGTAGCGAAGCACCACATGGAGAACCTTGCGTCTGCCGACGACCCCCGGCACGATTCGCGCCCGGATGTTGTCGCCGAACGTCTGCTGCAGTTCGGCGATACGCTTCACCCCGTCGATGTCATCGTCGGTCTTCACCAGGATCGGCCCCTGCTCGACCAGCTCCGGCAGCACCACGAGCTTTCGACGTCTCTTGTTCGCCATGTCACGCACCCCCACTTGTGAAAACGGTTCAGGGATGCTCGAAAGGGCTACGATGCCGAAAGCAACCCTGCTGCAGCCAACCGTAGCCGACTCGAAAGCCGGGTGCACCGGTTTCATTGGGTACTTACATATTGAGCGGCGTGGCGAGTCTGCTGGATGCGATCTCTCTCAGATTTGGCGCAAAATGACGCTCTCTGTCGCGAAATGAACTTTCGAGGGGTCAGACCAGAGAAACCGGGCGATCTCCACGGCGAGGGGTAGAAGCCGCAGAGAACGCCCGGTGAGACAACGCGAGCCGCTGGAGGATCCATCGCAGTTGGAGACCGCCGACGACCCGCGCCAGTGTGTATTCGGCGTGCCCGTCCCGTCGGATTGCTCGCACTCACCAACTACTTGTCATCACCGCCGGTGTCGCGCGCAGCTCTCCGCGAGACGACCAGGATCACCACGACCCCACCGACAGCGAGCAGCACGATTGCCCCCGCGATGACGAGAATCACCCACGGGTCGATGCTCAGGCCACCGCTCGACGACGCACCACTCGCACCTGCACTCGGCAAAGCCGTCACCGGCGCTCCGGAGGATCCCCCTGCCGACCCGCACGCCGGCGCGGTCGCGCTCCCTGCAGAAGGGACAGCACTCGCAGAGGGAACACTGCTCGCAGAAGGAACAGCACTCGCAGAGGGAGTACCGCTCGCCGCAGTGTCGTTTCCAGCCGCTCCAGAACCGTCGCCAGCTGCACTGCCTGCCGCCGGGCTGTAGGTGAACCCGAACGACCCCGACACCGGATGCCCGTCACTCGACACCACCTGCCAACTCACTTGGTACCTTCCTGCCGCCCCCAACGCCACTGGCGCGCTCACCACCCGGCCCAGGATGCTCGCACACCCGGTCTCGAAGTGAGTGGATCCTCCATCGGGGCCGGTCACCTCCATAACCGAACTCGACCCGTCACCCGCGAGGTCGAGCACAAGGTCATTGAAGGTGACGCTCACCGAGCCGACCGGCTGCGTGACGGTCGAGTCGGCGGTCGGCGAACTGCTCACAACGTAATCGTGAGCGCTGGCCGCACCAGCTGGAGCGATCGCCATCACCACCGCAAGGAAGCCCGCAGCAGAGAGTGCAAAAATCAACGCCTTACTCACGCGGGACCGGAATTTCAGAACCATCTGCCCATTCTACGAACCGTAGAAGCTCGCATGCTGGGTGTGGCCAGGGCGCGACCGCCGGCTACCGCTTGGGCGCCAGGGTGATCATCGACTATGGCGTCGTTGGCAGCGTCGGGGTGATCGCTGGCGACGGCGACGGCTACGGCTACGGCTTGGGCGTCGGGGCTGGCGTGATCGTCGGCTTCGGCGTCGGGGCCGGCGTGATCGTCGGCTTTGGCGCCGGCGTTGGCGTCGGCGTCGGCGTTGGCGTGACTGTGGGTTTCGGAGTGGGCGTTGGAGCCGGCGTTGGGGTGACGGGCGGCTTGGGCGCCGGGGTTTGAGTGGGAGTTGGAGTCGGAGTCACAGTCGGCTTCGGGGTGGGCGTCACAGTTGGCGTCGGAGTAGGTGTCGGAGTAGGCGGCGGCTGCACCGGCACCACAATCCCTGCACCGATGAGCGGCTTGAGGGCGAGCAACTTCGCCGCCTGCGGCGTCATCCAGTCGTCGGTGACCAGCCCGCCGGTGTCGGCGCTGTTCGGGTTGAACGACCAGTACGCGAAGCTCATGCCCTTGGCCGCAAGGTAGGTGACGATCGAACTCATCCATGCCTTGTCGCTGGCAGTCACGAGCTTCGTACCGAACTCGCCGAGAAGCACCGGCGCGATCTTCTGGGTCGCGATGTAACCCCAGTTCTTCTCCCACAGCGCAGGCAGATTCGCGGGGTAGTTGGCTGCGGAGAACCACGTCTGGGCCTGGACTGTGGAGGGGTAGTCGTGCGGTGAGTAGACGACCCGGTTGCCCACGGTGAGCTTGACCGGCTTCGTGGCGACTCCGCTGAGCCCACCACCCCACCAGGTCGCGCTGCCGTCGGCCTGCTTGTCGATGCCCTCGACGAGCACGAGCAGGTTCGGGTTGGCCGCAAGTACAACGTTGCCACCGCGGGTCGCCGCCGCCTGCCAGTCGGTCGCCGCCACGCCGCAGCCCCAGCACGCCGTTCCGTGAGGCTCGTTGTGAAGGTCGACACCGATGACGGTCGGCTCGGCGGCATAACGCTTGGCGAGCATCGCCCAGTCCGAGAGCCACTTCGTCTCGGGGTATGCCGAGGTGTACCACAGGGCCGATTGTGCGGCAGAGTCGGGCCGGTGCTGATCGAGGATGACGTTGAGGCCGTAGACCTTCGCGCGGGCGACCACCGCATCCATCACCTGCAAGGGAGTCTTGCCCTGCAGCGTGGGGTTCACCCAGTAGTTGATCGACCCGAGGGTCTTCGAGGCCAGGCACTCGTTCGAGAACGGCAGGCGAATGGTGTTGAAACCCATCGACTTGATCTGCGCGAGGCCGGAGTCGAGGCTGATCGACCAGAGTCCCTGCGGGGCGCAGGTGGTGGTCTCCATGCCGAACCATGCGGCCGCCTTGATGGTGACGACCTGGTTGCTGGCATTCTTGATGGTCGCGCCGTCGGTGTGCAGCCACCCGGTGATCGGTGGGATGACCGGGGCAGGCGTCGGGGTTGGAGTAGGTGTTGGCGCGACGGTGGGCTTCGGCGTGGCAGTGGGGGTTGGCGTGGCAGTGGGGGTCGGCGTCACGGCCTGCGATGCAGCTGACGACACACCTGACGTCACACCTGACGTCACAGTGGCCGCGCTTGCGGCCGGAGCCGAGAGCAATCCCGACAGGGCGAGCGCCCCGGTGACCGCGACAGAAGCGGAGACAGCAACGGCGACGACGCGCCACCCTGCCTGATACTTCTTCACCACGCGGACCTACCCTCTATTCTCTCGTTCACGAACAACTCTCTAGTTCACGAAAAAGCGGCCGTCCCGCGCCAGTCAAAACGCTGACACAGATCGCCGCTCATCCGAGAGTATGAGAACGCTGCACGCTCGTCACGAGACCTCAGCCGAAGATTCGCCAAACCTGAGTAAAACCAGAGGTTCGGGCCGAATGCCCGCCGCGAATCTGACTCAGGCATGCTTGCCGATCGCGCCCGTGACATCATTCGCCGAAACCTCGGCCGGCCGAACCTCGATACAGCCGTCGCCGCCGACGAACTCGGCGTGAGCGCGCGCAGCCTCTCTCGGCATTTCGAACTCTCCCAAACCGGCATCGCCGAACAGATCCGGGGCCTCAGACTGGAGAAGATCGCCACCGAGTTCTGCGCAAACGAAACACGACCGTCATTCGAAACTCGAGTGGGGTGCCGGCGTGTATCTTCCCGCCCACTCATCTACTCCCGCCCACACGAATGCCCCCACCCACTCGAACCGCCGCGACCCCAAAATAGTCGACCACGCTCAGCCCGTCGACGCCGCCAGCCCCCACCGCGGGTACAGCGCGTTGTACCCCGTCTGCAACCCGATGTCGAGCGCCGGCCCGTCGTGCCCCGCGTTCGGAATCTCGGTGAACGACGCCTTCCACCCAGCCGCCTTCGCCGCCGCGAACACCGTGCGCACCCCCGCATTGATCTCCTGGTCGTCAGACCCCGCCGTGAACACCCCCAGCGTGTCAGGGTATGCGTGCGCCCCCGACGCCAGAATGTTCTGAGGCCACGCCGCCTTGTATGCCGCGGCATCCCCGCCGAAGTACTTCTGAGCCGCCCCGTTGTCCCCGATCGCCTGGTACTGGTCGCCCGAGATGTCCACGACATTGCCGAAAACATTCGGGTACTTCGCCCCGAAATACGCCGCACACTCGCCGCCATTCGAGAACCCCACGAACGCCCAGCTCTTCGGGTCCTGCAGCACATTGAAGTGCGTGCGCACATACGGCACCACGTCGTTCATGATGTACGTCTCGACCTTGTCGCTCGTCGCATCGAGGCAGAGCGGGTCCTTCGACGGGTCACCGAGCTGGTCGGGGTTGATCACAATCGGAGCCAGGCCTTTGTTGGCCGACGCCATCTGGTCGAGAATGCTCTTCGGGTCATCCAGCCCCGGGCTGCCAGGCGAGCCATTCAACTGGATGATCACCGGCAGTGCCGGCGCACCCTGAACCAGTGCCGCCGGTGGCAGGTACGCCAGCGCCTTGCGTGCCACGAACCCCGAGTTCGTGTTCGGAATGTCGATCGTACCCACCGTGCCGACGCTCGGCATGTCGGCTGGCGGCGTCCACGACTGGTAGAGCGGCACGGTCGACGGCGCCGCGGTGTGCGAGGACGTGCCGGTCGGGTGCGGTGTGGTGGGGAGCCCTGTCGGCACGACCAGCGGCTTCTCTGTGCCGATGCCGAGCAACGCACCCACCGTCTTGGTCAGCCCGATGCTCGAATTCACCCCGACCGTGCCCGTGAGCGCAAAAATTAGGATTGCCACTCCCGCAACGACCTTGCGCCACCATCGCGAGCGCCACAGGTTCACAATCGCCAGGCCGATGCCCGCAAAGGTTAATACGATCCACGTGATGGTCGTAGTCGAGAAGCCGACGCCGAACAGGTCGAACACCTTCTCGGTGAGAAACACCGTCACCAACGCGACCGCCGCTCCTGCCAGAAGCCCCACCAGAGCCGTGAGAACCCACACCGGGGTGGGCCGGCGAGCGAGCAGGTACCCGGCAAGCCCCAGGCTCAGCACAACGAGCGCCACCACGGCTGGGCCGTCGACGATGTTGATCGAGAGAATGAGGTCGGTCACAGGTATCTACCGTCATCCTCTCCGTGCGCGACATCACCCTACAGAAGATGTGCACACTCGACTATCTGTGCCAGCGAGTTTCACGGGTTTCATTCAGATCCATGAGGATTTGTACAGACACGCCGCAAACTCACGGCATTCGGCTCAAATTACCCCCGAAGTGGGGGCATTTGACGACGAATTCTTGCAGGATTCGCATCGATCTCCACGATATCGTCATGATCGTGAGGGTCGGGGATCATGACGCTCACAGCGCCTCAGGCGCTCAGTGAGTAGCCGCTTCGAGGGCTACTGGGGGATAGGGCAACTTCATCGTGACAGAGAACAGCATCACCGAACCGCTTTCGGCACACGCGGTCGAGACCAGTGACTCAGGCGTTCCCATCGAGTCGGGGCCATCAACAGGGCGCGCGCAGACCTCGCCCACGTCGCATCTCACCGACCGCAACCGCCGCCAGTTCGTTCGCGCCCGACGCCGCCGCATTATCACCATCACGATTCTGATCGTCGTCGCCGCTGCCGCCGTCGCCCTTGCCACGATCGCACTGATGCACTCCCGCTGACACACACACACGCTCACACCAGCTGAAAGGCAGACTGCGCGCCGCTCCAAAGCGCAGCCGTCTGCCTCTGAAGCTCAGCGCCCTACAGCCCACCCCAGTGTCCTGGCGGCAACACCACCACGAACGCCCGGCCGACCACGTCTGCGCGCCCGACCATCTTGAGGCACGCGTCATCCGCCCCCCCAGGCACTGACACCGGCACCGCCGGGTCACGCCCCCGGCACCCCGCAATCGAATCGTTCGAGTTCGAGCGATGATCGCCGAGCACGAAGTACTCCCCCTCAGGCACCGTCACCTCGCCGAAACATCGCTGCGACGCCGGCACCGTCGAGCAATCCAGCGACCCCGCCTGAAACTCAAAATCCTGAAACACATACGGCTCGTCGATCGGCTTTCCGTCGACCAGGAGGTGCCCCTGCTTGTCGCAACACGACACCGTCTGCCCCGGCCCCGCAATCACCCGCTTCACCAGGGTGTGGTCGAGACTCTGCCCAACCCCGAACACCCCGCCCAGCCACTTCACCGCATACACCAGCGGATTCGACGGCGCGGCAGCCTTCTCCCCCCACAGGTCAGACGCCGTGAACACCACCACATCACCCGCGTGCGGATCCCCGAAATCGAGGCTCACCCGGTCCACAAGAATCCGGTCGCCGATCGCCAGCGTCTGCTGCATCGACCCCGAAGGCACGTAGTACAGCTTGACCACGAACGCCTGCACCAGAGCCAGCACCACAAACGCCGCGACAACGTTGAACCAGAAGCTCCCCGTGATGCGCCGGATGCCCGCCCGCTTCCCCCGCGCACCACCCCCTCCGCCAGCAGCACCCGCGCCACCCGCTGCACCCGCTGAACCCGCAGCACCCGCAGCACCCGCAGCCAGATCGTCCGCCTCGGGCGCCCGCGTCGCTGATTCCTCGCCCAACCCCTCGCCCAACCCGTCGCCCGACCCGCCGCCCAAGCCTGTCATCACAACCGCTTTCTCGTCGCGGCCGATGCCGTTGTCGGGTTCATGCGTTCAAACTACCGCGTTCAAACTACCGCGAGCAGGCCCGCATCAACCAGTTCCGCGACGGCAGCGCGCACCAGGGATTCCGCAGCACCCTCCTCATCCGACGGCACCCCGTGCATGGCGACCACCGCATCGATGAGCTCCACCTCCGTGCGGGGCACCACTGCCGCTTCGACAATCACCGGAGCGATCCCCGCCAACACCCGCACAGTCGTGCCACTCAGCACGATCAACGACTCCCCGTCGCGCAGCACGTCGAGCGCCACAGTGAGATATCCCGGCGCCGCATCCGTCCCAGCCAACTGCTCACCATGGCCCAGATCGCCCGCGACCGCATCGTCCCCCTGCACGCCACTCTGCGCCGCCCTGGGCCCCCCAACGTCCAGCCGCCCAGCCGCCTCCTCGAACAACCGCGCGAACAGCGGTACCAGCGTCGTCGCCTCCCGATACCGCACCTGCTTCAGCCCGCCGCACGCCTCAAAAACCTCGGCCAACCGCCGCAACGGCCGCTCCCGCTCCGGCAGATAACTGATCTGCGGCACCAGCTCCCCGATCGACTCGGTCAGCCCCACGCTCCGGATGCTCGGCAACTCCCCCTCGCCGACACCCCCCTCGCCGCCAGCACCCTCCGCAACAGCACCCTCTTCAAAATCACTCTCGCCAGCAACACCCACGCCCGCGCCCGCGCCACTTGCCACCCGGTCGAGCATCACCACCCCCACCAGCTGCAGCGCCACCCCGTCCGGCGGCCGATTCAGCCCCAGCTCGCTCGGCGAGACCTGGTCCTTCCACAGCTCCGGCGGCGGGAGCTTCACCGAGAGCGGCTTGCCGTAGGGCAACACCGTCAGATCATCCATGATCGCCAACGTCTCGTCGGTCACATACCCGAACACCCGCCCCAACGCGATCGACGCCGTCGTCTTTCCGCGCCCCGACGGCCCGATGAACGCAATCACATTGCCCGTCGCCCGGTCGACAACTCCGCCCGCATGCAGCATCAGCAGGTCACCCCTGCGTGCATCGATCGCTTCGCGCGTGATCCGCCCCGAAAGATTGTCGGCGAGCGCCCGATAGTTCGCCGCCACCACATCCGGCGGCGGCTGGCTCACACTCTCGGCACTCTCGACCGCACCCTCACCCTCGCCCCGACGAGGCGGCTCGCTCGCAGAGCCAACAGCCCCTGACAAAACGCGAGCCCGGATGATCGCCACCCCTTCAGGCGCACCCTCACCCGCCGGCGCACCCTCACCCGCACGCACCCCCGCGACCTCAGGCAACTCGCTCAGTGCGGCCCCGCACCACTTCCACGACTCCACGAACTGCCCGAGTTCGCTCGCACTCACACCCTCGAGCTCCACGGCAAAACGCACACCCAGCGCGACGAGCGAGACAACCGACCCCATGCGTTCAAACTACAGGTTTGTCAACTACGGATACGTCAACTAGAGATACGTCAACTACAGATACGTTCGACTCCAGTACGGTCGACTCCAGATACGGTCAAACGCCAAGAGACCGCAGTTCTCTAATTTCCGGCGAACCGCAACGACGCCCGCCCGTAATACTCCGCACTCCCCGTGAAGCCTCCGCGCACGATCGAGTCACCGTACCGCTGGTCGAGCGGCGCCCAGAACCCCAGCTCCGAGTCCCCGGGCCAATGACGACCGAGGTACTGGTCATACATGTCCCGCACTCTGTCGGTTGCGGCCTCCCGGGATTCGTAGATCTGGTCGACCACCCAATAGGCATCCGCGCCATCGGCATAACTGTTGCCCGCTTCGCCGTGCGCCTGCGCATACGCCCGCCCCGCAGCGATCCAGTTCGTATCGTCGCCTGATGTTGAGTACCGCCCCAGGATGAACTGGTACAGGGCCGACACCCAGCTCCAGGTCCCTCGACGATGAGCGAGCTCCTCCGATGCGTAGAACGACTTCAGGATGTCGTCGGTTGTGGAGAGCCCCTTGTGCATCCGGTCGAGCCAGAATTGACGCCCTCCTGGGTCCGGCGCCCGGCCGAGTGCCTTCTTGTACGCCGCATCGATGCAGTCCAGTCGATATTCGTCGCTCTGGGCGAACGCGTTGGCGATCACGCCCGACCCCGAGCCGTGCGCCAGCTGCGCGCCCCAGAACGCGACCTCAGCGGTCGACGGCCGGCGAGCAAGATAGTCGTAGTACAAGGCCGTGATGAATGCCCGAACGGGTGCTGAAACGCCGGCGGCCGCTACCGGTTTCTGCGTCAGGTTCACATAGGGCAGGTCGTAACTTTGGCCCTCCGTCAGCGCGAACGGAGCGACGGTCACATCGTCGTATGCCTCTGGCCCTTCATAGTGGAACGTCGCTCGGTAGGCACCGGGGTACAGATCGGTGAATCTCGCGACGTCTGCTGTGAACAAATCGCCCGAAGCGCGCACCCAGAGTTTCGTGGAGGGATTCAGAATATCGAGGGAGACGCGAACCGTACCCGAACTAAGGCAGGTGAGACAGCTCACGGGCGCGTTCACGATAGCGCCCGCCGTGAGAGTGGCATCCAAGCCGGTCTTGCTCTCACCCACAGCCACCTTCACCGGCCCCGCGCCTTCCCGATTGAAGGCATCGGAACCCGGCATCTGGGAAAAGTACCATTCATCTGCGTCTCCCCTGCCCGAGAAGATGACCGAATAGCGATCAGCCTGAAGGCCCATGAGCGAATACGAACCATCGGCCTTGGTCGTTGTCATGTGTGAATCGTAATTACCAGGGTCATCCTTCTTCGGTATGGCGTA